>FCNA01000165.1 GCA_900018345.1 Clostridiales bacterium CHKCI006
ATCATGGTGCAGCTGGAAAATGAATATGGCAGCTATGGCATGGATCACACTTATCTGCGGGCCCTTTTGGATATTTATCACCAAGAAGAGGTCAACGCGTTTATCTTTACCAGTGATGGGGATGATACCCGAGTTTGCCACCTTGTTTACTATCATTAAGTTATTACTAAAGACGAAATTTATTGGCTTATTCATTATTTTTCGTCTTTTTTATATTGACTTTTAGTTGTTTATATGTTATACTTTAAGTAGTCCATTGGTATATAGGAGGCGGTTTTCTTGTTCATCGAAAAATTCTCTAATAACGGTATCCCTTATCTTCGTCTTGTCCAGTCCCAACGTTTCACTAAACCGGACGGCTCTCGTTCTGTTCGTAAAAAATATAT
>FCNA01000159.1 GCA_900018345.1 Clostridiales bacterium CHKCI006
TCTCTCTGGAATATGTCAAGCAGTACACACAAAGTCACAGCGGATTGAACTATAAACAGGTCTATCTTCTTGAACAGTGTGTCGTATGGCAGAGATTGAGCGTTCATCTGGGCTGGCAATGCGATAATGTCAGAGCTTCCTATGATGAAATCCCAAAAGCGATACAGGACGAGGTGTACGCTGGGGCGAAAGCCTTTGCCAGCGAGAACAAGGGACGCTATGAATGTGGCGGTTATATCTACTCTGGCGAGGGACAGGACATTGGACAGTTCTGGGCGAAACTTGCCGTAGGGAACGCTACTCTTAAAAAGACTTCCAGTAACACCAGCATTACCGACGGGAACGGGCTTTACTCTATCGCTGGTGCGACTTATGGTGTCTATTCTGATAAGGACTGCACAAAACAGCTTGCCACCCTTACGACAGATAACAGCGGAAATACTGATACTGTGGAAGTAAAGGCTGGCACAGTCTACATCAAAGAGCTTTCCGCTCCTGCTGGCTACAAGGTGGACAATACAGTGTATTCCTTAAATGTGGAAGCTGGCAAGACAGCGACCTTGAACGTATCCGATACGCCAAAAGTCACAGACACACTTATCGAGCTTTTCAAGATTGACATGGAAACACAGAAAGACGCTCCACAGGGCGACGCTTCCCTAGAGGGTGCGGAGTTCACATGGAAATTCTATGTGGGACACTATACCGCTGACAATCTCCCTAGCGAGCCGACAAAAACATGGGTGACAAAGACAATCGCTGAAAAGGACAGCGACGGCACTATCCATTACGTTTCCCGCCTTTCTGATGAATACAAAGTATCTGGGGATAGCTTCTATACACAGGACGGTAAGAACGTGCTTCCTTTAGGAACGCTGACCGTTGAGGAAACGAAAGCTCCTGACGGCTATCTTCTTGACGGTGCATATATGCAGGCTGACGGAAGCGAGGAACAGATTAAGGGAATGTACCTTACACAGATTACCGAGGACGGCGATATTGCCGTATTGTCTGGAAGTAATCAGTGCCATGTATCAGACAAGGTTATCCGTGGCGGTGTGAAAATCCAGAAACGAGATTTGGAAACCAGCGATACCAAAGGTCAAGGAAGTGCGACCTTGAAAGACGCTGAATTTGAAATCATTTCCTTAAATGACAATGCCGTACTTGTTGAGGGAAAGCTCTACAATAAAGGCGACGTGGTAAAGACAATCCTTACCGACATTGAGGGCGTGGTTTCTACTTCTGCTGATTTACTCCCTTACGGGAAATACCGTATTGGGGAAAGCAAAGCTCCAGAGGGCTATCTGACGGACGGTGCGAAACCGATTGAATTTGAAATCACAGAGGACGGAAAAATCGTTGACCTTACGGGGACAGACACATCAATCTACAATCAAGTGAAGCGTGGCGATTTAGAGGGTGTGAAGATTGGTGCTGGCACACACAAGCGTCTTGCGGGAGTTCCGTTTAGGATCACCAGCAAGACGACAGGAGAAAGCCACATCATTGTAACCGACGATAACGGGCAATTCTCCACTTCTGCGGATTGGGCTTCCCATAAGCATAACACCAATGCAGGAAAGACCAGCGAGGACGGTATCTGGTTTGGAACAAGCGAGCCAGACGACAGCAAGGGTGCTTTGATTTATGATACCTATATCATTGAGGAATTACGCTGTGAGGGCAACAAAGGCTTTGAGCTTATCCCACCGTTTGAAATCGTGGTGTCCAGAAACAATGTGACCGTTGACTTAGGGACACTGACTGATGAATACGAGAAAGAAATCTCTATCCATACCACAGCCACAGGCAAGGACGGCGAGAAGTCTATCGTAGCTGGCAAAGAGGTAACAATCATTGACACGGTTACGCTTGACGGGCTGGAAAAAGGCACAAAATATCAGTTGAAAGGCTGGCAGATGTTGAAAGAGGAAAACGCCGAGCTTCTTATCGACGGACAGCGTGTGGAAAGTGATTACACATTCACAGCCGACAGCGAGGAAATGAAGATTGAAATGGAATACACGTTCAACGCTTCTTCTCTGGGCGGTCAGAACCTTGTGACCTTTGAGGAACTTTACGACCTTTCCAATGAGGACGAGCCTGTAAAGGTGGCTGAACACAAGGACATTGACGACGAGGGACAGACGGTGCTTATCACGGAGCGTATCATCTCTATCCATACCACAGCGACCAGCGAGGACGGAAAGAAAGAGATTGAAGCAGGAAAAGACGTGACAATCATTGATACCGTTACCCTTGACGGATTGGAAGTCGGCACAAAGTATCAGCTCAAAGGCTGGCAGATGATTAAGGACGAAAACGCCGAGCTTATCATCAACGGAGAGCGTGTCGAGAATGACTATACCTTTACTGCCGACAGTGAAAGCATGGAAGTCCAGATTGCCTTTACTTTCGACGCTTCCGAGCTGGACGGGAAAGAGCTTGTGACCTTTGAGGAATTATACGATTTGAGCAATCCAGACGAACCGACAAAGGTTACAGAGCATAAGGACATTGAGGACGACGGGCAGACGGTGACAATCACAGAAGTACCAGAAACGCCAGAAGAACCAACAGAGCCAGAACAGCCGACCACACCAGATACACCGAGCAAGACAACGGACGCTCCAAAGACAGGCGACAACACAAACATTGCCTTATTCTTAGGGCTTCTTGTTCTTTCTGGTGCAGGCGTGGCAGGAACATACTTCATCAAGCGTAGACGCTCTTAATCGGGTGGTCTGCTTATGATGATGAAGAAATCACGCTCCCCGCCGACACATGGAAACGGCGGAGCTTCCCTTTATTCTGGCTTGTCCGCCACCCACCTGTAAGCACACGGACGGTCAAGGGTGCTTTTAAGCATTTACCTGCCCTTGACGGTCTGGGGGCTTGCTGGTATCACACCGCCAGCCAGAATAAAAGCATGAACAACCAACAGATTTTATAGAAATGAGGTATGAACACATGAAATTAAAATATATCGTGCCTGACATGGCACAGACTTTTGGAAATTTGGAGTTTGCAGGAGAAAATGACGTGGAGCAACAGCGTGTCAATGGTCGCTTTGTTCCCGTGACAAGAAGCTATAACCTGTATTCCGACATTCAGAGAGCCGACGACATTATCGTGGTGCTTCCCGCAAAAGCTGGGGAGAAGCGTTTCAAGTATGAGCAAAAAGTAAAGCTCGTCAATCCTAAGATTACCGCCGAGGGAAAGAACGTGCGAGGTCGTGGCTACACCAACTATATTTTAAACGCTGACGATATGCTTCCAGTCGAGGAAAGCAAGTAAAGGGGGATAACAGATTATGAGATTAGCGAATGGAATTGTATTAGATAAGGAAAAGACTTTCGGTGTTTTGAAATTCTCTGCCCTTAGACATGAGGTGCGTGTAGAGAATGAGGACGGGACGACCACCGAGGAAATCAAGCGTAGAACCTATGATTTGAAGTGCAGTCAGCAGGAACGCACGATACAGGTATCTATCCCAGCGGAAATCCCTGTCAAGGACTATCCGTACAATGCCGAGGTGGAGCTTATCAATCCCGTTGCCGATACGGTGGCTAATGCCAACTACCGAGGGGCAGATGTGGAGTGGTACATCAAGGCAGACGACATTGTGTTGAAAAATAAAGGCAGTCAGCCCACAGGCAATCCACAGAACCATGCTCCACAGGGACAACAGAAAAAATAATCAGCAAAGCATATTTTCATTGTAGGTGATACTGGATAGAGGTATAATAATTCTATAAATTAGAATTTGAGGTGGAAATATGGCATCAAGCAAGGAATACTTAGAGTTTATTTTAGGGCAGCTATCTGAGTTAGAAGAAATTACTTACCGAGCTATGATGGGAGAATTTATTATTTATTATCGTGGCAAGATTGTAGGCGGTATCTATGATGATAGATTACTTGTTAAACCAGTAAAATCAGCAATTAGTTATATGCCGACAGCTCCGTATGAATTACCCTATGAGGGAGCAAAAGAGATGTTGTTGGTAGATGAAGTTGATAATAAGGAATTTTTGACAGGCTTGTTTCATGCAATGTATGATGAACTGCCAGCCCCAAAACCAAAAAAGAAGAAATAAACAACTCCTAATTTAACAATCTCATATTCAGTATTACACAAAGCGGTTGGTCTTTATGATTGACCGCTTTTTCCATAT
Organism: Clostridiales bacterium CHKCI006; assembly: GCA_900018345.1. Lineage (GTDB taxonomy): Bacteria > Bacillota_I > Bacilli_A > Erysipelotrichales > Coprobacillaceae > Fimiplasma > Fimiplasma intestinipullorum. The sequence continues at coordinate 4,182 of FCNA01000159.1, forward strand.
CCAGAAAGGGGTGTTTATGAACATTTTGAAATATAAGGGAAAGCGTATCAGAGCCAGCGACAAGAACCTTGTGTACCGCTTCTGTGCAGGTACGCTCCTGCTCCTGCTCGTGGCGGTTCTCCTGCTACTGAACATGGGACAGCTCATGCGTACCGATTGGGAGCATTTCAGTTTACTAGATAATGGCATAACGCTTTCCACCTACAACTTCATAACGATTTTGATAGCGACTGGTGTTTGTGCATTGGTCGCTTTTCTTTATTACCGCTTTTGCTATGACAGCTTCAAGAAGCTATCGCACCGTCAAAAGCTGGCACGCATGATACTGGACAACAAGTGGTATGAAGCACAGACCATACAGGACAGCGGTTTTTTCACTGACCTGCAGAGCAGATCAAGGGAAAAAATCGTCTGGTTTCCTAAAATCTATTATCAAATGGAAACGGGCTTGCTCCATATCCTCTGTGAAATCTCTTTGGGAAAGTATCAAGACCAGCTTTTACGTCTGGAAGATAAGCTGGAAAGCGGGCTTTACTGTGAACTGACCGACAAGACGCTCCATGACGGCTATATCGAGTACACCCTGCTCTATGACATGATAGCGAACCGTATCACGATTGACGAAGTAAAGGCTGAAAACGGGGGCTTGCGTCTGATGAAGAACCTTACATGGGAATACGACGCACTCCCTCACGCCCTTATCTGTGGCGGGACTGGCGGTGGAAAGACCTATTTCCTGCTGACAATCATTGAAGCCCTCTTGCAGACCAACGCCCAGCTTTACATCTTAGACCCTAAGAACGCCGACCTTGCGGACTTGGGTACGGTCATGGATAACGTGTACCACACCAAAGAAGATATGATTGAGTGCGTCAATGCGTTCTATGAGGGCATGGTACAGCGAAGCGAGGAAATGAAGCGCCACCCAGCCTACAAGACGGGCGAGAACTACGCCTATCTGGGCTTACCGCCCTGCTTCCTTATCTTTGACGAGTATGTGGCGTTCTTGGAAATGCTGGGGACAAAGGAAAGCATGAGCCTACTTAGCCAGCTAAAGAAAATCGTCATGCTTGGCAGACAGGCGGGCTATTTCCTTATTGTCGCCTGCCAGCGTCCCGACGCAAAGTATTTCAGCGACGGTATCAGAGATAACTTCAACTTCCGTGTGGGCTTGGGACGTATTAGCGAACTTGGCTACGGTATGCTCTTTGGAAGCGACGTAAAGAAGCAGTTCTTCCAGAAGCGTATCAAAGGACGTGGCTATTGTGATGTGGGAACGAGCGTCATATCGGAGTTTTACACTCCCCTTGTACCAAAGGGGCATGATTTTTTACAGACTATCGGCTCTCTTGCACTGGCAAGGCAATCCGTATCAGATGAACGAAAGGAGAATTGAAAAATATATGGGACTTTTAGAAATGGGTTACAGCGACCCTACCGCAGATTTGCACGTCGTGGGTGTCTGCGTAGACTTTGACCGCTTCCTTGCGGATTTGGAAAGTGTCGCTGGCACGACTGACGATAAATGTGAGGAATTTCCGACAAAAGCCTATCATGCACACATGGAAGATATTCTGACAGAAGCGGGACTTGGGAGATTGAAACTTCCGTTGCTCTTTTCCGTGGTGCTGGACGAATGGCTTTCCATTCATGGCTTCAACTACCGTTTTACGTTTCTTGTGGTGGATAAGGATTTTTTCAGACAGATATACCATGAATATGAGATTGACAAGGATATTGTCAGAAAATGCCTTTCTGCTGATACCGACGTTATCGTAGTTTATACGGGCATGACAAGAATAGGCTGAACCACTGACGGCGGGAACGGTCAGCGAAGCGACCCAGACCGTGTAAGCCGTCCTGTGGAGCAGGGCTTGCCCTGCTCCACGAAAGAAGCCCCTCGGTATCTAACAGAGGGGCACAATTCCGCTGGAAACTACGGTCAAAAAGTCTGGAAATCCCGCTTGGCAAAAGGGTTTTCTC
>FCNA01000158.1 GCA_900018345.1 Clostridiales bacterium CHKCI006
CACCTTAATTTTATACAAATACTCACAATGTCAATGTTCTTGATTCTTTTTTAGCTAACTTATTGCTTGATTTCCATTTTCATACTTTTTCATCGAAATCTCTTGACTTTTATATAGTTAGCTCCTTCCTGATAATAACGACTCTGTACTTCAAACAGCTTTGCATAACGGCCATTGCTTGCCATCAGTTCATCATGTGTCCCTTCTTCCAGGATCTTTCCATTGGACACATAGATGATGCGATCACAAAAACGTGTGGAAGCCAAACGATGAGAGATGAAGATGGATGTCTTCCCTGCCGTCATGTCATGGTATTGATGATAGATATCATTTTCAGCCAACGGATCTAAAGCCGCGGTCGGCTCATCTAAGACCAGAATCGGTCCATCTTTATATAAAGCTCTTGCCAGCATCAGCCTTTGTGTCTCACCACCCGAAAGCAGGACCCCATCCAGATACACATCCCGACCAATATGCGTCTGTAACTGCTGGGGATAGGTTTCTATCTTCTCTAATAACCCGGCCTGCTCAAGACACTGGCGCACTTTCTTTTCATCGATATTCTCAACAGACTGCGAAACAAACTCTGCAAAATTCACGCTTAATAGATCGTATTCCTGAAAGACAGCGGAAAAAAGGGCATAGTATTTTTGGCGATCATATTGGCGAATATCTTCGCCATTCAGTAAGACACGCCCCTCATCCGGATCATAGAAACCGCATAATAAGCGCACTAAGGTTGTTTTCCCGGCACCATTCAAACCTACCACAGCTAATTTTTCACCGGCATGAACGGTCAGATTGAGATGATCCAGAATCTTTTTTTCACTTCCCGGATAAGTAAAGCTCACATTCTCCAGTTTGAGTTCATAATGATCCGCCTTGGGAATAGCCTTTCCTTTTTGAAACTGGAATGGTTCTTCCAGATCCAGATATTCTAATAGGCTCGAAAGATCCGCCCCTTCTCTATGTAAAGTTGTCATCTCACTAAGAATCCCGGTGATCCAGTTTGTAAAGCCATTGATGGCACCAAAGTATAATAAGAATTCTGATGCGCTCCAACCTTCACTCAGTGTCAGATAGATTAGAAATACATAAGCAATGCCATGACGTGCCAGACTTAACAGGACATCGACCAGGCCAGCCAAACAAATCATGTTTTCACGCTTTTGAATAAAGTGCTGATAGAGATGCAAACTTTTTTGAAATACTTCCATGATCCAGTCATAGAGACCAAAGATACGAATGTCTTTAGCTAATATATGGGACTGAGATTGATTCATGACATAACTGATTTCGTTAAGATACTGATTTCTTTGTTCGCGATGATGATACTCCCATTCCCCGGCATAACGCGATACGAAAAAACTGATGATGGTTGTTACCAGCACCATCAGGATCAACCCAGGCTGAACATTGGACAACAGACATAAATAAATGATAAAACCCAGTATGTTTTTCAATAAGGCACTCATTGTCTGCCAAAGATGCTCACCGGCTTGGAAGTTATTCATAACGGTCATATATGCCGCTTCTTTTTTCTTTAACACCGCCGGATCCTTCGCATTTGGATACGAAGTAAAGATGCTTTGATGCGTTACACGCTTAAGGAGTTCTTGTCTGATATCGATCTGTCCAAAAAGACGATTGATCTCTATATATTTCTTTAAGCCCATCAGTAAAAACAGCATGAGACTGAACATGGTGATAGCCCATAAAAGACTGCCAATAGCGCCGCCATCTTCCACGCGGCTTAATATTTCCGGGGCAATATAGAGATTGACCAAGTGGATGCCTACCTCCACCAGCGCCAGCAAAACACATAAGATCAACACACTCGGACGATGCTCCCAAGCCGTCCTGATCATATATTTGACACCATCCCAGGTGCTGTATTTTTGTTTCTCTTTCATCAATGCCACCTCCTGCGTCTACTATCCTATCATAAAAACCCACCTAAAAACCAATCAGGGGACGAAAGATATCAAATGGGTGATGAATGACTATCCATTGATCTGTGAGACAAAAAAGAATAGTCCTAGATTGACTATCCCTGCGAATTTTTATGTGCTGACGTTCAATCATACAGCCTCGATCAGTACGCGTGATTCATATATATTTCTTATCGATGATCAAATGCATCCGAATCCCCATCATAGTTGTTGCAAAAGGATCTCAGTAGTAAAGGCACCATCTTCGCTGTTACGGCTGATGTAACCATCCATGCGGCTGACAATCTCGTCGATACGTACAAGGCCAAGCCCATGTCCTTTCCCTTTGGTACTCATAAAACGTGTCCCTATTTTTTGACGCTTCTTATCAGCGGTAAAATTGGTAAAGGAGATGTAGAGCTGCGTCTGCTTCATGTCCATATACACGCGAATCAGACGTTGTTCTGGCGGCAGTTTCAGGCTCGCTTCGATGGCATTGTCAAAAAGATTGCCAATAATACAGCATAGATCGATCTCTGAAATCTTTAATTGCACCGGAATATGTGCATCTGCTTTCACTGTGATCTGCTTGGATTTCGCTAAAGAAATCTTGGAGTTTAAAATGGCATCCGTCATCGCATTCCCGGTCTTAATGACCGTATCGACATGCTGGAGATCATCATCCAGTAAATCTAAATATTTTTTTAGCGCCTCCCAATCTTCCAGCGCTGCATAAGCTTTCATGGTCTGAATATGATTGCGGTAATCGTGACGCCAGCCTCGGATCTGTCGATACATATTATCCACTTCCTGAAAGTGGGTCTGAATCAGCTCCTGTTGATAGGAGGCAATCTGTTGATTGGCTTTTTTAGAAAAGATAGACATTGATATCACTCCATATTGATAATGGCTCGGTTAATTCCCTCGTATGCCTTGCGGGGCAAGGGAATGCATGAACCATCTACCAGTTTAATTTCCTCTTTCGTTACCCGACTGATCTTGGTGAGATTGACGATCGCCGAACGGCCGACCCGATAAAAACGTTCATCTAACGCTTTCGCTAGCTCAGCTAAAGTCATCTTGATGGTTATCTCCTGAGCCGCATAAATGGTTACATAGTTACGCGAGACTTCCGCATAACGAATCTGGTAGATTGGGATCCGCACCATTTCTCCATTGCTTTCCAAATGCAGGACCTTTTCATTCTTCGCCAGCTTGGAGACGGCACGATCCAACACCGTCATGAGTTTTTCTTCTTTGACCGGTTTCATCAGATAATGCAATGCCGAAACCTCATAACCCTCGGCAATATAATCCCCATACCCGGTCACAAAAATAATCTGCATACTCTCATTGTCCTGACGAATGTGCTTGGCCAGACTGACCCCATCCATGGCACCCATCTCAATGTCTAATAATAAAATATCCACATCGCTTTTTTCACAATAGTGGAATAAGAAACTTTCAGCTGAGACAAAGGCCTGAATACATGTATCTAATCCGCGCTTCTTTGACCAGTTTTCCACAAGTTTGTGGAGATATTCCGTATCAATGAGCGCATCCTCGACGATAGCAATCTGATATTTCATCCTTCTCACCACCTCTACCTATTATTGTAACATTCTTTTCTGCCCTGCCAAAGAAAAAGTCAACAGAGCCCTTCTTCTGCGCAAAAGACTTTTGAACAAAAAGAGTAAATTGCCTGTCTAAACATTTCGAGGTTGTTAACCACGATCCATACGCACTCATAATGGAATCAAACTTTCAAAAAAAGAGAGACACTTTGTTTATGACACAACATCAGCTATAATAATGATAATAAGATTCAGTCAGGCAATGAGCATTCCCTAATATTGAAAAGGAGGTCAGCATGAAACCATTCTACCAGCAAATTCAAAAAACAGAAGGATTACCTTTTAACCTCGTCGTCTTCGATTCCCAAAGCGATCCTAACCTGCACATATATCCTAAGCATTGGCACGAGCATCTGGAAATGACAGTTACCTTGAAAGGAAAAGGCATCGCCTGGATTGATGGAGAAACCTTCTTCATCCAAGACCATAATATTTTTATCATCAATCCAAAGTCTTTACATTATGTTCATGGAATTGCCCCTTATCACAGTACTTATGGTTATAGCCTGCAAATTGATCTGGCTTACTTTGAACCATTTTTTCCTGATATCATTAAACAGTATTATCCTACCTGTTCTTCTGAAATAACAGATGCCATCATCCAGGCAGTTGTCCAATTGCATCAGATGATCTTACGGAAAGAAGATCGTTTTAACTTATTATGTCAGCTGATTCAGATCTTAAAAATACTCAATCAACAAAAAAGTGATGCACAGGATACGATTCGGAGTCAAAAACATAAAGATCGTATTCTAGCTATCCTCAACTTCATTCAAGACCATTACACCGAACCATTAGATATCGCCTTACTGGCTGATGAATTTCATCTATCTAAAGGTTATCTGCAAAAATGTTTTAAAGAAGATTTTGGTCAGTCAGTGCATAGCTATATTCTAGAAATTCGTATGATGCATGCGATTGACGATTTAAAATATACAGACCTAAGCATTCTGAACATTGCCTTAAAAAATGGGTTTCCAAATGTCAAATCTATGATCCAGGCTTTCAAAAAACAATTTTCTCAAACGCCAGGCACTTTCCGAAAAAAATGATCAATAGACCACAAACAGATGATTAATCGACAAGCAATCATGAGGATATTTTATTATCATATAAGTGAAAAGAAAAGGAGTATATTGACATGATTTATGAAACTATTCGTTATACAGAAGATGGTCGTGTTCATTTACAAACCTATGTGCCTGAACTTTTTTCTATCAAGGGCAATGCTCTCCCAGCTATGATCGTACTTCCCGGAGGTGCCTGGACACATTTGTCTGAAAATGAATCCGAAGCAGTGGCGCTTACCTATGTCCGAGAAGGATTTGCAAGCTTTGTCTTGAATTATTCCGTAGGTGATTATTCAGCCTTCCCTAATCCTCTCATTGAAGTCGCCTGGGCAATCGCAACCATCCGTCAGAATGCCCAAAAATGGCATATTGATCCTAATAAAATTGCTTTAGTTGGTTTTTCCGCAGGAGCCAGCCTGGCAGCCATTTCTGCCACCCAATGGATCGATCCTATCATCAGTGAAACCCTTGGTATACCTAAAGAAAATTATAAGCCTAATGCCGCCATTCTCGCATATGGCTGCTATGACCTGGCAACCATTTTTGACAATCAGGAGGATGACCTAGTGATTCCAAAGCCAGGCAAGATCACTGCAGATCGCACGCCTCAAGTTGATGTCGTTAATTATGTAACGAAAGATACAGCACCCATTTTCATCTATCATTGCCGCTATGATGAATATGTTCCTGTCAAAAACACATGGCTGTTAGCGGAAAAATTGGAAGAAAACAAACTACCATTTGAAATGCACATTTTCCAAAGTGGTCATCATGGTATGTCTGTCAACAATGAGCTGACAGTAGGCAAAGAGCCGATTGATCCGTCTGTAACGCAATGGGTCAATTTATCCATTCAGTGGCTCAAACAACTGTTCCAGAAATAATTCATTGAAATGACTTAACTAAAAAAGGATGTCTTAACTGACGGATCTATCCATCAATTCTGGCATCCTTTTCCATTTTTAAATGTCGATCTCTGTTTGTCCTCTTTGATTTTTTGCCATACCTAAGATGCCTTCAATGCCGCAGCGTACCATGCTTTCTACCGCCTCTCTTGTATAAAAAGCCATGTGCTGCGTCATCACGACATTAGGGAATTGCCGAATATAAGCAATTCGACGATTATTCAGAATTTTGGTTCGTAAATCCAGATGAATGAGCCCTTCCTCACTTTCCACCGTATCCAGACCTAAACCGCCGATCTTGCCACTTTCCAATTCATCAATCAAATCGTCCAGGTTCATCAACTCGCCTCTGGCACAATTAACAAGGATGACACCATCCTTCATCTGATGGATCGCCTCACGATCGATCAGATGATAAGTGGATTCTAAAAGCGGCATATGTAAAGTGATGATATCAGACTCCTGATAAAGCGTCTTTAGATCCACATAGGCTGCCCATTTTTTGACTGCTTCATTTTCACGAATGTCATAAGCCAGCATCTTACAGCCAAAGCCACTTAAGTTTTGAATAACTGCCGTGCCGATCCTGCCGGTTCCAATAATACCTACGGTCAAACTGCGCATTTCTCTACCCTGTAAGCCTTCCAATGAAAAGTCATAAACCTGTCCACGCCATAAAGAGGGTTTATAATTTCTTAATACGAGAAGCATCATCATGACGGTAAAGTCAGCCACACCATTAGGCGCGTAGTTCGCATTGCAGACCCGCATACCAATCGATCTGGCATATGCCACATCGATGTGATTATAACCAATCGTACGAGTTGATAGATACCGAATTCCCTGTCGTTTCCATTCATCAAGCAAAGGCTGATCGATCTTTGTCTGCCCTAGGATGGATACACCGTCAAATCCTGCCAAAGAAGAAGCATTTTCCAGGGTTGGCTCCTCTGGGGATAAGGTAATCTCAACATCATCACGACACATATATCGTTCTAAATAAGCTTTTTCATCATCACGCACACTATAAACGTAGATCTTCATCCCTGATTCCTCACTTTCTCTACTTCCATTATATAAAAAAAGCATAGGATGAAAAGAACTATCTTGCTTTTATCAAGATGAAAGGGATAATCCGAAGCAGACTATCCCTGATTTATCAAATGATTCTCTTTGCGAGTGATTAGTCCTGTCTGATGGACCGGACAATGCTCAAAACAATTTCCACAATGTAAACAATGTTCCTATTGTATCTGAAATGGATTTCCTTTCTGAGTTTTTAAAATTTGTGGGTAAGGAAATCGAGGAATTGAAAGATTTTCTATCTTTAATAGTGCAATCTGTTGTCATGCCCCCGGACTCATATGATACCTTTATAAAGCAAAATACTACTATGTCCATTGTCTCTAAAACGCTATGCACATGCCATTTATAGTCATACAATCAGTAGATACCATAAGACACACAGAAAAAGGAGCTTTTCCATTGGGAACCTGATTTATAATGGACATAGTTGATATGCTCCTTTCGTATTGTCATTCGTTCTTTAGTATTCATGACTTAGCAGAAAATCCGCCAAATGTACAATTTTCACCCCGTTAATATTTCCGGCAGCTAGTTCGTCCAGCGTTACCACATATTTCGGGTAATGGTCTTTGATTTCAAGGAGATTAGCAATCTCTCGATCAGATTCCTCTGGCAGTCTGCGACACACCTGAACGTAGATACGCTCATCGCGCAGCACTGCTACAAAATCAATTTCTTTTGTTGCATTTTTTCCGATATAAACCTCATAGCCCCGCCGCCGCAGTTCAAAATACACGATGTTTTCCAGCATAGCAGCGATGGACTTCGGATTAAGGCCCATGATGCAGTATTTCAGAGAAGCGTCTGCCAGATAGAATTTTTCTTGCGTTTTCAGCACGGATTTTCCCTGTAAGTCGTATCGCTGGCACCGATAGATCACAAACGCCTTTTCCAGCCAGTTCAAACAGTTATAAACTGCTTCAACGGACAGGGAACGTCCTTCGCTTTTGAGAAACTTCGCGATGGCATTGGCAGAAAATGTCTTGCCGACATTTTCTACGATATGCTTCACAACACGGTTGAATAAATCAAAAGTTCGTAATATGATATCGCTTGGCAATATCGTTAGAAATAGCAGAGTGATAGATTCCCTCCACGATCTGATAGGCGGAGCGTTCATCAAAGTTACCCAGCGCCACAATGGGGAATCCACCCAGGCGCAGATATTCGTTAAATAGCTCCCTCGTAGAATGAGAATTGAGTTTCTTGAAATCCAAATATTCAGCAAAGGATAGCGTATAAACCGGAATGGAGATATATCGTCCTGTCAAGTAGGTAGAGATCTCGCTTGACATCAGCTTGGAATTGGAGCCGGTCACATAAATATCGGTATTGGCATTTTCAAGCAGGCTATTGACCGCTTTTTCCCAACCGTCAATTTCCTGCACTTCATCCAGCAGCAGATAGTAGCGCCCAGCGTCGGTCATTTGCTCCTTGATACCGTTATACATATCCTTGTCAGTCATGCCATCATCAAATTCTTCCGACGTATAGCACATACTGATAATATGGTCTGCGGCAATCCCACTTTGTTGCAGATCGTCCCGTAGCATATCTAAAATCGTGGATTTACCGCAACGTCGGATTCCTAACAGGATCTTGACAAGCGAAACATCCCGGTAGTTTTTTAGCATATTCATATATTGTGGTCGGATAATCATATCATTCGCCCTCTTGTTCCTTAAAAAGGGTATAACCAAAAACTTTATAAATATCAATTGTTTTTACTGATAATACGAAAAAACTTTCTACTATATTTAACTTTCTACGACTAATCAAAAAAACATCAATATGTGAAAGATAGCGATTGAATGAATGACGCAAAGATTTGGACGGCATTAATCAAAAAGTCTTAACAGATAATCTGCGTTCAATGGAAGAAAATGGACTCGTTAAACGCACATTTTATCCAGAAGTGCCGCCTCGCGCCAAATGTGCTCTATCAGACTTAGGCTGTAACGCATTTTGGATAAAAGCTATAGGGTCTATGTAGCTTAGAATAAACCAAACCCCAAAAACTAAGCGAATTGCCATTCATCAAGTACAGAAAAACACGGCTTGATTTGCCGTGTTATGCGTCCTTATTCTTTCTTTCTACCCATACGATCTCACAGTTTTTTCCACGATGAGCTATCCCAACCTCAATGACTATCCCTTTGAGTTCTACATCATCCTTGTTGTGGATTATCTGTTCTACTGCTTTTTTGGCTAATTGCGTTAAGTCGCATTTGGCATCGCCTGTATATTTAAATTCAAATAGATAGGATGGATGATGTGCATGCTTCGCTTTCAACATGATGTCATAGCGTCCAGTCCCGCTCTCACGGTTACTTTGGACCACATAGTCTTCAGATAACCAGGCGCTCATCCCCAACATCATCATATGGTAACTATTTTCATCCTTAAGATCATGATAGGATGGTAAACGAAGTAAAACCTGTTTATACTGTACAATAAACTGGCCTTTTTTTCCGTAATACAAGGCCTGAAATAATCGGGACAAATCCGCATCCTCTAAATGCATATGATAAGCCGTCAATGATCTGAACTCTTTTTGTACTTCCTGATTTGGGATCCGAATCGTATAATATCCATTGGTTGGGTCAAGCAGGCGAGCTATCGTCAAATATCCTGCATTGACGAGTAATCCCCATAAAGATTCTGTTGAGGATGCTTCAAAAAAACTGGTTTCCATTTGCACCCATGTATCTAGTTTTCCCTGCAAGATCAATGATTCATATTCTTCCTGAAAAGCCTGACTGGCATCTTTAAAAGCGCTTTTGATCATTTGGTTCGCACTCGTATTTAGCCAGTAAGGTGACAATGCCCCTGTATCTGCATACTTAATGATCGACCATGGATTATAGATATCCTGATTGCCCATGCGGTATCCATCATACATTTCCTTTACGCCCTCATCCAGCTCCAGTCCATAATAGGAAAGCAATTCAGAGACCTCTTTTTCATCAAACCCAAAATAACTGGCATAGGCCTCATCCTTCACGGAATACACGGATAAATTATTCAGATCACTAAAGATATTTTGTTTAGCTACTCTTTGAATGCCTGTCAGTAAAGCATACTGCAGACTCAATGAGGATTTTAGGGCATTATGGAGAAGCAATGCCAGTGGTCCACGAATCTTCTCATAGAAACCATTCACATGTGCTTCAATAAATGGCGTATCATACTCATCAATAAATACCATGACTTTTTTTCCATAGTACTTCTCAAGCATCTTCATTAAAAAGGAAAGCACATTACTGATATTATCCAATGTTCGATCGCTTAAGCGCAAGCTATGATAGATAATATCTTCATATTCCTCTCTGTCAAAAATACCCAAATCAGAAAACACATGAGCGTATCGATCATACTCATTTCTCAGCTGCAGCTTGATTTCTTTAGCAATATCCTGAAGGCTCCCTTTGGCATTCGCAAAGGACACATAGATGGTCGGATATTGATTCATATAAGATGCATATGACGTACGCATGATCTTCGTATCGGCAAAAATATCCCTGGAATCTTTCGTTATATCAAAGAATTCCGAAAACATGGACATATTCAGCGTTTTACCAAATCTTCGCGGCCTGGTTATCAGTGTAACGATCGTTTTCTTTTCCAGAAGATCCTGGATCATCAAAGACTTATCCACAAAGTAATATCCATCTTCACGCAACCGTCTGTAATCCGCAACGCCGATCGGTAATGGCTTTTTCATGTGTATCGCCTCGCTTTCTAATCCTATTATACTAGCTTAACTCCCCAATATCTATGAAATGAATGGATAAAAATAAAAGAAAATCTTTATAAAAGTAAAAGAAATCACTTCACATGCTTATATATACGTCTGATCCTTGAACACTTCTTCATCTCTATTTTGAGACAAACAAAATACGATTCATCAGGCAGGCTTGTCTATTCTGTCTATATGAATCGTATGCTTTGCCTTTATTTATTTTCAAAATTGATAATAACTTTAATATCTTTACCCGAAGCTGCTGCGGCAATTGCCTGTGGAAACTCATCAATCGTATATTTGCTGGTAATAATCTCGTTCATTTTGGTTTTCCCCTGTTTTAACAAGTCGATGACTTCGATAATATTTTCATGTTCATCCCCTCTTGAACCATAAATCATCGGCTGTGTAGAAATAAACTGAATCGCATTGAGTGTTATCTCTGGCAATACAGACACCACGCAGTATCTCGTTTTCTCGCACGCATAGTCAAAAGCAGTCTTAAATAAAGCCTGAGATCCAGAAGCTTCAATATACATATCTACATCTGGGACTTGGAAATACCCCGGATAAGTTCCTAATAAACGAATCAAGCCCCTCTTTTAGGTCTTCATGAGTCGTATTAACGACCATTGTCCCAATCGGTCTTGCGCTGTTTAAACGATTTTCATCTCGATCAACGACGACAACCTGCGTTAACCCACGCCCAATCAAACTGGCAGCAGCACATAAGCCAATCGTTCCTGCACCTAAAATAACTACTTTTTCATCTTTACGAGGTTCAATCATGGTCGCTTCTTTAGTCCCTACACAGAAAGGCTCGATGATAGCCATCGTATCTAGATCACAATCCTTATCTAAAGGATAGATATTCTCATTCACCTTCGCATTCTTGACGACCGCATATTCACAAAACGCACCCGCCATGACCGATCCGGCAGCGCCCATTCCCGTACCCATCGTTGGATCCACAAAAGCAATGCCCCCAATCTGAATGTCCTCATGAACATCCGTACCAATCTCGACAATCTCACTGACCATTTCATGACCGAATATAGAATTCGGCTGTAAGCCATAGCCAGCACCACCATGTAGATAGATGCCTAATCTGATCCACAGATTCCCGCTCTTAAGTTTTTGACAAGAATATCATGACTGGAAATCGATGGAATATCCCTTGTTTCGACCACGATATTTTTGACATCTTTGTATATAGTACATTTCATTATTCCCTGCATTATGGAAGCCTCCTTAGCTGTTAATATCATCATATAATAAGAAATCCATATTTTACATACCCAGCACCAAAGAAACATGCGAGTAACGGTGACATTATTTTGATTTTGTTACCTTGATTTTCTTGGCATAAATATCTTGAATCGTATTCAAGTAAATCTCCGCTAAAAATTCCGGACTCTCTTGCATGCCTGAATGCATCCATTTTTCAGTAACATTGCACTGGTTAATGCATATTTATAAGCTAAATAATCTAAGGCGATCTTATCATCAAAATACTCGTCAAACGTTTGACGACAGAACTGAGTACACCGATGAATGATGATCTCAAACAATGAATTTTGACCGACTTCTTCCATAGCAATCATAAAGAAATCCTTATGTTTCAGAAATTCACGATACGTGATGATTGCCTGAGCCTTTTGATCAATGCCGTACTTCAGCCCATTGTCATCGTTTGCTCGATTTCCTCACAAAAAATATACTCGATGATATCATGCTTATCTTTAAAATAATAATAGAAAGTTTTTCTCGATATTTGGGCTTGCTTACAGATATCTGAAACTTTCACATTGGTGGTATGGGCCTTGATCACAAGCCCATGTAACATTCACTAATCAACTTCTTTTTATCCATTTTAACCCCTGTTTTAAATTCCCTTCACTTAGCTAAAGTATAAAACTTTACATAAGGAAGTGAATAATAATACAAACACAAAAAGTTATATCACCATTCTTTGAGAGATGAATGAAGAAAGATCGTGCTGAAAACAAGAAGCGAAAAAGTCTCATTTTCAAACTATTCAAATTTGAACTATATCTCCCCAAAAAAAAATTGAAAAAGACTCTCTTTCGTTCATAGACTAACCATAAATCTTAATGCATGAAAGCGAGCTATTTTGTGAATTGCCTTGACAAAAGCACTCCACTTTCAGTATCATATATATAAAACTTATTTACATGCAGACTTTGCATGAAATGAACTGATTTTCGTCAATATGTATGCATATAATAATGTTAAGACAATGCAAATCGTTTAGAGGTCAAGCAAATGAAATTCAGTGAAAAAATAAAAGAAGATACACGAAGGTCGACTTAAAGCAAAACGAATTTGCAAAAGCAATCTGCCCTTCTTTACGGACAGTATCAAACTATGAGGCAGGTACTCGCTATCCAAAAAAAGGGAAACCTATTATAAGATGGCTGAAGTCCTAAAGGTTGATGTTAACTATCTGCTTATTGGTGATGAGGAATTTTGATTATTACAGGAGCAAAATACGTTAACAAAGAGACAAAGTTTCTTATATCAGAAGTAACGAAGCTTTTTTCGCAGACGTAGACAAGATGATGAAAAGATTACAGGAGGCATACTAGATTGCCAAAGAGAAAAATACAAAAATGAGAAATACTTTCTATGCCTGTTTTGGCGGACAGCGCATTTAATAAGATATACTTACCAACAGTAACAGAAGGGAGCAGTTTATCTATGAAATATTCACTTGAGGACTTATGTACGAAAAAGGAAGATCAGGTCTTCGACCGCAAAAGTGCAAGAAAAGACGCGAAAGGCTTATCCAATCATATCGTAGCCTTTGCCAATGCTGACGGTGGTACACTTGTGATCGGTATTGAGGACAACGGGGATATAACGGGAATCGACGCATATATCAACAATATCAATGATACGCTTCGTGTTCCTTTTGATTACTGTAAACCATCGATAAGAGTCGTAACCGAAACGGTTGCGTGTAAAGATAAGGATGGGAATCCAAACCATATTCTAATTATGACAATTCCACAAAGTTCTGAACTTCACGCCAATCAGCAGGATGAGGTTTATTACCGAATGGGAGACAAATCAAAGAAGCTGAACTTTGATGAGCGCTTGCAACTTATGTATGCCAAAGGCTCCCGCTATTTTGAAGATGAGCCTGTATTTCGTTCAACATTAGATGATATTGATATGGATTTTGTTACCGAATACTGTAAGAAAATCGGTTATACAAAATCCGCCGAAGAATACATCAAGCAGAATAAAGACTATATTATTCGGCACGATGGCAGAGAAGAAATGAGTGGAGCAGCGCTTCTTCTTTTCGGAAAAGAGCCACAGCGTTTCTTTCCAAGAGCGAGAGTGCGTTTTATCCGCTATGACGGTACAGAAGCAAAGGTCGGCACGGAAATGAATGTTATCAAGGATAAGATGTTCGAGGGGAAAATTCTTGATATAGTGCGTCAGTCCCTTGACTTTGTAGGTGATCAGATTAAAGAGCACACACGACTCGGAAACGATGGCAGATTTCACACGACGCCAGAATACCCAGAGTTCGTTTGGAAAGAGATCATCATCAATGCCATCGCTCATCGGGATTACAGCATTAAAGGGACGGATATTCAAATTAAAATGTTTGACGATCATATTACCGTTGAGAGTCCCGGTACTCTCCCCGGCATTGTGCGTTTGAGCAATATTCGTACCGTGCATTTTTCACGCAATCCCAAAATCGCACGTTTCCTGCAAGAGTATGATTATGTGAAAGAATTCGGCGAAGGTGTTGATCGTATGTTTAAAGAAATGGCTGACGCCGGACTTCCTGCACCGGAATACATCGATAATTCCTTCATGCTTAATGCTACGATACGGAATGGCGAAGTAAATGGCAATGATGGCGAAGTAAATGGCAATGATGGCGAAGTAAATTATGGTCATTTCAATAAAAATGAATTACTTGTATACAAATCAATTGCTGCTCATCCTACCGTTACGAGAACAGAGCTGATTGAAACGCTTGATATTTCTGCTCGTACTATTGATCGGGCAATTAAATCTCTAAAAGACAAAGGGGTTATTGAGCGTGTAGGCTCAGACAGAACTGGCCATTTTAGGATTATAAAATAGTTTAGAAAAGACCGTCTACACAAACCAGCAGACGGTCTTTTCCATTTCAAAAATAGTATGAAGCTTATGACGTTTTGTATTAACTAAAACTAGTGATCAATATTTGGAGGTAATAAACGCACCTATCCATTTCACAAGCTGGCTTGTCTATTTTAATTGACCATGTAATATCTATCACCACAAAATCATTCGTTGTCTTTTTTCGTAAAACCAAAAGTTATTTGAAAAACCAAGTAAAGCTTCGCCTAGACATTCCCTGCCTTACATACTTTTACTCCATAAGCAATTTTATTTATTTCTTGGTCTCATCTGAGGGAAGAGGATGACTTCCTGGATACTTTCCTGACCCGTTAACAACATCACCAGTCGATCGATACCCATACCCATACCGCCGGTTGGTGGTAAACCGTATTCCAGCGCTTCAACGTAATCCAGATCCATTTCATTGGCTTCATCGTTACCCAATTCTTTTTCTTTCAACTGATTCGCAAAACGTTCATACTGATCGATTGGGTCATTTAACTCAGTAAATGCGTTCGCGTACTCATTACCGCAGATGAATAACTCAAAACGCTGAGTGAAACGAGGATCCTCTAAGTTTTTCTTAGCTAATGGAGAGATTTCGATTGGATGTCCATATACAAAAGTTGGATCCACGATTGTTTCTTCCACATATTTTTCGAAGAAAGCGTTGATGATATGGCCATAACCAAAATGAGCTTCGATTTCAATATCATGTTCTTCAGCTAATTTCTTCGCATCTTCAAAGCTCATCTCACTCGCAAAATCGATGCCCGTCTTTTCTTTGATGGCATCCGTCATCGAAATACGCTTAAAGCCTGGGGCTAAAGAAATGTGATGCCCCTTATACTCTAAATCATAAGTTCCGCAAACTTCCATTGCTGCATTGGAAATGATGCCTTCCGTCAGATCCATCATTCCTTCAAGGTCACTGAAAGCTTTATAAACTTCGATCGTTGTGAATTCTGGATTATGTGTTCTATCCATTCCTTCATTACGGAACAAACGACCGATCTCATAAACCGCATCCATTCCGCCGACAATTAGACGCTTCAGCGATAATTCTGTCGCAATACGCAAATAGAAGTCCACATCTAAAGTGTTGTGATGCGTAATGAATGGTCTAGCAGCTGCCCCACCTAAGATCGGATTTAAGACAGGTGTTTCAACTTCGACGTATCCTCTGGAATCCAAATATTGCTGGATGGAACGAATGATCTTTGGACGTGTGAAAGCAATCTTACGAGAATTTTCATTCATGATCAAATCCACGTAACGACGACGATAACGTTCCTCGATATCACTTAAACCATGGAATTTTTCTGGTAATGGACGTAAGGCTTTGGTTAAATGTACATACTTAGAAGCCTTGACAGATAACTCACCCGTATTGGTGACAAAGACCGTTCCTTCAACACCGATGATATCACCGATATCACCTTTGATCAGGACCTCATAATCCTCTTCGCCGATGACATCTTTACGGACATAGATCTGAATCTGTCCATCGCGATCCTGAATATGCATGAAGCAGACTTTTCCCTTACGGCGCTTTGTCATGATACGTCCGGCAATGCGCACTTCTACATTCATCTCTTCTAATTCTTCGTGTGTTTTGCCCGCATACTTTTCCTTGATCTCACTAGAAAAGTGCGTCACATCAAAACGCTGACCAAATGGATCAATGCCTCTTTCTCTTAAGAAATCCAGCTTTTCTCTTCTGACCAGTTCCTGCTCACTAAAATGTCTTTCTTCCATACTGTTCTCCCTTCTTTATTTTTCCATAAAAAAACTCCCATCCATCTAGGGACGAGAGATCACGTGTTACCACCCTGGTTTCGTCTTCTAATCACTTAGAAAACCTCATCGAGTACCATCATACTCTAGCTTTTAACGCAAGCATACGTCATTAGATCCCCTGACAACAGGCTTGTAATGAAGCTCCAAGGCTTTTTTCATTTTGTTAGGGCTGCTTTGCTTCCACCATCCAAAGCTCTCTATAAGTCTATCCAAAACTACTCATCTTTTCAACGCTTTTTCTTTTATACGTCAAACATTATAAACATGCCTAATGCTTTTGTCAAGTCATAAAATTCACTAAATCACTTCCAAATCCAATAGATAAGTAGTTCTCTCCAACCATATAGACCAACTAACTTTAAATCCCTTTAATATAGTTAATAAGCATAATCAAAAAAGCAACTGATCCTTGATTATTTACTCCATACTTATCAAAAAAACAAATAGACCTCATTTAATTAAAACACGTACATATTTTCTGCAAAAAGGAAACCGCCTCAAGCTCGGTTTCCTTTGACGTGTCGAAGTCTTAATGCATCTAAAAGACGATCTAATAATAAAGCCAGTGCCAGAGCGATACTTCCCTGCCAGCTGTAGCAAAGAAGAAAGATGATCTCATTACCACACCACGTAATGCTTCTCCCAAAATCAGACTTGCAATGAACAATCCCAAAGCAGGAAGAACGCTTGTTGAAAACACCTTTCGAAACAGACCAACAGCATAGCCACAGAAAAGCATTCCTACCATGCGTAAGCCACGACTTAGTAAAAAGAGCTGTGCGGCTGTAGGCGGTATCCTTTGCGGATCCATCAGCCAGTAGGTTGGCAGCACGGCAGCATAATACTCACATAGACCGTTGAGAAGAAGGATGACTAAGACCGAAATCCAGACTGCCCTATCATTGAAAGTGAAAGAGAAGCGCTGATAAATTCCCAGTCCTAGAAATAGGCTGGCTGGATACGTCCAACTTCCAATCCATGGTATGCAAATAAGACCACTGATTACCAGCGAAATCATCATCGTTGATAGCGCGATCGACAGCCTTAAGCATATCAAAAGAGCAATTCCCACCAACAAAGCATAGAGATAACGAATGTCATAGATTGCCTGATAGGATAGTTCGGAGTGATAGGCTGAACTCCAGTCACCACACCAGCTAAGAACGATGAGTATCAAGCTCGTCAATATGAACAGTCCAATATTTTTCTTCATGATAGACACCACCTTTCAATATCAGTGAGAAAAAACGGAAAGCATGTAAAAGTTATAGGAATTGTTTATTTACTCTGCTGACGGTAGGTTCTTTTCGTCAAATGGAACGTCATTGCGTGCAGTGCTGATCATTCAATTCAAATGTCCAAGTACGATTTTTATTTTGTCTACCAATTTCCTAAATAGACTCAGCGCCCCACATTGCTAAAGTTGTAAGTTGTAATTGTTGATGCTGGTGGTAAATATCAACTTGTTGACTCCATATCCTTACCTTAGGATCGCTGATTGCGTAGTTTCCATATGCTCCTGTCATCTGCACTGTATTAACATTGATTGCACAGTAAGTTGCGTATACATTAACATGAACACTATAACTAGAATTCATACTAGAAATTCTTGCTTTTTGATTGATCGTACTACCATTTTAATAAAAGCATACGATGTAAGCCCTTATATTCTACTTTCAGTTTACTATTGTAGCCTTTAGGTATCAATATATTATTCAATATTTATACTTTTTTTACAAATAAGTATAATAAGTCTTACAGGAATTTGAATGGCCGTTTAGCTCATGGATACAAATGCAGCTATCAAATGGTTGATATCGATTCTTTGGTCTACGACTATGACTGCAATAGTTACATTTTTAAAATCGTATCTTCTGATAATATCGATGAGATCATAGATGAACTAGCACGCTTTAATCTATCAAGCTATTGATGATAACAGTCAGCTATATGCAAAATTGGATGACGCTTCTAAATTAGAATTTTCACGAATCAAAATTTCTGAGAAAAAAATCAAAAATATTTTATAGAAGGCTCCCATACAACATTTTTCAACTGCGCAAAAAAGGAGAATTACATTGTTTCCATCAATACAATTCTCCTTTCAGTTTATTGAACTGTTAAACGGGATCATCCCATCATAAGAATAAACCGCACTTGATTCCTAAGCATAGTGATTGAAGCTTTTCTTACATACTAAACAGATGAATGATTATTTTCATAAAAGCAACAAACGTTACATCTTGCTGTCCGTCATTCTGAAATTAACGAGTCTAAACTGCTCTTTTAACACATCATATTTCTCATTTAACTTCACTTTGATTTCTTCATAATTACCGCTGTAATCTATCAATATGTGCAGGGGATCTTGCACTGTCACCATCATAATAAGATAAGCAAATCCCGTCCTCATCAAACTAGCACTCATAACCGAACCCAAAGCGCATATCTGTACTATAAACTTGATGTTCGAAAACAAATGTGCACAAAGCACTTTCGTCTTAGAAACTTTTCTAGTATTTATTTTTCAATCAAATGTACAACTAATGGGCCACTACGCAATAAGCTTCGTAGTGGCCCATTAAGGCTATCGATTATACTTCTCATTGTTCCTTGATTTCATAAAGCCAGCCTTCCGGTGCAGGAAGACGACCATGCTGGATGGCAGTAAGTGTGTCATATAGCTGCTGGGTGATTGGTCCCATTTGCTCCATACCGGATGGAAAATCAATGGTCCGCTCATGATCCACCAGTCTGCCTACCGGGGAAATAACCGCCGCTGTGCCACATAAACCGCATTCCGCAAAATCCGCAACTTCATCAAGATCCACTTCTCTCTCTTCTGTCTCTAGATGCAGATATTCCCTGGCAATCGTCATGATTGAACGACGAGTAATGGAAGGCAGAATGCTGCTAGATCGTGGTGTGACAATATGCTGATCTTTGGTCACAAAGATAAAGTTAGCTCCCCCGGCTTCCTCTACTTTAGTACGCGTCGCTGCATCTAAATACATGTTTTCATCATAGCCCAAAGCATGCGCTTCAGTAATGGCCCGCATGCTCATGGCATAATTCAATCCCGCTTTGACATGGCCGGTACCATGTGGTGCTGCCCGGTCGTAGTCCGTGACACGCAGGGTCAATGGTTTGACCCCGTCTTTAAAGTAAGGACCCACCGGACTGGCAAAAAGCCGAAATTCATATTCTGTTGCAGGCTTCACACCCAGCACCGCACTGCTGCCAAACATGACCGGTCTTAAATAGAGGCTTGCTCCCGTTCCGTAAGGTGGGATATAATCCAGATTGGCTAAGACAACCTGCCGAACAGCATCTAAAAAACGCTCTTTCGGAAAAGGCGGCATCTCAAGTTGTTTAGCCGAATCTACCATACGCTCAGCATTCAGATCAGGACGAAATGCCACAATACGTCCATCCTCTAAGCGATAGACCTTTAAGCCTTCAAAACAGGTCTGTGCATATTGCAGCACACCGGCACTTTCGCTGATAACCACATTTCCGTCTGTGCTTAATACACCTTCATCCCACTCACCATTCCGAAAATGAGAAATATAACGTTTCTCTGTCTGTATATATTGAAATCCCAGGTTCGCCCAGTCAATCGTTTTGGTATTCATTTTTTTACCCCCTTCGCGTCACCATTTCGATGACTCTCTCAGTATAACACTTTTTTATTATTATTACAATTTTTTATCACTTTTATACTGTTGGGGTTTGCATTCATCTAAAATTCGATACGTACATGTACATCATCATCAGGACAATCAACCTCTAAAAAGGTATAACCACGATAGTGTCGTAAGGATCTTCCCAGTGCTTTCCAGAGCTTGGCATATTGTTCATCCTGATGACTGAGATACTTAAAAGCGAATCGATTAGGGACATAGATAAAAATGGGCATTTTCTTAATCCTCACATAAATGCGCATCTTAATCCACCACGATTTCTACTGTATCACCATCGGATGACTCGATTTCTACAATTTTACCAATCAATCCACTTTCAACCATGGCATAAATCTGTTCAAAATCAATCTCTTTGAGTGATTCATTACCACCCATATTTGGCATTTTCATGCCCGTTTCAATAGCCACCTTGACTAGTCCCATCGGTAAATTGATCTTGACCTTATCACCATCACTGGACAAAACATAAATATGCAGTGTCATCTGTTCCATTGGTTTTTTAGTGACCTGATCCACATAGCGCACAGGCTGCTCTTTTTGTGGACGTACAATCTCGTCCAGGGAAACCTGGAAATAATCCGCCAGCTGTACCAAAATAGGCAGATCCGGAATACTTAGATCATTCTCCCATTTAGACACTGCCTGACTGGATACATGCATGATCTCAGCCAACTGCTCCTGTGTCATTTTCTTTCCCTTTCTTAACTCTGAAATCTTTTCTCCAATCGTTTGCATCAAACATGCCTCCCTTTCTGCCCTTTATTATAACCAATTTTCAGTCTCTTTCCTAACAACCTTCCGTTACATTCTCCAACTGATTGTTAAGATTAACTCAACTGCCGGTTGAATAGACAAAAAACCTGGCTATCCCAGGTTTTTCATTTAACGATTAAACTTAAAGAACATGATGTCGCCATCCTGACCAACGTAGCTCTTGCCTTCCTGACGAACTTTACCCGCTTCATGACAAGCCTGTTCGCTACCATAAGTCATCAAATCATCATAACTATAGGTTTCGGCCTTAATAAAGCCTTTCTGGAAGTCGGTATGAATAATCCCTGCCATCTCTGGTGCTGTCATTCCATCTTTAAACGTCCAGGCACGTACTTCGTCTGATCCAACTGTAAAGAACGTCTTTAATCCCAGTAAAGCATAAGCCGCATGGATCAACTGATCCAGACCACTCACTTCTAAGCCCAGATCTTCCATGAATACAGCGCGATCTTCAGGTTCTAATCCAGCTAGTTCGCTCTCAATCTGTGCACTGATAGGGACAACCTGACTGCCTTCCTTATCCGCATAATTCTTCAAGGCGACATAATATTCATTGCCTTCAGGATTGGTAATATCCTCTTCACCCATATTCGCCACATAGATCAATGGTTTGATCGTCAGGAAGTTAAATTGACGAACGATCACCATTTCTTCCTTCGTAAAATCCATGGTGCGGATTGGTTTTTCCTGTTCCAACGTTTCTTTAATACGCTGTAAGATCTCAAGTTCGATTTTTGAGTCCTTATCGCCCGTCTGAGCCTTCTTTTCAATCTTTCCGATACGTTTATCGACTGTATCTAAATCAGCGAAAACAAGCTCAATATTAATGGTTTCTACGTCTCTGATAGGATCAATGCTGCCTTCAACGTGCGTGATATCACTGTTTTTAAAACAACGAACCACTTCACAGATGGCATCGGTCTCACGAATGTTCGCTAAGAACTTATTCCCTAAACCTTCTCCTTTGCTGGCACCGCGTACCAGACCGGCAATATCCGTAAATTCGAAAGTCGTATAAATGGTACGCTTAGGTTTAAAAATTTCAACTAATTTATCAACTCTAGGATCATGTACCTCAACCACCCCAACATTTGGATCAATTGTCGCAAAAGGGTAGTTAGCTGCTTCCACCTGAGAATTTGTAATAGCATTAAATAAAGTTGATTTGCCGACATTAGGCAATCCCACAATTCCTGCTGTTAATGGCATAATAACACTCCTCTTTTTTACTCTTCTCTCATTGTAAAGAAAAACCACCCAAAATGCAAGTTTTTCTTATTTTCTCAGATAATCTATGTTATCATCAAGAATAGAATAGAAAGGATGTATGCAATGAAAAAAAGACATTACCTTTATCTGATCCAATTCTTTTCAAACAATCCCAAACGCAAAAAGGCCATGCAATGGCTTACCAAATACAGCCCGATCCCAGTGATGATCGCCTATGCGCTAGGCACACTTGACTGTGTTTTTTCCAGGTCTCCATACCTATGGACGTATTTAGGCATTCCGCTATGTGCGATCCTGATCGTTACCATTCTTAGAAAGACATTTTATATTCCACGTCCCTTTATTCAATTCGGATTTGAACCATTGCTCGCACACGAGGATTCAAGTACCTTTCCAAGCAAACATACGACCAGCGCATTTATCATCAGCTATGCCATCGCAAGATTGAATCTCTATGCAGGTATCTTATTATTTTTATTAGCGATCATTATTGGCCTAACAAGAATTATCAGCGGCATTCATCGTCCATTGGATATCCTGTCCGGCTTTGTCATTGCCACGCTTCTCTCATTTTTTTTATAAGCAAACAGCTAGACCTTTGTCTAGCCGTTTTTCATTTCTATGAGCAATATGAATATAAACAAAATAAAAAGACCTGGCAGCTAGCTATCTTCGCACCGTAGCACTATTGTCGCCGTGATGATGCTTAACTTCTGTGTTCGGGATGGGAACAGGTGTGTCCATCATGCTATCACTACCAGATCTTCTTGAGCGTCTTTT
>FCNA01000157.1 GCA_900018345.1 Clostridiales bacterium CHKCI006
AAAAAGAATGTATCGGGACAATTCGTAACAAAAGCTGGCGCCGATGCATATGCGGGCATCACAAGTATCATACAAACATCATTACAGAATAAAGAGAGCGCTTTGAACAGGTTAGCCGAAATCCTTGCTAACTAAGCGTTCTCTTTTCTGTACTCTTTTTTATCTAAGGTTATTTACCTTCTTTATCGGTGAATAGTAACGTCTTTTTAGCGCTTGAATAAAAAAGTATTTGACTAATCTCATAAATTTTGTTAAGATTAAATAGTCACGGAGAGTTGTCCGAGCGGCTTAAGGTGCAGTCTTGGAAAGGCTGTGTAGTGCAAGCTACCACGAGTTCGAATCTCGTACTCTCCGCCATTTTTTTTGTCAAAAAAATGAGAAAAAAGAAAATGATTCACATAAAATTCATATTGACTTGATACGATATAAGCGTAGTCTAAATGAATCATATTTTTTCTCCCAAAAAAATAGATGAAAAAAACAGAGGCTTGGCGAGGTCTCTGTTTTTTTGTCAAAGTGGAAGAACATAGATTTGACAGGGATGGTGTGGCGACCATAGGTCTGGGAAAACCTCCAGTTTCTTAAAACCCATGCTTGTATAAAAGCGGTTTGTCTTATCATAGCTCTCATAGTAACCACTTTCGATGGTCTTCACTTGGAGCAGTGCATAGTGATTGGCAATGGCATATTGGGATGCTGCTTTGATCAGAGAAGCGCCGATGCCATGACGATGGAGCGAGGGTTGCACCCCAATCACAGCTATTTCGAGCGTATCCGGACTGGTTGGCTTTAAAGCGCAAAACCCGTTGACCTGTTCGCCTTGGATATTTGCGAATACAGTCTCGGACTGGGTTTCCTGAATATAAGTTTCTCTGGCCTCTTCGATGCCAAACCAATCAGGCAGTGCTTCGAGAACAGCGCGGGCGATGGCCATTTTTCTTTGCGGGGATAAAATTTCAATGTTCATTTCGTTCACCTTCTCTTTTTATATTATAAGGGATTCATCAGCTAAAAGCGATGTAAAAATGGGCAAATATTATATTTTGCTTGTATCTTGGCGGGTATCTATATTATAATAGAGTGGCTTATGAAAACTTGTAAGGGGGTTAATATATGGATCAAAGTATGCTTGAACGTTTAGAGACGATTGTAAAACGTTACGATGAATTATCACAGGTCCTGATGGATCCTTCCATTGCGAATGATATCAAAAAAATGACAGAGGCCAGTAAAGAACAGGCGACCTTGCAGGATGCCTATGACCTTTATAAGGAATATCAGAAATTGGATCAGGAAATCAAAGATAATCAGTCGCTTTTAGAAAGCACCGATGATGCGGAGATCATTGAGATGGCTGAGATGGAAGTCGTTGAGCTAAAAGAGAGATTGGCAGAGGTGGAGCAAAAGCTTCATATTGAATTGATTCCTAAAGATCCAAATGACAACAAGAACGTCATCATGGAGATTCGGGGTGCTGCAGGTGGCGATGAAGGCAATATTTTTGCCGGGGATCTGTTCCGCATGTATTCGAAATATTGTGAGTCCCAAGGATTCAAAATAGAGATGCTGGATGCCAATGAATCAGAAGCCGGTGGTTTCTCATTAGTTTCTTTTATGATCAAAGGAGAAGGCGCTTATTCGAAACTTAAGTTTGAATCCGGTGCACATCGTGTTCAGCGTGTACCAAAGACAGAGACACAGGGGCGTGTCCATACGTCAACGGCAACGGTGCTGGTCATGCCGGAAGTAGAAGAAGTCGATGTGGAAATCAATCCCAATGATTTAAGAATCGATACTTATCGTGCGAGCGGTGCCGGTGGACAGCATATTAATAAGACGGATTCTGCTGTCCGAATCACACATATTCCAACGGGTATCGTTGCCAGCAGCCAGGATGGACGCAGCCAGCATGATAACCGTGATAAAGCGATGCGCGCTTTAAGAGCACGTGTTTATGAAGCCATCACGCGTGAGCAGGAAGAAAAAATGGGTGCTGAGCGTCGAACAAAAATTGGCAGCGGGGATCGTAGTGAAAAAATCAGAACCTACAATTATCCGCAGAATCGTGTCACTGACCATCGTATTGGTTTGACCTTACAGCAGCTTGATCGTATCATGGAAGGTCATTTAGAGCCGATCATTGATGCTTTGATGAACGAGGACCAGCGTTTAAAGATGCTGGCTGAGCATTAATGCCGACGTATCGTCAGGTCATTCGTCAGTACGAAAACCGTCTGGCTGAAAAGGACCGTGATTCCAACGTACCGAAAGTACTGTTTTATCATTTTGCACATAAAGAACCCCATCAGCTCTATCTGATGATGGATGAGGAAGTCGATGCAGATTTATTGGCGCAGTTTGAAGAAGCAATGGATCTCTATATGCAGGGATATCCCGTTCAATATATTAAGGGTGTCGAAACTTTTTTTGGACGTGACTTTGTCGTGAATGATAAGGTGCTGATTCCGCGCTATGAAACAGAAGAATTGGTTGAGAATATCCTCTATCATATTGATGACTATTTTGATGGCGATCAGCCACTCGATCTTGTCGATGTCGGAACCGGCAGCGGGGCTATCGCAATCTCACTTGAACGCGAGGAAAGTCGTTTGCGGGTCTATGCTACCGATATTTCTGAAGAAGCCTTGGAGGTTGCCAGAGAGAATGCGCAGCGTTTAGGCGCAGAGGTGACTTTTATGCAGGGAGATATGCTGGCACCGTTGATTGAGAAGGGCTTAAAATTTGATATCTTTGTTTCCAATCCACCTTATATCCCGGTTAATCAGGAGATTGAACACGTGGTTAAGGATAATGAACCACATGTGGCGCTCTTTGGTGGGCAGGACGGTCTGTATTTTTATCGCCAGATCTTCCAGTCTGCTTCCAAGGTATTAAAAGATCGTGCAATCCTGGCTTTTGAAATGGGTTATGATCAAAGAGAGGCAATGGAAAAAGAAGTGCGCCACTATTTCCCTGAAGATGATTTTGTGATCCTCAAGGATATGAATGGTAAAGATCGCATGTTATTCATCTATCATGGCATGCCAAAAATCGATAACCACAAATAATCGGAAAACCAGGTCCTCCTGGTTTTTTTTCATGGACTATCGGCAATCTTCTATGCAAAAATGGTGTCATGCATGAATGTTGATGCATGAAATAGGGTAGAGGGGATGCCAATGCTTTTTTTAGAAACGGAACGTTTGATCCTGCGCTATTTTCAACCCGAAGATGTCAGGCGTCTATATGAATATCGTTCTAAACCTGAAGTCGAAAGATTTCAGTCCTGGAAGAATTATCAGTTGGAAGATGCCAAGCAGGCGGTCAGCTATTATCAAAATCGCCTTTTTTATGGACAGGGCGGGACTTTTCAGCTGGCTATCTGTTTAAAATCTGGAGAAATGATCGGGGATGTCTTTTTTGATCAGACAGAAGCAGGCTGCTTCATTGGTTATACGTTGGATTCAAGCTACTGGAAACAGGGCTATGCCTATGAGGTAATGTCCCATCTGCTTGGCTGTTTGCATGACGATTATCATATTCGCTTTTTTAGAGCGGTGATCCTGCCTGAGAATCAGGCATCGATCCGACTCATTCGCAAATTAGGTTTTTTTCAACATTCGCGTCATGAATATTTTTTATACTGGCTGGCATAAACTGGCAGCAAATGGTTCATACTTTAGCTAGAGGTGATGCGAAATGTCAAAGAAAATACTTATGCTCATTATTTTGAGTCTGTTTTGTTTCAATATGAAAGCCGAAGCATCTAGCTGGGAATATCGCTATCATATTATCGGTGACAGTCAGAATCGTGTGAATTTATATCAGGCGAAAAACGATCTGCTGGTCTCTTTTAAAGAACTGGTGGACGGACTGGACGAGCAGTATTATGAACAGGCGATCTTGGATCAATTGGATCATAGTTCTTATCCGATGTCGTATCGCAACCATACGATCTACCTGACTTTAGGAGATGGTGACGGCAAGGAGATCAGTGGTGAGCTGATCACGGATTTATGCAGCAGCCAGGAGCAGGAAATTGAGACACATTTCTTCTTTTTAGATCTTTTCTCATAAAAAAGATCCCATGCGGGATCTCTTAGAGTTCTTCACCATTGGTTTCAATGACATGTTTGTACCAGTTGAAGGACTTTTTCTTTGTGCGCTTGAATGTACCATGACCTTCATCATCAACATCGACGTAGATGAAGCCGTAACGTTTTTTCATTTCGCCTGTACCGGCGGAAACCAGATCGATGCAGCCCCAAGGGGTGTAGCCCATCAGATCCACACCATCGATCTCAACGGCTTTTTTCATCTCGCGAATGTGATCACGCATGTAGTCGATACGGTAATCATCGTTGATCGCACCATCTGCTTCCACCTGATCCACAGCACCAAGACCATTTTCCACGATGAATAAAGGTAATTGATAGCGATCATATAAGAGGTTGAGGGAGATACGTAACCCGACCGGATCAATCTGCCAGCCCCAATCCGTTGTCTTTAAATAAGGATTGGTGTAACCTGTGTAGAGGTTTCCTTTAGCGGTGCTCATGCCTTCGGTCTTGGCACCGGCAACTAAAGACATATAATAGCTGTAGGCTAAATAGTCTACTTTTCCTTCTTTCAGGATGACATCATCGCCTGGCATAATCGGTAATTGAATGTGATTTCTTTCCAGTTCTTTAAGTTTATAAGCAGGATAGTAACCACGACACATAACATCGCAGTAGAACAACGCAGAATTCATGTTTTCAATATTGGCCATGACATCGTCTGGATTACAAGTACTCGCATAGGAGAATAATCCACCGTACATCATCCCGATCTTGTTTTCAGGATCGATCTCATGACCAGCCTTCACAACCATAGCACTGGCGACAAACTGATGATAAGCGGCAATCATGCGTGTGGCTTCATCGGTTTCGATGATGGCCCCGGCATTCCAGCTGCTCATAGACATACAGTTGATCTCGTTAAAGGTCATCCAGTATTTGACTTTTCCTTTATAGCGTTCCATGACCGTGGTCGCATATTTGACAAATGCATCCACACAGTGACGATCTTTCCAGCCACCAAATTTTTCATAGAGGGCTAAAGGGGTTTCGTAATGAGAGAGTGTAACGACAGGCTGAATACCATATTTCAGACATTCATCAAAAACAGCATCATAGTGTGCTAAGCCGGCTTCATTAGGTTCGTCATCGATTCCATTTGGATAGATTCTGGCCCAGTTGATGGATAAACGATAACACTTAAAGCCCATTTCCGCAAATAGGGCAATATCCTCTTTGAAATGATGGTAATGATCAATGGCTTTGTGGCTAGGGTAGTAAATACCTTCTTTAACGGTAAGCGTATTGACTCTTTCTTTTTGATAAGAACCGGCTGTCATGACATCAGCTGTGTTCGGTCCTTTGCCATCTTCATTCCAGGCTCCTTCGCATTGGTTGGCAGCGGTTGCGCCGCCCCATAAGAAATCCTTTTTAAAACTCATTTGTTTCATCTCCTTTATGTCAAAATAGCATTTTCTGATTGAAAAAGCTTTGTATTTTCCGTTTTTGAAAATGAGAAATCATGGATTTGTGAAATACAAAAAGAAACAATTTACTTATTTGTCTATTTGTCTATTCCAAAAAAAGAAAGCGTTTTCTCTTGTAACGCTTATTAGGTTATGGTATGATGTAGTCATCATACATGGAGGAGTTGAGGAAAAATGGATGATCACCCGCGAGAATGCTGTTACGTGTCGTTGAATGATTGGATAAGAATATTTGTCAGTTGGTTTAGGGGGTATAGTGTAGGACTATGCCTTTTTTGGCTAGCGCCAAGGTTTAATTTACGTTTATAGGTCCTTCATCTTTATGAATAGCGTATGAAGAAAGGAAAGATGAAGAATGAAGAGACAAGAAACGGATGACTATTCGTTGTCGATATCGGCAATATACGAGAAATACCAGACCAGTGCAGAAGGATTGAGTGATGACGTGGCCTTGGCTCGTTTAGAGCGAAATGGCAAAAATCGCCTGCGCCAAAAGCCTAAAAAGACGATATGGAAAATGTTAGTTGAACAGCTCTCCGATGTGATGGTGCTGATCTTGATTGCAGCAGCCATCTTGTCAATGGTCTTAAATGAATGGACCGAAGCCATTGTCATTTTGATCATTATTGCTGTTGATGCCATCATTGGGATCGTGCAGGAGAAAAAGGCCATGGATGCGATGGAAGCCTTAAAGAATATGAGTGCACCGATGGCATTATGCCTTCGCGAAGGAGAAAAAAGTCATATTCCAGCTGAGGATCTGGTTGTTGGAGATGTTGTATTTATTGAAGCAGGGAGCATTGTACCGGCGGATCTACGCCTGGTGGAAAGCCATCAGCTGCAAATTCAGGAAGCGAGCCTGACGGGTGAATCTGTACCCGTGCATAAGGATGCCGATCATGTATGTGACAGTCAGACAGTTCTGGGGGATCGCTTAAACATGGCTTACACGTCTTCCATCGTGACCAATGGTAATGGGGAAGGCATTGTCGTTGCAACAGGCATGGCTACAGAAGTTGGTCATATCGCCCATTTGCTGGAGGAACAGGATGAGCTGGATACCCCATTAAAACGTAAATTGAATTCAGTAGGGAAAACGTTGAGTGTGGTCGGCATAGGCGTATGTATTGTCATGTTTATCATTGGTTACCTTTATGAGAAACCATTGGTACCTCTTTTGATGACCGCGATTTCTTTAGCTATCTCAATCATTCCGGAAGGCTTACCAGCCACTGCAACGATTGTCATGGCATTGGGCGTTCAGCGGATGGCCAAACAGCATGCCTTAGTGCGTCAGCTACCGGCTGTGGAAACCTTAGGCAGCGCCAGTGTGATCTGTTGTGATAAGACAGGCACATTGACGCAAAATAAGATGACGGTGACGCATCTGGCGATAGGGATCAAGCCCTATACTTCGCTTCAAGAAACCAATACGCAAACTCCTGCCTGTCGGCATCTGCTGCAGGCGGCCATCTTATGTAATAATGCGAGTCTGGATCCAGATCATCCCGGTGAGGTGCTGGGCGATCCAACCGAAGGAGCGCTCTTGCATCTGGGCATGACCTGCGGCTTTGATCCGGAGCAGATGGCGGAACACTATCCCAAGGTATATGAACAGGCATTTGATTCTGATCGCAAACGCATGAGTACGGTTCACCGGATGGATGACCGTTGGATCGTTTATACCAAGGGCGCTGTGGATGGATTGCTGGCATTGTGCCGCTGGCGTTTAGAAGGAAATCAGATCGTGGAAATGCAAGAAACAGATCGCCAGTTGATCCTTGCACAAAGTGAGGATATGTCCGGGCAGGCGCTGCGCGTCTTAGGTTATGCGATGCGTGAATTGGATCAGATCCCGGATGAGGATGATGCGGATGTGGAAGCTGATCTCATCTATTTAGGAATGTCTGGCATGATTGATCCACCAAGAACAGAGGTTATTGAAGCCATTGAAACTTGCCATCAGGCAGGGATTCGTGTCGTGATGATCACCGGTGATCATCAGTCGACAGCCTTAGCGATTGCACGTCAATTACATCTCTATCAGGAAGGCAATCTGATTATTTCCGGGACTGAGCTAGATCGGATGACGGATGAGCAGCTGGATGCGGTGGTTTCTAATGTGGCTGTTTTTGCCCGGGTCTCTCCAAGTGATAAACTGCGTATCATTTTATCATTGAAACGTGTTGGGGAGATTGCCGCTATGACAGGCGATGGCGTCAATGATTCACCGGCTCTGAAAGCGGCTGATATTGGAATTGCCATGGGGAAGACCGGTACCGATGTCGCTAAAGATTCGGCAGATATGATCTTGATGGATGATAATTTCACAACGATAGAGTATGCCATTCGCGAAGGACGCAGGGTCTATCGAAATATCCAAAAGGTCATTCAATTCCTATTGGCAGGAAATATCGCTGAGATACTGACGTTATTTATTGCCACATTATTAAATTGGCAGGCACCTATCCTGGCCGTCCATGTACTGTTGATCAACCTGGCAACCGATACTTTGCCGGCCTTAGCTTTAGGGGTTGATCCAGCCAGTAAGAACATCATGCGTCATCAGCCGGTCAAATCCAATAGCTTATTTGAAAAAGGGTTGGTACAACGTGTGATCAAGCATGGCTGTTTTATCACTTTAGCGACGATCCTTGCTTATTTATACGGTCTTTATCAGGATGACTATAGTGCCGGCATGACCATGGCATTTTGTGTCCTAGCCATTTCTCAGCTATTTCATGCATTGAATCAGCGTTCAAATACGGAATCTATCTTTACTAGTGGAAATGGACATAATATCTGGTTGTTTTTAGCGATGCTGGCTTCAGCCTTGATTCTGGTCGTGGTCTTAGGCGTGCCATCCGTCCGCGCATTTTTCTCATTATCGTTATTGAGCTTATCACAGTGGGGGGTAGTGGTTCTATTATCCTTATTGCCTTTAATTTTAGTAGAAGTCAATAAATGGATCATACGTCACCATCGTTAGTGATAGAGAGGGACATCAAATAAATGTGATGTCCCCTTTTTATGAGATCATGATAGCTGGGACGTGATTGCTTTTGTCAACCAGAGGAGATGTTCAGCGATTCTTTTGTGCCGAAAAAAACGGGTCACTCACTTAAAGTGTGACCCGTCAAATGGATGCATACAGTTTTATTGATGGCAGTATGTTTTATTTAAACATCATGATTACTAAAGTAATCCGTTTTTAAGATGGCCCAGTTTAAATCAAGCTTATCCCAAAAACGTTTGATTCTTTCCTGAACTTCTTCAGAGACGGTCATATCTGTTCCACCAATGTAATAAACTTCACTATCATAATAGGAACCATCGGCGAAACATACATATCCATTATCCTCAACTTGGAAGATATCCCTGCCTGCATAATAGCGATTGTCTGTAGAAATGCCAAATAGATTAAGAATGGTTGGCAGGATATCTACGGTGCTGGTATATTTTGTCACTTCCCTTGGTTCAATATCACTAGACCAGATAAAGAAAGGTGTATTGAATAATAAGTTGGCATCAGTTGTTCCTTTTAATTGTTCTTCTAATTCTGAATCAATGGTTCCGTAAGCATAATGGTCAGTATAGAAAATCAGGACAGTGTCTTCAATTGAACCATCTTCTGTCATTCGCTGAATTAATTCTTCGATAAATAACTCTGTTTCTTTCGCCTGAGCCATACCGCATAAGTATGTGTCATCCTGGATCGTTTCTACTTCGCTGACTTCTTCTAAATGGGCCGCACAGGCATTGATTTCAGGAAAGAATGGTCCGTGACCACTGTAAGTAATGATGAAATCCATGAAAAGTTCATCATGCATGATCACATCATAACCATTGATCATTTGGCTATCCATGGTGTAGTCCTCCATGTTCATATCTTCAAAATTATGATATTTTTCATAGCCAAAGGCCTGGTGAACCGCCTGACGATTGTAGATCTGTCCTCCGTTACTGTGGTAAGAATTGACGGTGTAGCCCGCATTTTTAAATTGATTGGCGAGTGATAAAGGATAGCTATTTTGGCTGAAAATGTATGAAGGAGCAGTTCCGTTAAGCGGTGGAACAAATCCGGTATTAGCAATATACTCTGTATTAAAGGTACGTCCGGTTGAGAAGGAAGCGGAATAATGATTGACAAAATTGATGCCTTCTTCTCTGAGTCGATAGAGCGTTGGCATATTTTGTTCAGTGATCATCCATTGATCGATGTTCTCTAGCTGAATCAGGATCAGATTCTTCCCTTCAAAAATACCGGTCATGGCATTATCCGAATATTCGGGCTCAGTACTTTCAACAAATTCATCTACCTGATTAACTAGATCCTGATTGGCTAACTGGTTAATTGGCAGATAGGTCATGGCTAAGTTTTTAAAAGTGTATTGATACGAACCGCTCATCAGCAATGCTTTTGTCGTATCGTTGTAGCTTTCATAAACATACGACGGGGAGGTAGAGGCATTCCACAGGCTGGCATCGACGGATTCAGGATAGTTCAGATAATAGCCGCCTAGACATCCGGCGATACCTAAGCCGAGAACTGCAGAAATACCATGACGAATCTTCCGTTTTTCCTCTTTCTGCATTAAAAAGCAGGCTAAGATCAATGCCGCCATCAGGATCAAGCCACCGGCAATGATCTTTATGGGTAGGGTAAAATAAGATAAATCTGCATATTGGAGTCCTTCCTCTGCCAGACTTAGATCCGCAAAGGAGAAAAACTTGTAGAAGAGATTAAAGTAGATTGTTTGACCATAGAGCAATACTAAAGAAAGGATCCCCATCGCAATTAAATAAATGCGTTTGAGAAAGATCTTAGGTAGTAAAGAGGCAATTAGTGTCAGGATAAAGCACCAGATCAGTACACAGCATAAAGTAAAAGGATTGTACATGTCCACAATACTGTATTCGATAAAAGCATTGCGCAAAACAAAGTCGAATAAGAAGAAGACGATAAAACTGATCACGAGGTATCCGTGTTTTTTAAATAGGGATAAGATGTTTTTTTTCACTTACATATTCCTTTCTGTCTATTTCTTTTACATTAATTTAACTATCTAACTATTTATTTTAACATTAAATTATTTTTTTTCAACAGTCTCGACTGATTTTCTTCTTTTTTTGTCAATTATACCTTGCTTGCACATAATTTTATCAATATGATGCGTTAATCTAGTCAAACTGACTCTCTTCATATGAAAAAAAGTGAATCAGCGACTTGTCCTGAGACTTGCCTGGAATATTTTATGATGAATGGAACACGCTTTTTCTAATCTCTAAAAATGGAAAACACCTGTATTAAAATTTGTATAACGAAAAGGAGTGTGGTATAATCGTTAATGTTTAAATTGATTTGAAAAAGGAGTTTTGAGGATGCAGAAGTCTTTATCTAAAAATGCCTTTTATAAAGCAGTCCTAAATGTTTTTAATTTAATTGTGCCGCTTCTTGTGAATCCATATATCATGAATGTACTGGATGTAGAATTATATGGCGCTTATAATCGTGTTTATGCTGAATTCACGGTTTTTTTGACGCTAGGTGCTTTTGGTATTTACAATTATGGCGTTCGTGAGATCAGTCAGGTTCGATCTCATCCTGATAAGGTCAACCGGCTATTTACGAGCCTGTTTGTGATTGGTGTCCTAGCGAACGTGGTCGTAGGCATCATTTATGTGATTTATTTTTCGATGGTCTCCAGCGGGATTGATTTCTATATTTATGCGATTATGATGATTCAATTAGTCGGCAATATGTTTTATATTGAATTTATCAATGAAGCAGCTGAAAACTATCGCTTTATTACGGTTAAAACGATACTGATCAGAATTGGCTATCTGGTTTCGATTTTTTTATTCGTTCGAAAGCCAACGGATATCCTGCCTTATACAGCCGTTGTCTGTCTGACGGTCTTCCTCAATAATTTTGTCAGTTTTGTTTATTTGAAACGCAGTTTGCATTTTGTATGGAAGCATGTCTCCATCGTGCGCCACCTTGTTCCTTTGATTATTGCGTTGATCCTGGCTAATGTTGAAATTTTATATGGTCAGTTAGACAAATTGATGATTGGCCGCTATTTGGGAGATGTGGAAGTCAGTTATTATGTGATTCCAACGACGTTGATCGGGATGATCTCTACGGTGCCTCTTTCGTTAGTTTCGGTGGCAATACCGCGACTGTCAACGATGATTGGAGAAGGAGATCGGGATGGTTACGTTTCTGTTTTGAATCAGACTAGAGACGTCTTTTTCGCGATGCTCACACCGATGTGCTTGGGTGTAGTTATTTTGGCACCTGAAATTATGCAAATCTATGGTGGCGATAATTATGCAGGTTGCTGGCCGGTCTTAGTGATTGCAGCTTTGATTCGTTTATTTGGATTTGGTAATCAGTCGATTGTGATGAATTTGATGATGTATATCAACGGGCTGGAGAAAAAGATGGTTTGGCTTTTGGGTCTTTTTGGGTTTGTGAATCTGGGGATGAATGTCGTTCTTATTTGGACCGGGCTTTTCACAACAGAAACGGCCTTGTTCACGACGGGGATTGCCACTATTCTCTTTAGTGTGGTTGCCTTCCGTTATACGGTCAAAGTTCTGCATTTACCAATCAAGATGATTTCTTCTTCACAAGTCAAATATTTGCTTGTCTCTGTTTTGTTTATCCCAGTCGGTATAGTTATGAAGATGCTGCCTGGCGGAGCTATCGTTCATGCTGTGTTGACGATGATTCCATGTATTTTACTATATGGTTTGGCTCTGTATTACTGGCAGGATGACTTATTAGTCTTGATCTTAAAGAAGTGTAAGCTGGAACGCTTCCTTCCTAAGCAAACGAAAAAGTAAAGGAGTGTGGATCCATGCCATTAGTGAGTATCATTGTACCGGTTTATAATACCGGTGCATATCTTCAAGAGTGTCTTGACCATTTGGTTGGGCAGACGTTAGAGGATATAGAAATTATTGTGATCAATGACGGATCAACGGATGAAAGTGAAAAGATCATTCAGAATTATGTTAGGCGTTATCCTCACTTGTATTACTATGCGCGTGAGAACCATGGCATCAGTTATACGCGTAATCAGGGGATTCAACTTGCTTCAGGTAAATATCTGATGTTTGTTGACAGTGATGATTATTTGGCTCTGGATGCCTGTGAAAAGTTAGTGGAAGTGGCCAAAAAAAGCCAGGCTGAAGTTACGGTCTGTGATTTTTATGAGTTTAATACTGAAGATAAGAAATTGAATTCTCTACCCGATTTTACCGTCACTTCTCTGACGGAGTCTCCTTCTCTGTTGTTCGATATTAATTCCAGTCCCTGGAATAAGCTGTATTTGCGTTCTTTTATCGTAGAAAATCAGATTGTCTTTCCAGAAAATCTGAAGTATGAAGATACTGTCTTTGTTTTAAAGGCACTCTATCTGGCCAATAAGATCAGTAAATGTCAGGAAGCTTTAGTTTACTATCGGGTACGTGAAGGAAGCGAAACAATGGTGATGAATGAAAGAGTATTTGATATTTTTCCCATCCTTGATCAGGTGAACACTATCTTTCAGTCATCAAAGTCCGAAACACTGCGGCATTATTTGACTTTCTTCAACATTAATCGCTTAACGGTTTACAATTTGCAGCAGGTCTATCAGCCAAATGAAGAAACGGCTCAGCGTTTTATCCAGGAAAGCTTTGCTTATTTAGATCAGCATTTTCCCGATTGGAAACATAATCGTCCCTTTCGTCAGCACAATTCATGGGTCAAATGGATCCTGAAGCGATCTCCATGGCTGACCAAGCGCGTTGTTTCGATCCTTAGAAAGCGGGTGAAAACGTCATGAAACCTGTCGTTCATATCATTGCCATGCATCTAGCCTATGGAGGTGTCGAGAAGGCGGTTTGTGCGATGGCGAATTTATTTATCGAGCTGGGATATCCAGTCAAGCTGATCTGCACCTATCGGATGCCTGACGCTCCCGCTTATCCGTTGGATGATCGGGTGGAGGTCACTTATTTATTAAAGGATATTCCTAATCGTCAGGAGTTTAAAGCGAGTATTGCTTCGCATAATCCTTTTAAGATCTTCAAAGAAGGGCTGCGCAGTGTGAAGATCCTGTATCAGAAAAAAACACGTGTGAAGAAAGCCATCATGTCCATTCAGGATGGCATTATTATCACAACGCGGCATGAAGATTCACTGGTATTATCGGAACATGGTGCAAAGTCAGTCTACAAGATTGCCCAGCTGCACCATGATCATGAGTTTAAGGAAAATTTTGTCGATGGATTTCAACATCACTATCAAGGCATTGACTGCTTCTGCCTTTTGACAGATCAGCTTCGTGATGAGGTCGAACAAATGATGCGTGAGGGTGGAAACCAACATACGCGTTGTGTGACGGTACCTAATTTTGTCGATGATTATCCTAAGACTGTTCACTGGGGAGATGATCGTCACGGCTGTATAGCGGTTGGACGTCTGCATCCGGTCAAGGGTTTTGAGCGGATGATCAGGCTTTTCCAGGCGATTCATGAAATACTTCCTGATGAGGAACTCACGATCTTAGGTGATGGGGAACAAATGCCTGTTTTAAAGGAACTTGTTCATTCTTTAAAACTGGAGGGATGTATTCATCTTGTCGGTGCCAAGAAGGCCGATGAAGTGGCGGCTTATATGGAGCACGCGAAGCTCTATTTAATGACTTCCCATTCTGAAGGATTACCATTTGTATTGATTGAAGCCCAATCACATGGACTGGGGACGGTTGCTTATGATGTGCGCGTGGGTCCACGTGCAGTGATTCATGAAGGAGAAGACGGATATCTGATTGCCGATGATGACCAGGCATCTTTTGTCCAAAAAGTGACAGAAGTGCTTGCTTCAAGTCCGGAATGCCAGCGCCTAGGCATGAAGGCTTATGTGAATGGTCAGTACTATACAAAAGATAACGTTAAAAAAATATGGCAGAAAGTTTTAGAAAGAGAGGTCTGAAGGAATTAAGATGGAATTCGATATCAAAGATATTTTAAAAAGATACTGGTTTAGTATCCTCATCATGGCTCAGCCGATTCTTGACATTATTGCTTATTTCCAACAGGATAATGCGATTGGTTCGGCAGCGGGTTATTTGCGTTTAGTGGTCATGGTCATTTTGCCAATCATGGTTCTCTTTAAAACTAAAAAGAAAAAAAGCTTCTTAGCGTGGTTAGCCGTGATCGGCATTTATTGTGTCTTACATATTGCGAATTGCTTTAGAGTTGGTTATATCAGTATTTTCCAGGATGTGGCTTACATGGCTCGCGTCATTCAAATGCCGGTCATTACGATTTCGTTGATCTATTATTTTGAAGAAGATCATGCTGCGGTCAATCATCAGGTTGAGAAAAGTTTCTATTTTAACTCTGTCTTGATTTTTGTTTCTGTCATCATTGCTTTTTTGACAGGAACAGGAGAATATACTTATGTGCTTTATGATGCTGGGTTAAAGGGTTGGTTCCAAAATGCGAATGGACAGAGTATCATCCTGGCCAGCTTGATTCCATTCATGCTGTCTTATAGCTTAAAGAAAAAGAAATTCATTTTTCTTCTTTTAACTTCTGTTTTCTCATGGTTTATTTTGATTTCCAATGGTACAAAAGTGGACTACTATGCCATCTTTATTATTTTTGGAGGCTATTTCATTTATCTGATCTTCGAATATTGGGTGATTCGTAAGGAAAATAAGAAACTCAACCTTCCTGCGCTTTGTTTGTTTGCCCTCCTCATGGTGGTATCTGTCGTAGGCTATGACTATACGCCTAGAGCGAAGGTTGATCTAGGAAACACAACCGCTCGTGAGGACGAGAATGTGGAGATGAATGAGGCCTTGAGTTCTATTCAGAATTCTGGCGAATCGATGACCATTGAGGAAATGATGGCTGATCCGGAAATTAAGGATGAATTATTGACTTATCTGACTCCTAAATTACCGCCGATCTTGGTGGATCGTTTCGGAGCAGAGCGTGTTTTGGTTGAAGGTTATGGCTATATTCCAGATGCTTATATGCTGGCGGATACACGGGCCAATAAAGTGCGTTTTGCCCAGATGCTTTGGTCAGATTCAGATATGTTGACGCGGTTAGTCGGATTCGAGTATTCGAATGTGATCGATTATGTAGGAAATGAAGGAACCTATGATCTGGAAAACGATTATCCTGCTTTATTCTACTACTATGGTTATTTGGGTTGTGGGCTTTACTTATTATTCCTTGGCTACTTTGTTTTCCGTCTAGCTCGTAAAGTTATTTTTGATTTTAAAAATAGTGTCAACCTCTTTAATTTCTCACTGTTGCTTGTATTTGGGATCCAGCTGTTTGCAGCCCAGTTATCGGGAGCCATCCTAAGAAGACCGAATGTTTCTATATATTTGAGTATTGTACTGATGTTGATCTATTTCCAGACAGATCATTGGAAAAAAGTGAAGGAGGATACCCATGCGTGAGTTCTTCGAGAAACTATACAAAGGAGATGATGTGACGCTCTATGCGCGTTTGCGTGAGCGATTACTGAATCATCAAAAAACAATGGTTGTGACAGCCAATCCAGAAATACTGATGAAAGCCAGTCAGGATGAGACCATGCGGCAGGCATTAATGAATGAGAGTACTTGGATCACACCGGATGGTGAGGGTGTGGTTCATGCGACCAAACAGCTCGGTTATCATTTATGGGGGAAGATTGCCGGTGTTGAGACAGTCGAAAAGCTGTTCGAAATCGGTAATGAAGAAGAACTGGGCCTGTATATTTATGGCTCTAAACAGGAGGTCCTGGACGCGT
The DNA here is from genome assembly GCA_900018345.1 of Clostridiales bacterium CHKCI006. Classification (GTDB taxonomy): domain Bacteria; phylum Bacillota_I; class Bacilli_A; order Erysipelotrichales; family Coprobacillaceae; genus Fimiplasma; species Fimiplasma intestinipullorum. The sequence continues at coordinate 16,359 of FCNA01000157.1, forward strand.
TGGCTGAAAAGCTGAAAGCGCGTTACCCGCACCTTCAGATCCTAGGGCTGAAGAATGGATACACCAATCATGATGATGAGGTTGCCAGTGACATGCTAGCGAAACAACCGGACATTGTTCTGACTGCTTTAGGAGTACCACGTCAGGAACTGTTCATCTGGAAATATTTTCATCAGTTCGATCAAGGTGTTTTTGTCGGCTGTGGCGGCAGCTTGGATGTGCTTAGCGGGACAAAGAAGAGAGCCCCTCGCATCTTTATTCGATTGAAATTAGAGTGGCTCTACCGTATTGCTTCAGAGCCAAGTCGCCTTAAACGTTTTTATGATAGCAATATTAAATTTTTGTTTGAAATTAGAAAGCTGAAAAAGAAAGGAATGTGAGAATATGAAAAAAGTCATGACAGTATTTGGAACGCGACCTGAAGCCATTAAAATGGCACCCTTGGTAAAGGAACTGCAAAAGCGTCAGGAAATCGAATGCATCGTTTGTGTTACTGCGCAGCATCGAGAGATGCTGGATCAGGTTTTAGAAGTCTTTGACATTCAGCCGGATTACGACCTGGATATCATGAAACCTGGACAAACACTTAGCGAAATTACGAGCCGTGTGTTGCTTGGATTAGAAAAAGTGATCCAGGAAGTGAAACCGGACTTGATCCTGGTTCACGGAGACACAACCACTACGTATGCCGGAGCCTTAGCAGCCTTTTATAATCAGGTAGCTATCGGTCATGTAGAAGCGGGCTTAAGAACGTATCATAAATATTCTCCTTTCCCTGAAGAAATGAATCGACAGATGGTGGGGGTCTTAGCAGATTATCATTTTGCCCCAACAAAAACAAGTGAGGCTCATTTGTTAAGTGAAGGAAAAAAACCGGAGAGCATCATCGTGACAGGCAATACCGCTATCGATGCTCTGGCAACGACTGTATCAGCGGATTATCATCATCCGGTCTTAGACTGGGCTAGTGATAGTCGTTTGATCCTGTTGACAGCACATCGTCGTGAGAATCTAGGGGAACCGATGCGACATATGTTCACAGCGATCAAGCGTATCATTAATGAATATGAAGATGTGAAAGTGGTTTATCCAATTCATAAAAATCCAGTTGTCCGCAATATTGCGAAGGAGGTTTTCCAGGGGCATGAACGTGTTCGCCTGATTGAACCTTTAGAAGTTTTTGATTTCCATAATTTTATTTCAGCAAGCTACCTTATTTTAACGGATAGCGGTGGTATTCAGGAAGAAGCACCTTCTTTAGGTAAACCTGTCCTTGTGCTGCGCGACACGACAGAAAGACCTGAAGGGGTGGAAGCTGGAACCTTAAAACTTGCTGGGACTGATGAACAGACGATTTATCAGATGATCAAAGAGTTATTGGATGATCAGAACGCATATGCCAAAATGGCACATGCCAGCAATCCATATGGCGATGGTCATGCAAGTGAAAGAATTGCGGACTTTATCGAGAAATTGTAAGAATTTTTCATAAAGCAGGTGAGCGTATGAAAGTATTATTAATCGTCCCGGTCTATAATGAAGAGTTAAATATTCAACATGTTTATGAGAGCATCAAAAAACACGCTAATACGGATATGATTTTTATTAATGATGGATCTACAGATCATACAGGGCCTCTGTTAGATGAATTGTTGATCCCTCATATTGATGGCATCAGTAATCTCGGAATAGGTGGAGCGGTACAAACAGGTTATAAATATGCATTGGAGAATGATTATGATATTGCTGTTCAATTTGATGGTGATGGGCAGCACAGCATCTTTGATTTAGAGCGTTTAATTGAACCTATTGTGAATGGAAAAGCAGATTTTTGTATTGGATCTCGTTTCATTGAAAAGTCAGGATTTCAATCCACTTTCTCACGTAGGATAGGAATTCATATTATTTCCTGGTTCATTCATTTTCTGACAGGTGTCCGCATTACCGATCCGACTTCCGGATATCGAGCTGCCTCAAAAGAAATCATTGCTTTATTTGCAAAGAATTACCCCGAAGAGTATCCCGAACCTTCAACGACGGTACGCCTGATTAAGCAAAAAAAGCGTATTGTAGAGATTCCGGTTGTTATGAATGAACGGCAGGCAGGTAAAAGTTCGATTCGATCCTGGAAAAATGCATATTATATGTTGAATGTATGTTTATCTATCTTGATAACGGCTCTCACAACGAAAGGAGATTAAAATGAAAACATCTTTAATTTGTTTCTTGTGTATCTGTGTAGTTTTGTTTTTGGTATTAGTCTTTCGTTCTTTAATGCATCAGAAAATATCAGTCAAGCAAGGACTCCGCTGGTTTGGCGTGGTGGCAGTGATGGCGATTGCCTTGGCTTTCCCAGGTTTATCTTCAACTATTTCTAATTTTCTAGGCTTTGAGATTACATCTAATATGATCTTCATTGTCGGCTTCTTTGCTTTATTATTTATGACTTATTTTATGAGCGTAGAGCTCACACAGCAGAAAAAAAGTATTGCCTTGCTTAGCCAGGAGCTTTCTATTTTAAAAGCGAAAGATGAAAAGAAGTAAAATGATTTTTGTCTTATTTGGTCTTTATGTCCTTTTATCTGCTGGAGGACTGATCCTGTTTAAATTAGGCAGTCAAGATCTAAACATTTCTGTAAGTAAAAATCTTTTCGAATTAAAAATAAGCTGGCTGATGCTTTTAGGAATCGTATGCTATGCCTGCAGTTTTCTATTGTGGTTAGTCATTGTATCCAAGCTGAATTTATCATTTGCAATGCCCTTATCTGTCGGTCTGGTGAATACGTTGGTTCTGATCGGCTCCTATTTTGTTCTTCACGAAACCATCACCATTACTCAGTGGATCGGTGTGGCAGTCATTATTTTTGGATTATTCTTAATAGCTTAGCGAGGTGAGAATATGCTCAAACGATTGAGGCAAATTGAAAAGAGTCAGTATCCTATCATAGGCATATTGCTGATTGCTATCATCACCCGAATGGCTTTTCTAGCGACCTACGGACCGATGTATTCTTTAAATAGCGATGACGTTGCGTATGTAGAAGCAGGGATCCGCTTTGCACATACTGGTGCTGTGACGATGCATGATGTCATTTCGGCGCAAATCATGCCCGGCATGCTCTATTTGCTTGCTCCATTTGTATGGCTCCTGGGAGAAGGCGAATTGCTCTGGTGGGGGTTAAAGATTTTTTGGAATATTCTTGGTGTTTTATCGATCTATGGTACTTATCGATGCGTGAAGGAGCTGTCTAATGGTTATTGCGGAGCCATTGGGGCAGCACTGTTCCTGACGATTGATTTTACATGGATGGATAACCTGATCTTGACAGAGACCCCTTTCATGTTTTGTATGATCTGGATAATCTATTTTACCCTTCGTATTGCACGCCAACCAAAGTATCGTTATTTTTGGGGGATTGTGGCAACTTACATGGGGGCACTTTTGATGCGGCCTAATGTCGCGCCGTATCCTTTATTCTTATTTCTGTACCTATTAGTGAAACATTATGATATCCAATTGCTTTGGCGTCAGATCTTGATTGCGGCCTGTGTCGTTCTTGCTTTTATTGTACCTTGGACCATTCGAAACTATATTCAGTTTGACCGCTTCATCCCCTTAACATACGGTATGGGAAATCCACTGCTATTGGGTACATATCAGGGCGTTGGTTATCCGCTGGATGAAGAGCTGGATTATAGTCACCTGATTGAAAAGATGCCTGAGGAGTCGTTAGCGTATTATGATCAGGAAACGCAAACCTGGGATCTTTCTTCCTACATGGGAAAATATTATTCTTTGGAATATGACGAATTGATGGCTAAATATCGCATGTCGGTCTGGTGGGAAGATGATCCAGCCAGTATGCTTCACTCTTACCTGTTATCTAAGCCAAAGATCATGCTGCTGGGATCATTTTGCTGGGATACGCCATTTGGCATTTCTGCAGAGGCGAATATGCCTATTCGTTATTTGGATTTAGGCTTAGCTTTGATTGGCAGTGCGATCCTTTTATTTGATCGTAAACGACGTCCCGAAACATTGATGATCGGCACTTTCTACGCATTTCAGATTGCCGTATATAGTTATTCCTTTGCTTTGAATCGCTATGGCCAAACCTTATATTTCATGCGATTCATTCTAGTCGGCTGGGGAATCTACCGAGTCTATGAACTATTAAAGGAATGTAAAAACAGATTAGCGAACTAATCTGTTTTTTTAATGGATGAGATGTAATTTTTTGAGAATCGTCAACGTATAATCTTTGATGATATGTACATTGAGAAGCAGCGATAAAAGAAAATAAATGCCAAAATAAAGTACTGCCGAACATAACAGGCTCCAAAAAACGCCTAAACTCCATGATTTGATGAGAAGGATCGTGAAAATCGGTAAAATAGCCGATAATCCAATACGTAGAATTTGATGATAATCAAAGATTTTTTCCTGGATCATATGGCGAATAAAGACAATCTGGACAATGAGTACAGCCAGTTCGGCCATCAATGTGCCAAAAGCGGCTCCGGCGGAGCCATAGCCTGGAATAAAGAGCGTATTCAGAATAAGATCGACCATGGCGCCGACGATAACTGAAATCAGTACATATCTTTCCATTCCCAAGGGGGTCAGGACTTGAATTCCAGTGACATTGGACAAGCCGATCAACAGAATGGTTGGTAAAATGATCTGCATTGCCGCAACAGCGGGCTCATAACCACTGCCGGACAAAAAGAGGATGCTCTCATTTGCCATGAGGATAAAATAAATGGTGAGAGGTAAGCTCATGGCCACAACGAAGTTGATGGTCTTATTAATTAATTGATAGAATTTATCTTTTTGACCAGAACCAACATAATAAGATAAGCGTGGCAGCAGCACAGCACCCAGGGCGGTGACTACGGATGTGAGAAGGGTCTTGATCTTGATGGCAACCGTATAATAACCCACTTCCACATCGCCCTTCATAAAGCCCAGCATGACCGTATCTAAATTGCAATAGACTGTGGTTGCCATGCTTTGGGCAAAGAAGACGAGGATCGGCTTTATATGCTGCCTGAGATTGTAAGATGGATAACGTTGAAAAGAAATGAGCTTTCGGAGTCGAATGAAGTTTAAAATATAAGAACCACAGGTTGAAAAAACGGTGATGGCACCATAGATCACATAATCACCGGTCTGATGAACAAAGAGAAACATCAGGATGATGGAGATGATTTTAAAAATAATAGAACGGATCGTGATATAATCATACTCTTCTAAAGCCTGATAGAGCCAATTGACTCCAAAAACATTGAACACTAAGCCAACACTGTTGATTAACATGAGTTCTTTTTCCTGATAGAATTCATTGACCAGGAAGATGGATAGAGTGTAGAAGATAAGCGTGATGAGAGTCATGATTGTATGGATGATCATCAGCTCCTGAACCGTTTTAGAAAGCTTATCTTTATCTTCACGAACCTTAGCACAAGCGCGGATACCATAGGTGGGAATCCCTAAGGCGGCCACCATCATAAAATAATTGACGACAGAAGTAATAAAGTTGACCTTCCCATTGCCGCTGGCCAATAAGACGCGGGATACGTAGGGGAAGGTAATGAGAGGAAAAATAAAATTAGATGAAGTCAGGATCAGGTTCATGATAAAGTTATACTTTACCGACTTCACTTGTCGCATATGGATCACCTTTCTTTAAAAACACCATCCTGAGATGGTGTTAGTCAATCAATTCTTTTTTGACACATTCTAAAGCTTTCGCAATGACATGATGCATGTCAAAATACTGATAGAGACCTAAACGACCTCCAAAGATAACATTGTTTTCCTCGGCAGCTAAACGCAGATATTTCTGATAGAGCGTGTTATTTTTCTCATCATTCATGGGATAATACGGCTCCATGCCTGCTTTCCAGGTGACTGGATACTCCCTGGTAATCACGGTTTTAGGCTGGGTGCCGAACTCAAAATGCTTATGTTCGATGATACGTGTGTATGGCACTTCATATTCGTTATAGTTGACAACTGCATTGCCTTGATAATTGTCCATATCCAGCACTTCTGTTTCAAAACGTAAACTGCGATATTCCAGTGTTCCGTAACAGTAATCATAATATTGATCGATCATACCGGTAAAAACAATCTTATCGGCCTCTTTTGTCAACGTTTCACGATGTTCAAAGAAGTCACAGTTTAAACGCACTTCACTGCCTGAGAGCATTTTTTCAATGATCTGTGTATATCCACCAATAGGAATTCCCTGATAGAGATCATTGAAGTAGTTGTTGTCATAAGTGAAGCGGACAGGTAAACGCTTGATGATAAATGGCGGTAATTCTGTACAAGGTTTGCCCCATTGTTTTTGCGTATAACCTTTAACAAGCTTCTCATAGATATCTTGACCGACCAAGGAAATCGCCTGTTCTTCTAAATTCTTAGGTTCGGTGATGCCTGCCTCCTGAATCTGCGCTTCGATCTTGGCTTTGGCTTCCTGCGGTGTGATGACGCCCCACATTTTATTGAAAGTATTCATATTGAATGGCATGTTGTAGATTTCATTGCCATAACGGGCAATGGGAGAGTTGGTGTAACGATTAAAGGTTGCAAACTGATTGATATAGTCCCAAACCTCCTGATTTGAGGTATGGAAGATATGTGCCCCGTATTCATGGACCTGAATGCCTTCGACTTCTTTTGTATAGATATTTCCGCCTATATGAGAGCGTTTATCGATGACCAAACATTTCTTATTTCTCTTGGTTGCTTCGTAGGCAAAAATGGAACCAAAAAGGCCCGAACCTACGATCAGATAATCATATTTCATCTTTTAATCCTCCAAACATTGCGCAATCGCGTGCTTTAAATAATAGCCTTCCTGTAAACGGGCTGAAATGGCTAAGGTGTTTTTTACCATTTGATCATACTGCTCGTCCGAAAGGTGGGCGAGAACATCGGGCAAATCGTTAAGAGACGCTACGGTTAAGCCAAGCTGGTTTTCTTCAATAAATGAAGCAAGCGCAGCCTGTTTCCAAATAATGACCGGCAGACCGGAAACTAAATAAAGAGAGGTTTTGTGGGGATTGTTGTAACGAAGATAGTTTCCCATGTTTCCGGCACATTCGTTTATGGAAACACCGTCCCAGACCAGACCGAACTTTTCATTTAAGCTGACAGGAAGTTTTTCAGGTGGGAAGGAACCCATATATTCTAAATTGGGATTTTGAGAGTCTTCCACAAAACCATTCCCATAGGCATCAAGCTTTAATGGCAGGGTAGGAATATCGTAAAGAAATTGGCTTTTGACAGGGGATAAATTGCCTGCAAAAGCGATAGCTTCTTTGCGTTGCGTTTCTTTTTCGATCTTACCTTCCACGAGGTAATCAAAGATGCCAAGTTCTACCATGTGTGCTGTGCAGCCCTGGTCTCTTAACCACGAAGACATCTTAGGATTGTGCGTGATCAGCGTCTGAAAATGGTTCAGAAACTGGATTTCTGCCTGAATTTCAGAGGTCCCTTTGCCCTCGCGCAGACTCACTAAATCATGAATGACCACAATGCATTTTTTTGGCAGCCAGCGACTGGATACCTTGTTGAGTGATTCTTTCGTATCGAAAGGATACTGTAAGACGACGTTTTGTGAACGAAAGCGAATTTGAAAGATCAAGCGTAGATAGTTCCAAAGTTTTCCAAAAGAGGAGTTCCCGGATATGAAATAGCTTACCTTGAATTGATCAGCCAAAATATCGTTGACATCTTCACGGGCTTTTTTGCCCGCGTCGTTTTGCTTTTTTAATATTTCACGGTCGATACTATCAATGACATAATTTTTCTTCATTTTAGTTGCTTAAATTCCTTTCATCGAGATAAGATTAACACGTTCATTCTATCAGATTATACTGAATATGACAAGGTCATTAAAGAATATGGGAGTGCTTGTGAAATAACAAAGAAATCACATCCGATTTTAATTAAAATATAATCCTATTTAGCAAGAATTTCACATTGCATATTTCATTAATGACAGATATATGATCATGTAGAGGATCATTGAATCTTTTCAAAAGTAACGATGGCCGTTTAGGTGTCTATCTTATCAAAGGAAATACCGCTGTATTCGACTATTTATTTAAGAGGCAGAACGGATGATCAAAGGGATTGAAAAATAAGTGGAAACATGCGTTGTCATGCGCTTGTCTTTGCAGATTGGTGGTGAAAATCATGATCTATGAAGCAGGGATGTGATTATGTTTAACGCTATTATCGTTTACTTTTGTCATTTTTTAGATATAATGAAAGAGTATTAATTTCAATCAGAAAGGAACACTTATATGGAATATAAGATTATTGTGCCCACAGGATATATGGGATCAGGTTCTTCAGCCATGACCGATCTTGTCTCAGAATATGCGGGTTATGAAGCAAAAAAAGGCTCTTTTGAATATGTTTTCTTACATTGCCCAAATGGCTTGTTTGATTTAGAGGATAAACTATTAGTGGGGAATACGGCTTTGCGCAGTGATGAGGCGATCCGCTCATTCCAAAAAGAGATGCAAAAGCTCTATAGTAAGAAGTACTATTGGGTAGGCCATTATCGTGAAATTATTGGTCCTCAATTTATGCAGGCAGTAGAAAAGTTAGTGGATCAATTAGTGATGTATCGCTCTGATTTCTATTGGTATGTACAAGAAGATACAAGCGCTAAGATGGTGGTGCAGCTGATTATTAAACGCTTAGTTGAAGCCATCAGTCTACATCATATAAAGATGAAAAAGCCATTATTGTATCCACAGGTGTGGCTGAGCTATCCGACAGAAGCAGAATTTTATCAGGCTGCGCATGATTTTATCTATCAAATCCTGAATGCGATTGGTCATCAGGACGGTCATATTATCCTGGATCAGCTGCTGCTTCCTCACAATTTGTATCGTGTGGATCGTTACTTCGATGAGGATTTATATGCTTTTGTGATTGACCGTGATCCTAGAGATGTCTTTATTATCAATAAATATATCTGGACTGCCCAAAATGCGGTTGTTCCGTATGAAACAGACCCATTGCGTTTTTGTGAGCAGTATAAGCGTATACGGGCTTCGGAAAAGAAAACTGATAGTGCCAAGGTACATCGTTTTCATTTCGAAGATCTGATTTATGATTATGAGAAGAGTGTAGAACGTCTTGAAAAGATCCTAGGTCTGACAGAGGCTGATCATATACGTCCACGAACTTCATTCAAACCAGAAATCTCTATCAATAACACCCAGCTGTTCCTGAACCCTAAATATCAAGCGGAGGCACAAATCATTGAAAGAGAATTAAAGGAGTATTTATATCCTTTCCCATTTGCTAGACAGTCAGATGAAAAACAGGTATTCTAGGAGGTCATTTATGAAAGTAAGTGTCATTGTTCCCGTTTATAATTGTGAGGACTATCTTGATCAATGTATTCAGAGTCTGTTGAACCAAACCTTAGAAGATATAGAAATCATCATGGTCAATGACGGCTCAACAGATGGTTCATTAGCGATTATTGAGAAGTATGCTAAAGAAAATTCAGATAAGTTAAAGTATTTCGATAAGCCTAATGGTGGACAGGCGAGTGCCAGAAATATGGCTCTTCCTTATGCCACAGGCGAATATCTTGGTTTTGTGGACAGCGATGACTGGGTGGCTTTGGACATGTATGAAAAAATGTATGCTGAAGCCAAAAAGCAGGATTACGATATTGTCGTTTGTGACATGATAGATGTTTATCCTGACCATGAGATCTATCATTCATTTTCGAACTTTACCAATAAATTCAGACAGACACCTTCTGCCTGCAATAAAATTTTCAAACGCAGCATTGTGGGGGATACGACATTCCCGCTTGGACTATGGTATGAAGATTTTCAGTTTACCACTTTTAATCTTTTCAAGACAGATCGGATCGGACGTGTCGGAGAAGGCTTATATCGATGTCATTGTCGACCAGTGTCTACTATGTCAAACGATAATTCAGAAAAGAATCTGGATATGATCGAAGTCGTCAAAAATATTATTGAGCATGCAAAGGAAGTTGGGGTTTACGATAAATATGAAGATGATTTAAAGTACATGGTCATTGATCATATCTTAATTACGACAATTAATCGTGTGGCTGTTCAACATAACCCCAAAAAGCATGAAGTCATTCGAAAACTGATTGATTTTAGCTTTACTTGTTTCCCTGATTTATTAACATCACCAGTCATGCAGGAAGAGACAGCTAATCGTCAGCGTATTGCACGATTGAATGGTAAGGGACATTATCGTTTAGCGCAATGTTTATTGAAGATCAATCAATGGATCAAAAAAGCTCACTAGCTTTCCAGTGGATGAACTTAACAGAGACAGAAAAAGCCGGTATGATATTCCATAAAGGAAAACATACCGGCTTTTATAGATCAGTCATATATACGAATGAAAGTCTCATGAAGATGGGTTAAACAGGATTGTGATTCTTAGAATCAATGTGTTTATATTTGAGATGAAAACTTTTTATGCCTGCTTGACAAGTTCTAGATTTTTCTTCATTCTGGCATATCTTTCCTGCCCATAAGTCAACATGGATGGATCATAGGGAATACGTGCCAGTCCCCATAAGCTCCATAAGTAATCGATGAAGACTTTATTGGCAAAGAAGCGCTGCCAGATCTCAGCAGTCGGTTCAAACTGAAAGTAATGATACAGTAAGGTATGATCCTGCTCATGGTTGTAGTCAGCTTCGATAGAAAGATCGGCCAGATCCCAAAGCGGGTCATTCATGCCAGCATATTCCCAGTCAATCAGATACATGCGATCTTTGCTGCGGATCCAGTTTTCACATAAAGGGTCGTTATGGCAAGGGACGAGCTGTTCATCCGCTAAGTGAAATTGTTGCTGGAGATCAAGAAAGATCTCTTTATAAACCGCATAGTCATCAAAAAAAGCGACTTCGTTGGCTTCAATGCATTTTTCATATTCGCGTGCAGTACCAGCGACATCAAAAGGAATATGCGTATTGACCTGGCACTGGTGTAAGGTCTTGAAGACTTGAGCAGCTAACTGAATGTTGTCAATTCGGCGCATGCTGAAAGGATCCATGGTAATGGCATCCTGGATATAAGGGGTAATTTTCTGACCCGAGGTATCAATATATAGAATTTGCGTATCGATGTTTAACGCGCTGGCCAGACGATTGGCGACAATCTCATTTTCACGATTGATGATTCCTTCAGTACCATCTCCTGGTAAACGGAATACCAGATCGTGCTTGGCTGTACGTACGTGATAGCTATGATTCGTCATGCCTCCTAAACGCTCGATCGACTGGAATTGATCATCCTTGAGTATCTTAAGTGAAAGTTTCTGAATTTTTTTGATATCATGATTGATAATTTCCCGCATGATATGCCTCCTTTTTTTAACCATCTTTTAACAAATTTGAAATACACATGTCATATTGTAAAGTATAGGTTAAAAAAATACAAGTAAAATAATAAAAAACAACCATCTTGTGACAAAATTCAGAGCATACGTTTTTTTTCTTATTTTCAGCGTATTTTATGTCAAATAATGGTATAATAGGATTGTTACAGCGAATTTGGAGGGAAAAGGAATGAATGAACTAGATGTGCTCATTGAGCTGGCGCGACATCAACCTAAGAATATACAAAATGCCAGTCAGACCATGTTAGCTGATTTACAGCAACGCGGATTAGTGAAGGATGACTTGACATTGACTGAAGCAGGCTACGCTTATTTAGAGCCTTACCGGGTGAAACGGGCAGTCCTGATTGCTGCCGGGTTTGGCAGTCGCATGGTGCCATTGACTTATACAACACCGAAGCCTTTGATCAAAGTACATGGTCGCCGCATCATTGAAACCTTGTTGGATGCACTTCTGGCTGCCGGTATTGAAGAGATCATTATTTGCCGCGGCTATTTAAAAGAAACATTCGATGTATTAAAAGACAAATACCCGATGATCCAGTTTGTGGAAAACCCGGATTATGCTTCCTGCAATAATATCAGCAGTATCTATTACTGCCGTGATTATTTGTCTCAGGCTTATATTCTGGAGTCGGATCTGTTTTTATATAATCCTGATTTGATCCGTCCTTATGAGTATCGGACCAATTATATCTCTAAACCGGTGGAAAAGACCGATGACTGGTGTTTTGATGTGAAAGGAGATATCATTCAGTCGGTGTCTATCGGCGGTGAACATTGTGAGCAGATGTATGGTATTTCCTATTGGCAGGCAGATGATGCCCAAAAGCTGGCTGAAGATCTGAAAAATGTTTTTGAATCAGAAGACGGAAAAAATCTATATTGGGATGAAGTGGCTTTAAAAGTACATCCTGAACATTATACGCTTGCTGTTCGACGTGTTCAGGAAGGTGACATCATTGAAATCGATACTTATGATGAGTTAAAGGCCATCGATCATAGTTATCAATAAAATGTCTGGGATTTCCAGACATTTTTTAATAATAGCCGTAGCCGTAACGCTGACTGGTCAAAGGGACCTTGGTCATGATGGTGCCTAATAAATGCACATTATTTTGCTTGAGGATAGAAATAGCTAAACGTGCCTGACGGCGGGTCGTATCCTGCGTTGAAAGGATGAACAGTGTGCCGTCCACACTGCGGCCGATAGGCACAGCATCACTCACCGAAAGAACAGGTGGACAGTCTAACAGCAGAAAGTCATAGCGCTCTTTGAGATCGGCAATGAGTTTTTTGAAGAGCTGTGAGCTAAGAATTTCAGCTGGATTAGGAACCAGGGTACCGGAAGTCAGAACATGCAGTGGGTACTGAAGTTTCGTGTGCTCATATTTTTGGATGGCTTTTTCGGGATGGCTATCATGATCACGTAAGTGAAGCAAGGTGTCAGTCAGTCCAGAGCGATTGGAGAGCTTCAAGTATTTATGAATCTGGGGCTGACGCAGGTCGCAGTCTATTAATAACACACGGGCGTATTTCATGGCGAAAATAAAGGCCAGATTTAAAGCTGTTGTGGTTTTGGCTTCAAAAGGCTGACAGGAGGTCAGCGCGATGGCTCGAGCGGAGGCATCTAAACTGGAAAACTCGATATTGGTTCTGATACTGCGATACACTTCCTGATAATCAAACTGACGATGCCGATGGTTTAGCTCAAGGACATTGATGGCCTGACGTGCTTTTGGGGAATGTTGTTTTTTCATGTGGATCTCCTCCTTAAGAAAAAGAACCATTGTTTAAGACGGGATGGTCTTGCAAGTGTGGTTGGCTGCAGTGTCCGGTCTTGAATAATGGCAAGTGGATTGGCATAGAAGAGTTTTTCAAGCTCCTTGGCCGGGTAATGCTGAACGAGTTTTTGCCAGCAGTCCGCCAGATTCGGACAGCGGGGCGCAGTGGCACGATGGGTGTCGCTGGCAATCAGATGGACAAGATTGTGTTCGAGCAGCGTATAGGCATTTTTTTGAAAAACAGGGACGTGTTTGTATAAAAAGCTGGTGCTGTTCACTTGGACATAACAGCCCATCTGGATGCAGGCAGCGATGCGATCACAATCGATCCCCTGATGAAAATAACGTTCTGCATGTGCGATGATGGGGGTGTATCCTAAGAGGATAACTTCATAAAGCCAGTCTTCAAAATGATGCTCGTGAGGCTGGATTCCTTTGCGGACGTCGAATTCACATAAAAGATAATGGGAATCAGCCATTGGTATCAACGATTGACCGATGTTGGCAGAGTGGAGCATGATCTCACTGCCAGGATAAATGTCAATGTGATACATCTTGGCAAGATTCTTGAGTTCAGCAATGCGTGCGAGATCCTTCTTTAGCACTTCCGGACCATCAATGCCCGGTAAGAGATGGGGGGTTGCAATAATGGCTTCAATGTGCTGAGATCTCGCCAACGCCAGGGCTTGCTTGGCTTCTATGATGGAGGGCATGCCATCGTCGATCTGCCAGGCATAGTGTCCGTGAGTATCAATGAAGGGCGGCATAATCGGGAATTAGACCTAAAACAGGAATTTCCAGCAGCAGCTCAACTTCTTCCTGATTATGAAGATGATCATCCATCAGAAATTGCCCGCAAAAGAGAAGCGTGCTGAATAATAAACCAGCTAAAGCGCCCATCCCCAGATTGAGCCAGAGGTTGGGGGAAGAAGGATAGGCAGGAATCTTGGCTTGATCGACGGTTGTCATAGAAGGAATTCCCATGTTTTCGAGCGCATCATAGAAAACATCGAGGGTCGTACTGACAATACGATAACTCACCACAGGATCTTTTGTATCAGCTTCTAAAACGATCATGGCCGCCTCGTCATCACGCTGCACATGCAAACTGTTTTGGATCATGGCACTATCCATATCGAGTTCACTGGCAACCTGATCAATAATGGTATTGCCTTTGATCAGGGCGATATAGCTATTCAGCATGGACTGATTCGCGTTGATCTGGGTGTAGTCGAGTAAGCCATTATCCACTTCCGGGCGTGGAAAGATCCGTGCACTGGATGTGTAGAGGCGGGGAATGAAAAGCATGGTGGCCAAACTGGCCAATGCCATACCGGCTAAAAGAGATAAGCCGATCCATTTGAGTCGAGAAGCAAGAAAGTGCAATAGATCAGGCAGATGAATTTCAGTGAAGGGCATGACGATACTCCTTTCGATAAAGTTGCCAGGACTGTAGATAGTCCTGTTTTTTACATAGCAGATAGATGATCAGGGCACATAAATAAAGACTTAAGGCAAATAACCTATTCAAAGTCAGGTTAGATAGGATAAACAAGCTGACGAGACCCAGTTCTAAGATCCAGTCCTTCCAATAAACAAAGGGAATGCTTTTTTGCAGCTGGTATTCGCAATAGAGACAGCGAAAAGCGTAGACGATGACAATATTGAGCACTGCCAGGGTGAGATGGTGCACGATCAGCAACGCATAGAGACCAAGCAAGAAACTGAAAGCCAGCGAATAGAGATTCGCTCTCAGGATCACTTTTTCCTGTCGTAAGGCTTTGAGATAGGTGTTGATCAGAAGGGACATCTTGCTTTCGAAAAGGCATAAGGGAAAAAGCAGTGCCAGATAGACAAGGCTATCCTGATATTGGGGCAGCCAGAAGGCGATAAACTGTTCTAAAGGATAATAGATCACCAAAAGAAAGACGATGGCAAACATCAACGCATTGCGTAAAAGCGGATACCAGATGGCCAGTTTTTCAGGTCTGAGCCGTTTGAGAACAGGAAAGAGGACCATGCTCATGGCCTGGATCAGCACGGTCAATAGGTTCGCCATGCTTAGACCCAGACTTACCTGACCAAAGGTGTAGAGATCCCATTCTTTTTCAATTCCCCAGCGTACAAGACCAATCATCAAAGCACCGCTGATAGTCGCTAACATGAGCTTACTGCCGTCTAGCCAGTTTTCTTTGAGTTCAATGCGCAGGACGGACCAGGATGGCGGTCGAGAGAATAAGATGGTTCGTGCCAGATAGCCGGCATAGAGGAGTCCGGCAAGCCGACTGATCAGATCAAGCCCAATCAATCGGGTCACATTCAATCCGCCGCCTAGACCTAAAAGGAGAACGCTAAAGGCATAGCTGAGTTTTTCAGTGAGCGTCAGCCGGGTATAGGCATCGATCTTTCCTGTTGTCTGCAGTAAATAGCTGATCCAGATCTTAGGAACCGTCAACAGCAGCGCTAGAGCCAGATATTGAAAGAGAAGATCATGCGTCAAGATCACTAAGCCCAGGGAAAGCGTCAGACAGAGACCGCCTAAGAACCAGAACTGACCGGCTAATCTACGATGATCCAGCTGTGCGAAAGAATAGCCGCCATAACGAAGATAGATGCCATCTGCCAGTCCTAAATGAAGATAGGGAAGATAGGCGGCGTAAAACAAATAAAGCTGGAAGTAGTTATACTGACTGACGGATAGCCAGCGGGGAATCAGAAAGAGTGTCAGACTGGATACGCCCAGGCTGGTGAGATTTGCCAGTAAGGCAAGCAGGATCTGACGAATCATCAGTTTAGATGTCATCCCAGCTTAACAGATCATCCGCTTGTTTGTCTTTGTTGAGCTTTCTGCCGACCACAGCTTCTAAATAGAGCGGAGAAATACCGGTACCGGGGCGTTTCGCCATGAGATCTTGGACTTCTAGGCGATGATCTTTTTTGAGGTCATGTCGTAAAACGAGTGAGCGGCGTGCCTGAAGCCGAGCATTGGCTTCGCAAGCCAGTACGGTTTTGTTTCTTTCTCCTAAGATGGACTGGATCAGGCGAAAGTTTTCCACCGCTTGGTGGAAATCTTCGACATCACCGGCATGGTAATGGTCGTTTCCAGGCAATTGTTTATCCATCGTAAAGTGCTTTTCAATGACCGTGGCACCTAACAGGTAGGCGGTGCTGAGCACCTGCATCGTCGCATCAGGAAGCGTATGATCACTGTAGCCAATTTCCAGATCAGGATAGACGGCTTTTAGATAGGGGATAGCTTCGAGATGGGCATCCTGGTATTGGCAGGGATAGGAAAGGACACAGTGCAGCAGGGTGATTTTGGGACAACCGTTTTCTTTGAGCACATGGACAGCCTGATCGATCTCATAGAGATAGCTGGCGCCGGTAGAGAGCATGACGGGTTTTCGCTTCCGGGCAATATAACTTAAAAAGGGATGATTGGCGAGATCAGCCGAAGCAATCTTATATATATCCACCATTTTTTCTAAGTAATCCGCGGCTTCTTCATCAAATGGTGTGGACATGAAATCAAGTTGATATGCTTTGGCGTAATGATAGAGTTCTTCGTATTCTTCTTTACCGAATTGATCAAATTTCTGAAAAAGAGCGTGTTGAGAAGTGGTGGGTTCTTTGCTGAGATCCCAATAGGCGGGTGAATGGCGACTGGCCAGGGTATCGGCCTTGTAGGACTGAAATTTGACGGCATTCACGTTCGCTTTGGCACAGGCTTGAATGTAACGCTTAGCGGCCTCAAGTGGACTGATGCCGAGTGTTTGGGCACTATCATAATAGTTGACGCCGATTTCAGCGATGAGATAAGGTGTTTGCATAAGATTCCTCCATGGTTAATTCATTAATAAGATGCATGAGATGCTGACGTCCCTGACGCAAGGGGTGTTGGATGAGCTTGCTATGCCAGGCCTGTCGTTCTTCTGGTGTCGATGTCAGCATAAAATCAAGTGTATTTTTCAAGAGATGCTGACTGGGCTGAAAACCGAGATAGTAGAAGCCGTTTTCATTAGAAATAAAACGATGCGCTTCTTCGCGAGCGTTTTGCGCGATGGATACGGTAGGGACGCCAAGCATAGCGAGTTCATAAGCCGTGCGTCCCCGCGAAGTAAAGGCCAGATCGGCCTGACTCATGAGTTCGGGCATATTCTCGACATCGTAAACGATACGTAAGTGATCAGATTGTTTTGTCAGCAGCTGTTTGACATGCTGCTTGGCACGGCCCAGAACGACGGTAAACTGGTATTTTTGATACGTTGGATCCTGAATCAGTTCAAGCAGCTGATCGGTATAGTTTTGCGGATCGGCTCCTCCAAAAGCAATCAGGATAGATTTGACTTCAGGGGCGATCGTGATGGGTTGATAAAGCAGGAAGAGCTTTGGGGCGAGATAATAAGCAGGGCCGGTGCGTACATGGGCCAGTCGGGAGTTCTCGTACAGCGCATTGATCACGAGATCGGCAGCCAGGATCCCCTCGCCGTCATCCTCAAAGTTAATGATCTTGGTCTGGGGCATGAGGGCTCTTAAACCGAGCATATAATCGATCGATGTATCCAAAATATCATTGATCCATAGATCATAATGGGTCTTTTGGATATGTTCATATAGATCTGAGAGTCCATGAACACCAATGAGGTGATGAGTCGTCGAACCAAAGATATCCGGTGAAGTCTGTAAAGTATCGTAATAAATATCAGGCTTACTGTTCATTTCATCAGCGAGTTCCAAGGCACGATAGATATGCCCCAGGCCCCGCTGGTGATTTCCATTGACATAGAAAGCGACTTTGGGATCGTGCATCATCAGTCTGGCGAGCTGTAGATCCGCAAAGGTATCAATATCCAGTGCTTCCTGGCTGGACAGCGCATAAACACCTACTTTTGGACCTAGACGTGAGTCTTGGGTAATATACTTTCGTTTTGTAATAAGAAAAGCACCCGTTTCTTTATACCAGGCCGGTAGATACTGACGATTCAGGCGTTTTTCATATGCCGGAACAAGCTTTCCTGCATCCGTTTTTTGCCAGGCCAGATGGGGATCGTTCACGACAGAGATCATCGTATCCCAGTCTTCTTTAAGCATTTTCTCAATCGCCCCATCCAGACTTTGAACAGTGAGAGTCGGGCTGGTAGGCTGCATGGTGACTATGATTTCTGCCTGGGTGTAAGCCAGGGCATGGGCGATCACCGCATCCAGGGTGGTATCGTTTTGACAGAGTGATTTCGGTCGTTCAATAAAGTGGATCTGCCGCTGTTTAGCGATGATGTTCATTGCCGCTGAATCGCTGGAAAGATAGACTTCCTGAATATAGTGACTGTTTAAGGCATGATCAATGGCATAGTCGATCATGGGGCGACCCTGAATCAGTCGCAAATTCTTATTGGGGATACCGACCGAACCGGCTCTGGCCGGGATGATGGCAGCAATCTTCATGTGTGCTCCTCCTATATAATAGTCTGAATTTTTTGACAGAGTGCGTCGACGATGGCTGGATCAAGCAGATCATCATGTGTTTGTAATAAGCGTGTCCATCGTCCATCCTGTTTGGTTTGAAAATAAGATTTGAATAGCGGCAGCTTTGCAAGTAAACGCAGGGTATCTTTCCCATAAGCCTTTAGCTGACGTGGCAGGATGTTTTTTCTGGATACCGTTTGATGTACTTGATTATGATGTGTTTCTATCCAATGGATCAGCAGTTCATAAGCGGGCTGATCCTGTAAATAGTAATGCTGTGCAAAAAGAGCCGGATCGACCGGTTTTCCACCTGTGTGCATCAGCCATGTGAAGTCCTCTTCATTGCGGATCATATTGGGGAAATGACGATAGAAGGAATAATCCAGTGTATCGGGCAAAGGGGTCGTTCGAAAGAGATAGAAAGGGATCTTCGCCAGGCTGCATTCGATGCCGCTAGTGGAATGAAAGGAGAGGCAGCATTGGCTAGCCAGGATCCAATCGCCTAGCGTATTCGCATAGATGACTTTAAACTGATGCGGAAATTGCCGGGTCAGTTTTTTGAGCTCGCTATTTTCATTTTCCCGCATCGCATAGGCAGGATGCGGGCGATAAATAAAGATCTTGTCCTGATTGGTAGCGAGATATTGTCGTACCATGGTGAGAAATTGCGTTAAGTTTTGTTTGGCAATATGACTTTTCGTATCAATATCCTGATCAATCCGCCGGGCATTATCACGCTCTGATGGACGCATGAGATGATAGGCATTGGCGATAAATAAGACCCAATCCTTTTTGGCATCCAATTCGAAACGTTCTGCCAGTATGGTTCTATTTTGACTGAGTCCAGTCAGCGGGGGACGATAAAAATCCAGTCTGAGATTGCCGGCAGGAATGATATGTGACGGATCGACGCCGCTTGTGAGCAGGCCTTCTGTAAAGCGTGTGCCCCAGGAAAGATGGTATATCTTTCTGGATCGACCTTGGGGGAGGGTAGTATTATGACTGTCGTTTCCGGAATACTGTTCATGATGTAGATTGATGATTTGGATATTTGGAGAATGATGGTAAAAACATTCCCAGAAGTCCATATCGTGATCGTGATAGGCCCAGGGAATCAGCAGATAATCTGCCTGATAACGGGTCGGCAGTTTTTCCTTGTTCGGATAGATGCCATCAATGGCGACCAGGTAACCGCGTTGTTGCAAGGCCACCTTCAAGAGACAGGCACTTTCCAGTTCCCGTGCGACATGTTCTATAACAATTAAAACATCTACCTTTTGCATTTTAGAGAACCTCCTTTGAGCTAGTGATCGAGCGGACGACTAAAACTGTTAACAAAAGTTCAATACCGTAGAAAATGGAAGGACCCAAAAAAATCTGATACATGACAAGCCAGGCAAGAAAGGGAAATTTCTGATTCAGCTTTCCTTTAAAAGGGGCAAGAAAAGCAATGCCATAGAAGATGGCTGTCAAAAGGCCGAATTTGACATGGAGCACCAGCAACGTATGATGGGGATAAAGCGTTTTGCCGGCGAATGCCTTCAGACCGGCAAAGCTGCCTTCAGGTAACCCTAAAAAGAAGGTAACGGGATTGATGGATTCCAGTCCCATGATAGCTACCTGACTGCGCAGATCATTGGAGGCATCCAGAAGCGATGTGAAGCGTGACAACCCCTGCTGGTATTGATACGTGTAATCGATTTGATTGAACAGATAGCGATAAAGATAGAAAACCAGGCCACTTAATAGCTGAAAAGGCCAATAAAAGAGTGGGGCAAAATAATCAGCCAGCGATCGTTGACGGCTTAATAAGCGTAGTCCTTCAAACAGGAAAAACACTAGAAGTGATAATAAAAAGAGTCTGGAATAGGTCAGAATGCCCAACAGAAACAATAGCCAGCAACGGCGCTTTGCCTGATAGTAAGCCTGGATTGCCAGAAACCCGATGAAATAACCGGTGTAGTTTCTATCCGGGATGGTACTATTTATGGTTAATGGCAGGTCGAATGACAGGATGGTTTGGCCGAATGTCATCAGTATGAATAGCCAGCTGATGACCTTAAAAACATCCTCCAGATTACGGGGCAGTTCTTCTAGCCAATTTTGATAGATGACAAACAGTAATCCTAAATAAAGATAATCCAGACCGATTTCCTGGTAGAAAAGCAGTTTGGCTAAAAAGAGGATGAACAGCAGCAGGCTCAAGAAGGGGATGTGTGGATCTTTCATGAGATAGAGAAAGGCACTTAAGCTAAAGGCATAGCGAAGCAAGGTAAAAATCAGAAAATTGTCTTGAAATCCCATGGGAATGACGTAGATCATCACCAGCAGAAAGCCCATGCAGCTTCTAGTCAGTGATTGTTTTTTTGCCTTGGTTTTGACGTAAGAAGTGGGTATACACATGTTTACGAAAAGAAGATGGCATGAGCCGGACGGCTGAACGCAGGGCAACGTTCATAGACATTTCCAGCGGGCTTGTCATTCCGAGATTCAATAGTTTTTTTTGCAGCGCATAGTCATATTTTAGATACTTCCAGCCACCTCGCCTTTCAAACATGCCATTGCCTACACGCACGTCGCATAAACACTCCGCGAGATTGGTGACCTGCGGGTGAGAAGACAGTACTCTTATCCAGAGCTCATAATCTTCATTGAAGTAAAAGGACTGATAATTGCCGGCCTGTATGATGGTATTTTTTTTAAACATGACCGTGACATGATTGAAGGGATTCCGCCTTTTGATAAAATTGAAAATATCCTTGGTTTCGATGGGAACCTTTTTGACCAAACCCAGATCCCCTGGCTCTTCAATGAATTCTTCGATATACCCTCCGCACAGCACGCATTCAGGCTGTTGCGCAAAGACGGCTAGCTGCTTGGCGATGCGCTGTGGGCGCGAAAGGTCATCCGAATCCATGCGGGCAACCAGTTCGTGTTTGCAGGAAGCAAGTCCGATGCCAAGCGCTGGCCCCAGACCCACATTTCGAGCGAGAGAGATCAGATGCAGATGATCATGATAGATTTGCAGGACCTCTTCCAGACATGCCGGTAAAGGGCCATCTTTAACAATGACGAAGTCATCCGTGGGGATGGTCTGCGCCAGCATGCTTTCAATACTGGCTTTAAGAAACTGTGGATTTTCTTTGGCATAGACAGCCATTAAGACAGAATAATTCATCGTGCACCCTCCCTGGTCAAGATGGTTAAGATCGTCCATCCGATGATTTTTAGATCCAGCTTCCAGCTGCGTCTTTGAATATAGTCACAATCGATCTGCCATTTTTTTTCAGGCGCAATATCGTACCCTCCATTGACCTGCGCCAGTCCGGTCAGGCCGGGTTTTACGAGAAGCCGAGTCACAAAGCCGGGATGCTGCTGTTCAAATTGACGGGTCAGTAAAGGCACTTCCGGACGAGGTCCGACTAGACTCATGTGACCTGCTAAGATATCATAGAGCTGAGGGAGTTCATCAAGACGGACCTTGCGAATGAAGCGACCGATGCGCGTGATGCGGGGATCATTTTTTTCGGCCCATTTCTGACCGTTGGCTTCTGCATCTTTTTTCATAGAACGCATTTTGTGTACGACAAACAGTTTTCCATTCTGTCCGACCCGCACCTGTGAAAAGATCGGTGAACCGGGTGATTCCAGGACAATGAGAATGGCAAGGAGCATGATCAAGAGTACAGAGGGCACTAGCAGGATCAGACAGACAAAGATATCGAAAAGCCGTTTATACGTTTCATATCGAGGCTTTGGATCAAAAGGAAAAGACTGCTGATGACGTTTCAGTTCTTTTTTGAAATAATGTTCATCCGCATATAGATCGCCAATCAATCGTTCACTTGGTTTATCCAAATAAATCCCTTCTTTCACTCTCTATGTAGCATGTCCAGTTTGATACTAAACATGCATACCAATAATTAACATTCTTATTGCTCTTTTTGTCACATTTTCTTTAGACATGTAAAAATGAATGTGATATGATTATGTTATAAGAAAGAGGGGATAAAATATGTATTGTTCAAAATGTGGTTCTAAGATTCCTGATGGAGCTAACTATTGTCCAAATTGTCAGGCACCGGTCAATGGTGGTAACGCAAATGAAATGAAAGACAGGTTCATGGGGAAGTCTAGTGAATTTGGTCAGAACGTGAAAAACATGTCTTCACAGGTCATGAGCGATATCAATAGCGGCGGTATCCAGCGTGCCTTTGAACGCGGGGAAGCCGATATGATCACATTGATCTGTGCAGTTGTCGGACTGATGTCTGCCTTCCTGCCAGCTTTAAGCTTCAGAATGAGCGGTGTTTCAGTTTCCATCGGATTCTTCTCATTACGCAAGATCTTTGATTTAGGTGATATGGGATTTGAATCCTTTGCGGTATTGTTGATTGCTATTCTGGTGATCTTAGCAGGACTCCTGGGCATTGTGAGTGCTTGTACTAAAAACAAGTTTCTGGCACGCATCGTAGGAATTGTCTTTGCGGTCATTGGCGTGATTGGTTTCTTTGTTATCAATTCTCAATTGGGTGAAATTGATATGGGATCCGTTGGTGTTGGATGGGCTATCTATGTGATGGTTCTTGCCGGTATTGCCATGGTTGTGTCGACATATATCGAAAAGAAATAAAAATAAAAACAGCCATGATTGAAAAATCTCAAATCATGACTGTTTTTTTTTATTAATTTGGCATATCGCAGAAAAAGAGAAACGAAGCATGAACTTCTTTGAAGCGACGTGTCGCTACCTTCAGACATTCTCCGTTGCGAAGATAAATGTGTTTGTTATTTAAGTTTTTGATATGCATCCAGTTCACGATCACGCCTTTATTGATCGGGCACAGGTGGTAAGTATTATAGGCTTCTAAAACCTGATAGAGGGGTGCCTGAACGTGAACGATACCCTGGTTTTGCGTATGAATGTCTGTATGACGATCATGATGATCGATATAAAGTATGTCTTGCAGTGGGATCCGCTGTATCTTTCCATCAAGGGTCTCAAAGTTCTGGACATAATTATTCAGATATAACGAATCCAATACAGAATCGATCGCTCTTTCAAAGCGATCGGCATAATCCTGTTTTAATAAAGTAATGGCATAGATAAGTTGCTTCAATTCGACTTGGTAGGAAAGTTTTTCAGCCAAAAAGAGCATGTGACTGCGATAAGTTTGAAACCACTCCTGAGATATCTGGATATAGTCCAAGTGATCTTCGCAGTCAATAAAAATGGCTTCAAAATGTTCATGGTTGTCAAAAGTCGAAGCGTCCTCAAATTCCACAAAATGAGCTTGAACTGAGGCACGTGCAAATCTTGCTTGAATACGCGCAAGCATATCAAGGCGCTGCGTGGCATCACGCGAAATGATGGCAATGGGGTAGATCATGTGGGGGGCTCCTTTCATACTTCTTTATCATAAGCAATGAACATAGGGAAAAGCAAGTTTTTTATGATTTTTCATGGGAGAAAATAACATCTAAGCAGATAGGGTACTGTACTTTCTTTACTGCATCAAAAAAGATTTGTAGCAATCAGCTGCAAATCTTTCTTTCACTCGTTTATTCAGTGACTGTAATTCTTTGTCCGCTCTCCATCGCATCGATGTATGTTTTGGCCTGAGTGACTGTGCTTTGATCAGGAATCATAACATATAAAGGCGTTGATCCATAAGAATAAGTCGATCGGCTAGCACCGCTGCCATCCAGTGAATAAGTTTGAATATCCCAGCTGGACATATCATTGAGCTGCATTCTGACTAATGACTGAATTTCAGAAGTAGATAAGCTGGTCTGGAAGCTGTCAGAGACTGCACTGAGAATGTTGGTGTAATTGGTGATAATGGAAGGAGAGATCATCTTGTTGATGATTCCGGTAATGACAGCCTGCTGGTTCTTACCACGTTGTCTGTCACCGGCTGAGAAGCTGTAACGCTCTCTTGAGAAAGCCAATGCTTCTTTTCCGTTCAAGGTATTGCTTCCGGCAGAGAAACTATAGCCTCCAGCAGAGAAAGCATACTCACTATTGACAGTGATCCCGCCTAAAGCATCGACGATCGTTTCTACTGATGAAAAATTGACTCTTGCATAATAATCAATATCAATGCCGATCAAGTCTTCAAGCGTACTCATTGATTCATTGACACCATAAATGCCGGCATGTGTCAGTTTATCAAGCTGACCATATGAGTGCAGCGTTACATAGTAATCACGTGGAATATTGGTTAAGAGAATCTGATGCGTTTGGGGATTAACCGTGACAAGCATATTGACATCAGAACGGGAGACAGTGGAAACAGGACCATAAGTATCAATACCGGTAATATACAAAGTAAATGTATCTTTCGTTACATCCATTTCATCAGAGACCGGAGTTGTTTCAACATCCTGCTGACGTTCGATCGAATAGATGACCTTGACCATATGATCGAACTCTTCATCGTATTGTTCGGTAATGGCTTCATAAGCTTCATTCATGATCATGGCATCGACTTCATCATCGAGCAGTGCGTCATACATATCCTGGTAACTATCGTATTCTCTTGTCGCAATGGTTGTTGAAGTGGCTTCATTGATTTGCTGGACGGCGTAATCCGTATTGTCACGATCACTGATCTTATTGATGGCAAAGGTACCATCCTGTACATCTTGAATCGCATTGGCTTCGCTATCAGCCTTAACATAAACCAGAACAGATTGTGTCTGGTAATCAGCCCCAGAGATGGCATTGATTGCATGGCTCGTTCTCAGGACATAGGTTGAAGCAAAGATCATCAAACAGCTTAATACTAAAGATATAATCCGTCCAAACAGTTTTCGCTTGCTATTTCTTTTTTTGATCAATTGGCTGGCTAATACCAATGCAAAGAATAACACAACAACAATCACGATCGGAATCGTATATCTCATTGTCAGCATATTTAAATTTAAGATAAGTCCTACTAAGATACATGAGGTAATCAGCTGGAAAGCAAGGATAGCACCGCTGATCAGCCGATCTATTTTCTGCTTTTTAGTCAAAGGCTTGATTGTCTTATTTCTAGACACTATAAAATACTCCTTTCGTTTTGATACAAATCATTCTAAACAAAGCTATTCTATCACTTTCCTATCTAAATAACAAATCATTTTACCAAAAGCCTTGCTCAAACAGTATAAAATGAATAGAAAAAATAGAAATTCTTGACTACTTCTTGTCTAAAGCATTGACGAAAAAGAATATACAAGGTAAAATGAAGGGGTAAAGCAATCACCCTCAATCTGTGTGAAACAAAATAAAAATGCCATTTTTTGTGTGAGAGTGAAAAAAGGGATAAGGAATTAGTCGTAAAAAAACAACAAATTATTTCAAAAAGCTTGTTTTTATGCTAGAATGGGTGGGTATTAAATAGGAGCCATCATAGGATTCTGTTTAATTCATTAGTCTTTACCTTTTGTGCACCTAGTGTATGAAAGAAAGTAGAATGTCTGATTTAACTTCTTTTCCTATAAATCATTCGATAATGGCGATAACGGATATTTTATAGAAAAAGAAATTTTCGTATCTTCCTGAATGTGGCTTCTGTCCAGGTGGTAGGCTGAAGTGTTAGAAACGGAAGAGCAACTCTATGTTATTTAAAGGATAATTAGTTATTATCCTTCATTCGCAGAGGTATCGGACACTGGATCGTCGCATTGTCGCGTTCAGTCAAGATGCTAACGATAGGTGGTGTATGTTCAATAAAACTTATTGAACAGGCGAAGCCTATTCTTTTTCAGGAGGTCTGATCACATGGAAAACTGGTATGTCATTCAGGTCCGCTCCGGTCATGAGCATCAGATTGCCCAAAGCTGTCGCTTTCGCATCGCTGATGACATCCTCAAGGAATGCTTCATTCCAGAATACAAAACCAGAAAGAAATATCGCGGACAGTGGCACGATGTGCAGGCAGTCCTTTTCAAAGGGTATGTATTCATGATCAGCGATCAGGTGGATGAACTGTTCAATGAATTGAAGAAGATCCCTGATCTGACGAAGATGATTGGAAAGAAAAAAGACATCATCTATCCATTACCGGAACATGAGGTGCATTTCCTGCAGAGCTTCTCAGATGATGAGCATCTGGTAGACATGTCCTATGGATTTATCGAAGGAGACAAGATCACGATCACCCGGGGACCATTGATGGGCAAGGAAGGCAGCATCCGAAAGATAGATCGGCATAAGCGGATCGCCTATATAGAAGTAGAGTTTCTGAATCAGATATCAACAGTGAAGATAGGACTGGAAATTATAAGCAAGACCTGAGTTCTTGCTTTTCGTTTTGTTTTTAGTAACAGTTATTTTCCAATGTCCTCATACAAATTAAATTTAAATTAAGGAGTTAAAGTGATGAAAGGAATTGTATTGGCAGGCGGCAGCGGGACACGCCTGTATCCATTGACCCAGGTAACCAGTAAGCAGCTGTTACCGATCTATGACAAACCTATGATCTATTATCCATTGAGTATCCTGATGCAGGCTGGAATCAGGGAGATCCTGATCATCTCTACCCCTGAGGACACCCCTCGCTTTGAGGAATTATTACATGATGGCAGTCAGTTTGGTATTCATCTTGAATACAGAGTGCAACCATCCCCTGATGGCCTGGCTCAGGCCTTTTTAATTGGTGAGGAATTTATTGGAGATGATGCCTGTGCCATGATCTTAGGAGACAATATCTTCTATGGTCATGGTCTGGAAAAGAGGCTCAAGGAAGCAGCCGCAAAATCTGAAGGGGCAACTGTCTTCGGTTATTATGTCGATGATCCCGAACGTTTCGGAGTCGTCGAATTCGATCAGAATGGACGTGCTGTTTCTTTGGAAGAAAAACCAAAAGAACCAAAATCCAATTATGCTGTGACAGGTCTCTATTTCTACGATAATCATGTCGTGGAATATGCGAAGTCCATCAAACCAAGTGCCAGAGGTGAACTGGAGATCACTGATCTAAATAAGATTTATCTGGAAAAGGGACAACTGGATGTGACCTTACTTGGCAGAGGCTTTACCTGGCTGGATACGGGAACCCATGAGTCACTGGTCGATGCAACCAACTTTGTGCGGACCATGGAGACCCATCAGAACCGTAAGATCGCCTGTCTGGAAGAAATTGCCTATCTCAATCACTGGATCGATGATGAAAAGATGTATAAAGCCTATGAGCTCTATCAGAAGAACCAGTATGGAAAATATATCAAAGATGTCATGGAAGGGAAGTATATCGACTGATGAAAGTAACTGAAACAAAGATCCCAGGCGTACTGATCATCGATACGGATGTATTCGGTGATCATCGTGGGTATTTTACTGAAACCTATTCAAAACCCAAATATGAGGCCTTAGGTATTAA
>FCNA01000160.1 GCA_900018345.1 Clostridiales bacterium CHKCI006
GGTGAAGTGTTAGCAAATATGATTGATGTATTAGCAAATTTTATTGGGTCTGATACTATTTTCCAACGAACAGAACTTATTTCAACTTGGTTACGTGGTGGATCAATGAGTGGAAATTTAGAATCAAGAGTTGATTTATGTCTAATAGCATTAAATACTTTTGTGAAGAACCCATTATTTGGAATTGGTCCACAAAATAACGCTAGTATATACTTTCCAAATCAATTAGGATTACATGCTACATTTTTTGATGAATGGGCTCGCTTTGGAATAATTGGAATGATATTTTTGATTAGGACTTTTGTGCGCCTTTACAAATATGTTTGCAATATTGTAGATGAGGGGCCTGCATTACGGGCAATAAAAACTGGTTTTTATGTCTTTTTAGTTATTTCAATGCTTAATCCTGTTGCGTCAGCAAATGTTGCGATTTCTTTATTTTTTATTCTCCCAGTTATTGTACTAGAAAATCATGATTCAAAGTAATTTAAGTACTACATTTCAAAAAAGTTACATGAAAGATTTGGATTCTATGGAGGAATTTTAGAAAATGAATAATTTACGAAAAAAAGTTGGAATCGTTACCCTTTATGGTTTGTATAATCATGGTAATAGACTTCAAAATCTTGCAATTCAAAAGTTACTCGAAGACAGAGGATTTGAATGCGAGACAATTGTATGTCGAAAATCATACATTAAAGAAAATGCAAGAACAGTACTTCATTTTATTAAGTCAAAAGCAAGAATACCAGAATCAATTCGATATATGAATTTCTACCATTTTACCAAGAAATATACTCATTTGCGTTTTTTGTTTGAAAAAAGTGGAAAAATTCCTTCTAGTATTTCTAATGATTATATGTATTTTATTGTTGGAAGTGATCAAGTGTGGAATCCAGAAATACGGCAAAATGAAAGAGATAATTTTTTCTTACGATTTTCTCAACGTGATCAAAGAATATGCCTTTCTCCAAGCATTGCAGTTAATGAAATTGATTCAAAGTATTATAGAAAATACGCACAGGGGCTAAATGGATTTCGATATCTTTCTTCTAGAGAAGAAGCAGGTGCAGATATAATTAAAAATATAGTTGGTAGAACTGCAGAGGTTCTTTTAGATCCAACCATGGTTCTTACAAAAGAAGAATGGCATGAATTTTGTTCTCCAATACAAATTCCCAAATCAAAATATGTTTTACAATTATTTTTAGAACCCTTGAGTAAGGAACGTAAATTAAAAATTCAAAATATGGCAAAACAGTTAGGTGCTATAGTTTTGGATATTGCGGATCCCAAATCTGTGGATAAGTATTACTCGGTGGCTCCTGATGGATTCATACAATTAATTGAAAACGCGTGTCTTGTCTGTACTGACTCATTTCATGCGGTTGCATTTTCAATTAATCTTAATGTACCATTCTATGTTTTTAAGCGTGAATCAGCACTTGGATCATCTAATAGAATGTATTCACGTCTTGAAACAATTTTATCAAAATTTTCACTAATGGATAGGACAGAAGAAACATATGACATAAAAGGAATCACCGAATGTAATTTTGACCATGCAAATAAGATTCTCAAAGATGAGAGAGAGAAATTTCAAAAATATTTAGATTGTTGTCTTAAACAGCAAGATAGACCAAATATAATGAATTTAGATGAAAAAAAATGTACGGGGTGTGGTGCTTGTAGTTTATCATGTCCAAAAAATTGTATTCAAATGAAAAAAGATGCGGAGGGATTTAGTATTCCACTTGTGGACGAAAAATCATGCATAAATTGCGGAAAGTGTGTAAAATGTTGTCCAGTTATGACTACACAACAAATACAAACACATTCTGTTGAAGCAATTGCCGCATATAGTAAAAAACAATCAGTTGTAAACACAAGTTCTTCTGGTGGAGTATTCTACCATTTAGCAATGTATGTTATTAATCATGGTGGAATTGTATTTGGAGCATCTTTCAATAAAGATCAAACAGTTCAACATATTGGAATTGAAAAAAAATCTGATATAGCGCGTTTGCAAGGTTCGAAATATGTTCAAAGTGAAATTGGTCAAACATACTTTTTCGCAGAAAAAGAGTTAAAAAAAAATAGATTAGTATTATTTGTTGGCACACCTTGTCAAATAGCAGCATTAAAACAATATTTGAATAAAGACTATGAAAATTTATATACGTGTGATTTTGTTTGTCATGGAGTACCATCTCCTGAAATATGGAAAAAATTTTTGGAAGAAAACATAAATGGTACTATTTCTGAGATTAATATGCGTGATAAAAGCTATGGATGGAATAATTACTCCACAAAAATAAAGATTGAAGGAAAGAGTCCATGGATTATAGATCGTAAACATTCTGCATATAATAAAGCATTCGAATGTAATCTTAGCATTCGATGGTCTTGTTTTGATTGTAAATTTAAAGGTGTTAATCGAATTAGTGATATTACTTTAGCTGACTTTTGGGGAATAGAAAAATTCTTTCCTGAGTTAAAAAATGAATACGGAACATCTCTTATTCTTGTTCAAACACCAAAAGGTGAACAATTGCTTAATGAAATTAAGCATGATGTACAAATGACTCCAATTAATTTAGATGCATATGTTGGGAAAGCCAACACTGCAATGGTGAAGTCACCAACGATTAATCCTTATAGAAACGAGTTAATATACCATTTAGACCAACCTATTTCTAGATGGTTGAACGAGACGTCTGAAAAATATAGATTACATAATAACAGGTTAATGAATAAGTTAAAAAGAAAAATACAGAGAACGTTAAAAATTGACTATAAATGAGAATATAGTTTAGTAGGTGGTCGATATGAAGGTTAATCAATTAAAAACAGGCGTAATTTTATCTTATATCCAAATGGGTTTAGGAATGATTATATCGATTATATATACTCCTTTCATGCTTAGATTTCTTGGACAAAGTGAATATGGTTTATATAATATTTCGTCCTCTGTAATTGCTTATTTAAGCGTGTTAGATTTTGGGTTTGGAAGTGCATACATACGTTATTATTCAAAATATAATCATTCTGGTGAAAGTCAAAAAATCTATTCGTTGAATGGACTGTTTATGACTGTGTTTTGTAGTCTTGGAGCAATTGCATTTGTATGTGGAATTTTGCTAGCATTCAATGCAAAATCTCTATTTGGAAATGGACTTAATACAGAGGAACTTGCTACAATAAAAGTTTTAATGTTGATCATGGCATTCAATATGGGAATATCGTTTCCTGGTAGCGTCTTTGTATCGTATATCACAGCAAATGAAAGATTTGTTTTTCAAAAATTAGTAAATATGATAAAAACTGTATTTAGTCCATTTGTGACCCTATTAGTTTTATTTATGGGATTTAGATCTATTGGAATGACATTAGTCGTGACATTCTTTTCTCTTATTACTAATTTCATTAACATTTTTTATTGTCGCAAAAAACTCAAAATGTGTTTTAACTTTAAAAAACTTGATTTTAGTTTATTTAAAGAAATTGCAAGTTTTTCCGGGTTTATTGCAATTAATCTTATCGTGGATGAAATAAACTGGAACGTTGACAAATTTTTACTTGCAAGGTTTCAGGGGAGCATAGCAACAGCAGTTTATGGAGTAGCATCAACATTGAATTCATACTATAGAAGTATTTCAACTTCAATTACAAGTGTGTTTACACCACGTGTTCATAAAATAATTAATAGCAATACCAATAATCAAGAAATTTCTTTCTTATTCACCAAAGTGGGCAGAATACAATTTATGCTGTTGTCCTTAGTTTGGACCGGTTTTATTTTTTTTGGAAAACGTTTTATCTTGATTTGGTCTGGCAAAAGTTATTCCGATGCCTATTATATAGTGATTCTGCTGATTGTTCCTGTCACATTTAGTTTGATACAAGGATTGGGCATAGAGATACAAAGAGCAAAAAATATGCACAGATTCAGATCAATAGCATACGGGATAATGGCTATTATAAACGTTGGTATCAGTATTCCTCTATGTATTCATTTTAGTGGGGTCGGTGTTGCTGCGGGTACAGCAATTTCTATTATTGTTGGCAACATTATAATAATGAACTGGTATTACTATAAAAAAATAGGTTTAGACATTCCTTTTTTTTGGAAAAATATTTTTAAAGCTATTCGTGGAATGATAATTCCATGCATGTTTGGTATATTAATCACAGAAAAAACATTGCAATGCGACCTTTTATTTTACATAGTTTTAATTTTAATTTTTGTTTTAGTATATGTTTCAAGTGTATACATTATAAGTATGAACGATTTCGAGAAAGGTTTAATAAAATCCTTTTTTAATAAATTGCGTTTGATTTCTGTTAAGGCAAGAGGGTGAACTTAATGAGGCGAGTTTTGATTGTGACACCAGGGTATTATCCAGCAAAAACATATGGCGGTCCAGTAGTAAGTATAAAGAATTTGACAGATTTGTTAGGTGACAAAATTGATTTCTATATACTTACTTCGAATCATGAATTGAATGAAAATAAAATGATTGAAGGTTTACCACAAGGATTTTCTTCGTATGGAAAAACAAAGGTATGCTATATTTCGGACAAAGATATGAAGGAAGTAAATTTTCAGCACATCATTGATGAAATAAAACCAGATTGTATATATATTAACGCAATCTTTCATAGATTATTATCACCTCCTATGATAAGACTGGCAAAGAATAGAAATATTCGATGTATCATCGCACCGAGAGGTGGTCTATGCAAAAACGCAATGTCTTTTTCAAAGTATAAAAAATTAGTGTATCTTAAATATCTAAAGCTAATAATGGGAGAAAATGTCTGTTTCCAATCTACGTCAAATGAAGAAAGTATTGCAATTAGTAATTTTTTTGGTAAAAAAGTTGAGATAATACAATTAACAAATTTGCCGAGAAGTATAAATTTAGAAGCAAATAAATACCGTACTCCAAAAAATCAAGGAGAAATAAGAATAATATTTTTCTCAAGAATACATCCTAAAAAAAATTTAAAGTACGCATTAGAAATTTTATCAGATGTAAAGTGCAAATGTCGTTTTGATATTTATGGTCCCATTGAACAAGAAAATTATTGGAAGGAATGTTTGAATGTTATTTCTAAAATGCCTGAAAATGTAAAAGTCAACTATTGCGGTTACTTAGACAATAATCTTTTAAAGAAAATCATGGGAAAATATGATCTTTTTTTCTTTCCCACTTTATCAGAAAATTTTGGACACGTTATTGCAGAAGCACTTTCTGAAAATTGTCATGTTTTGATTAGTGATAATACACCTTGGAATGATATAAATTTACAGAAATTTGGACGAGCATTTTCACTAAACAATAAAGAAAAATTTGTAGATTATATAGAGCAGATTGCTTCATTATCAGAGCAAGAAATACAGCAACAAAGAATTTATATTAAACCGTATTGGGATGAACATTTTAATTTAGAATCATTGAAAAAAAGTTACATTTCTATGTTTAGTTAAAAACATAAGAATATCAC
>FCNA01000156.1 GCA_900018345.1 Clostridiales bacterium CHKCI006
AGCGTGGCAAAGTGGTCGAGATGATCAATATGCGGCGCAATCGCGTGATCGAACGATTTGAGAGTAGGGAGGCGCTGATCGAATACATAGAAGAACTGGAGAAAAAACGTCTGATGACGACCAGTCGTAAAAAAGCACTGCTGCGTTATTTAGGGAAGGGTGAGGACGCATGAAACCGAGCCGTTATACAAACAAGATCGCTCGCATCAACATCCTTAAGAAAAAGCAGCGTACCTGGTTAAGTCTGGTATCGATCGGCTTAAGTACCGCCATTATTTTTACGTCATTGACGTTGTTTATGAATATCTTCGATTTTTCACGGAGCACGGATTTTGCGCAATCGGGAAACTTCCATTATGCTACCTTGCTGACAGGAGATGCACCGGAGTCTTCTCGCTATAGTTATACTTATGACTATGACAGCGGACAGTTTGCTTTATACAACGATCAAGTATTGAATCTGCGTCAGCTTGAGATGACGGATAACCAGGACCTTTTGCCTTTTGTTTTAAAGGAAGGGCGCTTCCCAGAAGCTTCTAATGAACTTGTCGTCAGTTCAGATCTGGGACTGGATGTCGGACAAACACTGTCGCTTGACTTTCAGGAAGCTCAGGCGCAAACTGAAAGCGAACAGCTTTATCCGACGGTTGACACTGCTTCATTAGACAGCCAGACACCAACCACATACCAGATTGTCGGTGTTTACACAAATAGCGCTGCTTTCGAATCATTAACAGGATCAACACAGGTTGTCTATGGTCAGGTGGATACAACCCAAAATGCTGTTCTCTATGTCAAAGACCTATCGATCCAGTTAAGTGATTCATTTAGTTATTTTTTAGAACGGATGCAGACGGACGTCGAACATGTCGTTTCTAATATGGATTGTATCTCCAGTGATACGGTAAAGAGCTATTTAAAGAATACCACCACCTTACTATTGATGTTTATCCTGATTGCATCGATTGCCATTGCCATGTCGCTGATTTCTGTACATAATGTTGTCCTTATCAGTGATAAGGATCGCAAAAAGGAAATTGGTCTTTTGAAATCCATTGGAGCAACGCCGCTTGAGATTAGAAAGCTGCTGATCATGGAAATGGGGATCCTCGGTTTTATTGGAGCCGTTTTAGGTGTTTTTATCGGTATGTTTGTTTCTTATTTTGTTTTACATCTGTTTATTGAGAGACTTTACATCACCTTCCATATAGGAATGATCACCAATCCATTAGTGATTATTGTGTCTTTTGTTATCGGCATGAGCCTGATGCTTATCTCAGGTATGAAAGCTTATCGTCCGTATATTTATTCCACACCGATCAGTGACCTGAAAAATCAGTCATATGATTATGAACCGCCTGAAAAGCAGAGCAAATCACGGCATCGCAGCTTTGAGTGGAAGATGTTCACCATTTATAATGGACGAATGAAAAAGCAGACAAAGAATATTTTCCGTTCTTTCTTCCTGCTGTTATTCACAACGGTGCTCTTCATGGCTATCTTCTTTAGTAATATTATGTATCGTAATGACTATATTGACAGTAACTCGGATATCCAAGTTATGAATTATGCCAGCAATGGTCTTGTAGCACCGGATGCTTCTGTAGCTGAAGATATCTATGAAGCCAACACCAATGGCCAGCTCAACGCTTCAAGCATTTATACATCGCGCTTAACTTCTAGCTTAGGCAGTTACTATTCACCACGCACCATTTTCGAAAGTGAGCTGTTGAATTCCTATACAGCAACAGCCAATATTGGCTATAACGAATATGAGTTAGAGGATGGGACTGTTTACAACGATGTCTATGTCTATCCGCAGGCTTTTGACAAGACACAGCTAGAAGAACTCAAGCCGTATCTTGTGGCTGGGTCCGTGGATCAGCTGACCAGCGAAGATGTCGTCTGTGTCTTTTCAGGCAGCAACCGTTTAGGATATGAACTTTATCAGGATCTGGAAGTAGGCATGACGGTGCTTCGTGGCAGTGATGCAACGACTGCTAAACCGATTCGTGTAGCGGCCATTGCTGTTATTCCGGAAAGTGCACAAAGCAGCCTGCATTTTGATTATGCCAATTATCCAAGAGTCTTTGCTGCATCGATAGAAGCTTTAGAAAGTGAATACGGATTGAATGATGTCATTGAACGTATCAGCATTAATCTTGTGAATCGTTCAACTGCTAGTTCTGCAACAGATATCATCAATGATATTATCGTGGCAAATGATATGAAAGGGTATTATGATATTGAAAACTACGCGCTGACTGTTGAAACAAACCGTTTTTCGTCCTTTATCATTGAAGCATTATTATATCCCTTATTCTTCATGTTATTTATCGTCTCTTTGATGAACATCAACAATGTCTTCATTGGAAATGTGCATTTGAAAAGCAGTGATGTCAGCATTATGAAATCCGTAGGGATGACGCAATTTCAGCTCAATATGTTGTTTATTTTAGAATATTTAGAAGGATATATTAATGCCAGTCTGGTAGTGATTGCCATCTTTATTCCAATTTGTATCATTGAAGGATTGACTGGTTTTGCTTCCGCCTTTAAGTTAGGAGACAACATTTTTGGAACCTTAGTCATTTCAATCTTTCTATTAGGATTCCTGATGGTTGCACCGCTTGTTTTGCGGGCACAACGTCGTATCAGCAGAATCAAACCAATTGAAAATATGAAAGATATCAATTAAGAAGAGGGGATTCGCATGGATCTATTACAAATGATTCTGATCGTACTTGTCGTCGTCATTGTTGCGGCAGTAGGATATTACATTTACACGATCATGTCTTTTAGAAAACTAATTCTGTTCGAAAGTGAATTAAAAAAACATCCCAGCGATGAAAAAGTTAAAGAGTATATGCAACGTTATGCACATACTTTTGTGCCTAAGAACCCCCAAGTTCTGGAGTCACGGGCAAAAGTTTATCGAGTTATAAAACAAAGTGATGCTGTAAGTTACGAAACCAAAAAGGCTTTGCGTGAATTTTTAGAAAAAAGAAACGTCAATACGCTGACCACTTCCAAACAGGCAAAGGAGCGTCTGGAAGATATGAAAGAACTGTCAGAGAGCGATGAGTAAAGCATCTGGCCAAGTTGGATCATGAAAAGAAGATATAGGTAAGAAATGAACCTCGATATTTGGATAACCCAATGATGGAGGTTCATTTTTACTATAGCAAAACATTTCAAAATGACAAGGTTTAAAATAAAAAAAGGATGAACTCCCGTAATCATACAGAAATCCATCCTAAGAAATCTACTTTTTTAATCGCCACGAAGTATTTGCCTGAACTCCGCCAAAATCTTTTGTCCATCCGGCAAAACCACATCATTAACAACGTCATCTGTTTCATAATGATGAAACGTGACTTCTTGCGTATCTGTGTCAAAAAGGGCATAGGTGCCAAAACCATAAGATCCTCGATTGATCAGTAGGCTTCCAGGGTTAATGATATGAATATCATCAACAAAAACATTACGTGGGACATGCGTATGGCCATGAAAAACGGTCGTACATTGATGCTTTCTGGCCAAAGCAATCAGTTCCCGATCTGTCACATAAACATGTTCTAAATGGCCATGTGTCACAAGAAAAGGACCATGGACAAGAAAGGATGGAAAATGCATGCCATCATGATTGCCACGAACAACTAGAAATTCACTAAGCAGAGGATCATCCGGCAAGAGGTTACTATCACCACAATGAAACTTTAATGATAGGGTTTGCCAGCGGTCGGTCACTCGCGAAAGCACTTCATTATTTAAGTGACTGTCGCTTACAACTAGGATTTTAGACATAAAAACCTTACATTCCTTTCCGCCTGCAGCTGCAAGGCACACATCGTCATGAATCATCCCTTGCCTGTGCAGACTTTTTATTTTATATTCTTACTGAAGGAGTCTTATACTACAAAAGCACGATGGAGTAAGTTGTAGATTTATGCAGCTCATTCAGTTCAAAAGAGGATATAAACCAGTCCAAGACTGAACTTTTCAAGCACACATGAGTATCAACATTCTAGTCTGCAGATTAATCATTGATTTGAGTTAATCTTTTAGTGTCGTTCTGTCAGCCATTGAGCTGTTTCTCTATCATCTGAAAGAAGTTTATATTTATGGAATTTGTTTATCTAAAGGCTGTGGTGTTGATGTGCACAAATCTTTCATTGTTGCAGTGATCTGCATTTCTGAATCCATCAAGCCCAGGTACATTAAAAAAAGATTCTCAACCTTCAATAACCAGTTGATCAAGTTTAGAGAAGGGCAAGGCTATTTCTATTTTTTATTCAGATTATCACCTCTTGTATAACCCCATTTTAACATAGAAAAATCGAAAAGAAAATAAGAAGAAAGTGTTTACATTTAAAAACGAATGAAGTAAAATAATAGTAGATAAATTATATATCAAAGGAGAGATACAAAAATGAAAACAATTCTATTGGTTTGTTCAGCAGGTATGTCTACAAGTCTGTTAGTAACAAAAATGGAAACAGCTGCTAAAGAAGCAGGCGACGAAGTGAAGATCTTTGCATTACCTTTCTCAGAGACTGAAAAAGTGTTAGAGGATGTTGATGTTATCTTACTTGGCCCTCAAGTACGTTTCCAGAAAACAGCTATCGAAAAATTAGCTAAAGCTAGAAAGAACGGCCCAATTCCAGTTGCTGTTATCGATATGAAGGATTACGGCACAATGAATGGGAAGGTCGTATATGAAACAGCTAAAAAACTGTTAGGAGAGTAAATTTACAATGTTGATATGAGGCGGTCAATGAATGATCGCTTCTTTTTTTATACACATTATTAACTTCCCATAATGTATATTATGTAAAATTAATGGATTATGATGAGTATTCTAAGAGAAAAAAAGCCTTATCCCTTACTTAGATAAGACTTTAAGGTAAACAGATCATTATACTCACAATTAAGCAAAATAAACCAAGTCCGTATCCAACGAACTCCATAAATCGAAAGATCCGTATTTTATATTTCTTATATTGTTGATGGAGACTCCAGGCACCTGTAAAATAAAGCATTAAAGCAAAACAAGTAAAGCATGCGACAGGAACCCAGGAAAAAGCCATGGAAACAGCAGCCAATTCAAACATCCCTGCTAAAAAATAAGCAAAGATAATGTTACGGATGACTTTCTTTGGATCAATTGACATTTACATCAACTCCCCTAAAAGTGATGTGCCAATCCCTGGATTGTCCACTTCAAAATTATCAGCTATCGTCGCACCGATCACTGCAAAGCTTTCAAGATCACCTAAATGATGTGGTTTCACTAATGTTTTAGAATATAGAAGCAAAGGAACATTTTCACGTGTATGATCGGTTCCCGTATAAGTTGGATCATTGCCATGATCAGCTGTGATCATCAATAGATCATCTTCTTTTAAGGCATACATCAATTCTCCCAATTGCTGATCAAAAGCTTCAATCGCTTTACCATAGCCAACCGGATTACGACGATGACCATAAACGGCATCAAAATCAACCAGATTTACAAAGGTCAGACCCGTAAAGTCGCGTTCTTTAGCGATTTCGATCGTCATCTGCATACCATGTTCATTCGATTGCGAAGGGTGAGATTCGGTGATCCCTTCACCGCAGAAAATATCATTGATTTTGCCGACGGAGATCACATCGTAGTTCTGATCTTTTAGTGTGTTTAACACAGTTTTGCCAAACGGCTTCAAAGCATAGTCATGCCGATGACTTGTCCGCTTGAACTCACCCTTTTTCTCACCAATATATGGGCGAGCAATGACACGACCGACTTTCCATTCCTCTTTCATCGTCAGTTCACGGGCAATCTCGCAGGCACGGTATAACTCATCAAGACCAATATACTGTTCATGAGCAGCAATCTGTAAAACAGAGTCGGCAGATGTATAGACGATCCAATCTCCTGTCTGGATCTGATGCTCCCCTAATTCATCAAGAATTTCTGTCCCGCTCGCTGCTTTGTTGCCGACAATATGCCGACCGGTGCGCTCTTCAAGAGCGTGGATCAATTCGTCTGGAAACCCGGTATCTGTAAATGTCTGAAAAGGTTCCGTAACCTTGAGGCCCATCATCTCCCAATGACCGGTCATGGTATCTTTCCCGTTGCTGACTTCCTTTAAGATAGCCGTCGTTGCAAAATTAGCTGGTAAACGATAAATTCCTTTGAATTGACCTAAACTGCCCAGGCCTAGTCCTTCCAGATTAGGTACATCAAAATATTCCATATGCTCAGCAATATGTTTGAGCGTATTGACTCCCTGATCACCAAAGCGCCAGGCATCCTGGCTTTCTCCAATGCCTAAGGAGTCAAGGACAATTAAGAAAACACGCTTATATTTTTTCATAATCTAATCTCCCTTTTTATTTCTTGGATGAAAACGCCGATATTCTTCTGTCATCTGTTTAGTTGTCACATGTGTATAAATGGTGGTTGTTGCGATATTCTCATGTCCGAGAAGTTCCTGAATCGATCGGAGATCTGCTCCGTTTTCGAGCATATGCGTCGCAAAACTATGTCGAAACTGATGGGGATGCAAATGTCGGGCCATGCCTGATCGCTGCCGTGCTTTCTCTAAATTCTGCCATACTGTCTGACGAGAAAGTGGATTTCCCTGTCGACTGATAAACACATAAGCAGATTTCTTTTTTTTCAATAACGCTTCGCGCCCATGCTTTAAATACTGCTTCAATAATTGAACAGCAGAATCAGCAAGCGGAACCAGACGTTCTTTATTCCCTTTGCCCTGGCACTGAATCAGGCCGGCTTGCAAATGGAGCTGATCCATTTTGAGTGTAGAAAGTTCTGAAACACGAAATCCCCCTGCATAAAGAAGTTCAAATATGCATTTATCACGCAAATGCACAGGAGTTGAAATGTCCAGCCCGTCTAAAAAAGTACGCATCTCTGTTTCACTCAAGACATCCGGCAGCTTTTCCGGGCGCTTAGGACTGCGCAGACCACTCGAAAGATCATATTCAAGATAATGGTCCAATACCAGGAAATGATGAAAACTGCGCAAAATACTCATGCTGTGTGCCAGTGTGGTCTCACTTGTATGGGATGAACGCTCATCGATATAAGCCTGCACATCCTCTTGACTAAGTGTGTTCAACGTGATGTCCCGTGCTTTGAGAAAGGACAGGTAGATTCGTACTTCACGCATGTAGCTGTCTACCGTCTGCCGACCGACACCTGCTTCAACCTGCAGATAACGACGATAATCTGCCTGAATATCATCCAAATTTGTCTTCATGTGTTCTCACCTCACCTATTATAGCAAATCCCACTTGAATAAACAAATATTATGCTATGCCTAAAATTGAATTAGTCCATAAAGGATGGGCATGATATATATTTTAAATAATGTAGAGATCAATACCAGCGCGAGTGAGATCAGAACATAATTCAAAAAATGATTAAGGACACTTTTAAGCGAAAGATTGGTCTTCTCAATAAAAGTTGCCAGGATGATCGATAGGGAGACCTCGTAGGCCACTGCACAAAGAATAAAAAAAGAAATCATCTCAAATAGGATAAAAGGAATCAAGGTAAATAAGATTCCGGCAACGCCTTTGAGCGCATAGGTCTGTATGTAAAGCATGCAAGAAAAACCAATCTGTACTCCTTTAGAAAACATGATAAAAGTAAGAAACGGAATTCCTGCAACAGATAGTCCAAGAAAAAAAACGACACCAATCAGTAAGAGATTACTGACAAGATTATTTTGGATCATTTCTGGATTTTTAATATAATCCACGCTTAAGATTGTCTGGATCATCGAATCAAGAGAGGCTAAACTCTCCGTGGACTGTCTTGAAAAAAGCAGACCACCACTGATCATTCCACTGATCAGAAGGCTGCCATTGAATAAGTAAATCATACGATATCGCTGCAAATGTGAAAAAAGGCGAACAAACATGCTACCACTCCTCCCATTTCATGGTATGCCAGTCAGTTCTGCCTTATGTATCTTTTTTAAGATCAGAAGCTTTGATCAGATGAAGATGATGTTTTTGATTAAGCTGTCTGACTAAATCATCAGTCGTAGGCTTTGGACTTGTTGAAGCATGTTGCTGCCAAGTAAACAGTGATAGCTGCTCCGTTCTTTGTTTGAGCGCGGTCGTCTGATTTAATGAAATTCCAAGTAATCTGATTGGACGACCGTCATAATGCTCATCAAAGAGCATGAGTGCATAGGAAATCAATGTTTCATAATCATTAAAGTAATGGTCCACTTTGATAGAGCGGACATTACTCGAAAAGCGCGTGTACTTTAATGTCAGTGAAACCTGTTGTCCCACAAGCTGCTGATTCATTGCCCGTTGGGATACCTTCTGGGCTAACTGACGCAGAATAGTTTTCAGTTGTTCTTCATCACTAGAATCATTCGCTAGTGTGGTGGAGTGACCAACGGATTTTAACTGATGTTTAGAAGCATCCACTTTACGGTAGTCTTTGCCATTCGCGCGCTGATAATAGACCAGTGTATTTTTACCCAGAATTAAATGCGCCTTATCATAGTTTTCATATTTAGCCAGATCACCGATCGTTTTGATGCCCAACTCGACCAATTTAGGAGCGGTTTTCTTCCCAATTCCATACATCTCTCCAATAGGTAAAGGCCATAGTTTTTCTTTTAAATGACGGCGCGTGAGCAATGTAATTCCCATCGGTTTTTTCATATCACTGGCCATTTTAGCCAAAAATTTATTGGGAGCAATACCGATGCTGCAAGAAATTCCCAGTTCCTCAAGCACCTGCTGCTGAATCTGTTTGGCGGTTTCTTCTAATCCAGGATAATCCGTGATGATCTGAGTCATATCGACATAACATTCATCAATACTGGCAACTTCATAAATTGGCGAGTAAGTTGCAATGATTTCGAAGAATGCTTGCGATATTTTTCGATAAAGTTCGAAATGTGGTTCAACTATAATCAAAGATGGGCATTTTTCTTTTGCCTGATAAGTCGGCATGGCAGAATGAATGCCATATTGAC
This sequence comes from Clostridiales bacterium CHKCI006, assembly GCA_900018345.1. Taxonomy (GTDB): domain Bacteria; phylum Bacillota_I; class Bacilli_A; order Erysipelotrichales; family Coprobacillaceae; genus Fimiplasma; species Fimiplasma intestinipullorum. Next base: position 9,018 of record FCNA01000156.1, read on the forward strand.
GAGCTTCATAAGAAGCAGTGGTGATAATTCCTCTACGTGATTTACCTGCAACAACCAAAGGCTTACCCTTATACTCTGGGTGAACGGTCAGTTCACAAGAGGCAAAAAAAGCGTTCATATCGATATGAAAGATAATCTGCATCCAAAACCACCACCTTACTTACCCTATTGTAGCATGAATTGGATGAAATTTCATTGAAATTAGATTTGTTTGATGAAAGCAGCTGTATTGCGCATCTTATGTTCCAGACGCAGCTTATCTGAAATCATCGCAATAAACTCAGAATTGGTTGGTTTTGCTTTTGATGAACTGACTGTATAGCCAAAGATATCATCGATTGCTTCCGTATTGCCACGATTCCAGGCGACTTCAATGGCATGACGAATAGCTCTTTCAACACGTGAAGAGGTCGTGTTATACTGGCGAGCAATCTCTGGATAAAGAATTTTTGTTACTTGTCCCAAAATTTCTGTGTCATAGAATGTCCGGATGATTGCTGTTCTAAGATACATATAGCCTTTGATATGTGCGGGAATCCCCACTTCATGCAAGATTTCTGTTATTTCATTCTCAAGCTTGACGCGCTGATACTTTTCATTTTCCTGTGAACCAAAGGTTCCCAGTGAAGAAACCTCGCCAAAAGTCATATCCATAATATCTCGAATAGCGATTAAAAAATAATGCATATCAAAAGGCTTCTTAAAACAATAGTCGATGTTATATTCGTTGATTTTCTGATACATCATCTCATTCATAAAGGCAGAGATGCAAACGATCTTTTTAACGAGTTCTTTGTCACTTTGTTTGATAGAAGTTAAAACACCTATCCCATCAATGACAGGGAGCATCAGGTCCAGGATCAGCATATCAAAATGATCATTTTGAAGTAGATTCAGGCAGCTCTTGCCATCTTCGACGATCTGGACTGAACCAAATTGCCGGGTTGCCATCAGCTCCTTTTTCAGCGTTTGTGCAGCTTCTTTGTTTTCATCTGCAATCAATAGTCTTAAATTACTCATATTTTTCTCCATTCTATCTACAAAACGCCTAACCCGTTGTCTATTATAATGCTTATATTGGCTCATTGGAACATTTTTCTCTTATCCTAAACAAAAAGCAGGGAATTCAAAGAATAAAATGCAGTTATTAGATAAATTACGACATTATTTTTCATCAAGATGTCAATTTTTGGCGAATTTAAAGAGTAGGACGATTGTCCTACTCTATCATCTGACCACTTTCTTCCAACATCCAGTCAATATACAAGCCATAACCCATATCCACGTGATTTGTCGACACATGCGTCACGGCACCCACAATCTTACCATCTTGTATAATGGGTGAACCGCTCATTCCCTGAATAATACCGTTGGTTGCTTCTAACAGACGTTCATCTGTGACTTTAAAGGTTAAACTTTTGACTTCCTGTTCATCCTGTTTTTTCAGTTCAGTCAGCTCAATTTGAAATGCTTCAACCTTTTTCCCGTCTAGAACAGTCCAAATTTCTGCTGTTCCAAGATGGATTTCATCCCGGGAGGCTGTTGGCAGCGTTGTCGCATCCTGCTTGATTAAGCTCGTATAATGTCCATATATACCAAACTGATTATTTAAAGCAACGTCACCTAAATGAGCGGTCTTTTCGATGCGGCCAATCTTCTTGCCTGGATTCCCATCACGACTCGGCTCAACATTCACGATATAGGCTTCAAAGGCTGTTCCGCTCTCCGGACTCATCGTTTGACCTGATTGTTCATCGATCATCTGATGTCCTAAAGCACCATAGGTCTTGTTTTCTGGATCATAATATGTGATCGTACCTATACCGGATAAATTGTCCTGAATATACAAACCTGTCTTAAAGCTTTGTGAACTGGCATCATAAGCCACCTGAAGTTGACGTTCCAGCTCTGTACCATCACGTATGAGTGTCAGATTAAGCGTATTGGATGCCGGTATGTGATCTGCCAGTAAAGCAACTAATGCTTCATTGCTTGTCACTGATTCATTTTCACATTTGACAATCAAATCGCCTGGCTGAATATCCTGTACCAGTGGATCAATGGTCTTCTCTGCACTTTCAAAAGTGTATGTACCGGTCACCAGAATGCCATCATAATGTAAGACGACTCCGATAGCTTCACCACCTGGAATCAGATCTTTGGCTTGCACCCATACAAGGTTTAAACAAAAGGAAATTGGAAGAAATAAGGCAAAGAAAAATTTTTTCAATCTTTTGCCTCCTTTGATTGTGATGACATTGTTAGTGTAAGAAAAAAAGGCACTTTCATGCCTTTTAAAATTTTCCATTTTCACAAATTAAAGCGGCCGCATTTTCTCTAGCCTGAGCTGTAATCTCATCATTGGACATCATTTTCGCAATTTCGTCGATCCGTTCATGATCAGTCAGCCACTTCACAGCCGTGTGGGTACGATTATCTCGGACTTCTTTATAAACATAAAGATGATGCGCAGCAAAACTGGCGACCTGCGGTAAATGCGTGATGCAAAGGACCTGACAGTGATGCGCAATTTCTTTCATCTTACGTCCGATTGCAGTAGCGACCTTGCCACTGACACCGGTATCTACTTCATCAAAAATAATTGTCGAGATACCATCAATACGACTGAAGATACACTTAAGTCCCAACATTAAACGTGAAAGTTCACCACCGCTAGCAACATCACTGAGTGGATGCAATGCCTGACCTACATTGGTACTGATCAAAAAGGTAATCCGATCCTGACCATCAGCAGTCAAATCATCCAGCGCTTCGAACTGAACCACAAAACGCGTTTGCTGCATATACAAGCTCGCCAATTCAGCTTCGATCGCCTCTTCGAGCTTCTTGGCCCCTTCTTTTCTTTGCATCGAAAGTACTGCAGCTAGATTGGAAGCATGCTGCTTCATTTCCGCTAAGGCCTGCTCCGCTTCATCTAAAAGCTGATCACGATGCTTGATCAACTCTACTTTTTCAGCCATCTCATCTCGTTTAGCAAGGATATCACTGATATCGTAACCATAACGTTTTTGCAGTTTATGTATCAAGAAGATCCGTTCAGATAATTCCTGATAGCGATATTCATCAAAAAACAAATTTTGACTATAATCTCTCAGTTGCTCCGTGAGATCCATTAACTGGTAATAAGTATCTTCGAAACCTGTTTTTAATGGATCAAGCGTCTGGTCATCAATGCGTTGCAGAAGATGATCTGCCTCATAAAGCATCGTGAGTGCTCCGCGATCATTTTCTAATAGAGATAGTGTCTCTTGCACAGAAGCATTGATCTTCTCGTATTGACTCATCCGTTTTTTTTCTTCTTCAAGCTGATCCAATTCCCCGGCTTGAAGATTGGCTTCATCAATTTCCCGTATGCGCGATTCATAAAATTCTAATTGTTCATCATCAGCTGGTGTCGCTAACAGATCCTCCAGCTGTTTCTTCGCTTCTCTATAGCTGCGATAAGCCTTTTGATATTGTGTTTGCAAAGACTGTAATTCATCGCCCAGATAGCGATCAAGCAAACTTAGATGCAATTTACTGTTGAGTAGATGTTGAGTTTCAAATTGGGAATGAATATCAATGATTGTCCCCATCAGCTGTCGTAATAGTGATGCCGAGACCAGGCGATAATTCAAACGTGCAGTGCTTTTTCCTGAAGCCTGAATTTCACGGCTAATGACCAGTTCATCCTCAACGTCAAAACCATTTTCAGCCAACTGCTGTTGCACGAAAGGCTTATCCTGGATATCGAATACACCTTCAATAAAGGCCTTATCCGCACCGCTTTTGACCATTGACGCATTCGCTCTTGCTCCCATTAGCATCGAAATGGCATCAATGATGATTGATTTACCTGCGCCGGTTTCGCCGGTCAGACATGTCATATCTTCATCAAATTCAATATTTAAAGCATCAATAATGGCAAAATTTTGAATTCTTAACCCTTTCAACATCCCAAATCACCTACCCTCTAAACGCTTCATGAGCCTGTTTTACGGTTTCTGTAATTGCCATTGTTTTTTGTGTACGAGCAACATTTTGAAAATATCCTAAAAACTCGATATTCCCTTCTCCGCCTGTAATCGGAGAGTACGTCAGATCCATCAACGTGAATCCATTCTGATTGGCTAGCTGAAGCACCTCATGAATGACAGCTTCATGAACCTTGGGGTCTTTGACAATACCATGTTTTCCTACCTGATCACGACCAGCTTCAAATTGCGGTTTGATCAAAGCCACAACATACCCTTCCGGTTTGAGAATCCTGTGCAAAGGTCCAAAAATCAGCCCCAGGGAAATAAACGATACGTCGATGGTTGCAAAATCTGGCTGACCCTGTGTAAAGAGTTCTGGCGTGGCATAGCGGAAATTGGTTTGCTCTAAAACGGTCACACGCGGATCACTACGCAGCTGCCAGACAAGCTGGTTGGTTCCCACATCCAGGGCATACACATGACTGGCACCATGTTGGAGCGCGCAATCAGTGAAGCCGCCTGTTGAGGAGCCGATATCCAGGACATTACAATCCTCTAGATCAATACCAAAGGTATCAATCGCTTTTTCGAGCTTTAAACCACCGCGCGAAACATATTTTAAGGTCTGCCCTTTAACAAACAAAGGTGTATCTGCCGGAATCTTCATTCCCGGTTTATCCAGGATCTCATGCTCATTATGGATGATCCCAGCCATGATGGCACGTTTCGCTTTTTCTCGCGAATCAAAAAAGCCACGCTCAACTAATAGTACATCAACTCGTTCTTTTCTCATTGAATAAACTGTTTCACCTCTTCTAATATATCTTCAAACCGTAAATGCTCATGATGAAGCAATTCTTTCAAGCTTCCCTGAGTCACATAATGATCATCCAGACCAAAGGAAAGTAAATCGACCTTGATATTCAAGTCATTGGCATAGCCTAAAATATCCTTAGCTAAACCACAGGATTTTAAATCTGTTTCATAAACCACTAATTTTTTATGGCTCAGCAAGACCTGCTTTAAGAAAGGCTGGTCCAATGGTTTCAAATAGCGGGCATTGACTACATCCATATCCAGATCATTTGTCTCAACGAAAGCTACCGCTTCCTCTACCATGTAGCCATAGGTAATCAGTAAATTGGAAGCGTGACGATCTGTCATGACCTGCCACTGTCCCGGGTAAGTAGGTCGTGTGAAAGGTAAATGATCACAAGCGATATGCTTACTGTAACGAATGCAATGAATCCCATTTTCTTTTTGGAAAGCTTGCTTTAGATACCAGCCAGCTTCCTTTGCCGTAGCAGGTGTAAAGAGCTCCAAATTCGGGATAGGTTTGAGGATACCCGGGTCAAAAACTCCATGATGTGTCTCACCGTCTGCCCCGACCAGCCCGGCGCGATCGATCCCCAAAACGACCCCCAGATCCATCCTGGCCAGATCATGGTTGATCTGATCATAGGCACGCTGTAAGAATGATGAATACATGGTCAGAAATGGTTTTTTTCCTGCCACAGCCAGGCCCGCCGCAAAAGTAGCTGCATGTTCTTCCGCAATCCCTACATCAAAGGCACGATTCGGAAAATCGTGAAAGATCTTTTCCAGCTTAGAACCAGAGATCATTGCCGGTGTAATGGCGACCACATTGACATCTTCCGCCATGATGCGATAAAGGTAATCAGCAATGACCTGGCTCCAGGTCGCTCCTGTAATTTCATGCAGTGGTTTCCCTGAACGAATATGGAATGGTGCCACCCCATGCCAGGCTCCTCTGACATCGTTTTCAGCATAGGGATAACCTTTTCCCTTCTTTGTTTTAATATGGATGACCACACTGCCTTTCATATATTTCGCTTTATAGAGCGCTCTGAGCAGTTCATGAAAATTATGTCCATCGATAGGGCCTAAATAGTCAACTCCAAATTCACCAAAGAGTTTGGCGTCGATCATATGATTCTTCATACGATTCTTCAATTGACTGGAGAAGGCATAAAATCGTTTGCCAGATTTGCTATGCGAAAGAACCTCCCGATACTCATTTTTCGCATGATTATAAGCCTCGCTTGTACGTAAGGTTGAAAGGAACTCACTGACGCCCCCTACATTTTTGCTGATGGACATCTCATTATCATTTAAAATAACAATCACTTTCGTCTTTGTCATCCCCAGATGATTGAGCGCCTCAAGGCTTTCGCCACCTACCATGGCCGCATCACCAATCACGGGGATGACCTGATAACGATCCCCATCGAGATCTCTAGCTAAGGCCATTCCCACTGCTGCTGACAAGGCCGTGGAAGAATGTCCTGCTTCCCAGACATCATGCACACTTTCTTTACGCTTCTGAAACCCGGAAAGACCGCCATATTGGCGTAATGATGAAAATTGAGAAGCACGGCCAGTCAGGATCTTATGGGTATAAGACTGATGACCGACATCAAAGAAGATTTTATCCCGGGGACTGTCAAAGACATAATGAAGGGCGATGGTCAATTCGACGACCCCTAGATTACTTGACAGATGACCACCGGTCTTAGAGATACTTTGAATGAGAAAAGTACGGATCTCACTAGCCAGGATCTCTAAATCGTGAACGGATAAATATTTAAGAAACGAAGGATCTTTAATCTCTTCCAGTTTAAATTTAGACATCGCGATGGACTAAACTTTCTAAAATACCGATCATGAGCCCATGATTGATCGTGAGTCCATAGATGGCTTCCAGCGTTTCTTTGTATAATCGTTCCACTTCTTCTTTGGCTTTGTCTAATCCTAATAAGGAAACATAGGTTGATTTATGATGGGCGGCATCCATGCCTGTTTTTTTCCCAAGTTTGCTCTCGTCACCGATGACATCCAAAATATCATCTTGAATCTGAAAAGCTTGTCCTATTTTTTGACCAATTTCGCCCCATACAGGCAAATCTGCCTCTTTTGCAATCACTGAGGCCATCTGTAAAGGAACCGTGATGAGGCAACCAGTCTTATAAGAATGGATATTTTGCAGTTCAGAAAGCGAAGCTGTCTTGTTTTCGTAGTAAAGATCCTGTTGCTGACCATAGACCATTCCGCACTGCCCACTGGCGTTGCTTAGCAGCTGAACAAGTGTAAGCTGCTGTTTGGCAGATAAGAGCGGATGGGGCCGGCTTAAGATCGTAAAAGCCTCTGTCAATAACGCATCACCGGCCAAAACGGCACTCGCCTCATCAAAAGCACGATGACAGGTGGGGCGACCTCGACGCAGATCATCGTCATCCATACATGGCAAATCATCATGAATAAGCGAGTATGTATGAATCATTTCAATCGCACAGGCAAGATCGATATAGGGTTTTTCATCTAAACCATAGCTTTTCAGCGCCGTCAACATCAACTTAGGACGCAATCTTTTTCCTGACGCTAATAAAGAATAGCGCGCTGCTTCTTTTACTTTGCCATCTTTCATCATGTCACTTAACTGATCTAAACGATCATTGATCTTTTCAGTCAGATTCATTCGTGTCACCCTCTTTATTTTCGGTTAAAACATTCATTTCTTCTTCTATTACGGAAAGCTTTGAATGGCAGAATTTGGAAAGCGCCATCCCTTCCTTAAAGAGTTCCATTGCGGTTTCTAAGGGTGTTGACGCATCTTCTAGCTGTCTCACAATTTCCTCCAGACGGCTGATTGCTTTTTCATAACTCATTTCTTCCATCTTCTCACATTCCTTTCTTCTTTACTAACGGTTGCGCCGTCAAGAGGCCATCCCGAAATTGTATCTCAATTGCTGCATGTTCATCCACCTGTTCCAAACTGGTCATGACATGCTGATTCTGTTTAGTGATCGTGTAGCCGCGGCCCAAAACTTTGAGCGGGCTGAGCGCATCCAGCTGACTAACCAGTGATTGAAACTGCTGCGTTTTTCGTGCCAACTGGTGGCTGAGGTGATTTTGCATCTGACTCGCGGTAAACGTCAGCCACTGTCGCTGCGTCGAACAAAACAGCTGGCCTCTTGCCTGATAGCTGGCTTCTAAACGCAATAACTTCTGCTGGCGACGCTGATATAATAAATGAAGCGCATCCGCCAAGTGATCTGTAAGGTTTTCGAGATGCAGCAAACGTGATTCAAACAAATAATTTGGATTGCGCAAAGGATAACTGTCTGCAAGACGATCCAATTGACTTTTGGCCTGATTCAGACACTGTTTGAGCTCGTTAGACATGTTTTGCTCCAGACGTTCGAGCTGATCAAGCAGGACCTGCAGATCAGGGACAGCAGCAACAGCTCCCGCCGTCGGCGTCGCCGCACGATGATCTGCCACAAAATCACAGATCGTAAAATCACTCTCATGCCCGACCGCACTGATGATCGGCGTTTTGGCTTCATAAATAGCCTGGGCGAGCGATTCATCATTAAAAGCCCACAGTTCTTCAATACTACCGCCGCCACGTCCAATGATGAGTACATCCATTCCGGCTTCATCGGCGCGCCGTAATTGAGAAATCAGGTTTTGACTGGCCGTTGCCCCTTGTACCAACGAAGGAAACAAAGTGATTTTTAGATATGGTGCACGCTGATGCAACGTTTTGATCAAATCATGTATCGCTGCTCCCGTACTAGCCGTAATCACGCCGACCTGGCGCGGATAAGCAGGCAATGTTTTTTTATGATTTTCATCAAAGAGTCCTGCCTTTTGCAGGCGCTCCTTGGTTGCTAAAAAGAGTTCATACAAATGTCCTAATCCATCACGACTGATTGCATAGGCATAGATCTGATATTGTCCGCCTGCCTCATACACCGTCACCGAGCCGGTAACCAGAACCTGTATCCCGTCTTCAAGACGAAAATCAAGTTTTTTTAAATAAGAAGCGAACATTACCCCATTCACCCGAGCATGTTCGTCTTTTAGGGTAAAATAGCAATGGCCGTTATGATGATATTTGACATTAGATAACTCTGCGCGGATATAGACGCGCGATAAATTGGCATCCTGATCAAACTTTGCTTTCAAGTAACGATTCAATGCCGTTACGCTCAGATATTGTTTTGTCATCTTACATCAACTGCATCAGGATCCCGTTGATAAAACGGTATGATTGTTCATCACAATATTTTTTGGCCAGTTCCACGGCCTCATTCATCACGATGTGCTCATCTAAATCAAATTCCAGGATTTCACAGGCACCAACCAATAAAATAGATTGTTCCAAATAGCTGAGACGTTCAAAAGACCAGCCTTTTTTTAGATATTTTGAAATAACATTTGTTAATTGTGTTTGATTTTCTAATGTTTTGTCTATCAATTCATTGGCATATCGAAAAGCTTCTGCATCTTTTAATAAAACTGGTACTTCATTCAAGAAGGCCGTCAATTCTGCACGTTCCGGTTTGACCAGTAGCCACTGATAAATACAGAAAACAGCCTTTTCACGTGCAACTCTTCTATGTGATTTATCCATTCAATTCCCTCCCATACTGAATTCTATTTTAACATAAATTAACCTGTAAGAAAAGGGAAAAGAAAAAACCAGCAAGCGCTGGTTAGAAGGCGACACCGACTACCTGAACATTGACCGAATGTACGCTGACATCTGTCATATTCTTAATGGCATCTGCAATACGATTTTGAAGATTTCTGGATGTTTTATTAACGTTTTTTCCATATCGAATACGGATCTCAATTGTAATATCCAGACTGTCCTGATTCAAATGACAAATGATGGGTCCCTTTCCAAAGCTAAATAAACCATGTTGAGGTAAATCCAGCACCACGTCTTTTGTTTCCTGTGCTGTTATTTGTGTAATCAGTCCGAAAACCTGCAAACTAAGTCCGACATTTCCTAAACCGCCATTACCCTGATACATTAAATATTCCTTGTCTGACATATTGATTTCTCCTTTACCTCTATCTTACTTCTATTTTATCCTGTTTGGACACATAATGCAAGTCACTCACTCACAAACTTTACTTCTGGAACATATTTTCCATCTGTTTTTTCCATCACTAAACTAATGATCTTTGCTGCATCCTCACTGCTTCCTTCGGCCTGATGAATGGTGATTTTGATGCTTTCCTGACTTAATTCTACAAAGCAGTTTGCATAACCTTCATCCTTTAACAGCGTTGTGATCTGATTTTCCAGATCACGAGCCTCCTTGGTCTGTTCAATTTCTTCCAGGGCTTCTGTGACTTCGCTTTGGGTTGAAGAAGCACTGGAGATGATCGCATTGGAATCAGCGACTTCTTCCTCTCTTTTGGCATCCAGTTCCTCCTGCATCTTCGCTACATCATACGTCTCGCTTTCCTTTTCACTAACAGTAATGTCCTGGTCTAAACTGGATGCTGGCGGTAACATGATGTAATATACGGACAGCACCAGAATCAAGCTAAATAAAGATAGAAAAGTAATTGCCTGCTTATTCATAACGCTCCTCCTCTATGTAACTATTCCATCATATGCAGCTTCTCTGGCGCTTATGTCAATCTTTGGATCGATCAATAGAAAAAGTCCTACGCTTTTGCATAGGACACAATCACTATTTCATTGTCTGAAGATCATTAATTTCATTATGCACGACCTACGTATTTTCCATCAACTGTGCTGACAATCACCGTTTCACCTTCATCGATGAATAAAGGAACTTTGATCTGGAAGCCTGTTTCAATGACTGCATTTTTCTGAGCTCCCGTCGCTGTATCTCCCTTAACTGCCTGCTCTGCCTCAATCACTTTAAACGGCACGTTCACAGGAAGCTGAACTCCTAAGACTTCGCCTTCATAGCTTGTGATTTCAACTTCATCGCTCTCTTTTAAGAAGTTCATTTCCCATTTCAGATTTTCTGAAGGAATTTCAATCTGATCATAGGTTTCATTATCCATGAATACAAGTGAGCCGCCTGCATCATATAAATACTGCATCTTTCTTTTTTCGATATGTGCTCTTGCGACTTTTTCACTTCCGCCAAAAGTTCTTTCAGTAATGCCACCAGAACGTAAATTCTTCATTTTAACGCGTACGTTGGCTGCACTGCGGGCCGTTTTATTGTGATTGGCTTCAATAACGGTATAAAGGTTACCATCCAGCTGAAAGCTCATGCCTGGTCTTAATTCTGTTACGCTAATCATTATCTTATCTCCTTTTAATCTGTAATTCTTATACAGTTTATCACAATCATCCCCTGTTATCAATATTTTTCGGCTTAGTAAACGCTTTTAGAGATAAAAACGTCGCTTGACAATAAAGCCAGGTGTTTAGAAAGAAACTATAATAAGGGAAGAATGTCTCTCCCATCAGACCGGACAGATAAAGGAGAACGCTCAATCCTAATGCGTGTAAGAAGCCTAAAAGCGCATGATGGTACCAGCCAAAAATAAAACAGCACCACTGATAAAGAAATGAAAAGACCAGGACAAGCAATAATGCCAGCAGATAGTGAAGCGGGGTCAGATCGACCTGTTCCGAAAGAAAGACTAGTTGAAAATACATCAGCAAATACCAGAGAAAGCCATATACAAGCGCCATGCTTATTCGATTTGATTTTGACATAATACCATCTCCTCAGGTAGTGAAAGCCAGGTTTTCTGACCATCGATCGTGACTTCAATCGTATAGGGATCAATTCGCACAAAAGAATATCGCGCAGTGATCAGATCCTGCCAGGGAAGTTCACGCCGATGTTCGTAATAATGCATATAGACCTGTTGGTGGAACTGCTTTTTTTCAAGAACCAGCTTCGCTTGCTTCAAGTTCGTTGTTTCCTTGATCAGGATTTGACTCTGGGTCATCATTAGGGTCATCAGATTCGCAATCACACATAGCACGACCATCATCACAAAGCCATTCTTCCGGACCATATCTTTTGATCGAAGCAATTTCGTACCTTTCACTAGTTTCCCCTCTTTCTAGATACATATACAATATCTCATCAAAGACTTCAAAAGAAACCGCATCAATATTATGCAGGTAGATATTAAAACCAGGTTGACAGACAAGGCGACCTTGATGCAAAGAAATGGTATCCTGTTTTCCATTCACATCATAAAGTCTCAATTCATGTTCGTCAACCTCAATAGTCTCAGCTAGATGAACATCTTCACTTAACTGATAGAGAGCTATGACGATATCCAATTGGCTGGAAGTCTGGTCCCAGTGAAGCAGCGGTCCATAAATCGCCGGTAAGACCCAAACGATGGATAGACAGATCCAAAGCGCCAGCAGCATCTCCAGCAGGGAGTATCCGCGGATCATTCGAGCCATGAACTGATCAGCGCCATCTCACGCTGTTTGACTTCCTGATAGGAAACATGAATTTGAACGGCAGCCCGGAACAAAAAGACTAGACAAGTCACCAGCAAAGATAAAGCCAGTATTGCTTCCAGTAAAATAAATCCGTTAGTTCTTTTCAATGCGATAAGCTCCATTTCCTACATTGAAGATCAGATCATAGCAGTGATGCTGACAGAAGCGGACTGTTCCACCCTTTTCAATATGACCGTTCCCGTTGTAAGTAAACCTTCCAGTGATTGCCATATACGCTTTGCTTAATTTTACGGTCGTCAAGCCATTGGTAATACGCTTGTTTTCAAAAGTAATGGATACCTCCTCGCCTAGCAGGATAGCTGCGCTGCGCGCTTCTAGAACCAGCTGATTGATCTCTTCTAAATACAATACCTCACTGGGTTCCAATGACACACTTCCCATCGTAATCAGACTTAATGCAGATAAAACAGCCATACACAACAGCATTTCCAGTAATGTATAACCTGATCTAACCGGCATAAGCCTGACCATTTGAGATTGAGATGGCATTGCCATTTGGACATACCCCTTGATTGGGCTCGATATAACCACCGCTGATCAGATCTGAAACGCTCCCTGGCAAATGTCCCTCATTGATTTCGTAAAGCTGGATCTGTGCATCAATGACATCTACTAATGCCTGACATCCTTTTTCTTTGACCATTGCCGTCTTGCTGGTCACATTTGGAATAACCAGCAGCATCAATATGACAATGATTGAAACCACAAACATCATCTCAATTAAAGTGAACCCAGTCACTTTATGCATTTTTTTAGGCATTATCTCATTCCTTTCTCTATAGATTTGAAACCAGATTCATCATAGGTAAAATAATCATCAGATAGATACTGACAACTGTACCAAGACTAAAAGCATAAAGCAATGGAACAAGCCGACTCGTCCAGCGTTTGACCTTAGTCTGAATGCGCTCGATCGATGATTCAACATAGTGCGTTAATTGCTTGTCAATTGATGAAGCATAGAGCGCTAAACTGAAGACCTGCTTAAAATAATTTGTGAAATAAATGCTTTTTTGTATCGCCTGAGGAAGATCAAGTCCTTTTTCGATTTCCTGACGTAAATCATAGGCGACCATGACCAGATCAGACTGAAAAAGATCCTTGCTCAATAGATCCATCGTTTGCGCCAGCCGATGACTATGCTTGGCCGCTTCCTTGTAGTATAACGCAAATTTTAGCGAGAAATACTCTTTGAGGACCGGTCCAGTGACCGGTGTCTTAAGGGCCTGTTCGACTATCCGGAAATTTCCTTTTTTCAGACCACTTTGCAAATGGGATAGATAGACAGCTAATATTCCAATACTGAAACAAAACACAAGCGGTAATCCATTTAAAATATGGAAAAACAAAGTGACTTTAGCATCCGTCTGCTGCTCAAAACTTGCATAAAGGAGTTCAATTTGAGGAAGCAAAAAGAATGATACAAAAAAAGTAAAGAGCATCGCAAAGACAAATAAGGCGATGGGGTAAGCCAAGGCTTTTTTCAATTGCCTGGTCAATTGTTTTTTCATCTCTAAGATATCTAAAGCCTGTCTTAAGGCTTCCTGCAATTGACCCGATCGTAAGAAGAAGATGAAGTATTCCAAAAAAAGCGGATCCCACTCTACACGCATAAATGCTTCTTCCAACGTATGTCCGTCCTCTAGTGATCTTTTTAATTGAGAAATACGTACATCTTTACTTAACCTCTCTAAAAGGTTCAGGCAGGTCCCCAAAGAGTAGCCCGCATCTAAAAAAGAAATCAGGGTACGCAGCATCTCAGTGGTACTCATATTCGCCAATCACATCCTTTGCACTCAGCTTGCCGGATGCCTGACAGGCATCGAGTACATGATCAAAAGTGCGATACACATAGGGGTGATGATTGAAATAATTCATTAACTGCTCGTAAGCCAGAAATTCATGCAAACACAGCGGTTGGATCTGATTTTCTGGATAGATCAATTTTTGAGCAATCATCGCTTTTAAGACCTCTTTTAGATCATCTTCCAAGATGCCTAAGTTCAGTAACCGTCGAATCCCTGCCTTGACATTACCGGCATGCAACGTAGTTAAAGTTAAATGTCCACTCAATGCCAGGCGCATGGCTAAACGTGCGCTGGCATGATCTCGAATCTCGCCAATCATGACGACATCTGGATCATGACGTAATACCTGCTTTAGTGCCTGTGTAAAATCGAGTCCACTCGCTTCATTGACTTGTATCTGAATAAAATGTCTGTTCTCTATTTCTATTGGATCTTCTATCGTAATAATGTTCCGTGTTCGACTTTGATCGATGAGATTGAGCAGCGTATGCAGCGTTGTACTCTTGCCACTGCCCGTTGGACCGCAGATGACAACCATCCCGCTTTTCGCCGTAATCAAACGCTCAAAGAGTTCCAGATCATGCTGATCACATACAATATCCTGTAAAGTCAAGACCGGGTGGTTATTGAGGATCCTCAAATCCAGATGCTCATCTTTTATGCCAGGCACAAAAGACAAGCGAAAATGATAGTCCCGTTCCTGAACTCGAAAAGTAAAATGACCAGTCTGTAGATCACGCGGACGATTGAGATCGATATCTGACAGAAATTTCAGATACTGGATCAGTCGATGATACAGATCTTCAGACAATTTTCGTAAGGGCATGATCCTTCCCCTTTTTCGCATAAAGACAACGGCTTCATCAATGGAAATAAAATGTAGATCACTTGCCTGATGCAACAGCGCTTCTGTCAGCAGTGATAATAATAATGATTCCAACGCTTCACCCCCTTCACTTATTTATCCCTCAGAAAGAGGAAAAACACTTTAAAAAAGGTGAATATTCTTTTGATCAGTTTTACCAAATAAAAAAGCTGCTCATCTTAAGGATGAAACAGCTTAAAAGGGCTACTAAGATTTCAGATAATAGTTTTCAGCGAATTCTTTAGCCAGGCTGGTGGCATTGCCATGTCCCGGATAAACCGATAAAGAAGGATCCATTTCCTTAATTTTCATTAAAGAAGCTTTGGTGTCCTGAGTGTTCCCCAAAGGAAAATCAAAACGACCGATTGAACCTTCAAACAAAACATCACCACTAAATAGAATATGTAATGGTTCTACCTGAATCATACATGACCCGGGCGTATGTCCAGGCAAATGCCAATAGGTGAAGGTCTGATCAATGGCTTCGATCTGCGCCCCATCTTCGACAAGCGTCACATCCTGTTTAAAAATGAAAGGCTGCTGGATCATTCGGGACAAATTTAAAGCGGGATCGCTCAAAAAACAGGCATCTTGCTGATGTAAATAAATAGGCAGATCCGGATGGGCATCGCGCAGTGACTGGATAGCTCCAATATGATCGATGTGTCCATGTGTCAAGAAAATAGCCTGTGGCATTAATTCATACTTTTTGAGCTTATGTAAGATACGCGATCCTTCATCTCCGGGATCGATCAGCACACAATTCTGATTCGCTTCATCAGTTAATATATAACAATGCGCCTGAAAAGCACCTAAAGTTAATGTTTTTAGCATACCTGACTCCTTTCATGAAAAAAAGACCATGAAGGTCTTATCTTTTTTCTCTATGAACAGTTTTTTTATTACATTTTGGACAGTACTTATTGACTTCCATTCTTTCTGGGTGTTTTCTCTTATTTTTTGTATTGATATAATTTTCTTCACCACATTCTGTACATTTTAAAATAATGTTGTCTCTCATTTTTTACACCTCCAAACGCACTTTTCGCCTAGTATCATACCATATTATTTATCAAATAGCAAAGACTTTTTTTATTATGTTGCATTTTAGCACAATCATTAGCAGATCATGCTGATAGATGGGCAATTGACTTTGTTCATATTGACTAAATTGATAAACCAAAGCCAGCAATAAGACCAACATGCCAATGATGATCAAAGCTCGAAAAAAGAAGACACGCTTTTTAGACATCATCCTGATCAAGCCTCCTTTACCATTTAGTATAACATAAAAAAACTAGAATGACACCCTCTTAGGGATCACTCTAGTTTGATTCCCGAGTTTGCCACCTTGTTTATTATCATTAAGTTATTACTAAAGACGAAATTTATTGGCTTATTCATTATTTTTCGTCTTTTTTATATTGACTTTTAGTTGTTTATATGTTATACTTTAAGTAGTC
>FCNA01000152.1 GCA_900018345.1 Clostridiales bacterium CHKCI006
CAATCACATATTCTGTAGTTTACAGGATATCGTCACCGTAATCAACCACGGATAGAAGGTTGATAGAAAGGAGAAGGTATACTGTAAGTGACCCCCTTAGATGGGACACTTATAATATACCAGGGGACTGGCATGAATACGAAAACGTCACTGAAAGAGACTTTGCAGACGCATCTGAGAGCTTATAAAGATATTCAAAAACGTTGTCCAGGTGTTATTCTGGCCACATCCAGTCAAGCCATCTTAAAAGGGATTTCACCCTATCTGACAATTTATTTCTCAGCCCAATTGATCAATGAGCTATCCAGTCAAAGACGTCCTCGGGAATTAATGCTATGGGTAGGCTGTGTCGTCGGCACCACGGCTTTGCTTGGTTTAGGCCAAGTCCTATGCAAGCGCTGGTACAATATCAAAAAAGCCCTGTTCAAAGAGATGATGCAGACCATCTATACGGATCAGTTTTTAAGTATGGATTATGCTGAAGCTGATCGTCATGAAACCCGGGATCTCTATAATCAGATCAAAGAAAGCGAGATGTGGCGGAATTGGGGCTTCAATCAGGTGATTCCTTTTGTGGACTGGACTTTCGAAGCCATCACGGGCATCCTGGGGGCAATCGTATTAACGGTGAGTCTCTTTACACAATTGGTGCCAGACACCCATTCGCTATGTTTCCTGAATTCAGCTTGGATCGTAATAGGTGTCGTGCTTCTGCTTATCGTCATTACTTGTTTAGGCCCGCTTGCATCTAATCATGCCATCGCTCTTGAGGCAAGCTTGAGTTCTGAATCGCGTTTTGGGAATCGCCTCTTTTCCAGATTTACAAGACTGGGCTATGAGAATCAGTATGCGATGGATCATCGCATGTACCATCCTTATGAGCTGTCTAACTATTATATGCGTCAGGAAAATCGGTTTGGAGTTGATTCACGCGTTGCCAAGCTCAGTTTGACGAGTATTGGTTTAAGCGGTGCTTTTTCTGAAGCCATTCCGGCTCTTTTCTCGGGTGTGGTCTATGTCTTTGTTTGTTTGAAGGCCTTGGGAGGTGCCTTTGGGATTGGTTCTGTCACGCAGTATGTGAGCGCAGTGACGGCCCTGTCTATGAATGTGGCCTTGTTGTTAGAGACGGTGGGACATATGAAGGCCAATACGCCTTTTTTGAAAACAACTTATGCTTTTCTGGATATTCCGCATTCCATGTATCAAGGCAGTTTGACGACTGAAAAAAGAGCGGACCGTGACTACGAAATTGAATTCAAAGATGTTTCTTTCAAGTATCCCGGTTCCGATTTATGGGCTTTACGCCATGTCAATATGAAGTTTAAGATCGGCAGCCGCATCGCAGTGGTAGGTGAGAACGGCAGCGGCAAATCGACCTTTATTAAACTGTTATGTCGCTTATATGATCCTCAGGAGGGTGTGATCACTCTCAATGGCATCGATATTCGTAAGTATCGCTATCAAGATTACCTGGATCTATTTTCGGTTGTTTTTCAGGATTTCCAGCAGCTTTCTCAGCCATTAGGAGATAATGTTGCCGGATCAATGCATTACGATAAGACCAAAGTCGAACAGTGCTTAAAGGACGCGGGATTTGAAGAGCGGCTACGTGAACTGCCGGAAGGGCTGGACACCTATCTTTATCGGGATTTTGGCAAGGATGGGATAGAGGTTTCCGGAGGGGAAGCCCAAAAGATTGCCATCGCGCGAGCCTTATATAAAGATGCCCCTTTCATTATTTTAGATGAACCGACCGCTGCTTTAGATCCATTGGCAGAAGCGGAGATTTATAGCCAGTTCAATGCCATCGTCAAAGACAAGACCGCCATCTTTATTAGTCATCGCTTATCCTCTTGTCAGTTCTGCGATGAGATTCTTGTCTTTGATCAGGGGACCATTGTCCAGAAAGGCACTCATGCCACATTGGTGCACGAAGAAAAGGGAAAATATAGTGCCCTTTGGCATGCGCAGGCACAGTATTACGAATAATCAAACATGACTAAAAGCAGATGCTGTTTAAGGCACCTGCTTTTTTACTATACAGAATGGAATTGTCCTGCTTGTACTGTATTTCTTGTCATCCCCTATTTTTGGTGGCTATCTGGTTGCTGGATATGGGGTTTGCAGTTCAAGATACAGTGTATGGATAAGTGAAATAAAATCAAAGGCTGCAGATAGATCTCCGGCGATTTCATGTCTGTCAAAAAAGTAATTTCGTTCATAAGGGGAAAGACAACTCTTGAACCAAAAAAGAGGCAATGATCCCATCGAAAATGAGTGGGTTTTAAAAAGATAGGGCTCATTTGATAGGAGCGGCCGTGAAAGTGGCACTTTCCGACTTACATCACCAAGATGTGACAAACTTCTTAAAAATAAAAGTTTATAAGATTGATGTGATAAACTTTTTTAGACAGAGGTTGTGGGTTGCTATTCTACAGAAGGTGGTGTAGTTGCCTATGCCAAAAAAACTTTGCGAAAGCGTGATCTCTATTTGAATCGGCTGATTGTGTTTCAGGATACGGAAATGACTAAAGAGATGACCGGTGTTCAGCACTGTGAAAATCCAGCTTGATGAAGCTGATGATGGAACAAAAGAGCCCCATTGAAGAAGTTTGCCTATTGTATGCTATACGACTGATAGCTGATTTACATCATTTAAAGTTTTTCGAACAATTGGTTCTGGATATTCCAAGTGATAGGCAATCTGTCTTTGACGATAATCTTCATTTCTCATCTCCAAGGTTTTTTACACCTTGCCTAAAACATCTCCAAATTGCAAGATGAATCTAAGCATGCCATATTTATCAATCCTATCCTATAACGAAAAGGTGCTTTCTGACAGACTATTTGATAGCGTCCTTATCTAACGAATCATATAATGACTTAGTGGCCTTATTTTACCGTATGGCCTGGCTTCGCTATTCCGTAATATCCAATAGAAATTAGGAAAACTTGCAAATGAAAGGGGAGTGTGCTATTCTTGAAACAGAAAAGAGGGAGAATATGCACAACCGACAAACCAGAATCTTGGAATTATTAACTGAAAATCAAAAGATGGAAGTGGTTCATTTGGCGAAACTTCTGGGTGTATCTCAGGTGACCATTCGTAAGGATCTAGATGCTTTGGAACAAAGCGGCATGATCATTCGCGAACATGGCTATGCAAGATTGAATGACAGTGATGATATCAATCATCGTTTAGCTTACCATTATGAAAGTAAATTAGAGATTGCTAAAGAAGTGGCCATGACGATTCAGGACGGCGAGACAGTGATGATCGAATCCGGTTCCTGCTGTGCCCTGGTTGCCGCAGAGATTGCCCGAACGAAGAAGGATGTCACCCTCATTACCAATTCAGCCTTTATTGCGGATTATATTCGTAAACATGGCACGGTTCGGATCATCCTTTTAGGCGGTGAATATCAGAATGAGTCGCAAGTGATGGTAGGACCGATGGTCAGAGAATGTGCGAAAGTTTTCTTTGTGGATAAACTACTGGTTGGAACGGATGGTTTTACGAAGGAAAGCGGCTTTACGGGCAACGATTATATGCGCACAGAAGCTGTGCGAGATATGGCCAAACAGGCCAGTCAGGTCATGGTAGTAACGGACTCCGTCAAATTCAGTCAAAAGGGAACCGTCCAGTTATTAGATTTGGCGGCTATTTCTGCTGTCTATACAGATGATGGTATTCCACAGGATATTCTCAATTATCTTGAAAAACAGCATGTCAAAGTTTATACAACGAAAAGGGGATCGTGACGATCCCTTTTTTAGAAAAAGCAATCCAATCCCTGGTCTAGGAAGACTTGACGATAATCTTCTAAATCTTCCGGATAGAGGGCCTTGATGCCCTGATAGGCATAAGGCCGATTGAGTAACTGATACTTCTTTTCCCCAAATTGGTGGAAAGGTAATAATTGGACACGGCTGAGTCCTTGTTTTTTGAGATAGTCTGCCAAAAGCTGGGCATCTTCTAGCGAGGCATTGAAATCAGGAATGACAGGGATGCGGGGAAGGATGGACAGATGATGATCCATGGCCCAGGCTAAATTCGCTTGAATCAGCGGTAATGAGACACCGGTTTTCTCCCGGTGTTTTTTGTCGTCAGCGTGTTTGATATCAAACAGCAGTAAGTCAAAGAGTGGCGCTAATGTTTGAAAAACACTCGGTTCCACATAACCGGTGGTTTCAATCGCGACATGAATATGATGCGCTTTGAGCTGACGGACGAGTTCCATGACAAATTCCGGCTGACTCATCCCTTCGCCTCCGGAGATGGTGACACCACCCTTGGATTCTTCGTAGAAAGGCAGATCCTGTAAACATATTTTCAGGACCTCATCCACTTCACGCTTTTTCCCTTCGTATGACAGGGCCTGGCCGGGACATTGCTGGACGCATTGCAGACAGCCGATGCACTTTTGTGCATTGATGATGATACGCTTTTGCCTGGTGGTGATCGCCTCTTTGGGACAGGTGTGTAGACAGCCTAGACATTGTACACACTGACTGGCATCATAGGTGATCTGAACCTGACCGCTTTGAGATTCGGGATTGGAACACCATTGACATCTTAGCGGACAGCCTTTTAAAAAGACGGTGGTACGAATGCCCGGACCATCATGAATACTGAATTTCTGAATATTGAATACGAGACCTTGCATGCTTATCTCCTCCTAAGCACATCTTAGCATACATCGATTCATCTTTCAAATGAAATTAAAGAATATTTTAAATGAAATATTTATTGACATCTGTTGGCGCTGTGTTACAATGGAGTTATCAAGTAAAATATTAATTTGTTTCAAATGAAAGAAAAAGGAGGATGCTTGATGAACGCAAAGGATTTTGGCCAGTTGACGCGTCGTATGGCGCATTTTAGAGAAACGATCTTAGATAAAAAGCCCTATATTGATGCGACCCGGGCCATCCTGGTCACAGAAGCTTATCAACAATATCAGAACCAGCCACCTGTTTTAAAGCGGGCGTATATGCTGAAAAACATTCTGGAGAAAATGCCTATTTATATCGAGGATGAGACCCTGATCGTTGGGAATCAGGCAGCCTCGAATAAGGATGCACCGATCTTTCCGGAGTACACGATGCAGTTTGTGATGGATGAATTGGATACTTTTGAAAAAAGAGACGGAGATGTCTTCTATATTACGGAAGAAACAAAAGAACAGCTGCGTGCAATTGCACCATTCTGGGAGAATAATAACCTAAGAGCGCGTGGAGAAGCAATGCTGCCAGAAGAGGTCAGCGTCTTTATGGAAACCGGCTTCTTTGGCATGGAAGGAAAGCTCAATTCCGGAGATGCACATCTGGCCATCAATGATGAACGTCTGCTTGCCGAAGGCTTAAAGGGCTATGAAGCCAGAGCGAAATCCTTGAAGGAAGGCTTAAATCTTTGCCAGCCTGAAAATATTCGCAAGTACCATTTCTATGAAGCGGTGTTGATCGTGATTGCAGCTGTACGGCAATTTGCCCAGCGTTTTAGTCAATTAGCGAGTCAGCTTGCGAAGGATGCCAGTGGGCAAAGAAAAGAAGAACTGGAAATGATCAGTATGATTTGTGCGAAGGTACCTTATGAGCCAGCAACGAGTTTCCGTGAAGCTATCCAGTCCGTCTGGTTTATTCAGTTGATCTTGCAGATCGAATCCAATGGACACTCCTTGTCTTATGGTCGCTTCGATCAGTATATGTACCCTTATTATCAAAAAGACCTGGAAGAGGGGCGGATCACTAAAGAGGAAGCTTTGGAGCTATTGACCAATCTATGGATCAAGACACTGACCATCAATAAGGTTCGTTCACAGGCGCATACCTTCTCCAGTGCCGGCAGTCCAATGTATCAGAATGTGACCATTGGTGGTCAAACACCGGATAAAAAAGATGCCGTGAATCCATTCTCTTTCTTAGTGCTGCAGTCCGTTGCCCAGACCCGTTTGCCGCAGCCTAACCTGACGGTACGTTATCACCGCCATATCGATCCAGCGTTCTTTGATGAAGCCATTGAAGTGATGAAGCTTGGAACCGGTATGCCTGCGTTTAATAATGATGAAGTGATTATTCCGTCCTTTATTGAAAAAGGGGTCAAAGAAGAGGATGCTTATAATTACTCTGCCATCGGTTGTGTTGAAACAGCGGTCCCTGGTAAATGGGGCTATCGCTGCACAGGGATGAGTTATATGAACTTCCCAAGGATCTTGCTGATAGCCATGAACAATGGTGTCGATATGACCTCAGGCAAACGCTTTACCAAGCCATGTGGTTATTTTACCGAGATGCAGTCCTATGAGGAATTAATGCAGGCTTGGGATCAGGTGGTGCGCGAACTGACCCGTATGAGTGTAATTGTGGAAAATACGATCGATCTAGCCAGCGAGCAGGAAGTACCGGATATCTTATGTTCGACTTTGACTGAGGATTGTCTGGGAAGAGGCAAGACCATCAAAGAAGGCGGTGCTATCTATGATTTTATTTCCGGCTTGCAGGTAGGCATTGCCAATATGGCAGATAGCTTGGCGGCTATCAAGACGCTGGTCTTTGAGA
Organism: Clostridiales bacterium CHKCI006; assembly: GCA_900018345.1. Taxonomy (GTDB): domain Bacteria; phylum Bacillota_I; class Bacilli_A; order Erysipelotrichales; family Coprobacillaceae; genus Fimiplasma; species Fimiplasma intestinipullorum. Next base: position 6,559 of record FCNA01000152.1, read on the forward strand.
AGAAAGTCATGACTAAGCAACAGTTATGGGACGCTTTACTCGATAATTTTGAAGGGGAAGAGGGCCAGCGGATTCAATCCCTGCTGATCAACGAAGCGTCAAAATATGGCAATGATCAAGATGAGGTCGATCAGTTGGTCGTTGAAGCGTATGCCTCTTATATCGATGAAATGAAGAAATATCCCAATACACGTTATGGCCGCGGGCCAATCGGTGGGATCCGTTATGCCGGGACTTCTTCGATCTCAGCCAATGTCGGGCAGGGATATGGCACGATGGCAACACCGGATGGACGCAAAGCCCATGAACCATTAGCGGAAGGCTGTTCCCCTGCACATAACTGTGACAAACAAGGGCCGACAGCTGTCTTCCAGTCCGTTGCCAAGTTACCAACCCACGAGATCACCGGTGGTGTGCTCTTGAATCAGAAAGTGACGCCTCAGATGCTTTCGACACCGGAAAACAAAGAGAAGCTGAAAATGCTGATTAGAACCTTCTTCAATCGTTTGGAAGGCTATCATGTACAATACAATGTGGTCTCAAAGGAAACGCTGATTGATGCACAGCTGCATCCCGAAAAGCACAAGGATCTGATCGTGCGTGTCGCTGGCTATTCGGCTTTCTTCAATGTCTTATCTAAAGCGACACAGGATGATATTATCGGACGTACAGAACAAACATTATAAAGGAGAAACAAACCATGGAACTGATTATTGATACAGCCAAATTAGAGGAAATCGAAGAAGCAGTCAAATACTTACCTATCGCGGGTGTGACAAGTAACCCATCCATCGTCAAAGCGGCCAGTCCTAAAGATTTCTTTCGTCACATGCGTCAGGTTCGTCGTATCATTGGTGATAAGCGCAGCCTGCATATTCAGGTCATCGCTTTGGATGCCGAAGGAATGGTCGAAGAGGCGCACCGCATCCTACAGGAAGTGGATGAAAAGGTGTATATCAAGGTTCCTACGACCTATGAAGGTGTCGCAGCCATGAAGATGCTGAAAAGAGAAGGCATCCATGTGACAGCGACAGCTGTCTATGATTTAATGCAGGCTTATATGGCTTTGGCAGCGAAAGCGGATTATATTGCCCCTTATGTCAATCGAATCGGTAACCTGGGATCCGATCCGAATGAACTCATCTTCCAACTCAGGAAAATGATCGATCAGGATGGCTATTCGACAAAGATCCTGGCAGCTTCTTTCAAAGGTGTCCAACAGATGCGTGATGCCCTGAATGAAGGCGCACATGCCCTCACTGCACCGGTCGCATTATATCAACAGATCTTTGCCAATCCAAGCATCGATAAGGCCGTGACCGATTTTAATCAGGATTGGTATGCACTTTATGGGCAGGACAAAGGAATATGTGATTTATAGAGTGTCGCGAGGCACTCTTTTTCTTTGCCTGAAAAAGGACAATGTATATGAAAAAGCGTAATGACGGCCCTAAGGAAATCATTACGCTTAAAACTTATTGCATTCGTGCCACAAAATCTTTCATCATCTCGGAAACCTTGATCTGTTGTGGACAAACCATCTCGCATTGGCGACAACCAATGCAGGCACTTGGCTGTTTGTCTTCTGGAATGGCAGACAGGGCCATGGGGGCAATAAAGCCACCACCGGTAAAAGCATGTTCGTTATACAATGATACCAGCGTTGGAATATCCAGTCCCATTGGACAATGAGAGGTGCAGTAATGACAGGCCGTACAAGGAAGAGCGATCTTCTTGACCATCTCATCGGCTAATCCTAACAGAGTCTGCATCTCTTTATCTGTTAAAGGCTGATCCTGCTCAAAAGTGGCGATGTTCTGTTGGAGCTGTTCCATATTGGACATACCGGATAAGGTCACGACCACTTGTGATAAGCTCTGTAAGAAGCGGAAAGCCCAGGCTGGAATAGTTTCCTTTGGACGTAAAGCTTTTAATGTTTTCTCACTGCCCTCATCCAGTTTAGCTAAACGACCACCACGTAAGGGTTCCATCACCCATACTGGGATATCGTAGGATTGAAGCAGTTCGATCTTTTCTTGGGCTTCCTGGAAATGGTAGTCTAAATAGTTCAACTGAATCTGACAGAACTCCATATCCTTACCATATTTTTCAAGGAAACGCTTCATAGTATCGATATTTCCATGGGCACTGAAACCTAAATGTTTAATGCGACCATTGGTCTTCTGTTCCATCAAATAAGAATAGATACCATATTTTTCATCGTCTAAATAGGCATCGATATTCATCTCACAAACATTGTGGAAGAGATAGAAGTCAAAATAGTCGACTCCCAGTTTCTCCAATTGCTTTTCAAATATTTCCTTGACCTTAGGCATATTGGCCAGGTCATAGCCAGGAAACTTGGTGGCTAAGTAAAAGGAATCACGTGGATAGGCCTTTAACGCTTCTCCCATCACTAATTCAGAGTTCCCATCATGATAGCCCCAGGCTGTATCATAATAATTGATTCCATGCTCCATGGCATAGGCCACCATGGCTTTGGTTTTTTCTACGTCAATGCGCGCATCGTCTCCGTCGATTGTGGGTAAACGCATGGCGCCCATTCCTAGACTAGAAAGCTGTAAATCTTGAAATGTTCTGTAAATCATCCGTGTTCCTCCTTGTTGATCAAGTTCATGATATCTTGCCCTTTTATTATATCGTTTTAGCTACCCTATCGCTAATGCTTATTCGATATCAACCATTATGCAGTTGATGCATATCAGGATCAGTTGAGCATCATGCTGGGGGTATGCTTTCAAAAAAACAAAGCATAAGATCTTATTCCATTCATTCAGTAAGATAAGCAAGTTAGCCAAAGGGCTCCATACATATAAAATAAGCACGAAGAAGTGTAGGATTTTTTCTGATCATGAATGCATTTGATATCACAATTTTGTTCTGTTGTCGACAATGAAGTGGGCATGTGATAGAATTGAGTTAAGTCATATAGTATATAAGTTCAAAATAAAGGGAGAGATGATCATGGCGAAATTTGTTATCGAATGTCCAAACTGTGGCCGTTATGCTCAGGCCCGTTCTGGTTTCTTTGCGCGGAAGAAGATACAGTGCTCCTGTGGATATACGATCAATGTCAAAACAGAGAAAATGTCCAGCCGCGTCTGTCCGCATTGTGGCAATGTGGTCGTTTTTGATCAGTCGAAAGGGGCGAAGGCAAAATGTCCGGTTTGTCATGAGCCGATCAACACGTTGGCTGAACAGACCCAGCTGGTTGAGATCACCTGTGAGCAGTGTGGTGTTCACCTGCAGGTGAGTAAGGCTGCAACCACATATACTTGTCCGGTATGTGATCATGAAAATCATGTTGCTGAGCGTATCGCTAAGGAGAAAATAAAGAAAGAGGGACTGGCCAGTGTCATTAAATACGAAGGAGATAATGAGACACTGGTTTGGAAACATCCGATAGAGGATTTTAATTATGGTTCACAGCTGATTGTCCATGAGAGCCAGGAAGCCATCTTCTTTCGGGATGGTCAGGCCTTAGACCTATTTGGTCCTGGTCGCTATACCCTGGAGACCCAGCAGTTACCGATGCTAGAGAAGATCTATAAACCGTTGACCGGATCACAGAATGTTTTCCACTCGGAAGTGTATTTCATCAATATGACTACCCAGATGGGCGTTAAATGGGGAACGGATAGTAAGGTACGTCTCTTTGATCCTGGCTCCGGTATGCATGTCGAACTGGGAGCAAGCGGTGAATTCAGTATTCGGGTGACGAATTCCCGTAAGTTTTTGGTCAAGGTGGTTGGAACAGAGGGTGGCTTTAAGCAGTCACAGATCATCGGTGGATTGAATCGCCAGAAAATGGCCCTGGCCAAAAGATTAGCCCAGGGAAATGAAACGGTGGAAGAAGAGAACTACATTGATAAAGGATATTTCCGAGCCATGATCATGACGCAAGTGAAGAGCTATCTTGCTTCTGTGATTCGTGAGAGCGGCATCAATGTTTTGGAGATCGATGAAAGGCTGATGGAACTCTCGGAAGCGTTGCGCAATCGCATCAATATCGCTTTAGCTGAATATGGGCTAGAGATGCCGGAGTTTTATGTCAGTCGTGTAGTGACACCGGACGATGACCCGAACTTTAAACGCATGAAAGAGCAGTATGCTGAACAGTATTTGCGTGTTCGTCAGGAGCAGATCCTGCAGCGTGAAGCCGAAGCTGCCGCTGACAGGAAGGCTGTTGAAGCCAGAACAGCAGCTCAAATGAAGATCATTGAGGCGCAGGGAGCAGCGGAAGCTTTACGCATTCAAAAAGCTGCTGAAGCCGATGCTTATCGTATGCAGGCTCAGGCGGAAGCACAGGAAATGCAGATGAAAGGATATACCTACCAGCAGGAGTCCAGTCGAATGATTGGCATGGAAGCCATGAAAAACGGCATCGGTGGCGAAGGCCTAGGCTCCGGCCTGGGTGATATTGCCAGTCTAGGTGTGACACTGGGTACCATGGGTGGCATCATGAATATGACCAAAGAAACCATGGATTCTGTTTTTGATCAATCCAATGATATGGGAAGGCAGATTGGATCCAGCATGCAAGTGGATAGCTGGGATTGTACATGTGGGACAAAAGGCATCACCAGTCGTTTTTGTCCAAATTGCGGCTCTCCTAAGCCTTCCAATCAGTCCTCTTCCAGCTGGAATTGTGTATGTGGACAAACCAATCTGACAAGTGCCTTTTGCCCAAACTGTGGACGGCCCAAACCGGACGCCAATCACTGGGATTGTCCATGCGGAGAGAAAAACATCAAAGGGAACTTCTGTCCACACTGTGGTAGAAGAAAGCCACAATAAGGAGGGACTGTCATGAATCAAAGTAAGAATCAGACACGCATGCTGGTTTTATGGTGTGTTGCTTTAGGTGTCTTTCATGTCGTGATCCTGTTTTTACCGCTGACGCGTAACTTTCTGTTCTGGTTGGCTTATGCCTTTGATGTGGTCGCGATTTTCGGACAGATTCCTATCATGTCATTGGCTTTTAAAAATGCACAGGATGCCAAAAGTCGCTTTTATGGTTTCCCGATTGCACGTGTAGGCCTCATTTATCTTGTAGTCCAATTTATTGCCGGCACAGTGGTAATGCTTTTATGTGAGTGGGTTCCTTTATGGCTGGCGATGATTCTCTTTGTCTGCATCCTTGCTTTTGCCATTGTCGGTGTTATCGGAACGGATACGATGCGAGATAAAGTCGAGAAAATAGATTCTGAAACCATCAGTCATACACAGACGATGAGAGAATTATCTTTGAAATTGAAACAGCTCAGCGAACGCTATCCCTATTCCCAATTATCAAAACTCGTTGAAGAAATCAGATATAGTGATCCGGTGAGCAGCGATGCATTAAGAGCAGTTGAAGAACGACTCAGTCATAGCATCGATGCCCTGACTAAAGCATTGCCTGAAGGCAACGCAGATCTAATCAATCGACTCATTCAAAATACTTTTTCGATCTTGAATGAACGAAATCAGTTATGTAAACAAATGAAAGGAAGATAGTGTTGTCATAAACAGCACTATTTTTAAATAATTCTTGATAAAATTCGCTATTATTTATAATATAAAACTATAGAAAGCGCTTTAGGCTTGTTTAATGATTCTGTTTCAGGCAAATTAAGCTATTAAATATGTAATACAATCATATTAACCATTTATAATGTTGGATATTACATTTTATAAACATCATATCGTATAGAATGAAAGACAAATCATTGCAATGCTTGGCTATATTCAGTGAAAGAAGGAGGTAAATAGGATGGCTAAAGTAGAATTTACAGGAAGAAGTGCTAGTTATATCTTTGAAAATGCTGGAGGCATGCGGGACCAATTAGAGCAAACGATTCTAAATGAGCTTCAGGAAAAAAGATATCCTTTAAAAGCGACTATTTCAACATTAAAGTCAGGGAAAGGACTTGCCGGTGCTATTTTTGGTAGCAAAGAACAATGTGTTGTGATTACGATTGATAGAGAAGCTCAAATCGCAATTTCTAATACAACTGTAGGAACTTATTTATATGTCGAAATATATCTGATGGTACAAAGAAGACTGATTTCTTTTGCCGCTATCTCTGATGCAATAGGGATGTATTTAAAGCGCAATATAGAAATGCTGTTTATAACGCAGCGATCAAAGTTGCTGAGTCAGCATTTGCTAAATTGAATTTGAAACAATGTAATACTGGTTATACACCAGACAAATCTGAAACAAAACAAGAGGATTAGTAAAACCAAATTATCAGGATAATGTGTTATATTCGCATTATCCTGATAAATTTTAAGGAGGAAGATAAAATGGCAAAAATTAGACTGGTTTGTGAACAGTGTGGAGGAAACATTATCCTGGATAGTTCACACGAAATAGGCACATGTGAAAATTGCTTGTCTCAATTTGTTATTAAACAGGATCAGATCGTCCAACAAATTACCCAAAATATTACTAAGCATGTTTACGGATATGAAGGAAAAGATGTTGCAGAGCTGTTGAAGGATGGGTACATATTGAACGATTTAAGGGACTACAGGCAGGCCAATGCGAAATTTTATCAAGCCATTAAAATTGAACCGAATTGTTGGAGTGCTTGGCTAGGATATGCATCTACATGAGGTAATCGCCAGGAGTATTTAGGAATGGTACCTGCTTATCAGCGAGCCTATCGTTTAGCTTCCACTGAGAAAGAAAAAGTAGACACGTTCGTTGACATGACCGAGTATTTTAAGGATCATGATGTGCGAGGTGTGTTTGTTCGTGCTTTTAATATGGCCACTGACCAGGAAAGATCGCGTATTTTTAATTTGGTTGATGGTGTCATTGGAAGGGATGATTCAGAAATTGCAAATCTTGCAGTTGATTTATGTCCAGAAGATTGGCGTGCATACTTTGCTTATGCCAAGGTACGTCAAATTCGCGCACGCTGGTGCCAGTTGGTGGGTGGCTTTTTAAAGGCGGCTCACTACCCAAACCTGCTCAGGAAGTGGTAGATATTTTTGTTCGTGCGTATCAGTTGGCTAAAAACGAACAAGGAAATTCTACAGAAAGGATTGAAAAACATATCGAGAAACTGAGTCATGATCAGTCTTATCAAGTATTTGTAAATGAGTTGAGAAAAGCAATTAAACGTGTTAAATAGTTGCAGATAATAAAAATATAATGACAGGTGAGAATATAGTATGGAATTGAAAGACTGACGGCTGCGATAAAATGAAAATAATAAGTGATTCTGATTTAGATAAGCATCGTGCAGATGAAATAGGGATTCTTGCTTTAAATGCAAATCAGGTAGTCACCTATCTAAAGTACGCATACTATATCGTAAAATATATTTGTAAACTTTTAATCTGGTTGAATATCTTTGTATATTATCATTATATACAGAGAGAAAGAGGTGGCATTATGCCTCGAATTAGACTGATTACGGATTTATGCAGCACCCATGAGATTTCAGACATCTGCCAAGCTCGCCAGGAACCGATATTCAACACGGATAACGGAAATGTTGATCTGGAGGAGAGGTGTATCGAAACTTACGAAGTTATGGCGAATAATGCTACGGTAGACACTGCGATTTTAGAAGCGGAGGTAGAGTTTGAACGCGACGGCCAGCTTTACGATGCAAGAGAGACGCTAGCTTTTTTAAAGAAGAAGCATTTTGGATAAATATAGTGTTAAACTGGTGGAGTCGGGAATGGAAACGCAAAGTTTACGCAAGCCATGGATACAACCAGAACCAGCTTTCTGTGCCGTGCCCAGAAATGATTTTTCCATAGAAGTAATATCTTAATTTGTTAACATTGTTTATATTTTATTGAAATATAAACACATCAAAAACGCAAATAAACGCACGTGTGCGTTTGTTGATGAGAAAATAAACACACGCGTGCGTTTTAAAACGTTCAAAGTGTTGCGATTGAGTGAAAGAAAATATGGTAGTTAGGAGATGCCTTTGATGAATCATGAATTATCTGCCTTTTTATGTGAAGCAAAGAAAAAAACATATGCCAATCAAAGCGCAAAGAAGTTAAACCCATCGCGGGAAGGGGCAGTGGATTATGAATACAGTCATGGTCAGATGCTATATCATGACACTTATTTTGGCGGAACGCGTTTTATGGGTGAAGAGGTTGTTTATAGAAATGATCAAACACCGGTTTGGGGTATGAACTATTATGGCATCATGTTGGAAGAATCTTTGACTAACGAAGTCTTCAATCAGGTTTTACATCCTGCTCTCATGCTGGTTGGAAGTGATGATATGCTTCCGGTAAGAGGACCCAGGGAATGGCGCATTGGGGATTATCGCTATGAGTTTCAGGTTAATGGACAGCTTGAATTATTTGAAGGAGAGGAGCGCATTTTCAAAGGTGACAGGGTGGTTTACATCCTCAAATGTCATGGCGGAACGATTCAAAAATAAATCAAACAAACAAAAATAAACAGGACTTCTATTTCGTGTAGAAAGTCCTGTTCTTTTATTAAGACTGATATTTTTTCAGGTTTTCAATCTGCGCTTGGACTATATTGAGTTCACGGGTCAGACTTTTGCGTTTTTTTCCGGTGAACATGCCTGATAGCTCCGCTAATTCCACCTTCAGGTTGGCTTCCTGTTTTTGCAGATAAAGCAGCTCTTTTTCTCTTTCCTGGGCTTTGGCCTGTCTTCGCATTTGTTCTTCGAATTCCTCGACCCGCTGCAACTCTTCATTATAGGTATCGATATGGTATCCAATCTTGTGATGTAGACTGTGGGTCACGGTAAACTGATATCTATAGACTTTGGAATCATCGATCCAAAATAAAGCCCAGTAGGCCTGCAGGGCAACCGACGATCCATCGTCTCCTTTAAGGACCCATTGTTTGGCCAAACGATCATATCCGCGTTTCATGGTAACAGTATCTTTGGCTTTGAGAAGGGCATTGCCGTTTTGATCATAGATATGCATATGGAATTGAATGGTCTTTGTTTCAGAGAACGGGTACCGTAAAATAACATTGAAGACGACTCTTGTATAAAGATCGATTTTGATTTGTGAAGACGCTCCCGATTTTGGCCAAAGTTCATGGGGGTCTTTGGTGCCATAAGAGAGCACTTTCTCAATTAGATCCGGTCCGTTAAAATGCCTGCGTATTTCATACAACATGCCTTCCTGAATGATCGGCTGGTAATTGTTTGTTCCATCCTGCTTAATCTGTTCAGTGGCACGACCACAAATCTTATCGATTCCACGCAGCAGGTCCTGTGTAGCACCGACTTTGCCCAGATCCTGGGCCTGTAGCTTTTGAAATTCCTTTGGTAGATCATAGGCATCGATATCCTTATAGCATGGAATCAGGACTTTGGTATGGTCCCTAGTCATGAGCTGAAGGTATCTCTTCCATTCGTTTTTGACCCAGACAGCATTGAAATGTTCATAATCCGTTCCGATGACAAGCATGAGCTTCGCCGAATAAAGTGCTGCGAAGATATAGGGTTCGTACTCTTGACCAAGCTTGTCTTCCAGGCTGATCCTGGAGAAAAAGACCCGGTAGCCTTTAGCGGTCAATTGGTCATAAATATCCTGAGCCAGTACGCTATCGATGGTACGTTCCCCGTTATCATCTTTTTCTTTGTAGCTGATAAAAATATCATAAGGTTTTTCTTTGCTGGAGACAGTCAGGATATCCTTGCGCAAATTCTCAATCTTCTGGCCTTCATCTAAATAAACCTGGCGGGCTAAGATATCGGCTTTTTTGATGACTATTTCAAAATTGCCATCATCCATGACATTATCAAAACTGGTCCGATGGCAGGTTGGTATTTTTTTGCCTGTCGCTGGATCATCAACGTACTCGATCCCATATTTACATAAGACTAAGCCCCAGTAGGCCTCGGCCTCATCAGGAAACTCAGCCACGATGGTTTCATAGAGACTGGCTGCCTGATCAAAATCACAGTTAAAACGCAAGCGATTTGCACGACTGAACAAGGCCATTTTCTTTTCATTATCCGCAGTCGGCACAGTTTGTTTTGTTCCGCAGTATTCACAAATGGCGACGGTCCTGCCGTCCTGTATGTGCAAGTCACCACCACACATCTTACATCTAAAAATTGCCATGCTCTCCCTCCGTTCATTGGTTTAATGATCGTGATGTTTGCTAAAATAAATGTGTTGCTCCCAAAAATAATGGATGAATATGTTTTATTTCACTATATTTTTATAGTAGTATAATTGTCGAATTTCGTCAAGCTGAATCGAAAAAAGCATCTCAACCTGCAATTGGATTTCTTTCAACGAGGAGTAGAAGACTTCAACCCGGCGTCGCTTCAGGGAATCGCTGTCATGCTTTAAACTGAAGGGTGTCAGGAGGGATAGGTATGTTAGTGTATCTGAAAAAAGAATGGAAGAAGAATTTACTTGTGTTTAGTTTGATGTTGATTGTGGCTGGGGTGCAAACTGTCTCTGCTTTAAGCATGGCCTGGATGTTTGATGCCTTAGTCAGTGGCAATTTTGCTTGTTTTATACAGTGCATTGGGTTTATGTTAGGGATCTGGTGTTTCTTTATTATCGTGAATCACCTGTTGACGGTCTATAAGGAAAAGGTGATTTGTGCCATGACGCTGGCGATTCGCAAGGATGTGATGGAACGTCTGGTTCATACCGCTTATGCCGATTATCATCAAAAAGAGGCCGGTGAATATGTGAGTTTATTGAGTCAGGACATCCAGGTGATTCGTGACCAGGCCTTTACGCCTTTTTATTCGGCCTGTCAGGTGATCTTTACCACTGTTTTAGCGATGATCTGCCTGATTCAATATCATGTGTCGTTACTGGTGGTAGCTGTCGTGTTTGCGGTGCTGATGATCATGATTCCCCGTATCAGAAGGGTGCATGCTTATACGGCTGGAGCGATGGTCGATTTGACGCAGGGCAACGGGACGTTTTTGGCTTGTGTGACTGACTGGTTGAATAGCTATGATGAATTCTATACCTATAATCAGTTAGCGAATTGGAGTCAACGGGTGGTTACCTGCTGTCAGGATCAAAATCAGGCCATGATCCTGAATACTTTAAAGCAGAGTCGTATCATGCATGCCTTGTCTCTGGTCAATTTGCTGAGTCAATTAGTGATCATGCTGATTGCCGGATGGATGATCATGGCGGATTATTTATCGATTGGTAGTTTCTCATCCATCAGTAGCTTTGCTTCAACGATTGCCAATGGTTTAAATAATTTAAGTGAGTATATTGTGAAGATTCGCTCAACGCAGGTGATCTTTGCGAAAATGTCCGCCTTTAAGAGAACAGAGGATAAGGGAGAATCCATTGATCAGATTGCATCCATTTCGATGCAGGACATTAATGTGGACTATGGGCGCGGACTTGTCTTTGCCAAAGAACCGAATATTCAAATCGTTCAAGGTGGAAAATACGCTTTGACTGGCGAGAGCGGTTGTGGGAAATCAACGCTTTTCCATATTCTGGCGACACATCTCAATCAATATCTGGGTTCAGTAATGATCAATCAGATTGATCTTCGTCGGCTTTCTTTGACGAGCCTTCGCGATCAGATGAGCGTTGTGACTCAGAAACCTTATTTATGGAATACGACGTTACGCGATAATATCACTTTTGGGGCTTCAATCAATGAACAAAAACTCATGAAGATATTACGTATTTGTGATTTGGAGACGCTGATTGCTGATTTACCGCAGGGATTAGATACGATAGTGAGTGAAAATGGCAGTCAGTTTTCCGGTGGGCAAAGACAACGCATCGCCCTGGCGCGGGCCCTATGCCATGAACCAAAACTATTGTTGCTGGATGAGGCGACTTCCGCTTTGGATGAGCAAAGTGCCCTTATGATTGAGGAAGCATTGCTTCAGATGGATATCACGATCATTATGATCACCCATCACTTACACCCTCGGATTGCTTCAAAGCTCACTCATGTGTATCGGTTAACACCGCTATCTATCCCTGAGTAATGATTTTTCTGATGGTATTTGATGAAAAGTAGGTTATAATGGAAGTAGGAGGGAAGTAATATGAGGACCAAGATCTTTTATTTTAGTGCAACCGGAAATTGTATGACAACAGCCAAGATTTTAGCCGAACTGTTACCTGAGACTTGCGAAGTCGTTTCTGTCAGCGCATTAAGACAAGTAGAAAACGTGATGGTGGAAGAAGATAATGTCGGATTTGTGTTTCCGGTATATTATGGGGATATGCCGTATATCGTGCGCGAGACGATTGAAAAAATGACGTTTACCCATGATCCTTATATCTTTTTGATGGCAACCTACCGTGGCCATCCGGGTGATGTGGCGAAACGTCTGGAAGATGTCCTTGCCCCTAGAGGCGTCCATTTAGCTTTGAGCGTGGGGATTCCCATGCCGGGCAATAGTTATCTCAGTACTAAAGAAGAAATGCAGAATGCACTGGTACATCAAAAAGACCATATTCAGGCGCTTGTCGGGCGGATCATTTCCCGGGAAACAGAAGACTATACGCAGCCACCGCGTCCCGAAGCTTCCATGGTCAGTCACCTGCATAATTTCAGAGGGATTCAGGCCGATGATCGATGCATTGGGTGTGGCATTTGCGCAAACATCTGTCCATTAGATAATATTCGTATTGTTGACGGACATGCCAGGATTGGTGAGCAGTGTATGACTTGCCTGACTTGTTTTCACTGGTGTCCACAGGAAGCGATTTATATGAGTAAAGAGGAAAAAATTGCCCGCAGATCGAAATACCATCATCCCGATGTACGGCTGCAGGATATTCTGAATGAAAAGAAGCAGGCTGGACAAGATGTAGTCTTTCGTATTTAGTTAACAATGAGAAACTTATCACGTAATCAGTGGTAAGTTTTTTATCTAATAATCATTTATTAGCTCTGTTTCAAAGTGCGATAGAGGAATATTGTAAATGATTTGATATCTCCATCATTGCGTGTTAACGTATTATATGGGAATTTGTATATAGATAATCTAAAGATTACCAACCAGTGGGAGATGGATATTTTTAAATGACCGAATAAACGCATGTGAAAACCGGGGCTATGAAATAGCCTCGGTTTTGAATATTGATTTAATTTTGATCTGGTGTACTCTCTTCAATGAAATGATCGATAGCTTCTAAATTTAAAGCGTATCTATACTGCCTTTTAGACCTATCAATGACTAGGAATGGTTGTATCTCTGCGTTGGATAACCATTTTTTGATGGTTGCTTTTGAATGATCGGTAATTTGAACAAGCTGTTCTACTGTTAGATTATCTGTGTCAAATAAGGTGCATTGTAAAAGGACATCCAACAATGCATTATGTTTAGAATTTATAGATTTTAAGCCAAAAATAATTTTCCGATAATAAAAATAGTGACTGATTTTTTCTTCGATTGATTCTTTTAATGCATTTAGACCGGATAGTATTATCTCTAAAAACGAAATAACAAAATAAGTCAAATCACCTTTATTTCTTATGTCATTTGTTATTTGAAAACTATTATAGTATTGTTTTTGGTTCATTTTACATGAAACAGAAAGCTGTAACGCACACAGATTGTCGAGTTCCTTTTTGAGATAAGCGGATGATATAAACCTTGACATACGTCCATTTCCATCATAAAAAGGATGGATGAATCCAAAGAGATAGTGAAAAACAGCGACTCTGACAAGTAAACTTAATTTTTCATCATTTAAGATGTTTAATGCTTCTGCCAGGGTCTGAATGATATGCGATTCCGAGTTTATACCAGTGTGAATCGCTTTACCACCTGAATCGACTTCTACAGCCTCTTTTCTGAATACTTCGCCGTCAGGTATGTTTTCAGGATTTTCTTTTTCGATATCTTTCAACATAGAACTATCATATAATTTTCTGATATCTATAGGATCGTTAATATCGATAGAAACATTGTTTACCAGCTGACTGTATTTGCTGACGAGTCCAAATAAACGCTTGTAATGTTTCGGTGGCGTCGTCTCAAGGAGTTCTTTAATCTCTTTTCGAGTGCTTGAAACGCCTTCTATTTCATTAGTCATGCGTATTTCTTCGATGAGGATATGATGTATGATCCAATGCACAACAATTCCGGGAATTCGGTTATCTGCATATACCATTTTAATGATCTGACTATTCAGAGAGTATATTTGTTCGGTCAAGCGTAGGATTTCGTTGTTGATGATGACAAAAAAAGGATAATCTTTATTTGTAATCTTGAACCTGATCGTGGAAGGACTGTTAAAACGATTTTCATATACTTCTTTACCATTATCTTTTGACGTAAAAAAATGTTTATATAATGAAATATAATCCATGAAAAATACCTCCTTTGTATAAAATTATATCATTAACGAACTAAAAATCAAGGAATTTAGTTTAATATAAAAATAATAGTCTCCTTCTAGCTTATATTTAATTTTTTCTGTATAAAATAAATGCTTGATTTTGTAACTATATGGAGATTTTAATCTTCAGATTCGTTTTAAGGAAATAAGAATAGGATTCACACCGTATATACTTTAAAGAGCATAGCCTTTTTTAATACCGATCAAATAGAATATTGCAAAACATTTTATTCTTCTGATTTGTTTGGGTGACCTCATGTTTAAAAGTTGAAATTCTTTAAGCAAATGATTGGACGATAAAATGAAAGGGGTTATAATGAGATTAGAAGAGAAGAATGGGAGGAAAAGACATGAAAAAAGTAATTGTCATGGACAGTGCCTATTGTAGTATGGGACGTTGGATCTCAGTGATTGTTGGGGCCAGGTTAGGGATGAAACTTTATGAAGGAAAGGATCTATTTGAATTGGTCGATACGGATTGGACGGCTGAACGCCTGGCAGCCTATGATGCGCGCATTGCCGATATGACCGTAGAGGCCGTCAGAGAAGATCCTGAAACCAGGGCGCTTACAGAAATCATGCGTGAGGCTGTTCTTAAAGCGGTAGAAATCGGACCGTGCATCATTCATGAGCGAGCAGCCGGTGATATATTGAAGGATCGGGAAGATGTTTTGAAAGTACTTTTATATAATACGAATATGGAACACCGTATTCCTCGCGCTGTGGCGGATAAGACCTATGATCTGGAAGAAAAGACACATGACGAATTAGTGGCATTCATTTGCCATGAGGATCTCAAACGCAGTCATTATAGAGATGCGGTGTGTGACAGCCCTTGGGGAGAAAAGGAAAGCTATGATATCTGTCTGGACAGTGATTTATTGTCTAGAGAAAAATGCGCTGAAATTCTGATAGAAGCTTGTCAGGATGTTTCTTTGGATCTGGAAGAATGTGCCAAGATCATCAGGCAATCATTTACTTTGACAAAGTAAGAAAGGATCATCGGTATGGAAAAGTTTTTATGGGGAAGTGCAACGGCCTCCTATCAATGCGAAGGGGCCTGGTTGCAGGATGGTAAATTAGAGAGCATGTGGGATCATTACCTGCATGAAAAACAGCTGGAAAATGGTGATGTAGCCAGTGATTTTTATCACCATTATGAGGAAGATCTGAAAATGGCCAGTGAGGGTGGTCAAAATTCATTTCGCCTATCTTTATCATGGCCACGGATCCTGGATGAGAAGGGCAACGTCAATCAGCGGGGCATCGATTTTTATCGCCGGGTCCTAACATGCTGTCATACTTATGGCTTGAAACCGAATGTGACGCTTTATCACTGGGATCTGCCGCAATATTTGCAGGCACAGGGCGGCTGGCTCAATGAAGCGACATGTGATGCCTATGCGCATTATGCTAAGGTGTGTTTTGAAGCGTTTGGCGACCTGGTTGATCTTTGGGTGACCTTTAATGAACCGCGCTGGTTTATCTTTAATGGTTATCTGATCGGTAATTATCCGCCGGAACATCACGACGTGGATGAAACCATTAAAGGGGCTTTTCATGTCATGTATGCGTCGAGTCTTGCCATCCGTCTGTTTCGTGAAGGGGGCTATCCGGGGCAAATTGGGATCGTTCATAGTTTTACACCGATCAATGGTGTGGATGATACGATTGCGACCCGGATTGCCATGCGCTATGCCGATAATTACTGTAATAACTGGGTCTTGGATACGGCAGCCTGGGGCGAGATGCCGATTGATATGCTTGGCAAACTGGCTTCAGAAGGGCATGATCTGTCCTTTATGACGCCAGCTAAGTTAGCGCTGATGAAAGCCAATACGGTTGATTTTTTAGGACTGAATTATTATGCCAGAGCGTTAGTTAAACCTTATACAAGCGGAGAAACAACCTTGATCGTGAATAATGCAGGGAAGGCCGGTAAAGGGACAAGCAAGACGATTTTGAAAAACTGGTTTGAACAAGTCAATGATCCGCATACCAAGAAAACCGAATGGGATACAGAAATCTATCCACAGGGATTGTATGAAGGCATCCTGATGGTTTGGCACAAGTACCATCTGCCGATCTATATTACGGAAAATGGGGTAGGCATGTATGAGGATGTCAGTGTTCCTTGTGTAGAGGACGATTACCGAATCGACTTTATGCAGGAGCATATCGAGGCCATGCTCAGGGCAAAAGACGAGGGCGCCGATGTACGAGGCTATTATGCCTGGTCTACTTTTGATTTGTATTCATGGAAAAATGGCTGTGAGAAACGCTATGGTCTTGTCGCCATTGATTTTAAGAACGGACTGGTTCGTAAGCCGAAAGCGTCTTATGCCTGGTACCGACAAATGATTGAAAATAATAGAAAGAAGGAATGTAAATGAAAGTAGTGATTGTTGGGGGCGTCGCTGCGGGGGCTTCATTAGCGGCACGTTTAAGAAGACTGGACAAGGATGCCGAGATCATTGTGATCGAAAAAGGGGATTATGTTTCTTATGCAAACTGCGGGCTCCCTTATTATGTTTCCGGTGAGATTGCGGACAGAGGGGCCTTATTATTGATGAATCCGGAGGCCTTCAAGCAACGCTTTGATGTGGATGTAAGGGTGGCGCATGAAGTGACAAAGATCGATCCGGATAAGAAGACGGTGATGATCAAAGATCTGCATCAGGGAGAGGTACTGGAAGAAAACTATGACTGTTTAGTGATTGCGACCGGTTCTTCACCGATTGTTTTACCGGTTGCCGGGGCAGATAGCGCACGGATTTGTCAGCTTTGGACCTTTAATGATTTTGAGAAGATCAAAGAACGTGTTCAACATGAGGATGTAAAGTCCGTCTGTATTGTCGGTGGTGGCTTCGTGGGCCTCGAGACGGCTGAAAACTTAGCCGAGATGGGGATCTCAGTGGAGATCGTAGAAATGAATCGCCAGGTATTGAATAATCTGGATTATGAAATGGTTCAGCCGATCCATCAGCACCTGAATCAAAAAGGGGTCCATCTCTCATTAGGAACCGCCTTGACCGGTTTTAAGGATGCAGAAGATGGTATTGCGGTGCAAACCGATAAGTGGACCAAGACTTTTGATTTGGCGATTCTTTCTGTGGGCGTGAAGCCGAATAGTGCGTTGGCCAAATCTGCGGGGGTTTCATGCAATACTCGTGGTGCGATCGAGGTGGATGATCAGTTCCGCACCAATCTTCCGGATATTTATGCCGTTGGCGATGTCATTGAAGTGACTCAGCTAGTCAATGGTCAAAAGACCATGATCCCATTGGCGGGACCGGCGAATAAACAAGGGCGCATGCTGGCGAATATTCTGGCCGGACGCGAAGCGCATTATGCGGGTTCTTTAGGTACAAGTATTATCAAAGTGTTTGATATGGCAGCGGCAAGTACGGGCTTGAATGAGAAACAGTTGAATGCGAATGGTTTGGTTCGCCATCAGGATTATGAAGTGGTCCTGATCGAACAACGCTCGCATGCTGGTTATTATCCGGGCGCAACGACCATGATCTTGAAACTGATCTATGAAAAACAGAGTGAGCGGATCTTAGGAGCACAAGTCGTGGGACGTGATGGGGTCGATAAACGCATTGACGTATTAGCAGTAGCGACGCAAACCGGTATGCGGGCGACTCAATTAACGGAACTTCATCTGGCTTATGCACCACCATTTGCTTCAGCCAAAGATCCTATCAATATGTTGGGTTATGTGGCGGAAAACCAGATCAATGGGGATGTCAAACTCATGATGATGGACGAATATGAGAAAGTCAAAGATCAAGTAGTTACGCTGGATGTTCGTGAAGCCATGGAGCGACAGGCGGCGAAGATCGAAGGCTCTAAGCATATCCCATATGGCGAGCTCATGGACCGGTATGAAGAACTGGATCCAAATCAGACGACGGTCATCTATTGTGCGATGGGTGTCCGTGCCTATAACTGTGCTCGCATCCTCAGCTTGCGTGGCTTTAAGGATGTTTATGTCCTGACCGGTGGAATGCCTTTCTATCTTGAATATACTTATCGAGCGCATTAAAGTACAGGTGGATGGGCTGCCGGATAGATATGAACACAGGCCTTCGATACGGCTTGATGTTTCAGAACGCTGGCTTATCCCCATTGTGGTGGAAAACAGCTTTCATCGTGACTATCCAAGCGCTGCTTAAAGAATGTTTTCCGGAATGAAAGAAAGGGAAAAAACATGTGGAAAAAAGGCTTGATCATTGTTTTGGTGCTTGTGATCGGAGTGGGTGTTTACACTTGTCGCGGCTACTTATTTGGTCCCAGTACGGCACCTGTTGATGATCATACGAATGCAGATTTTGGGATCGACTCCCTGACTAGCTCAGTGGATCAGGATGAAGATGGCCTGGATGACCAAAGCGATATCCTGCAGGGTGCCCGCCATTACATTGCGACGAAGCCGATCTATGAAAGTCGTTATTATGCGGGTGGCTATCCGGATGATGGCTACGGGGTATGTACGGATGTAGTGGCCTTTGCGATGCGTGAAGCAGGTTATGATCTTCAGATACTGGTCAGTCAGGATATTCAAGCCTATCCAGAACGCTATGCCATCGAAGTGCCGGATGCCAATATTGACTTTCGACGAGTCCGTAATCTCAAGGTATATTTAGATGGGCATGCGATCTCACTGACGCAAGATCCATCGGATATCTCCCAATGGCAGGGCGGCGATATTGTCGTCTTCTCCAATCATATTGGCATTGTTTCGGATGTGCGTAATCGTCGTGGGATTCCTTATGTCATTCATCATAGCAGTCGCTTTCAGACAGCCTATGAACAGGATATTCTGGAAAAACGCGAGGATATTGTCGGCCATTATCGTATCAGTGAATAAGTGACATGATAAAAAACAAAAAATCCTCGGATGAGGATTTGCTTTACCCGCCAGTAAATAGCTGGCGGTATTTTTTTGATAAGCAATTGACGATTAGATAGAAATCTGTCTTAATAGTTTCATCAATTCTTCTGGCAGTGTTTGGATATCTTCAATAAAGAGGCCGTTGGGATAGGTTTGGGTGATGAGAGGGGCCGTCTGGATTCCAATGCCGATCACGTCAATTTGATGATGTTGGTGATAGTAGGCACATAACTCGTGAATATGCTTGACGCCATGCGTATCGCCATCTGAAAGGACAAAGACAAAGCCTTTGCGTTTCCGTTTATAATTAGCCAGTTCTTTTAAAACGTATTCCAAAGCAATGTCCTCATGCGTACCACCGGAAGGGTGCATGGTAAAGATGCGGTCAAGCAGATAGCGACGTGATGACTCCTGAAACTCAATGATGCGTGTGAGCTGGACCTGGTTTGATCCCAATGCTTTATGAGCAGAAATGGCAAAGGGAATTTTTAACGTCTGCATGACTCTGGCCAGTTCATAACAGCCTTTCATCGTATTGATGATCTTCTGTCCGCTCATGGACTCACTATTATCGACAAGAATATAGACGCATAGATCCTTTTTTTGTCCTTCTTTGTGTTTTTTAAAGACATGCCCATCCAAATTTGCCCGATAGAGATTAGGCGTGTCAAGTGTTCTGCCATAGGCTAGATGATGTTTGGTCTGACTTTTAGAGGCGTACATCTGTTCACGTTTAAACAGGCGGGCTAAACGATTGCTGCGTGCAATACTTTCCGGCAGATGGGCTTTGGCCAGCTGTCCATCCGCCGTTGGTGTGGTTCGCGACAGGGGCATCAGCAGGATCTGTTTTTCGATGTCTGCTTCCTCTGTCTGCTTTCGAAAGGCCTGCTGTTTCTCTTTTTCTTTTTTCTGCTCACGTCGATGAATTTCTGCAAAGCGTTCATGTGCTAATTTTTTTTCATCCTGGTCTTCCATCGCTTCGAGGTGGGAGAGCTCTTCTTGACTGAGGTCCAAAGCATATTTCGTTGGTGCTTTCTCTGGTTTTACCTGTGTGGGTTCCCCAGCCTGAAAAGAGATGGCAATTTCACTTGACATCTGGTCGAAAAGACTGCTGGTCGCACCGGCAATCTTCGATCCATTCAGAATGGTATCCAGGATTTCTTTGACGGTTTCCTGCAGCACAGGGGTACATAGGGTCAGGATCTGTTTGGCGATAGTGACACGTTCAGGGGTTGACTGGGCCAAAAGCCGACCGCGTATGGCCAGTTGACGGATTGCTTCAAAAGCATCCGGCAGATAAAGCGGCAATTGCGTGATGGCCGTTTTTAATGAGTAGCGATAGCCGTAAGTGGCAACCAGCATGATCTCTGCAATGATCTGATCCATCAAGAAAGGTGTTTTAGGTGGATGGGATAGCGTGTGATGGGTCATCGTTTGTCTGGCATTCATGAGGGCTGTCCAGGTTTCAGGATAAGCAATCCCCATGGCATTATCTAAGGCGCCTTCTTCCAGGGCATGAACGACTAGGGGCAGATTGATCGATAGCACGTAAGTGTGGGTCTGCTGACGTAATTTGGCATAAGTGATCGTGTGGTCTAAGAAGGCCCGACCGGCCTGATTCATATCACGCAGACTGTCTTTGGCATTTTGGTAGAGTGCGTTTAAACAGGCAAAATCCGTATAGCGGGCTCTGGCAAGTTCATGATAGAGCAATCCCTCCAGCATCAGCTGATAACCTTCAGGGTGGTAATGCTCCAAATAGCGATAAGGCGCCTGTGATCCTAACGCAATCGTATTGCCTTTGAGCTGATGATTCACCGAATCATCAATGACTAGACGAAGCGGATAAGGGGCATAGAGGTCGGTGATTCTTTTGAGCTTGGTACGATCAGGTGTTGGCATCTTTGTCCTCCGTTAGGAAGGTGGAGACAATTTGACGCATTACTGTGCTGGCAGCCCCATTGGTGGCCATGATCTGACGTGGATCCTCAAGATTTAAGATTTCGTCGTCCTCTTCAGCCAGTTCAGAGATAATGGTCACCAGGCTTGCCCGAATAATGTCACCCTCCAAGTCAACGGTTTTATTCGCCCAGTTCAACAGGGTCCTGAGGTCGATCCGCTGCGTCGTTTCGTTTCCTTCATTCAGAATGATCTCATTGAATCCTTCCAGCATCTCCGCCATCTGGTTGGCATATTTTTCATCAAGGCCCGTTTCTTTGACAATGATCTGCGTCATTTTCTCAATCGATAATTGATTGATCTTGATCTTGTTTTGAATGCGTGATTTATGGGACAGGTTCATTTCATTGGTACCGGCATAGCCGATATTCATACTTTCTCCGAAGCGGAAGAGCGGGTGCGCAGTGATGATTTCCCCATTATCTAGGATCTTTTGTTTTGTTCCGTCTAAAACATCATTTAAACTGGAAATAATATCACTGTCAACCATGTTGATTTCATCAAAAATAAACATGCCGCCGTATTTCATCATTAAGCTAAGCGGACCGTATTCAAACACCGTTTCCCCATTGCGCAAGACATACTTCCCAAAGAGGCTGGACTCGTCAATGGCGCGACTGCCGACCATCTTTAAAGAAGGCAGTCCTAAAGCGCCGGCAATGCAGAGCAGTTTGGTTGTCTTTCCGGTGCCGGAAGGACCATAGTAAAGGCAGGACCAGGTCTTGCCGCGTTTAAAGGAACGAATCAGTTCGATATCACTGCGGTCTAAAAAAGCGCGGTTTTGCAGATAGAGACGTTCGTTGGCCTGGATGGATTCCTGTAAGAAGAGCGGCAGTTTCGCTTTCTCTTCTTGAGGGTAGAGCTCGCAAACATCCGGTAAATCATAATCCGTTGGATGATAAGAAGCATAGTGGTTTTTTTCATCTTCCAGATCCAGTAAAAGATGTTCTGGATCTTGCTGGAACAAAAAGAGCGGTACGAGGGACTGGGCCGCAAAGGATAAACGTTTTTGTTCCATGACTTCGGCTACTGAATCATAGTAGAGTGCCAGATAACCGTTGGGATGTGACAAAATGGATTGGACGAGTGCCATCAGCTGATCGCTAAGAGTCATGACATTCTGATGATCATCCGCATCCCAGTTATCGCCATGGAGATGTTTTGCCATATTTATATGGCGCCAGGCTTCATAGATCGGTTTGAATTCTTCTATTTGATAATGGTTATATAAATAGTTAATGGCCGTCAATAAGAGCCGATACAGACGCTCATCACTGGCCTGATCAGTTGCGGCCAGCATAAAGCGGTGTTCATGGATAAAGTATTCCAGATAAACCCCTGTCTCATGCTGGTGACTGAGTGAGAATAAGAGGGATTGGGTGTGTAAAAGCACATAGACTTCATCCTTGTCAATATCACTATGAACGATTCCTTTCAGTGCTTTTTGATTATTGGTGGCAAAATAACTGGTCCCCTCGATCAGTTGCTGTTCTGTATTTTCGCCATAGAGGATATGCTCAGCCTGATAACCAGGTGCCAGGGAATAAGGTTTATATTGTTTGAGTTCATTGAGCAACATATATTTTTCTCCTTTACCTCCCCATTATAACATGCCCCTTTGCGTTAGACAAATATCTTGATTTCATCATGATAAATTCATCAGTCTAAAGTCAGGTTGAATAAAAAAGAGAGTTTGAGGACAAACGCTGCCAGGCAGTTTCTGACGCTTTTCACAGATATATTCACCAATCTGAACAGTCCCTTTCTTCAGAGAAAAAAATACCGGCTTGATGATCTCTTCGGTTTTTTCACCAAAAGAGTTATCTGATTGAATTTCATAGATAGGCAACGAAGCATTAGTAATCATTTACTTCGCTCTTTTGCAAAAGGGTGTCGCAATGCGCTTTTTATTCTACAGGATTTACTTCAGTGTTCCCGGCTGCTATTTCGTTTTTCCAGCCCCAATCAGAATGCCCGCTGCTCCCAGACTCGCTATGAGTGGGAGCGGCATCTCACCATTGAAATTCATGGTATGTCCATTCTCTTTTTAAAGAAAACTAAAAGAGGCTTTTGTATTGCTTTTAGCAATCAAAAGAGATATAATAAAGTCAGAAAATCAAAGCGAGGTGATTATCATGGCACGAACTGCATCCAGAACTGCAAATATATATACAAGAGTGGATCCTGAAACAAAAGAACAGGCAGAGGCGATTCTGAATCAGCTTGGGATTCCTATGTCGAATGCAATCGGAATGTTCCTGAAGCAGGTCGTTCTCCATCGCGGCATACCGTTTGAAATGAAGCTTCCTGCCACAAAGCCAGTCGCAATTGGCGATATGACGAAAGAACAGATTGATATGGAACTTCAAAAAGGTATGGATGATATCGCCGCAGGCCGCGTTGTCTCTGCAGATGAAGTAGAAGCAGAAATGAGGAGATTGTACGGTATATGAAGATAAAGATCGTATATACCTTTCAAGCACGGCAGGATTTAAAAAATATTTACGAATATATTGCTAATTCGCTCCATGCGCCAGATACAGCCCGCAATATGTACCGGCAGATCATACAAAGCGCACGTTCTCTTGAACCCATGCCGGAGCGGAATCTGCTCTATAAAGAAGAACCATGGCACAGCCAAGGTGTTCGTTTCATACCAGTAAAAAAATACTTGCTGTTTTATACCGTCAACAATGAAACGCATACAGTATCCATTGTCCGTATTCTTTATGGTGGGATGGATATTAACCATCAGTTGGAAGAAACCAATGATTTTTAATATCTCAATATAGAGTGAAAGCGTCGATACCGATCGACGTTTTTTCTTTGCGTAAAACGATTCAAAGTTTTCCTGAGTGGCAATCGGCCTATATTTATGCCGTCACCGGATTTTTCCGTCTATTTATTCATCATTTTATATTTTTACTCTATTTTTCCTATTACATGGATAAAGCCATCATGAGTATTACCTACGTGGTTTAGTACAATTTTACTTCATTTATATTTTCGGCAGATATCTGGATACGCTTTGTTTTTTCCTCGCTAGAAATCGCGTATTCCTTTTTGTCTAAAAATGTGCTTAAGATTCTGATTAATGATGGCATATCGCTTTTGGTAAGACAAATATCATGAATTGATTATCAAAAAGGTGTTATCAGGAAGGCAAAAAGAAAACAGTGTTGTCACTGTTTAGTTGTTTTCAGACATGGCGGATTCATTCCTGTACTAAGGTTTGCGTGTTCTTGTCCAGCAGTTCCTGATTGAGATCCGCTGACACCACTTTAGCGCCTTCTTTGGCAAATTGACGTGCTGTCTGAAAGCTAATTCCTCCGGCAGCACCTATAATCAAAACGACTTTTCCTTCACATTTACCCATTTTTTACTCCTCCTCAATGTATGTGATTTGTCTTGTGATAACTTTGACAAAGTTATCTTAACAGATGACATGCCTTCAAAAAAGCAAATAAAAATAGCGATGATGCGATCTTTGCAAAGATTTCTTGTAATTAAAAAGTGCCAACTCAAATGGCACTCTATGTGAAGTGGCGGATGACCTCCTGAACGATCGACGTCTTGGATTGTCTAGTCATCAGGGCAATCCCGCAGATGACGGTTTCTTTGATCTTGATGATCTTCAATTCTTTTTGACTGTTCAACTGGAGATGTTCCACTAATTCTTCCTGAATCAGGCCGATGCGGTCATTTTCCTGAATCGTGAGCTGCCAGGCATCCAGGGCGTCGGTCTGCAGCAGGATCTGGCATGGACCATAGGGTCCTAGCAGCTGTTCGAAATCGTTCTGTCCTTCCATGCTCAGCAAAACTAACGGATGCCTGGAGATGGATTTTAAGGACAGGGACTGGTAATGGGCCAGAGGCGAGCTGGCGGCTACACAGGCTGCCAGTTTGCCCTGGGCGATTGGATAGATCTCAATTCCGCTGAGGGTATCCATGGTATCCAAGTATTGTCCGTCTACTTTCATGCGTCCAAAAAACGATACGATCTCCTGACAGGTGATTCCTAGAGCGCCTGGTAGACCTGATGTCGATTCTGCGTATAGATGCGGATCTTGACATGTGGAAATTGCTGGTTAAATGTTCGAAACAAGTGCGGCAGGACGATGGAACGCAAGACCAGATTGACATAGACATCCAGTGCACCAGCAAGATCAGAGGCTGGTCTAGCGTGGATCTCGCTGAGTCCTGCTTCATAGATGCGAATGATCTTTTGGGCAGTGTCGAGAAAAATATCTCCTTCTTTGGTCAATTCGATCCCGAATTGTCCGCGAACTAACAGCTTAGCGCCCGCTTCGTTTTCCATTTTTCCCAGCGAAGCACTCAATGCCTGTGGGGTAACAAAGAGCTTCTTTGCCGCCGCTGATAAGGAAGAAGATTCGGCAATCTCAATGAAATCTTTTAACTGTTCGATGCGCATTGCCAATCCCTCCATTTAAATGACCTGGAAGATATAAAACTTCAGATAGGAAGTTTCTTCCATGTTCCACAAGATCGGGTGATCGTGGTTTTGCTGAGTGACAGAAACCTGTTTTAAGAGGACGCCGGCTTCCTGACTGGCTTCCCTGAGCATTTTTTCAAAGTTAGCTGTCTCCATAAAGCGCGAACAGCTGCAGGTAACTAAATAGCCACCATGACGTAAGACCTTCATCGCTTTCATGTTGATGTTTTTATAGCCGTGATAAGCGTTGTTGATCGTGCGGCGCGACTTCGTGAAAGCCGGTGGATCAAGAACGATGATGTCGTACTGATTAGGCTGAAGCGTATCGAGATAATCAAAGACATCGGCCTGAACAAAGTCCATCTTATCTTCCAAATGGTTGAGTTTGGCATTTTCCAAAGCCTGATCCAGAGCGGTTTGACTGACATCGACTGCGGTGACCCATTTGGCCTTACCTAAGGCCGCATTCAGGGCAAACCCACCGGTATGACTGAAGCAATCTAAAACGGTCTTGCCATGCGCCATTTGTCTTAAGAGATAGCGATTGCTTTTCTGGTCGAGGAAGTAGCCGGTCTTTTGTCCGTTTTCAAAATCAACCATTAGCTTGAGACCATTTTCATGGATCATGGTCTTGGTTGGCAGTTTGGCTTTTTTCCAAAAGCCTTTCGACATTTCCAGACCTTCTTTGGCTCTGGCCTGAATGTCGTTACGCTCATAGATGCCATTGATCGTGATCCTGTTCTGTTTTAAGAGATCGATCAATAACTGGTAGAGCATATCCTTACGGATCTCCAAACCATAAGAACTGATTTGGGTGACCAGAACGTCATTGTAGCGATCCACGATCAGTCCTGGCAAAAGATCTGCTTCACCATAGACGAGTCGGCAGTTATCCAGATTATCTTTTTCAACCGTGAAACGATAATCGAGTGCGGCCTTGAGCCTTTGGGCAAAGAAGGTGCGATCCAACTTCTCGGCAGGATCTTTGGAAAGGATCCGCACGGTAATATGACTGTTTTTAGATAGGAATCCGGTTCCCAGATATTCCTGTTCACGTGTGTAGATATCGATCGGTGCGCCGTTTTCAATCTCGTCATCTAAATGCGCGATATTGTTTTGGTACATCCACATTTGTCCATGCTTTAAAAAAGGCACACCTTCGTCAGTGATGATGATCTTAGGATATTTTCGCTTCATTGGTTTCACCCTTTTCTTTTTTCTCCGGTAAAACAAGACTTAATAGTAAAGATACCACAAAGACCCCGGCCACTGCGTTTCCATTGAAGATTTCTCCCACAATGGATGGGAAAGCCGCAAAGAAATTGCCTGAAGTCTGGGTCAGACCCACACCGATACAGAAGGCCAGTGAGACGATGATCATGGTTCTTTCGTTAAATTTTACGTTTTGCAGCATTTTGATTCCCTCATACATGATAGAACCAAACATCATGACGGTGCAGCCGCCTAAAACAGATTGCGGCAGGGACTGGAAGAAAGCACCTAATGGTGGGAAGAGGCTGGCTAAAATCAAAATCAGCGCCCCCATCAGAATGGTGAAGCGGTTAATGACCTTGGTCATGGTGACCAGTCCTACATTCTGGCTAAAAGAAGTCAATGGCAGACAGCCAAAGCAGCCGGAGATCGCACTGGAGAAACCATCTACAGCTAATGATCCCTGTAATTCTTCCATCTTGATATCTCTGTTTAAAGCGCCTGTGCACACAGCCGTTGTTGCACCGGTTGTTTCAGCCGCTGAAACTAAGAAAACAATCGCGATGGTGAAGAAAGCGCCTAAGTCAAAAACAGGAAAATGGTCCCCCAAGAAAACGAGCTTAGGGATGCTGACATAGCCGATTTCCTGAATGGTCGTTGTAATTGTGCTGAAATCGACCATCGGCGCAATGCCGGTG
This sequence comes from Clostridiales bacterium CHKCI006, assembly GCA_900018345.1. Classification (GTDB taxonomy): domain Bacteria; phylum Bacillota_I; class Bacilli_A; order Erysipelotrichales; family Coprobacillaceae; genus Fimiplasma; species Fimiplasma intestinipullorum. The sequence goes on from FCNA01000152.1 coordinate 34,127, forward strand.
GCTGTCAGGATGATCGAAAGCAGATACCCTGCCAACAGTCCGACCAGAATATTCAAGTTTTTATAGATGCCTTTTAAACGATAATGGGAAATGAGGCAAACGACCAGCGTAAACGCTCCAACCAGTAAATGATACCAGGCACCAAAATCTTCGACACCGGAGCCACCACCCCATGAATCCATTCCCACTGACAACAGGGATAATCCAATGGCAATGACCACACAGGCCGAAACGACCGGTGTTAAAAATCTTTTCCAGTATTTAGCGCTGAGTCCGACCAGACCTTCAAAGATGCCTCCTGCAATGACGGCCCCGATCATTCCTTCATAACCGAGTTCAGGATTGGTGGAAATGACTAAGAGGCTGCCTAAGAAAGTAAAGCTGACCCCCATCACGATGGGTAGTTTTGAACCAATCTTCCAGACCGGATAAAGCTGCATGCAGGTTCCGATCCCGGCTGCAAACATGGCACATTGTAAGATGGAGGTGATCTCAGCAGAGGTGAGCTGTTCTCCTGTGCCTCTGACCACACAGGCTCCACAGACAATAATGACCGGTGCCAGGTTCGCCACAAACATGGCCAGGACATGCTGCAGGCCAAACGGAATGGCTTTTTTGAGCGGTACCCGACCGTTCAGTTTATAAATATTTTCGTCACTTACCGTAGTGACCATTTCTTCTTTATTCATTTTATTCCCCCTATCAATCGTTATGATTTTAACATATGATATCGACAAATGCTACGTCATTTGAATTTTGATCGAATTGACAAGGCTTACAAAAAAGCCGAAGGGCTGCATGTGTCCTTCGACTTCTTTGAATGAGAACAGGTTAAGCGTTCGGGATCTTCTTTTGGGCGTGATATTCAGCGACCAATTCTTCGATGTCCTCCATTTCCTGGCTGGTGAATACGATATTCGCAGCACCGGCATTTTCAGCCAAACGTTCGCTTTTCTTCATACCCGGAATAGGTACCATATAGGGTTTCTTGTTCAGGATCCAGGCGAGTGTGATCTGGGCTGGGGTGGCCTGTTTTTGCCTAGCCAGCTCTTCAAGATAGCGGCGTAATTTGGCAGACTGATCGATGGTCTGATCATTGATGGCACCGCTTCTCCAGTCATCGGCTGCAAAGGTGATGCCTTTTTGGAAAGTGTTGGTCAAAAGGCCCTTCATCAATGGAGAGAAGGCGATCCAACCAATATTGTTTTCCTCCACAAATTGGAAGAGGCCTTCATTTTTACGGTTGATGATACTGTAGCTATTTTCAATCACCGAAATAGGACAAACCGCATGTGCTCTGCGTAAATACGCTTCGTCCGCTTCAGATACACCCCAATGTCTGATCTTACCTTCTTCGATCAGCTCTTTCATAGTCATGGCGGCTTCTTCCGGGCTGACCTTAGGATCGATCCTTGCCTGCAGGTAGAAATCAATGTAATCTGTATTTAATCTTTCTAATGATTTGTCAACGCATTGTCTGACATGGTCGCGACTGAAATCAAAGATCAATGGAGGTCTGTCAGGGTTGGCATCATAATCAAAGCTGACCCCGCATTTCGATGAGATGACGACTTGATCACGAATGCCCTGAAAGGCTTTCCCTAAGATCTTTTCGTTATGATGTGGATCAACCACATTCCCATAGTTCCATCCGGTATTGTTATAACCAAAACTTATAACGACTTCGCTCATGTATATCTATTTTGATCGTCATTGACAAGCGCGAAGATCAAAATTATAATGAATCCGATCACTCATGATTGAGGATGAGGAGGGAAGAAACAATGGCGGAATATTGGGATGTATATGATGTGCATCGACAAAAACAGGAGGGCCTGCTGGAGAGAGGAAAAGCGCTGCCTGAGGGGGCATACCATTTAGTAGTTCACGGCTGTGTATTCAATTCGCAAGGAGAGATGCTGATTCAGCAGCGTCAGCCTTTTAAACAAGGCTGGTCCAATCTATGGGATATTACGGTTGGGGGCAGTGCACTTGCCGGTGAGACCAGTCAGATGGCGATGAGCCGAGAAATGGCAGAAGAAATCGGCTTCCATTACGATTTTAAAAATAAGCGCCCACATATGACCATTCAATTTGAAGGGGGATTTGATGATATCTATCTTCTGATTCAGGATGTGGCATTAGATAGTTTACAATTGCAGCCTGAAGAAGTTCAAGCGGTGGGCTATGCCAGTGAGGCTGAGATCCTGCATATGATCGAAGAGGGAATCTTTATTCCTTATTATCCATCTTTCATTCAAATGCTTTTTGCCATGGCGAAAACAACACATTTAGGGATGATTTCGAAGCTGGAAGAAAAGTGATCGTTTCAAGACGACCACTATTTTCTTATAACTGATTTTTCTGATAATGATGGCAGCGATAGCGCCAGTAGAAATAGTTGATGAAAGCTGCCACGCATAGCGCGAAAGCCATGAGATGATAGAGATATTTGAGGATAAAGTGTCCCAGTGAGGTGACCGGTGTCTGGGATAAAGGGAACAAGAGGGAACCGATGATGAATAAAAATGCCACAAGGAATGCACTTTTAAGCTGCAGTCTGGCCTGAGCCAATCGGTTCTTTAAATTGGAATCTTCGTCAGAGAAGAGCGCCAGCTTTTGCGGGTCCAGCGTGTAGAAAATACGTGACTGTGTGATCCGTTTGGCATAATTATCCCGGAAAAGCTGCCAACCATCATCCTGATACAGGGTCAGATAATCGTCCAGATCCTGACTTTCTACCTGTCTTGAATCCACGCGATAGCGACAAGGATGTGCAGGGTCTTTTTTAAATTGATAAAAGATCATCGGCAGGACCGGAAAGAGCAGAAAGGGAGTCATCTGCGTAAGGGTATAGCCTTTCTTGGCCTTCTTGTTTAAATAGTTTTCTAAACTGACATCTCCATGATAAAGTCTTAAAGCAAACATCAAACTTCCTCCTTTGTTTTAAGTAATTGACTGGCAACATGATGGAGCTGGGCAAGGCGAAGATAATCTTCGTTCAGCTTGGCCAGACCCTGTGGGGTCAGGCGATAGACCTTGCGTTTTCCATCGTCTTCCAGATGGTCCAGTTCGATCATCTGCTGATTTTTTAGTTTTTCAATGGCTCCATATAATGTGCCTGCAGCCAGAACGATCATACCCTGGCTGAGTTCTTTGACGCGTTTGATGATCCCGTAGCCATGCAAAGGCTCATCGATCAACGCTAATAAAATATAAAATGATTGCTCGCTTAAGGGTGATTTTTTCAATCTTAGCACCTCCTAATATATAGATTTACGATATATCGTACAACTATATTATAGTATCACGATATAGCGATGTCAACGTTTAATGAAAAGAATTAATAAAGATTTTACCTTATTTGATTGAATTTGTGTTATAATGAAAACGATAACAGAAGGAGGTTTATTTTTATGGGATTTCCTAAAGGATTTTTATGGGGTGGTGCAACTGCCGCTAACCAATACGAAGGTGGTTATTTAGATGGCGGTAAAGGCTTAGCGACAGCTGATGTCATCACTGGCGGCGATTTACATACGCCACGTCGTATCTCTGTTGAGCTTGCCGATGGTACAAAAACAATGATTCCTCGTAATCAGGAAGTACCTGCCGGTGCAAAGGCTTATGTAGATGACAATATTTATTATCCTAGCCATGTGGCAACAGATTTCTATCATCATTGGAAAGAAGACATTGCCCTGTTTGCGGAAATGGGCTTTAAGTGCTTCCGTATGTCCATTAACTGGTCACGTATTTATCCAATGGGTGATGAGGAAACGCCAAATGAAGAAGGTTTGAAATTCTACGAAGATGTGTTCAAAGAATTACATAAATATGGTATTGAACCAGTTGTAACGATGAACCATTTCGATATTCCACTTCATTTAGCTGAAAAATACGACGGCTGGGCTGATCGCAAGATGATCGATTTCTTCTTGAAATTCTCTGAAACGATCTTCACCCGCTATAAAGGCTTAGTGAAATACTGGATGACTTTCAACGAAATCAATTTCTGTAAAGATTTCTCTAATATCGGTATTACCGAAGCACAGTCTAATCCACAAAAACAGGCTCAGGCGATTCACCATGTCTTAGTAGCGAGTGCTAAAGCTGTTCAGTTAGGACACAAAATTGATCCGGAAAATAAAATTGGTATGATGATTGCATACATCTTAACTTATGCTTACTCCTGCAATCCAGCAGATGTTCAGGCTGAAATTGATTTTGCGAGAGGCTTTAAGATGTTCTGGGTAGATGTACAGTGCCGTGGTTACTATCCAAGCTACAAAGTCAAAGAGTATGAGAGAAATGGCATCACGATTCATAAAGAACCTGGTGATGATGAAGACTTAAAGAATGGTACGGTGGACTACATCGGCTTTAGTTACTACAACTCTTTAGTTGTACAGGCAAACCCAGAAGGCGAGAAGACTGGTGGTAACCAGATGGGTGGCGTGAAGAACCCTTACTTGAATGAGAGTGAGTGGGGATGGCCAATTGACCCTATGGGATTACGTATCGCCTTGAATCAGTTATGGGATCGTTATCAGAAACCATTAATGGTTGTTGAGAATGGTCTTGGTGCAAAAGATACGGTTGAAGCAGATGGCTCCATCAACGATGATTACCGTATTGATTACTTAGCAAAACATATTGCGGAAATGAAAAAAGCAATTGATATCGACGGTGTTGAATTATGGGGATACACTCCATGGGGATGCATCGACTTGGTTTCTGCCGGTACAGGTGAAATGCGTAAACGTTATGGCTTCATCTACGTCGATATGGATGACGAAGGAAAAGGAACCTTAGCACGTTCACGCAAGAAATCTTTCTACTGGTATAAGAAAGTCATCGAATCAAACGGTGAAGATTTGTCTACGGATGAATAAAAGAACTGGGCTTCCAGCAATGTCATTAAGTTAAAGGAAAACATGATATTTTGAGGATTAAGATAAGGTACTGATTGAATTAAGAATCGGTACCTTTTCGATTATTGCTAAATTAATAAATCATCAAGCACATTTTAAACGCACTTGAAAAGAACTTGTCATCAAGCTCGAAAAAATTTGTTGTTATTCTAAATAAACATGCTATAATAAATTGTGTTATGACGTTCTGTGATTAAATGGCTTAACCGATTTTGACTTTATAGGACGTTCATAAGATCTTTCTGGTCTTATAGGGACCAGAAATTTTTTTATTCTTGAAACAAGTCTTTTTTCATTCAACAGATTTCTTAAATATAATCGAATATTTGTCACTGCATTGGCAAAATTTGCTTTATAGGAATATTTGCGATTTTGCTTGATTTCAATATTATTGACAATGATTTCAGAAACATTATACATTAGAAATGTGGCATTGATTTCCTGCTGTATCAGTTTTCTATTGACTGCATGAAAGTAAACCATACCTAATGTATTCTTGACCTTGTTAAAAGCTGTTTCCTCTTCCCAACGATAATGATACAGTTCTTTGAAGTCCTCAAGAGAGAATTCATCATCGCTTAAATTTGTGACAATTGTTTCATAGTTGCTATCACCTGTTTTGAATCTCACAACTCTCAGTGACATTTCATAATCATCATGGGTTGGATCAAGGAAATCAAATCTGGATGTTGATGGCACGAAGACATATCTTTCTTTATTGGCCTTTATTTCTTTGGTCTGAAGTCTTGTCAATGTACGTGACACGGTTATATCGAAAGTTCCATCAGGAGTGATGATGTTCGTCATGATGCCATTTTTTGTATTGATGTCCTTGACACGGATGGCAAATTTAAGATTGCGTTCAATGAAATGAGCAAACAAATTGTAATTCTCATAGCCACGGTCAGCGGTGAAAATGGCATTTTGGGGATAGTGCCCACTATAGATGATATTGATCAGAGCATCACTTTCCTGTTTTTTTGTTGCAGTATCAATACTCCAGTCCAGAAAGATATGATTCAAACAATCATATAGAGCATTGATATGATACTGGCAGCAGGGAATGTCAAACTGATTATATGTAATTCTGGTATCATCATTCCTGAAAGGGATATTGATGGAAGAACCGTCCTGAGCTAATATACGATAGCCATTAATGGTAGAATAGTTGTCAAAGCTGCATAGGAACAGGCGATTGATACGTTTGAAGATTTCAGGATCCAAAAGCTTTCTACGCTGGCAGAGAGCCGAAGGAGTAGGCATGTCCTCCATATCAGAAAAGAAAAGCGATAATTCACTGAGGGTGGAATGATTAGAGAAGTTCATAATGCATTCGATCAAAGTACGAGCAGAGAGCTTGCGGTTACGAGTGAAATTGGAAACAGGATCAAGACAATAGTTTTGAATGCCTTGGAGAGTAAAATCAATAGATTTGTTTAGATTCTTTTTGATTTTACTAGGTGAATAGTAGATGTTAGATTTTGAATGATTCAACATGTTAAGTACCTCCTAAAAAAACACATCATCTACTAAAAAGGGCTATTAATGAATGATAAAATTCATTAATAGCCCCACGATTTCAAAACTTTGTCAATAGAAAAATAGACAAAAAATAAAAAAAGTCTCTCAGCATAAAAAACTGTTGAGACTTTTTGAGTTAAATCCTTAACTTAATGACATTGGGCTTCCAGTTCTTTTTTTAGTGAGGTGACTAGATGCGACAAATTCGTCTTAAAAGAAAGATGGCAGTGGTTGATCGATCAGAAAGGAGATGATATTCAAGGAGGAAAAGAAAATGACAGAATCAATCCATGCGAAAAGTTTATATTTAAATGCCTATAAGACGTCATGTCTGGTTAAACATATTGTTAAAGCGCCCAATATTCATATTGGCGACTATACTTATTATGACGATGATGAAGATCCAACGCTCTTTGAAGAACGCAATATTTTATTTAATTACCCCGAGTTTCAGGAACAACTCATTATCGGTAAGTTTTGTTCATTAGCGAAAGGGGTGCGCTTTATGATGGGGGCGGCCAATCATCGGATGTCCAGTGTATCAACGTACCCGTTTGCTGTGTGTGAGGGTGCCTGGGGACAGGCGGCGTCGCCGCATATGGACCAGCTGCCCCATAAGGGAGACACAGTGATCGGAAATGATGTCTGGATCGGAAGAGAAGCCATTATCATGCCCGGCGTGCATATCGGAGATGGGGCGATCATTGGTGCCTTTGCGGTTGTGGCCAGTGATGTCCCAGCCTATCATGTTGCTGTGGGAAATCCGGCACGTGTCATCAAAAAATGTTTTGATGATGAGTTGATCCAGCTATTAGAAGCTTTTGCCTGGTGGGACCTGCCTGAAGATAAGATCACAGACTGGATACCGTTATTGTGTGATCCTGATCTGGAGAAAGTCAAAGAGAAACTAAAAGAAGCTTTAAAATGAGAAAATATTTTGCTATCTTGGCGCGTTTGTATCCTAAGAGTGCCGCCAAATGAGATGGTTGTATAGGGTTTATGAGGAGATGAAATAATGGATAAGAAGCTCGGATTTGGTTTTATGCGATTGCCCCGTCTGAATGCAGATGACGAAACCACGGTGGATTTCGAGACGTCAAAAGAAATGGTGGATCTCTTCATATAGGCGGGGTTTAATTATTTCGATACGGCACACCGTTATCATGGAGAGGTCAGCGAGGTTGCCATCAGAGAATGTTTGACTTCGCGATATCCGCGGGAGCGTTATGAATTAACGAATAAATTAACGACATTTCATGGCTACATCCGCAAAGAAGAGGATCAGCTCCAATTCTTTAAAAACTAGTTAGCGATTTGCGGGGTCGATTATTTTGACAATTACCTGATTCATGCCTTGAACATGGCGAATTATCGCGAGGCCAACCAGTATCACAGCTTTGCTTTCATTCAAAAAATGAAAGAGGAAGGATACTGTAAGCGGACAGGTTTTTCTTTTCATGGAACACCTGATTTATTAGATGAGATCCTAACAGCCCATCCATAAGTCGATATGGTACAGCTTCAAATTAACTATTTAGATTGGCTGGATGCGGGCATTCAGGCTAAGAAATGTTATGAAATTGCACGCAAACATGATAAGTTAGTGGTCGTTATGGAAACCATCAAAGGTGGAAATCTCATTCACTTGCCCGAAAAGGCCAAACAATTGATGAATGAGATGCATCCTGACTGGTCTTATGCCTATTGAGCGATTGCCTTTTGTGCTTCTTTAGACACGTATCGTGTCCTGTCCGGTATATCCACCGTTGCGCAGGTGCGCGAGAATACGCAGGAGATGCAGCATTTTAGACCATTGAACCCGCAGGAATTAGATGTATTAAGCCAGGTAGCCAACCTGATTCAAGCCGATACGGCTATCGGATGCACGAATTGTCAATACTGCCTATCGGAATGTCCCAAACAAATTGCGATCCCTCAGTATTTTGCCTTGTATAATGATGACAAACGCAATCATGTCAATTATGTACACAATACCAGCAACTACTATCATGCTCTGACGCAAAAGCATGGTAAGGCAAGTGACTGTATCCGTTGTGGCCGATGCGAGAAAGTCTGCCCACAGCATTTATCGATTCGAGAATATTTAGCTGACATTGCGAAGTTCTATGAAAAATAGTCTAAAAAGTGCCAAAAGACATGCTTAAAGAGCATGTCCTTTTATCATAGACGATCAATAAAATATGTAGTGATTCATACTGTGAAAAGTCGCATAGGTCAGATGATCATTGGTCAGTTTTATAACATGTGATGGATGGTTCGTTGTCATAAAGAGACGTTGCAATACATCGATTAGTTGCTGGTCATACTGACCGGGTTTGTAATAAGCGAGGGTGACATGAAGTGTCAGAGGATAGGAGAGCGGGACAATACGCTGGAACTCTTCGTAGGATTTGGTCAGGACAAGACAATCCTCATCGGTAAGTGGTTCGAATCCCATTGTAATACTGGTGTTTACCATGTTGAAAAGACATTTGCTGACGATTGTTTGTGCATGTTTAGAAGAAGCCTGGATTGTCTGGATGATATCGAAGGCATGTGTCTGATTGGTTTTCATTTCTTCAGGCATGGCTTGCGAACGGCTTGTCAAATCATGGAGCGTGATATGAAAGGTGGCTGGATCGATTCTGCTGGAAAGGGCATGTCCGCATCTTTCGTATAGGATATCCTGGATGTGCTGTAGCCAGGCAATGCTATGCTGGTCAAGCGTATAAAGAATAGTATCCCCATAAAAGGGCCGAAAACTTCCGTCCGGATTGACTTTCAGATTTAGGCTTTCGGGTGTGTCCAATGAGCTGTTTAGAGGCAGACTGTTCCACATGAATTGTGTTCGTTTTCTGTAGGCATCTAAAGATTCTGGCATATTGATCTCCTTTCTTCTGTTGGCTGTGTTGGGGGATTTCTTATTTAGCAAAAGGTCAGAACCGAAAAGTTCTGACCTTTAGTGAGTGCATTTTATTTAGCGTTGAAGACATAAGTGTCTAAGCGATTGAAAGCTTCAACGACACGGGAATGTGGGCTGGCAAGATTCATACGGATATGGCATGGTCCATGGAATGGACGGCCATCCTGCCAGATGACACCAACTTCTTTACCCATATTCTGTAAGGTCTCAATGTCTACATGGTGTTTCTCACACCACTCCGTGCAGTCTAAGAAGAGCATGTAAGTTCCTTCAGGCTGATGCACTTTCACACCCTCAAAATGTTCTTTGATGAAGTTGCAGGCATACGTGATATTGTCATTTAAAACAGAGCAAAGCTCATCCACCCATTGCATACCATTTGGAGTATAAGCAGCGATGCAGGCATACATGGATAAGACGTTCATGGAGTTGTAGTGAGAAAGGCTGGCCTGTTTTTCGATGCGATCTCTTAAATAGCTGTTGTAGACAATCTGGTAAGAACCGATCAGTCCAGCTAAGTTAAAGGTCTTGGATGGGGCATACATTGCAATGACACGATTACGCGCATCTTCAGAAACAGACTGTGTTGGAATATGCTTGTGACCAGGCATGATGAGATCGGCCCAGATTTCATCGGATACGACATAAACATCATGTTTCGCATAGATTTCCATAGCTTTTTCAATTTCCCAGCGTTCCCAGACACGTCCGGTAGGATTGTGTGGAGAACAGAAAACAGCGGCATGGATCTTGTTGTCAACGATCTTCTTTTCCATATCTTCGTAATCAATGCGCATCACGCCGTTTTCGTCTTCAACCATTGGATTCAAAACAATGTTCCAGCCATTGTTCTCTAAAGAACCAGTGAAACCGATATACGTTGGTGACTGTAAGAGTACATTGTCACCGGCCTGGCAGAGTACATTCAGTGCGCTGACAACACCGCCTAAGACACCGTTGGCATACAGGATATCTTCTTTTTTCAACCCTTCTGTGCCATAGCGTTCTTGATGCCAGTTGATAATGTGTTCATAGTATTCAGGACGTGGCTGGAAGTAACCGAAAGCCGGATGTTTGGCTCTTTCGATCATGGCCTCACTGATATCAGGCAAGGTAGGAAAGTTCATATCCGCTACCCACATTGGAATGACATCTAAACCATGCTTCACATCTTTAGGATCATAAAGATCAACTGCGATCGCATCTTTACCGCGACGATCCATTAAGGTTGTAAAATCATATTTCATAAGCTTCCCTCTTTCTTTTCAAAAATTAACCTTGTCTCCATTATAAAACGTTTTTCAAATGATGACAATTTTTTTCTTGATTTTCGACATGAAATGCTTGCGTTTTTTCTTTTATGGATAAGCGAAAGCGTTCTATATTTTGGCATTATCGAAAATCATGGTAAAGTTAAGGCAAAGGATCTCATTTTAAGGGTGAAACATGAAGGACAAAAAAAGAAATGAAGCAAACGAGACTGCTGAAAAAGTAGTCCACAAATAGTCCACAAAAAAATCAGTTTTCGTTATTTCTTGAAAAATCGGAAACTGATTTTTTATTTTGTCTATTTTTTCGATTATATGATCGTATTTCTTAGTTT
>FCNA01000151.1 GCA_900018345.1 Clostridiales bacterium CHKCI006
ATAGCTTTTAAAATTCTCCTTTCGTTTGGATATAGAAAAAGCCGTCCATTTCTGAACGGCTGGAAATAGAAAAGGAACGTCAATATCGGCGTTCCATAATCTACTTGCGATATTCAATTTTTAGTTTTTCAATACTGATGTGCTGTACCATATCTTTGCAAATCTGGGATTTCTAACGTATCAAGGCTCATTCAATGGTAGTAAAATCGTAGTAATTTGAAGTATTTTAACCCTTGAAAATGCTGATAGATACAGTGTTTTAGCGGACAATCAGATTTTTAGTTGGTTTTTAAGCGACAAATGATCAACAGTCGTAGAAAGATGATCAATGATCTCCAATAGTTTCTGATCAAAGTGATCCTTGTGCTTCAAGATGAACTCCAAAGATTTTTTATCAGAAGTCTTCATCAATAGACACCGTCCTTTCCTAACAAGAACATTATATACCCTAAATTAAAAAAGACGGGTGTGGAAAACTTTTGTGACAAAGAGGCAATAAAAAAAGAGAATGGACGATAAACATCATGGTTACCGTCCAATAATAAACGCTAGCGTACAGTTAACATTCAAACGCAGGAAGAATCATCCGAAAAATCAAATGCGTCTTATAGAGAAAAATAAGCAAGAAAAATTTTTTTAGTTTTCCTCTTGACAAGTTTTTTCACCTTCTTCTATCGGTGAATAGTAACAAAAAGACCACGCCATCTCAAAACGGACAAGAAAGTCATCTATCCCCGAAGACTAAAACAAGCTAAAAAGCAAGAGGAAAGACAGATCAAAGCGCATATCCTGCTATCTTCTTTCCATTTTTCTATGAGTCAGCCGCTTGCACCATACACAATTCATTCATGGTTTAGTTAAAAATGGTTAGAAACAAACAAGAATCATCCTATCCTTTGTGTGTACGCAAGTAGCAACACTTCACGCCAAAAGGACAGGAATCCAAAGAAAACGATTGATTTTTAGAAACAAATCCGTCTTTCAATCGCGTAATGATGGTCGACGCGATCGAGTGAATTGTGAATGGTAAAAGAAAAGAAGCCTGCATGTACAGGCTTCACAAGTTAGGGAGATAATTACGATGATTTTCACATCACAATCATATCTTACCTGGTTTATTTGAATTAAATATGAATTCTAGTGAATTTCTAAAGCAAGTTCAATCAAACGATCCAGCAGTTCGCTATACGTCATCCCGGCATGGATCCAAAGCTGCGGATACATCGAGATATTGGTAAAGCCAGGCATCGTATTGATCTCATTTAAATAGATCGCACCTGTCTGCTTATCCAGGAAAAAGTCCACTCTGGATAAGCCGTGACCATCGATTGCCTGGAAAGCGCGCAAAGCGTATTGACGGATCTTTTCCTGAATCGCCTGATCAACAAGCGCCGGAATACAAGTCTTACTTTCTTCATCTTCATACTTGGACTCAAAAGTATAGAATTCACCATGAGGCATGATCTGTCCGACCGCACTCACCTGAGGATCATCGTTTCCCAGAACTGCGGTCTCCAGCTCGATACAATCAATACTCTTTTCCACAACGATCTTGTGGTCATACCGACTGGCTGCTTCTAATTTTTCTACAAGGTCTTCCTTACTTGTCGCCTGATAGACACCCACAGAAGAACCGGAGTTAGAAGGTTTCACAAAGACAGGAAGTCCTAACTTTTCGACAATATAGTCTGCATAATGAGTGTGTTCATTCATCATGTCATCGACCACCACCAAACGACCGTCGATACGCTTTTTGACATAAAGAGAAGGTACCTGCGGAATTCCGGCCTGTTCGAAAATTTTCTTAGTAAAGATCTTATCCATGGCCAGGCTTGATCCTAATACGCGGCATCCAACGTAAGGGACTTGAGAAAGTTCAAACAACCCCTGAATCGTTCCGTCTTCGCCATAAAGACCATGTAACACAGGGAAGATCACATCCTGACGTTTCAATAAAGCATACACATCATGCACTGGTGTAGCTTCTGCCAGCCAATCCTCACTTGTAAAGTCAGATACCTGATCTGACAAAAGATACCAGTCACCCTTTTGATCGATGCCGGCAACCGTAATCACATACTTCTGAACATCCAGTTCACGATATACAGAAGTCCCTGACATCCTTGAAATAGTATGTTCGGTCGACTGACCGCCTACGACTAACAGTAATTTTTTCATGCTTTTATCTCCTTCAAATCATTAATGATCTCTTTTAAATGCATCGCATTGGAACCCTTGACCAATATCACATCGCCCGGTGCCAGATTTTCTCTTAAAAAAGCACTAGCACTGGCATTATCCATAAATCCTTTTTTATGTTTGACCTCACTGGCCCCTTCTAAAATCGCCTGGGCTTCTTTTCCAACCGTAATCAACAGATCGACCTTCGCTTCATTACAAGCCTGTCCTGCCTGATAATGCAGCGCCTGGGAATACTCACCCAGTTCAAGCATGTCGGCTAGAACAGCAATCTTACGCCCCGATTGCTGACCAAGAACTGCCAGGCTGGATACCATCGAATCGAGATTGGCATTATAAGACCCATCAATCAAGGTCATTTGACCCGGTAACGCTTCGAAATCCATACGTTTTTTTGTCAGTTCAAAATGGGCCAATGCCTGTTGGATCTTTTCCAAAGGAATTCCCAGGCATTCCCCGACAGCAATCGCACTCAAGGCATTTAAAATAAAATGCTCACCTGGAACCGGAATGTCAAAACGAACTCCCGCATAAACAAAGTGAGATCCATCATTGCCAAGCTGAATCTCTGTTGCCTGTACCAAAGCAGGTTGATGAATTCCAAATGTCTTGATCTGGTAGGCAATCTTTCCATGATGTTCAACCATCCAGGCCAGTTTATCGTTGTCCTGATTAACGATCAGCACCCCATTGTCTTTCAGACCATTCACAATTTCCATCTTCGCTTCTAATATCTTATCACGACTGCCTAAGTTTCCAATATGGGCCGTCCCCACATTGGTAATCACCGCAATATCCGGATTCGCGATTCGACTTAATAAATCAATCTCGCCTAAATGATTCATGCCCATTTCTAAAACCATCGCTTCTTCATCACGATAGCGTAAGATGGTTAGCGGCAAACCAATATCATTATTGTAATTACCTTCTGTTTTTAGCGTTCGGTACTGACTGGCGACCACAGCCCCGATCATATCGCGTGTACTTGTCTTTCCCACGCTGCCGGTCACAGCGACGACTGGTACGCCTGCTTTCACCACGACTGCATGAGCCAGCTTCTGTAATGCCACTTTGGTATCGGCCACATAAATCAAATTGGCTCCTTGTACCTCACGCGAAGAAGTCAGGCTCGCCTTCGCTCCCACTTCAAATGCTTTGGTAATAAACGCATGTCCATCAAAATTTTCTCCCTTAATCGGAATATATAAAGCGCCTGGCTGTAAAGTTCGGGTATCCGTTGAAAAAGAACCAACCTCTGTTTGCGGATCCCCATTTAATAATTCTCCTTCACAAGCCCGAACGATTTCATCAAGTTTCATGAAAAGTCCTCCTTGCCTATTTGCGATAGTATTATAGCACAATTCCGAAATACACACCACTTTTGACCCGGTATCTTTAGGCAATTTTGGAGAAGATTTTATTTTCATCTGTAAAAAGGGCTTTCAACCACGCTTAAAAAGGAGTAAAATAAAGCTATCAGTCAAAATGGGAAAGGGATGAATGTAATGAAAGAAAATTCCATGACTTCCGGGAATATTCTTAAACAGCTGATCTGGTTCAGTATTCCGCTTTTACTGGGAAACCTTTTCCAGCAGCTGTACAACACGGTAGACAGTGTCATCGTTGGAAACTTTGTTGGTAAGAGTGCACTTGCTGCCGTAGGTGCTTCGGCTCCTATTATTAATATGCTGGTTGGTTTCTTTATGGGACTGGCTACAGGCGCCAGCGTCGTTATTTCGCAATATTATGGTGCCAAAGATGAAAAACGTTTGCATGATGCGGTTCATACGTCCATGGCTTTAACGATTGTTGTCGGTATCGTCATGACCGTGATCGGATCTGTGCTTTCACCTTTGATGGTGTCTTTGATTGGAACACCGCAGGATGTATTCGACAACGCCACCCTCTACCTGCAGATCTATTTCTATGGTGTTTTAGGCCTGATGGTCTATAACATGGGATCCGGTATTTTACGCGCTGTCGGTGATGCAAAACGACCATTATACTTTTTGATTCTTTCCAGCGTGATCAATATCGTACTGGACTATGCTTTTGTGGTCTATTTTGGAATGGGGATCGCCGGCGTTGCCTGGGCAACCTTGATTGCCCAATGTACCAGTGCCATTCTGGTCATGATTCTTTTGATTCGTACCAAAGAACCCTACCGTATTAATTTAAAAGATCTAAAAATGAACAAAGAAATGCTGAAAAAGGTGGTTGCCATTGGACTTCCTTCCGGTATCCAGCAATCCATCGTTTCCTTCTCCAATGTCATCGTCCAATCTTACATTAATGGCTTTGGCTCAGGCGCAATGGCCGGCAACTCCGCCTGGACAAAGATCGACTCCTTTATTATGCTGCCAATGCAAAGCTTTGGCTTAGCAGCAACGACCTTCACCGGTCAGAACCTGGGAGCCAAGCAGCCGGAACGTGCCCAAAAAGGCGCTCGGACAGCCCTCTGGCTTTCGATCAGTGTCACGATTTTTCTATCGATCTTAGTCTTCTTGAATGGCACGACCTTGCTGAATATCTTCTCATCGGACGAAGAAGTCCATTATTATGGAAACCTCTTGATGAATACTTATATTCCCGGCTATCTTTTCCTATGTATGGTTCAGATTTTTGCCGGTGTCCTGCGCGGAGCAGGCGAAGCTACACCACCAATGGTAACAATGATCATGTGCTATGTGGTTGTCAGACAGATCTATCTGGCTGCTGTTTCTCACTTTGCACATAGTTTCATTCTGACCATGATGGGATTTCCACTCACCTGGACACTCTGTGCCCTCCTGCTCTATCTGCACTATCGCAAGAAGACCTGGTTACATAGCTCAAAAATTGTGGAACATGAAGCAGCTTAGGGCTGCTTTTTGTTTTCAAGAAAAAAGATCCGTCTGAAAACGGATCCTGATGAAGTCTAAACTTCCTCTAAAAGGCAGACAGACAGCGCGACCATGCCTTCTTCATGACCGACAAACCCCATTTTCTCGCCACGTGTCGCTTTGATGTTGATGCGGCTTTCTTCCGTCTTCAGACAGGCAGCGATATTTTTTTTCATTTGTCCGATATGACCAGCCATCTTGGGTCTTTCAGCCAGGATCGTCGCATCAATGTTCCCAATACGATAATGCGCTGCTTCCATTAATGAGGCTGTCTTGGCCAGCAGGGTCATCGAAGAGATTCCTTTATATTGTGGATCCGTATCCGGAAAATGCTTCCCCAGATCGCCAAGACCTAAGGCACCAATGATGGACTCCATGATCGCATGGACGAGCACATCGGCATCGCTATGTCCCAATAACCCTTTTTCATGCGGAATCTCAACGCCCCCTAAGATCAAAGGCCGTCCTTCCACCAACTGATGAATATCCACTGATTGTCCAATTCTCATCATACTTCCTCCTTTGCCATGGTCGTGTCATTGAAAAAATGGATTACATAACCCGCTTCCGGTGTATAAGTGACCATCGATACACTGCCGTTACCTAGACCTTCCTTGGCCATCCGACTGGCCATTTGGGCATCCTGATTCAGCATGCCCAAAGCCTGTTTGAGCCACATGCCGTGTCCTGTCACTAAAATCACTTCATCCTGATAAGTCGCGGTCAATTCATCAAAGAATGAAGTAATGCGGCTTGCCACCATCGCTGCATTCTCACCCCCGGCATCGACCCAACCAACTTCCAGGATCTTTGCAAAAGGCATGTTTCGATCCTCCCATAAGACCGCATTTTTGTCACCCTCGTATGAACCAAAATTCATCTCCATCAACCGTCGATCCAGTTTAGGCTGAAGGTGGTGATACGCATTGATCGCCTCGCCCGTATCCACCGCACGCAAGCTAGGTGAACTGAACCACTGGGTAAAGGCAACCTGACGAAGATGTGAAGCGACATTTTGTGCCTGCTTTTGTCCCAGTTTCGTCAAAGGTGAATCACAAACCCCCTGCACCATATCTTTCTCATTAAATAACGTTTGTCCATGTCTGACTAAATAAATTTCCAGCATGCATTGCTCCCCCTTTTACTCCCATTATAACAGTTTTTCCTCTAGAAAGATAACTTTTTTCTATTTAGGATCCGACAGCTGTGTTATAATAGGCTGGACATCAAAAAATGCCGGCATCGGCACCTCATTTTGATGGATGGCATCCATGCCATCCCATCAAACCATATTCTCAAAATGTATTAAAGGAAGTGATCATCAATGCAAAAACTGGCTTGTCCTAAATGTCATGAACCCTTACATCTAGAAGGAAATTCTTATTACTGCCCAAATCGTCATACCTACGATCTGGCCAAACGCAAATATTTGAATCTTTTGCTTAATCCAGATAAGAACTCAAATAACCCCGGTGATAATAAGGATAGTCTCAACTGCCGCAAAGCCTTTTTAAACAAGGGCTATTATGACCCCATTTCAGATACCTTGAATCGTTATATCGCAGAACACAGCCATCCTGACATGCAGATCCTGGATCTCGGTTGTGGAGAAGGCTATTATCTTGCGCGCATGAAGAAGATGCTGAACCATGAAGATTATACCTATTATGGTTTAGATATCGCCAAAGATGCCATCATGATGGCCACTCAATATGACCGAAGCATTTACTGGCTGGTAGGCAATTCGAAAAATTTACCTCTCTTAGATCACAGCATGGATGTGATCAGCTGTTTATTCACGGTTGTCAATGCTAGTGAGCTCGCTCGCGTCATCAAAAAAGACGGTTACATTATCCATGTCACGGCAAATCCACGCCATTTGATTGAAATCAAGGAACTGATCTATGATGAGATCCATGTGAAACCCGATACTTTCATCCGGCTGCCATTCCCGATCATCGACCAGTTTGATCTTGTTCAACCCATTCAGGTCACTAGCCATGAAGACTGCCTGAATCTCTTGAAAATGACGCCGCATTACTACCATATCAAAAAAGAACGGCGCGAAAATATCGAGCATATGCAGGAAATGACCATTACCATCGACATTCAATTCACCATTTATGGAGCTTCCCATGAAAGCTAGGATCACCGGTGAGTGGCTGAATCTCACGATGGATAAACCTTGGCGTCTGAGTGATTTTTTAGACTTCTATCATATCAGTCGTTCCAGGCGCCAGCAGCTTTTTCAGGCTCAAGCAATCTGGCAAAACCATCAGATTGCCTCCCCTGCCAGCCAGCTATTCCCGGGTGATCAGCTGCGCCTGCACGTCCTATCCAAAACAAAACCGGACTTTGTCCCTGAAAAACGGTTTGAACTATCCGTGGTCTATGAGGATCCCTATGTCATGGTCGTCAACAAGCCCAAAGGATATCTTGTTCATCCTGACACCAAAGCAGGGACCGGAACGCTCTGCAATGTCGTTTCAGATTATTACCATCAACACAAGATCATGCGGCCCGTTCGTTATATTCATCGTCTGGACAGAGAAACCAGTGGCCTCATCCTCTTTTGCCGCTGCCCTTTCTTTCAGCCTTTTTTAGATGCTGAATTAGAAAAGAAAAACATCACACGGGATTACAGTGCGTATGTCCTGGGAAATATCCCAAACGATGATCTGGATATTCATAAAAAAATCGGTCGTGATCGACACGATGCGCATAAATGGCGCGTATCTGAAACAGGCAAGCAGGCGTTGACCCATGTCCATGTGCTGGAACGTCTCAACGATCTGACCCACGTCTCCTGCCGTTTAGAAACCGGCCGGACGCATCAGATCCGTGTTCATCTCGCTTCGATCGGTCATCCGATCCTTAATGATCCCTTATACGGAAAAGGGACAGGACCTATGTGGCTGCAGGCCTATCGCCTGTCCTTCACACATCCTGTCACCTTGCAGCAGCAGATCATCGAGATTCCATTAGAAACGCTCTAAGAGCGTTTTTTATTTTTCCAGAGGAAATCGAAATAAATAGGATTTTCTTTTTCCCAGGAAGCTTCATTATGTTCCCCGCCTTCCACAACATTGATCATACAGACACCGCCTTTTGAGCTGAAAGCATCCTCAAACCAGCGCAGCTGTTGAAGACGGCTAGATACATTTCTGGCCTCTTTGGTACCAAAGCTAAAATAGACCCGTGTATCCGCTGAAATAGACGCCTTAAAAAATTCTTCCTGCAATTCTTTTTGGCAGATGCTATTGGCCGGAGAAATGCAGGCCGCTTTGGAAAAATACTGATTATAAGCAATCACCGTATATAAGGCCATCAAACCGCCCATTGAACTTCCCCCAATGGCCGTACATTCCCGAAAAGGAATCGTGCGATAGCGGCTGTCGATCATCGGTTTGAATTCCTGTACCATCCAGTCCATCAAAAGCTTGCCTCGCCCCTGTATCGGACCGCGAAAAGCCCAGTCGACATCATAAGGACAGTATTCATTTAAACGTTCATTCCCGGTGTGATTACATTCAATCCCGACGATGATGACTTTTTTATCATAGTGATCCATGAACGTTTCCAGACCCCAGGATTTCCCATAGGTCGCGTCCTCATCATGAAATAAATTATGACCATCATACATATAAACAACCGGATACCGCTCATTGCTTTGATAATAGTTTTCTGGTAAATAGACGTGAACCTTGCGTTCACATGTAAAAGGTGTCATCCAGACGTCAAACTTTTCAACCATATATATTCCCCCATAGTTTTATTTTACTCCAACCGCCTGCCTTTGACAAATGCAAATCCTGCATGTTTATCCCATCAAAAAAAGCATCTCCTATCGATTGGCAGCGTCCCATAAGGAAGTAAAAAGAGTTTTGTTAGGAACCGGCGTGGCCTAACACACCGATTCCTATTTGTTTAAGGACTCCCTTCTAAGCTTCAAAGGGATGCGAATTTTCCCTACATAGGTGGAATACAGGTCGATTCGCACTTGCTTCTTTCCGCTCTCCCTTACTAGGCTGTGTACCACGATCTTGCTCACAAGTTCATTGAGGATGGCGTCGTCGAATTCCGGAATATCCAGGTACTTGTCCACCAGCTTCAGAAATTCGTTCACATCAGAAACCTGCCCGGCCTGTGCCTCCATTTCCCGTTCCAACACAGCGGCAAGCTGCTCATTTTCCGTCTGCTCCTTCTCATATTAGCGGGATAATTTTAAATACTGGCTGTCAGACAACTTGCCCAGCACATTGTCCTCATAGATATGCTGGATAATCCTGTCCAAATCCTCCATCCGTTTTTTCGCCCCGGAGAGGGCTTTCCGCTTTTCCACCAGTTCTGCCTTGCGGCTTTCATCGTCCTGCGCCAGCATTTCCAGATTGAAATCCTTCCGGAACATACGGACATAACTCAATGTCTGCCGTATGGTTTCCAGCACGATCCGATAAAGCACCTGTTCCCGGATATAGTGGATTTGGCAGGAGCCGGTATTGCTCTTGTAGTTGGAGCAGACGAAATGGTTCTGGCTGTCGTCCTTGTAGCTCTTGCAGGTGCAGAAGTACAGCTTGGCCCCGCAGTCAGCGCAGTAGAGAAGGCCGGAGAACATGCTGGTTCTTCCTATTTTGGTCGGTCTGCGTTTGTTCTTCCGCAGTTCCTGTACCCATTCCCACTGTCCACTATCAATGATGGCGGGCTGGGTGTCCTCAAAAACTTGTTGATTTTCAACCGGATTTCCCATCCGATTTTTGAATTTTAGGGACTTGGTATAGGTCTTGAAGTTCACAGTACACCCCGTATACTCCCGCCGCTCCAATATCCCGGCGACAGATTTGGCGCACCATTAATAAAGATTCTCCGGCATGGCCCAGCCTTTCTGCCTGGCATGATAAGCAGTAACAATCAGTACCCTGTCAGTTGTGAGGATTTTGGCAATCTGCATAGGACCTTTCCCGGCAATGCAGAGATTGAAGATGCGCTGCACCACCTTTGCCGCTTCTTCGTCTACAATCCATTTCTTTTTGTCCTGCGGATCTTTTATGTACCCATAGGGCGAATTGCTGGCGAGATGCTCCCCGGCTTCGCCCCGCATCTTTACCACTGCCCGGATTTTCTTGCTGGTATCCTTGGCGTAGTAGTCGTTGAATACATTTTTGAACACCGCAAAATCATTTTCCCCTTTGGCGCTGTCCACATCGTCGTTGATGGCGATAAAGCGGACGTCATAGGTGGGAAAGATAAAATCCTGCAGCCACACCATGTAGGAATACTCCCAGCCCAGCCAAGACAGGTCTTTGACAATCACAGCAAATACGCTGTAATCCTCCACATATCGCATCATCTCCTGGAACCCCGGCCTTTGAAAGCTGGTCCCTGAGAACCCATCGTCCACAAAGAACTGGGGTTCCGAAATCCATGATTGGCGGCGAACGATAAAGGCGCAGACCTTACAGTATTTTGCCCGGTTGGAGCCGGTCAGAAAGAGTTGGTCGCATACAGCGCACCGTTTAGGTTCTTTGCGATGAAGCAAAGCAGTCGCCAAAGATTCATCCAAAGGCAGGACAGCGGGACAAAACCAGTTGTACAGCAGAGAGTAGGAAATGCTTTGTACACACGCATGCTTCTCCATCGTCAAGGGCAAGCTGTTCCTGCTCTCATAGTTGCAGCACTGATGGACCAGTTTTCTTGCTCTGCGGGATTGGGAGTAGGTCATCACGTGGTTTTTCTCTTTGATTTCTATCACCTCCTTTCGGACGGTCAAAAATACCCTTTCATATATCCGTTCATTTTTCGGGGAATAGTTGCCGTCTAAACAGAAAAATTCAAAAAATATCCTTCTATTTAGTCGTGACATTTTTAAGGGTATTTTTATAGGTGTTTTCGCAAAAAAACACCACCATGGCCGTTTCAAGCCATGATGGCATTCCTCAGATTTCAAATTTATAGCCGATGCCATAGACGCTTTTTACATATCCTGCACATCCAGTGCTACCTTTATTTTCCTTCGCAGGTTGCTGATATGATTGTTGACGGCCTTGCGGGAATAGTAACTGTAATCTTCTTTCCACACCAAATCTATAAGTACTTCATAGGTGAACACTCGCTTTGGATTCTGTATGAGCAAAGAGAAATTTTCAAATTCCTTGACCGTCAGCAAAATCATCTAGCCTCGCACAGTAACAAAACACTGCTCTAAGCAGAAATACAAATCGCCTTCCCGGATTTCCATCAG
Source organism: Clostridiales bacterium CHKCI006 (assembly GCA_900018345.1). Lineage (GTDB taxonomy): Bacteria > Bacillota_I > Bacilli_A > Erysipelotrichales > Coprobacillaceae > Fimiplasma > Fimiplasma intestinipullorum. The sequence continues at coordinate 11,320 of FCNA01000151.1, forward strand.
CGACCAATCTGCCTGCTGTGGGGTAAAATATTGAACTCGAAGGAACAATGTGTATGGGACATCAATCGGAATATCGCCTATCGCCGGTCTCATAATCACGTATAAATTGAGCCAGCTCCTTCTTTTGAGCGGAGGAAAGCAGAACAAACATTTCCACCGATCTGCTTGCCGGATTTTCCCAAGTCCAGTACAGCTAATTTCCCATATGCCCACCACCTAACGACAATGCAACAACGGCAAAGGAAAAATTTACGCCAGCTTCCAATTCTGGCTCTTCGTCTGTAGCTTCACCATACGAGCAAACAAGCCGTTTTTTTTCATCAACTCTTCTGGCACACCTTCTTCTGCTACAGTTCCTTCTGAGAGTACCACGATTTTATCTGCTCCGGCTACGGTGCGCATCCGGTGAGCAATTACGAGTACGGTCTTATCCGCGATTAGACGGGAGATGGCAGTTTGAATCAGCGTTTCATTCTCTACGTCCAGCGAAGCGGTTGCTTCGTCCAAAAGAATAATCGGCGCGTTTTTCAAGAAAGCACGAGCAATGGAGATCCGTTGCCGCTCACCTCCAGAAAGCTCACAGCCATTTTCCCCGATATGGGTATTCCAGCCATCTGGCAGCTTTTCGGCAAATTCATCTACATTAGCCAGTCTTGCCGCTGTTAATACTTGTTCGTCGGTAGCATCCTTATTCCCAATTCGTATATTCTCCATAATCGTATTGTCAAACAGCGTAACGTCCTGAAATACAATGGAGAACAGGGAAAGCAGTGCCTCAGGGTCAACTTTGGAAATATCCATGCCTCCCACAGTGATTTTACCCCGGCTCACATCCCAAAACCTTGCTGCCAGCCGGGAAACTGTCGTTTTGCCGCTGCCTGATGGCCCCACCAAAGCTGTGACTTCTCCCTGTTTTGCGGTAAAGGAAACATCTTTCAGTACGGTTTCCCCTGTGTTATAGGCAAAGCCTACATGGTCAAAGACAATATCATAGCCTTTGTTGGAAAGTCGGGTATCTCCCTGCTGAATCGGATGGTCGAGGATCTCATTCATACGGGCGATGTTGGTGCGGGTGCTGATGACTGCCGCCAGATTTTGCAGCGCTCCTTGCAATGGGTCGTAAAGCCTTGATACAACAAGCAGGAACATAAAGAAGGTCAGCACATCGAGACTGTCTCTTATCAGCAAGACTGAGCCTACCAGTGCAACCGTGGCGATTCCCAGCTTTAATATGAGTGATGCGGAAACGACAAAGGCGGCCAATCCAAATTCGTTCAGGATTGAGCGGTGTTCTACAGCGCGGATTTTCTTTTCTAATCCTTTCAGATATTCCTGTTCAGCGTTGTTGGCCTTCAGGTCGCGTACAGTCTCAATGCACTCCTGAATCCCATCTGCACAAGCCATCTTCACATCCATCGCTTTTTGATTCAGTCGTTCCTGTACCTTTGCAGAGAAGCCTACAATGGCAAAGGCAACTGGCAGTACCCACAGTGCCGCCAACGCCATGCGCCAGTCAAACACCAAAAGGCTAATGGAAATCAAAATGGTAGAAATAATGGATCCCGCCAGTTCCGGTATAAAGTGAGAAAAACTCTGCTCTAAAAAGGTGCAATCAGCCATGATAGTGCTGGTGAGATCAGCAAGATCCTTCTTTCCGAAGAAAGACAACGGTATTTTCCGCAGTCGTTCAGCCAGCGTAATCCTCCGCACACCGCTTTCTGTATAGGTGGCAAAATAAGTGGCGTTGTACTGAATGTAAGTGGTAAGCAGAATCAGGCCGATGCACACCGCACAGCCGAAAATGTAAAAGATAAGTTTTTCACTGGGAACGCCGCCGTTCATTAGATCAGCTACTAAAAAATACAAAAGTCCCACGGGGAACATAAAGGAAAGATTTTGAAGGACGCATGCCAGACAGCCTTTTACCAGATCCTTAGCCCCCTGTTCAGAAAGGGCATATCGTTTTTGAAGCCTTTTAATCACTTTATTGTACCTCCTTTGCAACCTTCCACTGAACGGAAGTCTGATAGTCCTGCCACATTCGACTGAAAATACCGCCCTTTTTTAACAGCTCCTGCCTATTGCCGCTTTCTGCAATCCGGCCGTTTTCGATGACATAAATTTGATCTGCGCCGGCTACCGTGGAGAGCCGATGGGCAATCATAATAACCGTTTTTCCCTCGGACAGTTTGGAGAATGCCGCCTGTACACGGGTTTCATTATCCGGGTCAGCAAAAGCGGTAGCCTCGTCAAGAATGATGATGGGGGCATTTTTCAGCATGGTACGGGCAATAGCGATTCGCTGCTGTTCACCTCCTGAAAGGTAAACACCCTTTGTGCCGATCACAGTGTCTGCACCTTGGGGCAGCTTTTCAAGAATATCGTCGCACTGTGCATTATGGAGCGCAGCCAAGATTTCCTCGCGGGTCGCATTTGGTTTACCCATGCGCACATTTTCCAAAATCGAGGCTTTGATTAGGCGACTGTTTTGGAATACAAAAGAGACGGTATTCATTAGTTCTTCTTTCGGAATGTTTTTCACATTCACGCCACCTATTTTTACACTGCCGCTTTGCGGATCAAAGAACCGGCAGATCAGATTGGCAAGCGTGGTTTTGCCTCCCCCGGATGGACCCACAAAGGCCACTTTCTGCCCTGCGGAAATCGCAAGTGAAATATCTGTAATAACCTCGTTTTCTCCGTCATAGCTGAAATGAACATGGTTAAGCTGTACAGAAGCATCGCTTGGGTGTTCCGGGTGTTTTGGTTCTGCAAGCGGCTTAAGATTCAATACGCTGTCGATTCTCTGCAAGGCATCGTCTACAATCATGGCATTTTCGCTCTGGAACATGATGCGGGTGAGGGTAACGGAGATAATGGGCGTAATGATGATATAGAACATAAGATCTAGCAGGAAATCATTCGTAACGCCACCTTGGGTAAAAACCAGCGCACCGGCAATCAGTGCGGAAAACACTCCGTTGATGGCCGCCGTATAGAACATCATGGGCATCCGAAGTTCCTTGGTATAGGCAATCACCCATACTTTATACCGGTCAATGGAATCCTTGAACTTTTTGAAGGAGAAGATAGTTTGTCCGAAGGTTTTAACAACGGGAATTCCTCGTACGTACTCCACCGCTTCATTGGACATATCGTCAAGGGCGTTTTGATATTCTTTCATTTTTTCCTGCATCCGCTTTCCGGTCATTGCCATCATAATCAGAAATCCCAACACGACCGGAACAAGACTCAAAAGCCCTAGCCGCCAGTCAAAAATGAACAGCAGTGCCAAAAGGCCGCAGGGTGTCGCAATAGCATTGGCACGGTCTGGAAGCTGGTGAGCCAGATAGGTTTCGGTAGCGGCGCTAGATTCATTGACGATCTTACGAAGCCTGCCGCTACCGAACTGCTCTGCAAAACCGAGAGGCAACTTGACGATATGTTTCATCGTTTGTAAGCGCAGGTTGGTAGCGATACGAAAGGCTCCTTTGTGAGAACACATTAAGCCTCCTATGTAGATCAGTACTGCAATGACGGCAAATAGCACCGCCATCCAACCATTATGGGTTAAGTTTTGCGCATGGTTGAAATCCGGCGCAACCTCCAGCACTTCCTGGATAATTTTCCAGATATAGTAGAAGGGCACTAATGCGACGAGGGCACTGATTGCCGAAAGCACCCATGAAGCATAGATCAGGTATTTGTGGCCACCTGCAATCTGTAGCAGGCGTGATAGATTGGATTGTTTTTTCAAAGAAAGTTCCTCCTTTTCTTTATTTTATCTATGATAAAGAGAACACAAAAGCGTTCTTCTTATATCCAAGTTAGCCAATGCTAACTGTTTAGCAAAAATTACAAGGCTTTATTGCCCCATAATTTTCATCCATCCGGCTGTGTAAAAGGCTCGCATTTCCTTTACATAGTTTTCCGCGTCATCCAGCGGCATTTCATGGATCACCAGTTCAAAGAAAGTATGAAACATGCCAGTGATCAGAATATGCTCTAATGCGGGGTCAATCTTCGGGGAAGGCCGCCCCAGTTCCTCCAGAACCTTTTGATAGGAATGTGTTGCTTCTGCTTCAATTTCCACCATTTCATCAATAAGACCGGAAAAATGGGTTCCTTCTGAACAACAGAGAATAAGTTTGCATTCTTCCAGATGCTCATAGGCGTAATGAAGCATCTCGAACATACATATTCCAGAAATATCACTCATAACTTCTGGTTGCTGTTCGTGTGGAAGTTCGGCAAATTCCTGCTGCGCCTTCTTGAAGCAAGTAAGAATATAATCGTAATGTTTGCCTACCAGCGCTTCAAACAGTTCTTCTTTGCTTTTATAATACCCATAAAATGCCCCGGTAGTCATACCTACCGTTTTGACAATGTTTCGTAGAGAAGCATCTTTATAGCCCTTTTCCAAAAACTCCGCTTTTGCAGCACGGTGGATGCGTTCTAAAGTTGTCAGATTTTCGCCTATTGTATCCGCCTCCTTATAACATTGTTATATATCACTGTTATATTATAACCCGTGAAAAAAATAGTGTCAAGAGAAAAAGAGGTTCTGGCGTATTTCACAGATTAACAAGCAATGCAAACATGTACATATTCTGCGATTTTGGCGGGTTTTCTACCCGCCAAAACGCTTGATGAGGGATAACCCTCCAAGATTGTCCCCTTCGGTGGCGGCTATGCGTCCTGCGGAGTCTGAAAATTTGAAATAGGTAAAAGAAAAACGCTATGCAAATAGTTCGTCCATTCGCATAGCGTTTTCTTATTTCCCGTTCACTTGACATAGGTCAGTCTTTTTGCAATACTTCTTTATACTCCTCCGACAATTGACAGGCATCCTTTTTTGACAAACTTCTTTCTTTCATGTTAAAATGAAAAAGCATAGAGAGCGTTCAAGAGGATCTACCATCCATAAAGGGATGGTCTTTCTCTGCCATAAAGGAGGTGCACAAATGACGATTCATGATGAATATAATGATATACCCAGAATCCAAAGCAAACTAAGACATAACATCTTACAAATGCCAGTCGAGACCTATCAGGCCAGTGGAATCGTCATTAACGGAAGACGAATCAAAACCTTTGTTTTCACTACCGATGTCGCCATTATTCGTAACTGTGATGCGGACGCGGTCTTTGCTGTTTACCCATTTACACCGCAGCAAGCCATTAGTGATGCGGTGATCAAAGCCTCTTATATCCCTGTATTCTGTGGGGTTGGCGGCGGAACGACCCATGGGATCCGAACCGTCGGCCTCGCCAAGGATGTCGAATCACAGGGTGCCATGGGTGTGATCTTGAATTCCCCCATTTCCAATGAGATCCTAGATCTCATCAGTCAAAGTGTCGACATTCCCGTCATCATTACCATTACCCATAAGGATACGGATATCGCAGCCAGACTGCGTGCCGGCGCTTCCATCTTAAATGTCGCCGGAGGACCGGGAACCCCTGAACTTGTCGCTCACATCCGGCAAAGCTTTCCTACCGTACCGATCATTGCTACAGGCGGAAAAACGGGTGAAGACATTGCGAAGACCATTGCGGCCGGAGCGAATGCCTTAACGATCACACCCCCTTCCACCCAGGATTTGTTCAAGCAGATGATGCATCAATATCGACAGTAAAAAATGTCCTGCTAGAGGACATTTTTATTTTCGCTGCTGGCTATCTTCCAACGTTCTTTCCAGGTAACGGACCACTCGTTGATCCATGGCTTGCGGATAAGTGAAATGTAAGATTTCCGCCACTTCTGTGGCAAATTCACGCATCAGGATGATCATCTGCTTTAAACACTGAACAATGGCTGCTTCATTTTCAAGACGATAGGTCTGCATCAGCTTCTGGCAGCTCTCCTCATCCAGACAAAGGGGCAAATAACGATCACATTTTCCCGTATAACAGAAACCGTCATGCCGGCAGGCTGCCAACCAGTCCACCATCAGCAGCAACATCCGACGCATATGATCATTTAAGTACATCGCCGCATAAAAATACTCATGACGCCACAATCCCTTGGCCACATAGGTACTGACCCAGAAAAACTCATTTAACGCGTCCTGATATTGCGCTTCAGAAGGAATATGCGTATAAAACTGCTGTGCCGTCGGTTCCGGCAGATCCTGAAAAGCACCGGTCTTATCCAGTAAACAGATCGTCATAGGATCATGACAGTACCTTTCGCTATACTTTTGATCAACCAGGGTCAGATCAATGCGATTGCCATCAACAAAGAGCATCAGCCAGGCATAGGTTCCTGGATATTCAGGAGGGAATAGAGTCATCCCTTCAGGTTCCTGCATGATGACGACCGGACCAAAATCAGCGGTCCAGTCATAATGGAGCCACGGTTCCAGCTCATCCACCACATAGACAATATCAAAGTCCTGCATCTCATCTACCCTTGCCAGCGGATTGGCGCGTGAGCCATTGAGTAAGACCGCTAAAATATGTTCATCCCGATTGGCCCGATCAAAGATCAGTGCGTACATCTCATCGTTGGAACGTCTTTTCATAAACATGCCTCCTTGCCCTCATTATACGCAAAAAAGAACGTTCTTTCAATGAAGAACGCCCGACAAAAACACTGCCTTACTAACAAAGCCCCAGTCTTTTCAAACTATGGTACACACCATCTTCTTCGACCGATTCACAAACCTCATCTGCGCACTTTTTCAAAACAGCGCTGGCATTTCCCATGGCTACGGCATAGCCACAGGTTTCCATCATCTCATAATCATTCATGCTGTCGCCATAACCAATGCTGTTTGCCAATGGCTCCCCAAGATAATCCATCACACGTGATACACCATGTCCCTTATTGCAGGCTTTAGAAATGATTTCTCCATTGAGCATATCTTTTGAGAAAATATCATGGATGACAAAACGGAAACGATCAGACAAGACCTGCTTAGGTTCTTCCAGCTGATCCATGGTCTGACAGATGAAGCACATTTTTTGAACAGGCAACGGATGTGCATCATAATTTGACAGATCCTGAATATTAAACTGCTCCTGCTGTTCACGCAGCAAACGCTGCATCTCTGAATTGGACTGTTCCAGATTTTGCTGAGAAACAAATAACTCATTCATTGTCTGACTCTGGAAGGTGATCTCGTTGGTTTCAAGATTATATAAAACATGGTTTCGTTCAAAAACATCACGCGCCAACTGCACCTCCTGCGGATCAAGACTCGCCTCATAGATCAGCTGGTCCCCGACTTTGACATAACCACCTGCACTGCAGATGACCCCATCAAAACCGATCTCAAGTAAGGACTGCACCCCTGTCCAGGAACGTCCGGTACAAATAAAAGCCAGATGCCCCTTACGGCGCAAACTCGCAATCGCCTCTTTTACCGGTTCGGATACATCGCCATGATTACTCGTTAGTGTTCCATCCACATCAAAAAAGACCACTTTTCTTTCCATATAGATCCCCCCCTAACCTTTAGTATAATCATTTACCCGGCAAAAGAAAAGTCAAAAATATGTTAAAAAAGGCGGTTAGTCCGCCTTTTGATATGCTTCAATTCCATTCTTCAAACGTGCCATTCCATCTTCGACCCGACTTCTTGGACATGCCAGATTGATGCGGATAAAGGTCTTGCCGTTTTTGCCATACTCTTCACCGCTGGAAACATAAAGCCCGGTCTTGGCCCGAATAAACTGACACAATTCTTCTGTATCCTCACTGACAGCCTGACAGTTGACCCACAATAAATAGGTCGCCTCTGACGGAACCACATAAAGTTCAGGCAGATTCTCCGCAATAAACTGACGCACATAGGCTTTATTTTCCTCAATATAGACGCATAGATCCTCCAGCCAGGCTCGCCCCTTGGTAAAAGCCGCCGTATTGGCCTCCATGCAAAAGACATTCGGTTCAGCGACCTCATCGGTGTTCAAACCGCGATTCACCTTATGTCGGAGCACTGGATTTGGAACAATGACACTGGCTGACTGCAAGCCTGCCAGGTTAAAGGCCTTGCTGGCAGCTACACAGGTGATGCTGTTATTTTGACACACCTCATCCACCGAAGCAAACGGTACATACTCCAGACCCGGTTTACATAAGTCGCAATGGATCTCATCGGATAAAACCAGCACATGATGCTTTGCACATAGATGTCCGATGCGGCGAAGCGTCTCTTTATCCCAGATCTTTCCGATTGGATTATGTGGATTACATAAGATCATCAAGGTCGTCTGCGGATCAGCCAATTTCGCTTCCAGATCTTCAAAATCAATATGATACTCTTTCCCATCAAAAACCAAATCACTCGATAGAATATTACGTCCATTATTATAGATAGAATTATAGAAGATATTATAGACCGGTGATTGGATCAGTACGTTTTCTGCCGGTGTGGTCATCTTGCGTACGATCGAACTGATGGCTGGTACAACACCCGTACTAAACAGGATCCATTCCTTTTTCAGCTCAAAGTGATGATACGTTTTCCACCAGTTCATGACACTTTCAATATAACTATCCGGGATGATCGTATACCCATAAACGCCTAACTGGGCCTTCTTTAAAATCGCTTCCTTGACAGCCGGACAGGTTTCAAAATCCATGTCGGCGACCCACATAGGCAGCTCATGATCAGCGACATCCCATTTCATTGAATTCGTATGCCGGCGATCTACCGGTTTAGAAAAATCATAGGTCATTGTTTTTCTTCCTCCTTATTGGTTGATATGTATCCATCGGAGCACGACAATGCGTGGATCTCCTTACTTCTATCATATACCTTGAAGTCTACTCCAAGTCAAGCAAAAAATAAAGACCGCTACGGGAATGCGGCCTTTATTTTATTCGTCACGGGAAAACGAATAGTATATATTATAGAAATTTGGGACAATGTTATTATAACAGAAATCCAGAAGTTGTGTTTACAAATTCTGAAAAGAAGTATGTCGTGAAATGCCAAATTCTTTCAATGATTCATCCACTTTTTCCAAACTAAATGCCCTAATTTTGAAAAGATAAGGGGTTTCAGCCAAATCTGAAAGTGCTTCAATGCCGGAATCGGATAATGCAGTCGTGATGTCTTTCCCTGACAAATTTTCAGAATTTGAAATGTAACCTCTTTCCTAGGTCGACCTGACTGAAATTTTTGCGACATTTTTTCAAGTTTTTGTTCGTAAACACCTTGACGACGGCTTTGTTTCATCGCGCCCTGCCGATAAAGATCCGTCTGCACGCAGCCCGGTTCTACTAAATGTAAAGTAATGCCGTAAGGAGCCAGTTCGAGCGAGAGGCTTTCGGCGAGTCCTTCCAAGGCAAATTTAGTCGCATCATAACAGGACATCAAGGGTGTCCCACGTCGGCCGGCAAGACTGGAAAGCAAAATGATCTTACCTGACTGCCGCTCGATCATATCCGGCAACACCGCTTTGATCGTGTAGATTACGCCCATCAGATTTGTATCGACCAAACGCTGGATCTCGTCCATCTTAAGATCCTCTAAGAAACCACCCAGCATGACCCCGGCATTGCAGATAACAATATCAAAAGACCCGTACTGTTTGACAATACGTCCCAGATCATCCTCTTTCTCTATATAGCTTAATACATCCGCCTTTTCTACACATAAATGTGTGTGACCTGCCAGGTCCTTTGCTTTTTCAGGATGACGCACAGTTGCCACAACCTCAAAGCCCTCTTGGGCCAAAGTCAAAGCTACCTCTTTGCCAATACCAGAGCTGCAGCCCGTAATCAATACCTTCTTCATCTTTCTTCCTCCGAGATGAGCTTTAGCTTCAACTGATGAACCTTTTCCAATGCGTCGGTGGAACGTTGTCCCATTTGCGTCGATAATGCAACGATCAGACCGTCAATCAGACAGGCAGCACTTCCCATCGAATGATAGGCATTCGGTTCGCCGCGATACACATATAACTGTATATCTGCACATTCCTTTTCAGGAATGAAGCGCCGTCCCACGAAAGCTAAAGTGCGATATCCCAGCTCTTTTTGGCATGCCAGGATCATCTGACCCTCACGCGATAATTTAGAAAAGCTAAACATGATGACTAGATCATCTTTTTTTACCTGAGCTAGACCTTCAACAATTTCAGAACCGGCCCGTGGCAGCAGCATGGTTTCGATCCCCAGGCGCCGCAGACGAAACATCAGCAATTCAGCCATACTGGCCGAGGCACTCTTACCATGAATAAAGACCCGATGCGCCTGCTCAATGGCCTTCAGCGCCTGTTCAAAAGCCTGATGATCTAAACCTTCCCTCGTCTTATCAAGCGCATATTGCCCACTGGCTAACCAGTCATCGATCAAAAAACGCTCCCCCATGCTCTCTTTCATCTTGGCAGCCGGTCCCTGATGATAATTGGCTTTTGCCAGATAGCGTTTGAGATCCTTAAAATCCGCAAACCCCATATGCCGTACAAAGCGTGAGACTGTCGCCACCGAAATGCCCAGGTGCGCACTTATATCACCAATCGACGAAAACATAAATTCATCGGTATGATTTTGAATATAGTCCAGTAAATGGGCTTCTGATTTGGTCAGATCCTCTGGAATCATTGAAAAATCCACGCTCATCTTTTCAACCCCCTGACTCACTAGTATTAGCTTAGCTGAAAAGAAGAAGAATGTCCACTATTTTTCCTGTAAAAGCACCTCTACATAATCACCGCCTAAAGCGTGAATGGATTTGAGCGCCCGTTTTAAAGTATTCGCGCATTGAACCTGAAAGGCCGCCTGATCTGAAACATGGATCACATGCTCTCCCTTTGTCATCTCCACCATCAGATCATCAACAGTGTTCACTGAATGCTGTAATTCGGTATAGATACAACCATACTGAAAAGCCTGATGGGTATCACTGCCACTGACAACAGGCAGATGGAGCTGCTTGCCTAACGCATAGGTCAAGTCCTCTGTACGCTGACGATCAAGGGCCACATCTTTCCCATTCAGATCAAGAAAATCAAAACGTCTCAGTTCTTCGAAAGGTAATTCAGGAATATGTCCGCCATCACGAAACGGATGACCGGCACCGACCTTGACATCATAAGTATCAAACAAGTTCCTTAATTCATGAAAAGGCAGAAAATGTCCCGGGACCTTGTATGGTTCCAAAGATGCATTCAAAGCCAAGATATCTTCCACGCTGCCAATGCACAGCACATGCCCGCCTTCCGCAATATCCGTTTCCATGCCCGGGAAAACACGCAGACCATTAGGCAGCAAAAGACAATCTCCCTCACGCTGGCTTTTTGATAATAGATAATGATAGATGTCCGCAAACTGCAGAGTATTGAAATGTTCTGTCAAACAAATCGCATCGAGCCCCTGATTTCTCGCCTGATCAAACATCCAATCCGTATAAGGAATGGAAAAAGGCAGTTTTTTGGCCAGCTTGCCATGTGTATGAAAATCAATCTTCATCTTATTCTTCCTCCTCAAATCCAAGTCATCAGTAAACTGCCGCCGACCATCCACAGTAATGACAGAGCTAGAAAAACACTATCCAGGTGCGTGACTTTTAAAGCGGATAATTTCATTTTCTTCACTGAACGGTTGCTGGCGGCATAGCGATACCCGCGCATCTCCAACGCCTCAACCGTTGTCCGGGAACGTTTGGCAGTGTTGAGGATCAGCGGATAAAAAGCCTGCATAATGATTCGTACCTGATAAATGAGATAGCGGATCTTGCCCATCCAACCAGAGTGATCGGGCGGATTCCCACGCAGTCGATATGACAGAAGCACATTCTGAAATTCTTCCATCAGCATCGGTAAAATACGATAAGCATAAGCAATCGAAAAAGACAAACGCTCCGGACAGCCATACCACATCAGACCATTGGACAGACGGTCTGGATCAAGACCCGAGAAAACGGTGATAGAGGCCAGCGAACAGGTCGTCACTTTCAAAGTCAGGATTAGCAAAGGCAAAATGGTCGAAGCATTGCCGCCAAAAAATAAAGAAACAATCAAAAGATATCCGGTTTGTGAAAAGACGCCGAGGACAAAAATGAACATGACCAGTCCGGCGACGTGTGCCAGCCAGGTCGTGATCATGACCAGTAAGAAACAGGTGAGCAAAAAGGCCACATCATTCACAAACCAGGGAACAATTCCAAAAAATAAATACCAGGCAATCAGGATCCGCGGATCCAGTTTGGCAATCAGCGTATCCGTATTTCCGTAAGCATTTTTTAATACCTGATTCTTTAGAAAATCGATGGAAAGTTTATCAAGTATATTTTCAGATAATTTCTGTTTCCATTTCATGATCCTACCTCCTTAAAATGGCTTGTAAATTCTTCTACCGTATAAAGAAGCGCTTGATGGTCTAATGCCTGTGCCATCGAAAAGATTTCCGGCGGACGGATCCCCACCGTTTCCAGCAACGTCGGATTCCCAAAAATATCATCGCGAGTGCCATCCGCAATGACCTTGCCATCATCAAGAACCACGATCCGACTTGCCCATTCACAGACTAACTGCATATCGTGGGTCGCGATCATGACAGTGTCTGTCGTTGCTGCGATGGCTTTGAGCGTACGCAAAATATCATGACGCGTGGCAATATCCAGATTGGCAGTCGGTTCATCCAATAAAAGGATCGGTGGATTCAAGGCAATCCCTATCGCCAGGCTTGCTTTTCGCATCTGTCCTCCGGATAAAAGACGTCCATCCCGATCTGCCAGGGTCTCCAGTGAAAACTGAGACAGCAGTTCATCCGTTCGCTTGGCATGATCAGTGACCTGACGGACCTGCATGGCATAGGCAATATCACGGCGGATCGAATCCTTGATAAACATGTCTTCGGGATTCTGGTACACCAGCGAAACATAGGGCGATAATTGTTTCGTTCGTTGCCCCGTCACGTCCTGTCCATTCAAAAACATGGTACCGGATGTGGGCTTGACCAAACCGACCATCAGCTTCATCAAAGTCGATTTCCCGGCGCCATTCGATCCCACTAAAGCAATCTTATCCCCCTTGTGGATCGTCAGATTCAAATGGTCAAGAACAACACGATCCTCTCCCTTAAAAGAGCGGTAGCACACACACATATCCTTAAATGTCACAACCGGTTTTTCGGTTTCCGGCTTGAGTGTAGGCCTGGTGAATGATGGCTGATAGCGACAGTTTTGAAAAGTCGACATCCCTTGCAAAATGGTTGTCGGCAGCTTGGCTGTTTTCGCCAAAGTACCAGCCTGTTGCATCCTTTTTGCAGCCTGTGTGACTTGAGGTGGAAAGATATGGCTCTCCTGCAGCTCATCCACATGCCTTAAAGCTTCATCGACAGGCAGTTTCCAGGCAACCCCACCCTCTTTCATCAGCATCACATGATGACAGTAATTGGCAATGTATTCAGTATGATGTTCAATAACGATAATGGTCTTGCCGTACTTCTCATTGAGTGTCTTGAGGATCTCATAAACCTCATCGGCATGTTGGGGATCAAGCTGAGCAATCGGCTCATCAAGAATCAGAATATCCGGTCTGAGTGAGATGGCTCCCGCCAAGGCCAATAAGTGTGTCTGTCCACCGGAAAGCTGCCAGATATAATCCTTTTCACGTGTGGATAACCCAACCATCTTTAAGGCCGCGCGCCCTCTTTCAAGATAATCCGGCATCGCATAGTTTAAACATGCATAGGAAGCATCATCTAAAACGGTCGGACGAACGATCTGATTTTCAAAATCCTGATAAACATAACCTACCTGCGTCGCCAAGGTCCCGACATCACTGGTGCGGGTATCCAGACCACCCACATGCACCTCACCACTAAAATCACCATCGATGAAATGCGGAATCAGGCCATTCAGGCATTTACAGAAAGTAGACTTCCCGCAACCGTTGTTTCCAACGATTGCCAGGAAGTCCCCCTGTTCAACCTCGAGATAAAGATGATTTAAAGTTGGCGTTTGACTTGCGGGATAAGTAAACGTCAGATCTTTAATTTCAATCGCCTTCATCGTTTAGGCCCGTTCCTTTCCGGCTTGACGTCTCATGATCTGGAAAATCAGCACTGCAACGATCGAAGCGACCACTATACCGATCCATAGCACCGTCTGACTGCCTGCCCAATCTGCTTCCCATTCGATCAAAGCGGTTCCGCTTGTCGCCAACAGCTCTGCCAGACAAGCTGCCGCAAAGCCAGCCACACACCCCAGGACAAGTTTGAGATCCAAACCGCTTAATGTCTGTTCACTGCGTGGGCGCATTCCCAGTAACGGTTCAATCTTACCATTCAGTTTAGGTACCAGGAATAAGGTTGGCAGAAGACAGAATAAGATACCTGAGAACAGGAGATCGTTTAAGAAAGCAAACCCTTCAGTAACAAATACACTGGCAGGTAATCCGGCAACCGCCTCAAAGTCTTCCACCGCCAGCTGAACTTTTAAAATGTCCACCACGGTCCCCATCATCAACTGTAACGCCGTTCCGGTGATGGCCGCCAGGCCAACCATCTTTAAGTTTTTAGGATCCTTAACCATTCGACCGGCTACATAAACACCAATCGTGACCGTGATGAATTTCTCTAATTCTCCTAAACCACCAAACTGCCCCAGCATGATCTCACTGAAGACAAGTTCACCGGTAGCGGCTCCCAGAGCCACTGACATAGGATCAAAAAGCATCGCTAAGGTTAAAGGAATAAATAAGAAGTATTCCACTGAAAATTCGACGATTCCAACCTGAAAGCTGGGAATCAGCTCTGTAAATAAAGTGGCCAGACCATATAAGGCCATACTTAAGACAAAAACCATCAATTTTTGCGACTGCGAAGCCGCTTTGTTCTGTGCAAGATTCATGAATACCCTCCTCCACTTTTTCTCTACTCAAATCTTACACATCTATTTTAGCGCCATTAATGTTAAGGAACGACCATAAACACGTAAATATGTAATTAAATTTTCTAAATATAAGTTAATGAAAATATAATATCATTTTACATTCATCCACAAAAAACTCTGACACCTAAGCATCAGAGTTCTGCTATGCTCCTTTAACTTCGAAATAGATCTGTTGATCATCTCGACCAACGACTTCAAAAACATCCCCGATTTCTCGATGATCAAGATCCCTGATTGTCAAAGGTGCTGCTTCTTTTTAAAGTTGATGGCAAGCCAAGCGATACAGTCCTGCTTGAAACACTGCAAATCCAAACACCCAGATCAAAGTGAGGTCATATCATAATATAGATTTTAAATATATCTTTCTTGCAGGACATATTCAACTTGGATACATGAAGACATGATCATCTTTGAATCAGAGAATGATTGAATTGTTTGTAGTTGACATGTCCGATGGTTTTGTTAGAATATATTTAGTAATACTAAATAGTATGGGTCAAAAGGCAATGTGTGAAAACAACATTTGTTAATAGTCGAAGAAAACAGAAATATTACTCAAAAAACAAATTGCCTGGCAATAGACGAAATTTGTTTAGAAATGAATCACATGTTTGTGCCGGACGGAAATGGAGGAAATCATGAAAAAATTTTTTGCATTATGTGCAGCGTATGTCTTCAGTATTGTCATGATCACATTCGTTTTTCCTAAAAAAGAAGTAATGTGTCGACTTATCGTTATTTCTTGTTATCTGTTTATCATTATTCTCTGTCGTTACATTTATAAACTCAAGTTAATTGACTTAGTTTCAAAAATATCCTATTATTCAAACTTCAAAAGTAATAATGAAGCTAATCATTATCTGAAATATGTTTATAGATC
>FCNA01000146.1 GCA_900018345.1 Clostridiales bacterium CHKCI006
CGCACATAGCCTTCGCCGACTGCCTCTCCTCCGACCGTTGCCTCGATCACGGAGCCATTTGCTGTCTGGCTCGGTAAGGCTAGAACGCTCACCAGTGAGAGACAGAATGCCAGGCTCATCGCCGATACGGCTTTGATCAGTTTGGACATCTCATTCACTCTCCTTTCGATAAAATAGTTCGATGACCATTTCCTCCACCTGTGCCTTGTCCGGCTCATATTCATCATGCAGCTCTCCTACGGTATCGGTACCCGGAAGCAGATGGATATCTGTCTGCGGATCATAACCGTAGCTTAACAGCATCTCGCTGTAGACCTGCACATCTGAATAGGAGATATTGGTCGTTATATCCTCAAGAAGCGTCGAAACCTTCCGGATCGTCCCTTCCTGGTCCGTTTCAAGAAGTTCCTTCAGCCTGCCGATATAGGCCTTCAGATAAGCTTCCTGTCGTTCCATTCGGTCCGTGTTCGAGAAGTTTTCTTCCGTATCCCGGGACCTGAGATAGGTTTCCAGATTTTCTTCCGTCAGGGTGATCGTCTGTCCTTCCCGCCATCCCCGTCCCAGATAGGACAGGGAATCATTAGGGATCACGACCTCCAGATCTCCCACGATCGCATGCATCTCATCGATCCTCGACAGATCGATGGCGGCATACTTTGGGATCGGCACCTGGTACAGTAATCTGGAGACTGCCTGTGCCGTATTCATGCACCCATCCTCCGGTGTCCTGCCATAGGCATAAGCCAGGTTCAGATGCTGTCTCTGCCAGCCCAGGCTGTTGCCCTGGATATCCGATAACAGGATCTCTGTCATCGTATCACGCGGGATATTGAGCAGTTCGATTTGCTCATTTTCCCTGTCGAGCAGTAAGAGGCTGATCACATCTGCCTGTCCCTGCTCATTGTCCGGATCCTCTGAATCGATCCCTAAGAGCAGGATCGTCGTGATGGAGCTGTTATAAGCATAGTCCACATCCTCATAGGTGTGGGTGTGATAGTCCGTATATGTTGTATCGGATACAGTGGTCGCCTGATCGGGATCCTTAAGAAACAGGATAGCTGCAACAATACCGATCAATAACAGGACGATCCCTGCATAGGCCAGATAACGGGAATGTTTCTTCTTTTTATTCATAGTATTTCTCATAACGATAATCCCCATAATCGATCTGGTTCTTTTTCACGCGATTGAGCACTGCGCCCACCAGACGGACCCCATTACGTTCCAGATCCGCCCGGATCCTGCGCAGGTTCTTCTTTCTTGTCATCTCATTGCGGATGACCATCACCAGTCCGTCAGACTTTCGACCAACGATAGTGGCATCCATGGAAACGGCCATCGGTGCTGTATCAATGATCACATAATCAAAGTTTTCCTTTAAGGCACTGATCAGCTGGTCAAAGATGGGGCTGCTCAACAGTTCTGAAGGATTGGGTGGATTCTTGCCTGAGAGGATCACAAACAGGTTATCCACATTGGTGGGGAATAGATAGTTCCGGCTCTGGCGTGACAGCGCCTCGCTCAGTCCGGATACCTTGTCCTTGAGCATCAGATAGCTGCGCAGCGAGCTGCGTCGCATATCCGCATCTACCAGCACGACCCGCTTGCCTAGCTTGGCAAACTGATAGGCCAGGTTGAAGGCGGTCACGGTCTTTCCTTCATTAGGGGATGAGCTGGAGATGGTGATGACCTTCAGGTCATCGATGTACATCAGATTCGTTCGCAGGGTACGGAAGGCTTCATCCGTATTCGTACTGCTGCTGATATTTCTGATCTCTATGATCTGCTGTTCCATGTATATCACTTCCTCCTGTTATTCTTCTTGGTATAGCTGAGATTGCGGTCCTCTACGAC
>FCNA01000145.1 GCA_900018345.1 Clostridiales bacterium CHKCI006
GATTACAACGTAGTTCATAATGTAGTCCTATATTTACAAAAGCAAAAAAGATAGTGAGATTCATATTATTTTGAATTCATCACTATCTCTCTTATTTTTTTAGCCTATTTTAGGTGGCAAACTCGGGTCATATCACAAATCCACCTTTTAGACAACTAAAGGTTAAGCAGTTTCATTATTTTCCTGATCTCGTTAGGGCTCTCAGTGGTAAAGTGCAGATAGCCCTCAGAATAGCCATAATTAAGCCAATTACGCAAATTTGGATGATAAAGGGTCGTTCGGCAGCAAGCATCAAACTGCATGGCAAAATGTGCGCCTTTCCGGTCGACAAGTTCATAAGTGCCCTGTTTGCAGCACTGACAATGCGGTCTTTTTTCATGAAAATAATAATAACTAACGGGGCAATGCTCCATGCGCATGCTCTCAGGATGCCCATATATAAACGCGACACTATGGGGATTGGTCTTTAAAAGCTGATTGACTTCTTTGCGCTCGACCTCCATGGAAATCGTAGTAACGAAAGGATAAGCATGTAAAGCATAGCCATTCATCAGATTAAGACCTGGCAGTCCAAAGCTTACCAGTGAACCATAACGCTGTAGAGCAGCAGGATGGCCGATGGCAAGACCGGCTGGCAGTGTCTTAGCGATTCGCTGATCAAACAGCTTCCATTCCTGATCCTTAATGATAGCAGGCAGAACACCGATCAACGCTTGACCGTAGTCTTGAGCTAGCTGGTTCGCTTCATCAAACTGATCATTTAAAGGAAACAAGATCTGTACCGGATCAGTCAGGACAGCTTGAAGCTGTTCAAGTGTTTCCACATGCACATAGTAGCTTAGTTTGGCTCTATTGGAGTCTGGATAGGTCACTGCCTGAAAGGCTGGTGAAGGACCAAGCTGGTGTAACAGAAGATCCTGACGTTGCTGATCGAGCATAGTCAGCGCCTGGCGGCGCAGGTCATTGAGTGCTTTGATTGGAATAAATCCGTTTTCAGGAAAATGAATTTCGATTTTATCCAAAACATAAGACGTATTTCCTAATTTACGACATTGTTCTTCGATTCTTCCGATAGAAAGAGGCACGCTTGTCGCCAATTCGATATGAGCGTTTGTGTTTATCGTAACTATGTGCGTGCCGTCTGTCACAGTTATCATCAGCGGCTGTCCAATGGTGCCATTTAACTGCATTCGGATAGGGATCTTTCGAATCGCGTGATGGCGTCTTTGGGAAAGTATTTTTTCAAGCTGATGATCCAATGTGCGGTAAACTTCAGTCCCTTTTTTGACACTGAGCGGATCTTCAATCTCAAAAACAGTCCCTTTCTCTACACGATTGACTAACTTATTCTGAACATAAATCTTATTAAGCAATAATCCGTGGTCCTGATTGCCTATACGAATACCGTCCTGTTGATGGAGTTCGATCAAGGCTTCTAAGCATAGACGCTTGCGGCGCGCATCATAATGCAGGACGCGTGCAGCTAAGATTCCCTGATTGCCACTAAACCGGTCATTAACGACTTTTCTTTGCTTAAATAAATAACCGCTGGTAAAGTCACGATTAAATAGCTGCATCAGCATGGTTCGATCAGACTGATACGGCTGGTTCTTGTAATAGGCATCGATGGCCTGACGATAGCTTGAAACCACGGCATAGACGTATTCCGGTCTTTTCATGCGCCCTTCGATCTTCAAAGAATGAACGCCTGCCTCGATCAATGCCCCAACCTGATCGATCGTACACAGATCTGCCATAGATAATAAATGAGTCGGCTTGCCTAAGGGTTCTCCATCACATGTTAACTGATAAATTAAACGGCAAGGTTGTGCACATTGTCCTTTATTGGCACTTCGCCCGCCATTTTCTGCACTCATAAAGCACTGGCCGGAATAAGCCACACATAATGCGCCATGAACAAAGATCTCAATTTCTACATTGCTCTTTGCAATAATATCTTTTATTTCTGCCAGGCTGTTTTCACGTGCAAGCACCACACGCTTAACCCCTTTTTGCATATAGTAGTTTACTCCATCCAGGGAATGGATTGTACATTGGGTACTGGCGTGTACCTCAAAATCAGGAAAGTTTTCCTTTAAAACATCCATTAATCCTTCATCCTGAACGATGAGTGCGTCGATCTGCATCTCGTATAAAGCGCAGATATAATCATAGAGCTCAACAAAATCCTTGTCCTGATACAGGGTATTCACAGTGACAAATAGTCTGACTCCGTGTTGATGGCATAAGGCAACGGCTTCTTTTAATTCTTCCAAATTAAAATTAGTGGCATAGGCCCTCGCATTAAACTGATTACCACCAACATAGATGGCATCTGCTCCGGCATTGATGGCTGCTTCCAGTGCTTCAAAACTGCCTGCTGGGGCTAATAGCTCGATCATGCCAATTTCTCCACGACTGCCTTACAAAGCAAGGCAGAATGATAACTGGCCACTTCCAGATACTCCTCAAACTGAACTGCATTGCCGCCTTTACCAAAAATATCGCTTAATGATCTCAGAACGATCATTGGTACCTGATACAGATAAGCGATTTGAGCAATGCTGCAAGCTTCCATTTCGGCACACATGGCCTCAGGGAAGTGTTGTTTGATAAGGTCAATCTGATCTTCACGAGAAACAAATTGGTCGCCTGAAACAATTAATCCGCAATGATAAGGAATTTTTAATTCATCCAGCACCTCTGCGGTCATTGCGTCCAGTTTAGGATCTGCTTGAAATCTTTCAGGCATTCCGGGAATCTGTCCATAGACGCGATCAGGTGTCACATCAACATCATAATAACATATTTCCTTTCCAATCACGACATCACCGACATTTTCTTTTAGATTCAATCCACCCGCTGTGCCGATATTGATCAAGGTATCAATTTCAAAATGTTCCATTAAGAGTGTGGTGGAATAAGCGGCATTCACTTTACCGATCCCGCTTTGCATTAAAACGATGTCACGGTTTGCCAAGGTCCCTAAATAAAAAGGAATCTGATGAATACATCTTTCTTCTTTAACGATCATCTGTTTTTTTAATGCAGCAACTTCCTCTGTCATAGCACCTATAATTCCAATCATCTTATCCTTCCTTTCTGCATACAAATTGAATGCGATCCTTTTGGGGATCATATCTCTCAAAATCACTATAATAAGCAATCGATTGCCAGGACAGCTTTTGAAGTCCAGCAAGGTAATCCTTCAGTTCATAGACATACTGTGTCTGTTTTTCTTCCATACGCTCATCACTATTAAGATCCTCAATGACAACTAAATGAGATAATTCATGAACATCACTTCGGTAAGAATGCCAATAGAAATAGAAATCTTCATCTTCCTGTTCTTCACGATAATCCGTTTGCGTCACTTCCAGCTTATGCATGCTATTGACATCGAAGATCAGCGTTCCGCCTGGTTTTATGGCCTGATATGCGCGATGAAGAACATCTAGCTGAGCGGTCAACCCTTTGACATAGTTCAATGAATCGCACAGGCATAACACAAGATCGTAGTTCTCCTGGCAGTCTAGCTTACACATATCGAGCTGCTGATAGCGAATATGTGCATGAGGATGTTTTTTGGCAGCAATCGCCAGCATTTCCTCTGAAATATCGGTGGCATCGATCTGGCTTGCCCGATCAGCTAATAGCACAGCCAGACTCCCTGTCCCGCAGCCCAGTTCTAAAACCTGATGATAAGTGGTTTGCCGGTTGATAAAATGAAAATAGTCTAGATAGAACTGGGGTTCCATCAGACTATCGTAATACCAGGCAAACTGGTTATAACTCATGGATTCGTTAAATAGCTGGAAATATCGATACGGTGCTGATCTCCCCAAAGCTTCTCCAGATGGTAAAGCTCTCTTTCTTCTGGTATAAACAGATGAACAACAATATCGCCATAATCCATCAAGATCCAGCGACTTTCGCGATTCCCTTCGATATGTTTGACTGTATATCCATGCTTTTCCATTTCATCTTCGATGTTATCTTTGATTGCATTCATCAAACGCGGATTGTCTGCGCTGGCTATGACAAAAGTATCAAACATTGGACTGACCAGCTGCATATCGATTGCAACAATATCAGCCGCCAGCTTATCATCCATTGCTCGCACAACAATTTCTAATTTATCCATTTCTGTCCTCCTTGACATATGTTTCATATACTTCATTAAAGATAGGATCGATGGCCCGATTTTTCTGTTTAGAAAACGCTACAAAGTCGATTAGACTCTGTTTAAATCCTTCACAGATATCTTTTTTACATAGCGCTATCTCGCGGCTGGAATCATAACCTCGCCCTGGATCATATTTATCAGCACAATAGATACACATATCCAATAAGCTCATTTTGCTTGAAGCGGTGGTATGATTGGTAATGGCTTGAAGAATTTCCTTATCTTTTACATAAAAAGTGGTTTTAGCTACGTAGCTAGAGAGCCACTGATGCCAAATGGCCTGTGGTTTATCAATATATTCCGGATAATACTTTTGCATCAGCTTTTCGGCTTTTTTCTCCGGCATTTCTTTAGCGATATCATGCAGCATGCCCGCGACATAAGCTTTCATTGGATCGATCTGATTCGCCTTGGCAATTTCAACAGCGAGATTTGCCATTGAGCAGGTATGTGCATAACGTTTTTCAGACATATAATGTTTGACAATGTCTTTCAAATATAAACCATGCATGGTGAAATACTGAATTACGGCAGGCTCAACCTGGGTCAGATCCCCTTCGCGAATTGCCGTACTGCTCGCTTTGATAGGTTTCATATCCAGCCTCTGCATGTGGTATTTCTTGATGTTTTTGTAATGCGGTTCATAGCCTTTACGAGCAAAGCAGACCAAGGTTACCAGCTGACTGATTTTCTCAGCCTCATACCAGCGATCAAAAGCAGCAACCTGATCATCTCCGATAATGTAATAAAATTGTGTATCGGGATAATGATCGATCAAATAAAGTAAGGTGTAATAAGTAAATGATTTCAGCTCTGGGTTTCCTTTAAGCTCAACATCACAGATCTTGAAACGCGGTTCATCCTGGATCACACATTCCAGCATGGCACAGCGATCAGCACCACTGGCCATTTGACGATCTTTAAAAGGATTGTTTAGAACAGGGATAAACCAGAGTTCATCTAATTTCAGTTTTTTGAGGCTATATTTGGCAATTTGAACATGTCCTTTATGAACGGGGTCAAAACTTCCCCCTAAAAGTCCAATACGGCGTGTCATGGCAATGGATAGATAGCTTTTGGACTTTCCAGATACAGGATGATCGTATGGCCAATGATCTGAACGATATCGGCTTTTGTTCCGGCACTCAGATCCAAAGCCACCTGGTTCAGCTCTTCTGTACAATTGTCCAACACTTTAATTTTGACGAGTTCATTTGCCTGTAAGCCTAAACGTATAGCGTCGATCATCTTATCTGAGACGCCATCCTTACCTACCTGAAAAGTAGCAGGTATTTTATGCGCAATCGAACGCAAATATCTTTTTTGTTTTCCTGTAAGCATGTTATTCTCCTTTAAACTAAACTTTGACGTATAAAAACGCCGACCTCTTGAGGGGCATAGACACGAATCTTCTGATGCTGCCCTTTTAATGAAAACCAGCCCAGCCCGCTGATGACCACATCATGCTTTCCTTCCGGAATAGAGAATGTGTATGATGCCATGTCCTGAATCTCTTTGACATTTAAAGCTTTTGGACTAATGACCTGATCATTGGTAAAGATCTCATCTGCCCTTTCCAACTTACAGCGATGGATCTTTAAACGGTTAGAAAAGAAACCGGCAAAGCTTGTTTTTTCTCCCTTTAAGAAATCCAGTCGTGCTAACCCACCGACATAGAGGCTCTGGCCATCATTGAGCTGATAAATCTGTTGTTTAACCTCTGACTGCGGAACGATGGCTTTGAGATCCCTATCAGCCACATGGAGAGTTAACTGATGGGAATTGACGATGCCCGGTGTATCATATAAGCGATGTGTCTCATCCAGCTCGATGGCAATCAGATCGAGGGTCGTACCAGGAAATTCACTGGTTGTGATCAACGGTAGATCTTCTTTTTGCATAAAAGCCTTTAATAAGGCATTGATCAACGTCGATTTACCGGCATTTGTCACACCCACCACATAGACATCCTGCTGCTGGCGATATTTATCAATCAATGCCATCAGTGTTTCAACCTGAAAGTTCTTCTTGGCACTGGTAATCAGGACATCGACAGGTTTGATGCCATATTCTTTAAGATGACGATAGATCCAGTGCGTAATTTTGGTATTATTACATAGTTTTGGTAAAAGATCACGCTTGTTAGCAACAACAAGAATGTCTTTGCCAGGCAGATGGCGAGTTAACCCCTGCAACATACTGCCGTTAAAATCAAATAGATCAATGATATAAACAATCAAGCCCGGTTTTTCACTGATCTGTTGGAGGATCTTTAAAAAATCATCTGACTGAAGGCTTGTTTTTTCAAGTTTATGGTAATGCTGGAGACGAAAACAGCGCTGACACAGCAACGGTTTGCCATTGTCTT
Organism: Clostridiales bacterium CHKCI006; assembly: GCA_900018345.1. GTDB lineage: Bacteria > Bacillota_I > Bacilli_A > Erysipelotrichales > Coprobacillaceae > Fimiplasma > Fimiplasma intestinipullorum. The sequence continues at coordinate 6,555 of FCNA01000145.1, forward strand.
TGATCTGTGGGATATATCCGACTTTTTTTTGATCATCTGTTTGTAGGATTGCTCCGCATCCATAACAGCGTATTGGTTGATTCATAGCTTCTTCCTTTCTGTTATGAAGTGACCTTTGTCAAGTGAAAATTACACATTCATAATAAAATTATTTGATTTTACCATCAATGGCATACAAAAGCCCCAAAACATTAGATTTATCGACAGTTAACCACTCTGTTATACGGGGATTGGGTACCCCAAGGTCAATGGTTCGTCAAATAAGTTCTAACTATCTATTAACGTGGATCATCAATATTTTTGACATTTCAAGATCG
>FCNA01000144.1 GCA_900018345.1 Clostridiales bacterium CHKCI006
AAAAAGGGGTGGTTAACTGTAAGCTATGTTATGATGAAAACACAGCCTATTCTCAAGTTTCAACATCAGATAGTATATGGATAAGCTCTACTCGTTCTCACTTTTAATCCTCAAAGGATTCATTTTTACTGCTATACATCAATTTTTTCATCTCTGTTATGGCATTTTTATCTTATTTATGTTAACATTGTTTCATAGGGAAGGAGTGCGTATTATGGCAACTAAAAGTTTCATAGATACCTATATTATTGAACGTTCTGATGTCAACAGATTCCATAATATCATGAGCAAACCTAAAAAAGTAAAAGTTAAAAAAGTGATGAATCATCAAGATGTTAAAGGAAAAGCGATTATGGATATGCTAGGAATCAAAAAATCGTGATGTATCGAACAATTTCATTATATGACTTGATTAATCAAGGAATCGGAAAGGATAAAATAATGTCTATTCTTTCCGATTTTTCATGTCCACTAAATCTTGATGTAGAACACTTCATACATGAAAAAGCTTATGATTTTAAACGAGTAGGATTAGCTAGAACATATTTAATTTGTGCACAGCCAGAACCACATTGTACTTATTTAGCAGCAATCTATTCTTTAGGTCAAAGCGACGTTCAGTTGAGTGACGACATTAAGCCCAGACATAAGAAGAAAATGTTTGGTACTTCATATCCAATTGGAAGAAATGTAAAAACATTACTGATTGGTCAATTAGCTAAGAACTATACAAATGGTTACAACAAATATATATCTGGAGATATTTTAATGGGACTGATTTTTTCTAGAATCCGAGATATACATATACTGTTTCCTAGTGTTGTGACTCATATTGACTGCAAAGATGATGAACATCTCAAGAAATACTATGAAAGATATGGATTTAGTTTATTTAAGAAGAATGGAGACATGTTGATTTATTTATTACCAACTAATTCCATCGTTAAAGCTGTTTTGGAACAAGAATCCGATTCTACAGAAGAATTGTTACCTATAGGATAAATATACGTGATAAAATCCTTTACAAAATGAATCATCCATTTCTCTTCATCTGATGATTTGCTATCCTGCAACAGTTTTTTCAATAATCACATTAACTTAAAAGTTTAAATCGTTATATGATGTTTG
>FCNA01000143.1 GCA_900018345.1 Clostridiales bacterium CHKCI006
TCAGGATTTGACGTTTCTAAATTAACTAAATTAGAATAATCTATTTTTGTTTTTTTCAAACATAATTCAAACTTGTTTTTAGGTTTGTCTTTTTTTATGCAGTTTAGCTTTGTTTTGTTTCACACTTCTTTTCTCCTTCCAGGATGATACTTGAGCGCCTGGCTAAAGCAATCAAGCATTGATAAAGCGTTTCTCTTTCTTGCGCGGAATAGCCTTCGAAGAGCTGATCCAGCCACCAGTTACGCAGTTCTAAAATCGAAGCAATGGGCTGGTCAGTCTTGGGCGTTGGGTAAAGATGTTTGACCCGCCGGTCCTGAGCATCGATCGTCATCGTAATATAGCTTTTTTCAATCAGTTCGTTCACGATCTTGGAAATCGCGCTTTTCTGATAGTGTGTCACCTGGCCTAATTGTGACATGGTCAGGCCGGGATTCTCGTAAATTTTTAATAGGGCAATCTGACGACTGGATGATAAATTCTGTTTTTCAAACGAGCGGCTGAAAAACAGTTCCGTATTATCGCTGAGAATGGTAATGTAACGTAAAATAGAAATAAAGTCCTGTTGCATCAATGGTTACCTCCTGATAGTTTCCTTGGAAACTAAATAAAAGATAAGTGAAAAAATTTTCGACGCAAGCATAAATTGACAGACATAGGATAAAGTGTTAGGATTAATAAAAATACAGGCATTCCATGAGTCGTCAAAGACTCACGAATGCCTTTTCGTTAAAAGGGAGGTCGAGACAGATGATTCAGATTTATGACAAATTAACAGAGGCAGCTAAAAGAATCCGTGAAGAAGTCTTTATGAAAGAGCAGGGCTTTCAGGATGAATTTGATAGTCTGGATGCCATCAGCAGGCATGTGGTGATCGAAGTCGATGGCATACCGGCTGGGACCTGCCGTTTCTATCAGGGAGAGACGCCATCAACCTGGGTCATCGGTCGGGTCGCCGTTTCGCAGGCTTATCGTGGCAGACATTTAGGTTCATTATTGATCGAAGCGGCAGAGAAAGATGCGTCCCAAAAACAGGCTGAACGCATGATCTTACATGCGCAATGCACGGCAGCTCCATTTTATGAAAAGTTAGGATACAAGGGCTTTGGTGAGGTCGATGAGGATGAAGGATGTCCCCACATTTGGATGGAAAAAGACCTTTTGAAAGCGGAGAAATGAAAGGAGGAAGGCAAATGAATGCACCCATTGATATTAGCCAAGTCGTTTTAAAGACAGAGCGCTTGTGTTTGCGTCCCTGGACGCCAGATGATCTGGCAGATTTTTATGCCTATGCATCCGTCGATGGGGTCGGGCAGATGGCAGGTTGGCTGCCTCATAAGGATATTGAGGAGTCCAGGATGATCCTGCAGCATTTTATCGATGGCAAAAAGACCTTTGCCCTGGAATATCAGGGAAAGGTCATCGGTTCATTAGGAATCGAACGTTACGATGAAGATTATTTTTCAGAACTGGCTATGAAAAAGGGGCGTGAGATCGGTTACGTGCTGGCTAAGGATGACTGGGGACAAGGACTCATGCCCGAAGCCGTACAGGCGGTCGTGGATTGTTTATTCCATGTGCAAAACCTGGACTTTTTAATGATTGGTTATTTTATGTATAACCATCAATCTGGACGGGTTGCAGAAAAATGCGGATTTAAGCCCTATCGCCGTAAGATGCACAAGACTCATTTTGGTACCAATGAAGAAACACAAATGACGATCTTATACAATCAGCCAAAGCAGTAGGATGCTTTGGCTTTTCAATTTGTAAAAATCATTTTCATAAAATGAGAAAATCTTGAAAGTGCTTGCATAAATGACATATGATGAAGCTATCAGAAAAGGAGGAAAGCGTATGGTTGATTTAACTGGAAAAGTCGCTGTCGTGACAGGCGCAGGCGGTGTCCTATGCAGCGTATTAGCGAAAGCCTTAGCATCATCCGGGGCAAAAGTGGCTTTGTTGGATCTTAATGAAGAGGCCTGTCATACCGTCGCCAGGCAGATTGTTGCCGATGGTGGACAAGCGCAAGGGTATGTGTGTAATGTCTTAGAGAAAGCTGCACTGGAAAAGGTATGTCAGTCGATTATGAAAGAGTGGGGCAGCATCGATATTCTGGTCAATGGTGCTGGTGGCAATCATCCGCGGGCAACGACTAATGATGAATATTATGATCGTCAGGCCCCTGCCGATTCAAATTTCTTTGATTTAGATCCACAGGGTGTCGAATTTGTTTTCTCTTTGAATTTTATGGGTTCTTTTCTGCCCAGTCAAGTCTTTGCACACGAGATGAAAGAAGGATCAACGATCATCAATATTTCCAGTATGAATGCCTTTACCCCGTTGACGAAGATCCCGGCTTATTCGGCTGCCAAAGCCAGTATTTCCAATTTTACGCAATGGCTGGCAGTTTATTTTGCGAAAGCTGGCATTCGTTGCAATGCACTGGCACCGGGCTTCTTTGCGACGAGTCAGAATGCCCGACTCTTGTTTAATGAAAATGGTGAACCAACACCGCGTCTTGAAAAAATACTGGCCGGAACACCGATGGCACGTTTAGGTAAGCCGGAGGAAATTGTGGGAACATTACTTTATTTAGTCGATGAAAAAGCAAGCGGATTTGTGAATGGTGTGGTTATTCCGATCGATGGCGGTTTTAGTGCTTACTCAGGGGTGTAATGAAGATGCAGGATTTTATGGATCAGGATTTTCTCTTATATAATGATACCAGCAAACTGCTTTATCATGAGTTCGCAAAGGATCTGCCGATATTTGATTTCCACAATCATTTGAGTGCGAAAGAAATCTATGAAGATGTGACCTATCCGGATCTAGCCAGTCTCTGGTTGGATCACGATCATTACAAATGGCGCGCTATGCGTGCCTGCGGGGTTGAAGAAAAGTATATTACCGGTGATGCTTCACATCATGAAAAATTTGCATATTGGGCAAAGACCGTGCCACAGCTTTTTTTGAATCCGCTTTATCATTGGACCCATTTGGAACTGCAGCGTTATTTTGATATCGATGAATGTCTCAATCCTGAGACGGCAGAGCGCATCGAAAGAGATACATCCATTATTTTGCAGGATGGCGAGCATACGACCCGCGGCTTGCTTCGGATGATGCATATTGATACTTTATGCACGACTGATGATCCGATTGACGATCTTCGTTACCATCGTTTATTAAAGCAGGAAGGGTTTGAAATTCATGTCCTGCCGACCTTTAGACCGGATCAGGTTTTGAAACTGCGAAATGAGAATTATGGTGATTATATTCAAAAACTGCAGGCGACGAGCGGCATGGTCATCAACGATCTTGACTCCCTTTTGACGGCGTTACAAAGACGGCTGGATGACTTTGTGACGGTCGGGTGTGTCGGAGCCGATCACAGTCTGGAAAATTTCCGCTTCCGTTCTGCCTCAGCCGATCAGGTCAATACAATCTTCCAAAAACGTTTATGTGGCGCAGCTGTTCAGGATGAGGAAGTCTGGCAGTTCCAGAGTTATGTGCTCGTCGCTTTGGGGCGTTATTACCATGAGCGTGATCTGGTCATGCAGCTGCATATTGGGGCATTGCGCAATAATGCGACGCGTTATGCCATGTTGGATGCCGGTTTTGATTCGATGGATGATCGCTGTTATGCGTATGATCTGAGTCAGCTCTTAAATGCTTTAGACAGCCATGATCAATTGCCTAAAACGATTCTTTTTGGTATCAATGCCCGCGATTTTGGGATGCTGGCAACGATGGCTGGGAACTTCCAGTCAGCGCCTTATTTTGGCAAGGTCCAGCTGGGAGCAGCCTGGTGGTTTTTGGATAATCAGTTTGGCATCACAGAACAATTAACGACCTTAGCGAGCATGGGGGTGCTGGGAACTTTTGTAGGCATGTTGACGGATTCACGCAGCTTCTTATCTTTCCCACGGCACGAATATTTCCGTCGCCTTCTATGCGGCTGGATGGGGGAAGCGGTTGAGAAGGGGCTTTATCCGATGGATTGTGAACAATTATCGCGGATAGTGAAGGGAATCTGTTTTGAAAACGCGAAACGCTTCTTCCGGCGGGAGCGCTAGTGAGGGATAACGCTTCGCTATTAGAAGGAGGCATCGGGATGAAAACCTGGAAACTGGATGGTCGTACGGTGCATTATTATCCGACCACTAAGCAAGGGGCGCCGCTCATCTATTTGAATGGCACGCGCCTGGATGCTTCTCTCATCCTGCCCGATCATCATCTGGTCATCATTGAGGATGTCGACTGGCATCATGACCTCGCGCCCTGGCCGATGGGTCCATTATTTAAGAAGGATCTTCCTTATACGGGCGGTGCGGATGCCTATCTGGACTGGCTCGTCAATAAAGTAGCCCATCCGTTGGAAGATACTATTCAAGGGGGTGTGCCCTGGCGTGGCCTGGTCGGATATTCGCTGGCCGGTCTGTTTAGTATATATGCCTTATATCAAACGGATCATTTTGAGCGTGTAGCCAGTGTTTCTGGTTCTCTCTGGTATCCCGGTTTTCTGACTTATGCGCGCACTCATACCCTATGTTGCCAACCTCAAAAAGTGTACCTGTCACTTGGTGACAGGGAACATCGGACACGCCACCCCTTGATGAAGGAAGTGGCCCACTGTACGCAAGCTTTGACAGAATTATTGGACTGTCCGGTAATTTTTCAAAGCCAGCCGGGCAATCATTTTGATCATCTCACCGATCGCCTCAGACAGGCGATCCAGACTTTATGATGTGCAGGATGGGCTAACAAAACTGGCTTGTTCTCGATCCGGTAATAGACTATAATGGGGGCAGGAGGAGAGCAAATGTTTGGATATGATCAAAAACCTGGCACAAAATATCAGTTTGACTGGGAACCGGATGTGAGAGGTTATGCGATCCCTGTGACTTTGATCAATGGGATCAGACCTGGAAAGACGGTTCTGTTGACAGCACAGATCCACAGTGGAGAATACCCGGGCACGGTCGCGCTGATACGCTTGGCTCAAAAATTGGAACCTTCACAGGTCAGCGGACGGCTCATTATCATGCCGCTGGTAAACATCAGTGGCTTTTATGCCAGAACGCATGCCGTTCTTCCGGAGGATGGGGCTAATCTGAATCAGAATTACCCTGGTTCTCCTGATGGAAGTCCAGGCGAGCGGATTGCCCATTGTTTTGCAACCAAGATCTTTCCGAAAGTTGATTTTGTGTTGGATCTGCATAGCGGAGATGTTACAGAAACCTTGACTCCCTGCCTGTTTTATTCAGATATCATGGAAAGTCAGATCTTGCCGATCGCAAGGTATCTTCGAGTGCCTTACTTGATTCGTTCAACCGCAACGACGGGCCATTACAGTTGGCCCGGGCATCATTTAAAGATACCGGGGATCCTCTTGGAACGCGGTCATGGTGGTCGCTGTCTGGAACATTGGGTTGAGGAAGATCAAAGAGATGTGCTCAGTTGTTTACAAGCTTTGGGAGTGCTGCCTGCCTGTCATCTGACGCCTTATCAGGATCAATGGATCATGCGGCATAGCGTTTATCTAGAGAGCCGGCATAGCGGGCTTTGGTATCCAAAGGTCGAGGCAGGACAATTCGTTAAAAAAGGGCAATGTTTAGGCTATGTAGAAGATCATTTTGGGAATCTGCTGGAACGGTATGAAGCTCAGGCAGATGGCATTGTTTATTATTATACGCATTGCTTAGCCATTTTAAAGGGGCAGCCTTTAGCAGCATATGGCGTTGTCACAGAAATGGCGCAAATAAAAAAACATGGGTAACCATGTTTTTTTACTTCAGCTGATGGGCTTGTTTATAAGCTTCCAGTTCGGCATCTGAAAGATCCTTTTTTCTTTGATAATAAGCTTTGCTTTCTTTCATTTCAGTAGGTAAATAAGGTGTGAGGTCGATGATGCCTTTATACAGCGGATAGATCTCATACACCAGGATCGATCCGAGTTTAGCTTTGATCTGTGCTTTGACATAAGGAATGACCTCGTCTTCTGGTAAGTTCCCGTTATAATAAAAGAAGGCCTTCGGTCCAAATTTCTTAACACAATAAAAATCGTCCAAATTTTCTACAACCGGTCTAATCTGATGAATGAAAGAGGCAATGATTACAAATGTCATGGGTAAAACCTCCTTTACGCGCTTTATTATACCATTAATTAAACGTAAGCTCTATCTTTTTTGTGCTGACAAAACAAATTTGTATCATCTTTCTTCTTTGACAAATAATGCAATTTCACCTCTCTATAATAAGGGCAAGGAGAAGAGGTGAACAACGTGGAACTATCGAAGATCCAATTATCGCGCCACAGCCTGCGTTACGAGAAGCTGCTTTTTATCTTTGGTATTTCTTTTTGTGTCTGTCAGGTTCCTTTTTTAGGCAGTGAGGCCGTCTTGTGCCTGCCTGTTTTAGGCGTGGCTTTTGCCTGTGGCTACCTGGATGTGCTGATGTATTTTTTAGGTGTGGGACTGGCAGTGATCATTTTAGATGTGAGCTGGGAATTGCTGGCATTGAGTCTGGCGACCCTGGGGGTGCTTGTCGTCCTGTCGTTTGTCTATGCGATGAAGACCCATTTTTTAGGATATGTCGTGACTTTTTGTTTGGGCGCTTACCTGCTTTTGAAAGGATATCTTGGCGGACGGTGGATGCCAGCTGGCACACTTGTTCAGCTGCTGACAGCGCTGGGTCTAAGTTTGCTTTATATCGACGCTTTGCCATTACTACGCCATCGACAGATCGAAGATCCAAGCGATCGGATGCTGATGGGGGGCTTTCTCATGGTCATGAGCGCCTTGTTTTGTCTGGAACGGATCGATATGCATTTGTTGATGGTGATGCTCCGCTTTGGCATTTTAGTTGTCATGTATGTCAAAAGCATCGAAATGGGGTATCAGCTGGTCATATATGCCAGCTACTGGTTATTGCTGAATGAAAGCGGCCTGATGGGCGAGGTCGAAAGTCTGTTTATTTGTCTGGCTGTTTTTTTTCTAGTGAAGGCCAAAAGCCGTCTGGCCTTTGTGCTGACTTTTCTTTTCAGTCATCTGGTCATGCCTTTTTTTGTCCAGGAGGGATTATGGGTCATTGCGGTGGAAGTCATGCTGACAGGATTCCTTTTTATGCTCATTCCCCAAAAAATATACGCTTCCTGGCGTTATCGGCTGAATGGGGATTCCCCTTTGGCGACCCAGATCGGCGGATTGATTTCCTATCAGCGCAAGATGAGCCGTCAGCTGGAGACCTTCAGTGATCTGTTTTTGCGCATTGCGACTTCTTTTGAAGAGGAAAATCTGGAGACCAATGCCGCTTTGTATGTGGGCAATATGTATGAGCAGGTCTGCAGTACATGCCTGAACTGTGATCAGTGTTATAATCGTGAGACAGGGGATCATCGACTGGTGAAGCTGATTCGCAAAGGGGTGATTCAGGGCCTGACGAATCAGGAAACCCGTTATGTCGAACGCTATTGTCTGAAGATGGCTGAATATAAAAAGGCTTTGCGTGAACAACATAAGCTTTATTTACATCAAGCTGAGATGAATGAAGAATATCATCAGCTCAAGCATCATCTTTACGGACAGCTGTCGCTGGTGGGCAAGCTTTTAGAACGCTTTTCTAAACATGTGGACTGTTCTGATCTGGAGAGTGAGGAAAATATTCGAGATCTGTTGGAAGGCTATCATTATTTGGTCCCTTATATCCATAAGGACTATCTTTCACGGGATGATTACTGTCTAGATATCGGGATGATGGAAGTCAACAAACATGAGGTCTATGACGTCGTGATTCCTGTTCTCGAACGCTATCTCAACACACCCTTGAATGTCATCAAAATGGAAACTTCCGGTCGCCAGTTAGGCTATATGCGCCTGGTCTTATCGAATCATCAGAATTACCAGCTGGTGTATGGGGTACAGCAGTTATCCAAAGATGCCGCCAGCTGCGGGGACAGCTATCTTTGTTTTCATTTCAAACAGTTCACGTTAATGGCGCTAAGTGATGGCATGGGATATGGCCCCAAAGCACATAAAGAAAGCGAACTGACTTTGGATGTCTTCAGTCGCTTATTGAAAAGCGGGATCGGCTTGGAGGAAAGCATTCAAACGATCAACTCGCTGCTTAAAATTAAAAATCGTATTGAGATGTTTACGACCCTTGATCTGCTGATGTTTAATACGCGGGATGCCTCAGTGACTTTTCTGAAAAATGGTGCGACTGCATCCTATGTTTATCACTATAATCAATTAGATAAAGTGCAGACCAGAGCTTTGCCGATCGGCATCGTTTCGAAGGTGGATACCCATACGGAAAAATACCAGTGCTCCGATGGAGATCTGTTATTTATGTATAGTGATGGCTTAGAAGAGGGCATTGAGGAAGTCATTGAACAATGTCTTCGGGAGGTCGGTGACCGTCATCCGCAGTTGATTGCGGATACGATCATGAACACCTTCATTGATCGGGGCAAGGTAGATGATGACGCGACGATCATTGTTGTCAGGGTCGAGGACATTACCCAGATACATACCGATTAGACGCTTTATGCGTCTATTTTTTTGTGTTATAATGCAACGGGAAGTGAGTGTATGGAAAAAGTCAGAGAAGCGTTAAGAAAATTAGACCCACAAGCCACTTATGTGATTGGTGTGTCCGGCGGACCGGACTCCATGGCTTTGCTGCATCTGGCAGTCAGCATGGGACTTGACGTCATCGTGGCGCTGGTGAATTATCATAAAAGAGTAGACAGTGATTTAGATTATGAATTGGTCAAAGCCTACGCCAAGTCGCATGGGCTACGATTGGCTTATCTGGAAGTGAACGAGTATACCAAAGAAAACTTTCAGGCTCAGGCCAGGACGATCCGCTATCGTTTTTTTGTAGAGACGGTTCATCGTTATCAGGCTAAAGGGATCTTGTTAGCTCATCATGCCGATGACTGTGTCGAAACGATCCTGATGCAAAAGGCACGGCATACGCGTGTACCGTATTTGGGAATCGCACCGCTTTCCTATTATCAGGGTGTTCCGGTCTATCGTCCTTGTTTAGGTGTCTTTAAAGAGGATCTGGCTCATTATTGTGAAGTGGAGGGTGTTGCTTACCGGATCGACTCCAGTAATCTCGAAAACCACTATACCCGGAATTATTTTCGAAATGTGGTCTTAAAGAAGACCGGTCGGGAAGAAAAGGAACGCCTTTTATCCTGGGCAAGTGTGAAAAATGAACAGGTTCAAAGGCAACAGGACAAACTAGAAGCCTTACTGGCCAGCGAGGTCACATCTGGATTCTGGCGGATCGACCTTTCGCATGATGACAAGACCCTGGGTGAACTGTTAGACTGTTTCTTGCGACAGGATCAGCGTTTAGATCCAAGGCGGATCTCGGCTGCTCTGATCCGGGAAGGGGTCCATATGCTAAGAGGCAAAAAAAATAGCCAGATGGATCTGCCGGATGGATTTCAGTTAAAAAAGCAGGACGGTCAGGTTTATGTCTGTTTAAAAACGGTCAAGCTTAGCTATGCCTACCAGATCGATGCCCCGCAGGAACTCCAAACGCCTTATTTCAGCCTTCAAACACGTGGTCAGGATCGGGAAGGCATCCCGGTGCGTATGCAGGATTTCCCTTTGACGATTCGAACCATCCAGCCAGGCGATGCGATGGAGCTGAGCTATGGCACCAAAAAAGTCTCCCGGTTGTTCATAGATGCCAAAATTCCACGCGAAAAACGTCAGCTTTGGCCGATCGTCTGTGATTGTCATGGTAAAATTTTGCTTGTGCCAAAAATCGCAAAAAACAAAGACTATTTAATGGAAAAAGCAACGCTGTTTGTGGTACAATAAGTTAGTGTTGATTTAAAGGGGGAAGAAACATGCATCAGGATGTTCAGGAAATTTTATTTTCCTTGGAAGAAATACAACATCGGACCCGGAAGTTAGGCGAACAGATCAGTCGGGATTATGCGGGCAAGACGCTGATCCTGGTCGGGCTTTTAAAGGGTTCTGTTCCTTTTATGGCAGAGTTAATGCGCTATTTGACAGTAGATGTGCGCATTGATTTTATGAATGTTTCCAGTTATACGGGAGCACAATCGGGACAGGTTGTCATTAAAAAAGATATGGAACAGGATATTGCCGGTAAAGACGTATTGATTGTGGAGGACATCATCGATACAGGCAATACTTTATACAATATTAAAAAAATGCTGGAAGAACGCAAATGTGCTAGCTGTAAAATTGTGACATTATTAGATAAGGTAGAAAGCCGTACCATTGATATTCAGGCGGATTATGTCGGTTTTGATATTCCGAATGCTTTTGTGGTGGGCTTTGGACTCGATTTTGACGAAAAATATCGACAGCTGCCTTATATTGGTATACTAAAGAAAGAATGTTATGAGTAAAGGAGAGTTGTAATGGATAGAAAACCTGGCGGTACAATGAAATATCTTTTGCCCTGGATTGCCATTTTACTGTTTATTCTTTTCATGTGGACCATCATCAACCCAGTGACTTCTACAACGGTGGATTATGTGGGACTGTCTACGATCCTCAATGAAGAGAATGTCACAGAAGTGACCCTGTCTCCTTCCAGCTATGTCGTGGGAGTAGATGGTGTGTATCTGGATGAGACAACCGGGCGTGAGGTGAGCTTTAGCTCTGAAATCGTGAATTCCAACGGTCAGGTCGACACGTTAATGGAGACCTTGGATGAAATCAATGCCAGTCGAGCTGCGAACAACGAGACACCAGTGACGATCAATGTCAAAAATACGCAAAACGACAACATCTGGATGTCTTTATTAGTGAACGGATTACCTATCCTGATCATGATTGGCTTAGGCATGCTGATGTTCAGCAAGATCAATGGTGCCAGCGGCAATGCCAAAGCGTTTGAGTTTGGTAATTCCAGAGCACGTCTGGAGAAGAATCAGAAGACGCGCTTCAGTGATGTCGCAGGTGCGGATGAAGAAAAAGAAGAATTAGAAGAACTGGTTGAATTCTTGAAGAGCCCAATGAAATTTGTGGATATGGGTGCCCGTATTCCTAAAGGTGTGCTTTTAGTTGGTCCACCGGGAACAGGTAAGACTTTGCTGGCTCGAGCAGTTGCCGGTGAAGCGGGTGTGCCTTTCTATTCTATTTCCGGTTCTGACTTCGTTGAAATGTTTGTCGGTACCGGTGCGAGCCGTGTGCGTGATATGTTTAAGAAAGCAAAGGAAAATGCGCCATGTATCATCTTTATCGATGAGATCGATGCGGTTGGGCGTCAGCGTGGTGCCGGTGTCGGTGGTGGACATGATGAACGTGAACAGACACTGAACCAGTTGCTGGTTGAGATGGACGGATTCACTGGCAATTCCGGGATCATCGTGATGGCTGCAACGAACCGTGCCGATGTTCTGGACCCTGCTTTATTACGTCCAGGTCGTTTTGACCGTCAGATCTTAGTTTCTAATCCGGATAAAGAAGCGCGTGCCAAGATCCTGCAGGTTCATGCGCGCAACAAACGCTTTGCGGAAGATGTCAACTTCGAAAATATTGCGAAAAGAACACCGGGCTTCAGCGGTGCCCAGTTAGAGAACGTATTAAACGAAGCCGCCCTGTTAGCGGTGCGTAATCATCGTAAGGTCATTACGATGGATGATATCGATGAAGGAATCGACCGTGTCATCGGAGGTCCGGCAAAGAAATCTCGTAAATACATCGAACGTGAACGCCGTCTGGTTGCTTATCATGAGGCTGGCCATGCGATCATTGGCTTAGTGCTTGAGGATGCCCAGGTGGTACAGAAAGTCACGATCATCCCGCGTGGGGAAGCCGGTGGTTATAACTTGATGACCCCTTCTGAAGAAACTTACTTCCAGACCAAATCCCAGTTAAAAGCCAGCATTACCGGTTATATGGGTGGTCGCGTATCAGAAGAAGTCTTCTTTGGGGATGTTTCCACAGGTGCCCATAACGATATCGAACAGGCCACGCGAATTGCCCGCTTGATGGTGACGCAGTTAGGAATGAGTGAATTAGGACCGATTCGTTATGAAGGCGATTCAAATCAGGTCTTCCTGGGTCGTGAATTAGGTCATCAGGCCAGTCATTCCGGCCAGGTAGCTTATGAGATCGACCAGCAGGTACGTAAGATCATTGGTGACTGCTATGATGAGGCAAAGAAGATCATCGAAGCGCATAAGACACAGTTAGAGACGATTGCGAATGCATTGCTTGAATATGAAACGTTGGCAAATGAGGAAATCGAACATCTCTTTAAGTATGGAACGATGCCTAAGGTCAGCGGTAAAACGGACAAAGAAGACGTCCAGGAAATCACCCATGCGCCAGAAGACACGCTTGAAGCCGCGCCTGTTGAGGTCGAAAGACCTAAACAGCCTGAGCCGGTGGATGATCCGGAGGACGATTTATTAGATGAAATGAAAGACTAGTTCGCTAGTCTTTTTTCTTTGGTTTTGATTGGCTTTCTGCTATAATGGTCATGAAATGAAGGGAGCATCATTATGGAGAAAAAAGAACGGGGTTTAAAACGAACGGTCATTGGACTCTATCTGGCTTATTATCTGGTATTGATCTATGCTTTTTATCGTAATGCCAGACTGCAGGATATGACTGCATTGATGTTGGGATTTGTCGCGATGCTGACGCCATGGATCGTTCCAGTCGTTTTTCGTCTTTTCAAATTAAAACGGATCTATGAGATCGATATTCTGAATATTATTTTCGTCTTCTTTGCCAGTCTGGTCGGCAGTTGTTTAAGCGGGTATGCGCTTCCTTATTTCGATAAGGTGGTCCATTTTGCCAGCGGTTTGCTGTTATGTCAGGTGGTTTATATGCTGTATAGCCTTATCAGTAAACGCCGGGAGCCCACCAGTCCGGAAGAAAGACGTCTGGTTCTTTGTTTTAACTTTGTAGGCAATGGTTTTGTTGCTTTATTATGGGAGTTTTATGAATATGCGATGCTGGTCTTTTTTAACTATGACTGCATCAAGCATTTCAGTACCGGGGTCCATGATTCTCTGACTGATATGCTGGCCGGGACCTTAGGCGGTCTAGTGATGTGCTTATGCTATTATCAGGCTTTTCATAGCGGCAAGGACAATTTCTTTACCCGCCTGCATAATCGTTTTTATGATGCGAATATCCAAAAGAACGCATGATCATTGATCAGCCCTCCTGGTAGATGTCACAAGCTATGTGTCATCTATCAGGTTTTTTGTTGCTCGTAAAGTGTTTCTATTTGCCGAGAATCAAATATTTCTCGGGAAATATTGCCGCAAAAAACAGTCTGTTTTCTTTTAGGAAAATGTTCAATTTTTAAATCGCTTGACAACAATTCGTGATAATGTCATTCATGAAGGGACAGAAAGGGAAGAGGAGCTATGTCTATAAAACAAGTGAAAGAGAATGATTTAGATATCGGTAAAATGGTATATGAGAATGTAGAATTCGCGAAAAACCGTCCCATCAGGATCACGAAGATCAAAGTGACTGAAAATCAGTTGGAATGTGTGGTTCCCTACCATTGGCATCACTGTATCGAAATGATTGTGCCCATCTTGAATGGGGCAGAGATCTGGGCTGAGGATGAGATCTATCGGATCTTTCCGGGAGACTATTTCCTGATCAACTCACAGTCTGCCCATTTATGTCGGGATATCTATCCATATTTAGAATATCAAGGCTATATCATACAGGTCAACTATGCTTTTTTGAAACACCATTGTCCCCATTTTGATGACCTGTTTTTTCCTAATGATCTGCCAATCGAAGTCAAAGGCAAGATCTATCAGCACATCCAGGACATGATTGCTGCCAGTCAGATGGAAACGGCGTATGCGCATCTGGTCGTAGAAAGCCAGTTATTACTTATTTTGGTCAAGCTGCTGCAGCATTCAACACCACGTACGAAGATGGCAAAGACCGGGGTACCACAAAACATTACCAACTATATTTCAGAAAATGATGCTTTGCCGCTTTCAGTACAGGAAATTGCGGATCATTATCACATCGCCTACAGTTCACTTGAGAAAATGTTTCAAAAACATTTTGGGATGAGCGTCAAAAAATATATTGCTTCCATTTGCTTGAAGAATGATGTCTATCAGTTACTGAATCAGGATGAGGATAATATCACGAAGATCGCCTTTGAGAATGGTTTTGTCAACATGAAATCTTTCTATAAGACCTTTAAGGATACCTATCATATGACACCCGGGGAACTCAAAAAGAAAATGAATGAGCGAAAATGACATAAAAGACGATTGATTTTGGATATCCTTTCACCGCATTTTTTAGTTTAATAAAGGCAGGGAGGAAGTTTCAGACCAATAATGCGGAAAATGTTGGTATCGTCAGCTCATTAGACATTTCATGGAAGAATGCTGTGCGTTAGATGGTCAGTGATTTTTAGAAAGGAGCGGAGCAGAGTCAAGTAATGGGGTTGACCGAGCGCTGGAGCACCATGAGAAAAGAGCAAACACCTCCTAAAAGAGGTAGGACAGCATTTTTTTGGGACAAGAACAGGGTTTAGACCTTTTGTGATTGGCGTGGTCCTACTAAAAGTGAAAGGTGATGGGTACAAATGAAAAAAATCATAAGTTTGAGTTTGGCATTTTTCATGCTTCTGACACTGGTGGCCTGTGGCAGTCAGACAGGAAGTGATACGCTGACGGGAAGTTATCGTATTCATGTCAGTGGCTATGATTGGGGGGCTGGTGTGGATAGTATCATGGTCACATTGGATCATGTGGTTGATGCGGTGGATCCAGAGGATTTTGTGATTCAGGAAACGAAACAGGCAACAGACTTCGCTTCAGAGAACAAAGATGTTGTCATCGTCAATAATGAGCGTTCGATCAAAGACGTTTATCTATGTGATGAAAAGGGCGAGAAGACCGATCAGGCTTCTAAGTATATTCAGTTTGAATTAGGGGTCAGCCCAACTGAAGGATCGCC
Source organism: Clostridiales bacterium CHKCI006 (assembly GCA_900018345.1). Lineage (GTDB taxonomy): Bacteria > Bacillota_I > Bacilli_A > Erysipelotrichales > Coprobacillaceae > Fimiplasma > Fimiplasma intestinipullorum. The sequence goes on from FCNA01000143.1 coordinate 14,964, forward strand.
ATTGTTGTATAGCGCCAAGACTGGTTTTAACACCTGGAGCGGTCCATATGAATTAAATATTCAGCTTTCTGAAGATGCAGATCTGACTTCAAATGGTAAAGAAGTGACCTCCTGGACGATTGATACTGCCTATACAGAAAGAGTAACGAGTGTCGATCAGTTTAAGAAATAAAGCTTTTCGGCAACAGATAGCGTCACTTATCAGTATGCCAGCTATGAGCCACAAGATGGTTCAGACACATTGTTTGTCTGGCTCCATGGCGGTGGCGAAGGCGGTGTCGAGAACACGGATCCTTATGTGACATTGCTTGGCAATAAGGTCAGTGTCTATGGCAGTGAAGCCTTCCAGGAAGCCATTGGCGGCGCTAATGTATTAGTACCACAGTGTCCAACTTTCTGGCTGGATCCAAAAGGCAATCAAATTGCCGGCGGCAATGCTTCGGCATATAGTGATGGGACTTCTTACTATACGAAGTCACTCATGGAATTGATTGAAATGTATAAAGAGAAGACCGGCTCTACGAAGGTCATTTTGACAGGATGTTCCAATGGTGGTTTCATGGCTTTAAGATTAGCCATTGATTATCCGGATGCATTCATAGCCGTTGCACCTGTGGCTGAAGCGATGCAGGAACGCTTCCTGAGTGATGAGGACCTTAATAAGATCAAAGATCTTCCAATGTACTTTGTTTATTCAACCAATGATCCAGTAGCAGATCCAACACTGCATGAGATCCCAACGCTCGCAAGATTACAAGCGCTTGGTGCCAGCAATCTCCATATTGCGACAACCGACCAGGTCATTGATACTTCAGGAACGATCGAAACCGAAGATGGAATGCCTTATGAATACAGCGGTCATTGGTCCTGGATCTATTTCCACAATAATGAAGTGACTTGTAATGACTGTGGTTTAACGCCATAGCAATGGATGGCGGAAGTGCTCCGTTCATAACTAAGCGCATAAACGCAAAAAGACAATGTCCAATCTAGCCCCAAAAGTGGCTAGCTGACATTGTCTTTTAGTATGACTTTATTCATTTGTACTGTCTAAAGCTTTTCTTAAAATTGAAATGGCATCCTGGATATAGGCTTCCATGGGCTTTTGTTCCACCCCGGCCATGACGACATGGCAGGAATTTGAAGGAATCAGGATCTTCTGGGCTCGCGAGCCGGAAATATGACTGGCAACAGTATAGGATACTTCTCCCATCAGACCATTGCCGACGATCATGCCGATCGGTCCTAAGATAAAATCGGCTCTTTCACAGTTATAGATCAACGCATTATCTCCGGTTGCTCCTTTGCGTGCTCCGGCACGCAGCATGGAACTGGTTGCATTGACATTCGTACCGACAGCGATGACTTCATGCTGTTCTTTGATTTCGGGCGGCATGACACCAAGAAGACGTGAACCGATCCCGCCTCCTTGTCCATCAATGACACAGATCAATTTTTTAGACAATTAGATCACCTTACTTTTATATTTTAAAATATACACGAGAATAGGAATAATGATCAGCTGGATCAGAATTCCAGGGATTGCCGTAAAGAGAGCGGCAGAAAGAAAGATCTCCAGAGAGTAATTCCCCACTCTGAAAATTAACGCATTCACGATCCCGCTCACAATGCGTCCTGCCAGCATCGCACCAATCAGATGTGTATAGGTGGAAGCCAGCGGGTTTTTGAAATTCACAAACTGACTCAATAGTCCGGAAGTCAGACCATAAGTAAATAATTCACACATCATCGCAGGCAACATAGCTGCCGGTGGCATCCCGGTAAAAGTTGACGATAAAAATGGGGTTAAAATGCCGCAAATCGCGCCGTACTGCCAGCCGCATAAAATACCACATAATAATACAGGAATATGCATTGGTAAGAAAATACTTCCCGCATTTGGAATCATGTGGAAAGCCATCGGCAGGATGATCCCTAAGGCAATGCAGCATCCGGTAATCGTCATTTTTTTGATTGATTTGTTCATATGTATCTCCCTTTCTATCACTGAGTGATTTCTGGCGAGATATATTCATACATCTCTGTTTGACTTCCTGTCAACATCCAATGAGAACCTAAAAATGATAACCTTCCTGGTTATCGCTTCGGCTACCATTATAACATACCCTGGAGTCAGCTTCAACCTTTTTTTGCTTTCAGGGTCACAACGACATGTTTGATGGCCATGGTAGGATGAACAAAGAGCATGCGTGGTCCGGCAAAGCGCATGACTTCACGAATTTTTTCACGATACTCTTTTTGATAACAGTGGACTTTGCAGGCAGAGCAGAAAGTCTTGGTTTCCATAAAGGGACAGCGGTCGATCCGCTGGCAGGCATAGTCTGCCAGTTTCTGACATTCAGGACACAGATCCCGCGTATGATGTTTTTTTCTGCAGTAGATGGCAATCATCTCGCAGACCATCTTTTTTTCTTCTAAACGTTTTTTCTCAATTGAATTTGGCACGAGGCAATCCTCCTTTTTTTATAAGTTAGCACAAACTAACTTAATAGTCAAGGTCTATCGTTTCGCTTGCATTCATATAAAATAGTGATATAATATCACACGTAGTATTCAATACTACGTGTTGCAAGTGAGGTGTTATGATGAAGAAAATTTGGAATCAGTCTAGAGAACCCATGAATTGCATGACGCATCTGGTCGGTGTCTTTCTTTTTGCCATAGCGACACTGATCATGCTTTTAAGAGCGCATGAAGTAGGAGCGAGCCTGCAGACAACCGTGTCAGTGGTTGTGTTTGGTATTTCGCTGATGGCCTTATATGCAGCCAGTGCACTCTATCATTATTATCCAGGCGAACATCCGCATACTTTGCTTTGGTTAAGAAAACTGGACCACTCTATGATTTATGTCCTGATTGTCGGTACTTACACTCCGATCAGCTTATATTATCTGCCGGCTGGGGAAAATCTGCTTTTTACCGGTATTCTATGGGCGATTGCTTTAGTAGGGATCATCGTTAAATTATGCTGGATGGGAGCGCCGCGCTTCTTGTCTACGCTAGTGTATCTGCTGCTTGGCTGGTCCGTTCTGTTTGACTTCAATTCCTTTCTATCGATTCCGACCAGCGGTCTATGGCTGATTGCAGCAGGTGGGATCGCTTATTCGATCGGGGCGGTGATTTATATCATCAAAAAGCCCAATCTGTCGAAATATTTTGGCTTTCATGAAATCTTTCATCTGTTTATCCTATTGGGTTCCTTCCTGCATGTTTTAGCGGTCTATTTCTATGTCCTTGTTTAACAGGGACTTTTTTTTGGACTTTCAATTCCAAGGACAAAAGGAATGTTGGATAAAATTCTAAGACGGTAAAATAAAGAAAGTTGAAATGATATCTTTTTTTTCATAACCCTTTTCTCTTTTCAACAGCATATCCTATCAGCGCCAGCTCGTCATTCATTTTCTAAACACTTGTTCTGGAAAAGCAAGGGCGTTTTCGAACTGCTTTAGTTTTCATTTGTTGTAAATAGCTAAACAATGTCCCATATCTGATATAGGTCAATAGTTCAAAATAAAAAGAAAGCGATTGCATTTTTAGTGTGTTGTGCTATAATATATATAGGGAGAAAACAAGTAGCTTATCGATGTTATCAGACATATCGGAGGAATTGAATGATGAAGAAATTGAGAAAAGGGTTCGTTGCGCTTTTTGTCCCATTGTTCTTAGTTGGTGCAATGACAGTCAGTTGTTTGGAGGCTGCTTCGGCAAGAACTTCCGTTCCTGCTGAAGGTACCATTATTTTAGATTCAGACACACCTAACCCTAGGATAGATGTTGGTCCAGGTGGTGTCATGATTCATACAATTTCTTTAGGAACATCGAACATGTACTTCCCTGGAAGTCCGTTGTTATTTACAGCTGAAGTCGGTGTTAATGTTCAAGTGGGATATCAAATTAATAATGGCACACCGATCATAACGCTAGTAAATCCAATTACTCATTATGTATGGGTTAATGATCAAGGTGTGATTGCTGTAGATAGTACAAAACTCATTTTTGATTATAGCTACTCTATTTCTGGTAGAACTATTACCTTTACTTCTAGCTACAAATTGAGAGTCTATACTGCGGATGTGTACTATGATTCGATAACTTATACCTACACAGATACTTTTACTGTATAGATAGACTCATCAATCATGGTGGAAGCGTGTGCGATGGGCGAAGTCTAAAGACCTCGCCCATTCTCAAATATGAACAGCCGTATTTAATTACATTCATCGATGAATGTAGTCATGACATTGTAAAAAATAGTCATTGTTGACCAACTGGGATACCTTTCGTTGGATTTTTACGCAGAATAAGGTCGGAGACTTTACAATATCAGGTGGAATGTTTGATTTCAAATGGAAGATGGATGAAGGTTTTCAACAGAGCATGGAGAGGAGATGATCTTATGAAGTATCTGAGAACCTTGGGAATGGGATATTTGTTATTGCTCATCTTGATTTTGCTATATGGCATGACAAGTAGATATCTGGTCACATCATTTCTTGTTGACCGCCTTCCGCTTTCAGACGGACGTCTGCAGTCATTGGATTTTGCCTTACTCACTTTGGTTCAATATGTTTTTATTGCTTTAAGCTTATTGATCCCATCTGTTTCTAAGCAAGATCGAATCATCAAAACGCTGATGGTGTTATGTGTGCTGATACTCAGTCCGATTCTTTTAAGCAACTGGTTTACGACAACGCATGCCGGACCTGCGCAGTTGACTATTTTTCGAAATGCGTTTAGCCGTCAGATATATCCAGCCGCTTTATTTGTCATCATAGCGCAATGCGCTTTGCTGTTTGAAAATAAATGGTTGACGCATCAAGTATGTGTTTTTCTGGTTATTGCCGGCAGTTTCATTTTTATAGCATTTCGGCTGTACTGTCTTTTCACTGTATCAACTTCCAACTATGTTTGGGAAGATTACATTCAAACATTTGTATTTAGACTTAAGTTATTACAGTGCTCTTTAGCGGTTAGCTCAGGTTTATGGTTTAGTGCTTTGTTGAAGATGGAGCTAAAAGGACGATTACTATCGAGTGTGGGGATCTTGATGACCCTATTTGTATATGCAGGACTCTTTTTTTACAGGCAGCAAGGAGCGATAGGAGACAATACGTTAAACTATGAGATGCTTACCGTTTATTTGCCGGTATTGATCATTCTAATTACAGGAAATCTTTTAGCTGTCTTTCCTTTTCAAAAAAAGGAAGCATACACGTCATAAATAAAGTTCCTTTTGCCATGGAAGCCATGAAGAAAAAGGAGCAGATCCAAAAGTCTCATTCAGATCATAAGCTGAGAGACTTTTTTGATGTCAGCCTTTTCATCGTGTCGTAAAAGCCGTATAATAGGAGATAGAAAGGGGAATGTTTATGAGTTTACCAAAAGATTTTTTGTGGGGAGGCGCAACAGCTGCCAACCAGTATGAAGGTGGTTATAATGAAGGTGGTAAAGGACTGAGCATCGCTGATGTAGAAAGAGGCGCACGTCATGGTGTTCAGCGACAGATCGATGATCATATCATGGAAGGCGCTTTATATCCAAGCCATGAAGCCACGGATTTCTATCATCATTATAAGGAAGATATTGCGCTTTTTGCGAAAATGGGGTTTAAATGCTTCCGTATGTCCATTGCACCAAGTCGTATTTTTCCTATGGGAGATGAGGATGAACCGAATGAAGAAGGACTCGCTTTCTATGATCGGGTGTTCGATGAATTACATAAATACGGCATTGAGCCGGTGGTGACCCTGCATCATTATGAAATGCAGCTGAATCTGGTCAAGAAATATGGATCATGGCGTAATCGTAAGCTCGTGGATTTCGCCGTCAAATATGCGAAGACTGTTTTTGAACGTTATAAAGATAAAGTCAAATATTGGATGACCTTCAATGAGATCAATGCGATGTTCAGTTCACCTCGCCCATGGCATCAGGCTGGTCTGATCTATGGAGAGGATGAGAATGCCGCGGATGTGAAGCTGCAGGCAGCGCATCATCAGCTGATTGCCAGTGCGCTGACAGTGAAAGCCGGACATGAGATCAATCCGGACTTCAAGATCGGCTGCATGTTGATCTATCCGTTGACATATGCTGCCACCTGCAACCCATATGATCAGGTATTGTCTCGTAATAAGATGTTGTCGACTTATTACTTCGGAGATGTTCAGGTACGTGGCTATTATTCGAATACCTGCAAGGCTTATCAGGAAAGCATTGGTGGACATTTTGAGATGCTGCCAGGCGACGAAGAGATCCTGAAAGAAGGCGTGGTTGATTATATTGGCTTCAGCTATTATTTCTCCAGCATCGAAGGCGAGAAGCCGCTCGAACAGGTACAGGGAAATATTGTCTGGGGTGGGAAGAACCCATATCTGAAAGCAACGGACTGGGGCTGGCAGATCGACCCAATTGGATTAAGAGTCTCTTTAAACAATCTCTACGATCGCTATCAGACCCCACTCTTTATCGTTGAAAACGGCATGGGTGCGCTAGACAAGGTTGAAGAAGATGGATCCATTCACGATCCATATCGGATCGAATACTTACGCGAGCATATCAAGGCGATGAAGGATGCGGTGGAGATCGATCATGTGGATCTGATGGGTTATACACCTTGGGGATGCATTGACCTCGTATCTGCTGGTACCGGTGAGATGCGCAAGCGCTATGGCTTTATCTATGTGGATAAATATGATGATGGTACAGGGACGTTGAAGCGCAGCTGTAAGGATTCTTTCTACTGGTATCAAAAAGTCATTGCTTCAAATGGTGAGGAATTATAAGAGCGGGAATACCGCTCTTTTTCAGTTTCACTAAAAAAAGCTGTAATCACTTACAAACTGTGCTATAATATTCATAGCATGAATAAGGAGGATGAAAACAATGCACAAACTCGGGATTTCACTTTATCCGGAACATTCAACTAAAGAAAAAGATTGGGCGTATATGGAGTTAGCTGCTAAATACGGTTTCACACGTATTTTTACATGTTTACTTTCGGTAACAGAAACAAAAGAAGAGATTATTAAAAACTTCACAGAATTCATGAACAAAGCACACGAGTATGGTTATGAAGTCGCTGTTGACACCAACCAGTTTGTTTTTGAACGCTTAGGTGCTAAACCAGATGATATTAAAGTTTTCGCTGATATGGGCGTAGACATCATCCGTCTGGATATGGATTTTGGTTTACACGGGAATGTATTGATTACCCAGAATCCATACAACATCAAGATCGAATTCAACGGCAGCGGCGATACAGAAATCGAACGTCTGATTCGTCATGGCGCCAATCCTTACAACATGATTATCTGCCATAACTTCTATCCACAGAAATATACGGGACTTGGATGGGAAACTTTCTGTAACTTCAATAAAGCATGGGCAAAGACCGGTTTACGTTTAGCTGCCTTTGTTTCCAGCAACAACGCGGATACTTTTGGCCCTTGGCCAGTTAAAGCTGGTTTACCTACTTGTGAGATTCATCGTCATCTGCCAATCGATGTACAGGCACGTCATTTATTGGCAACAGGTGTCATCGATGATATCCTGATCGGTAACTGCTTTGCGACGGAAGAAGAATTAAAAGCTTTATCAGAAATCGATCTCAATAAAACGACTTTCAATATTGATTTAGTAGATGGTCTGCAGGAATCTGAACTGGATGTTATCTTTAATTATCCTCATGGCGGACGTGGCGATGCTCCAGATTATATGCTGAGAAGTTCAATGCCTCGTTTCAAATACAAACAACCAGATCAGTCTATTGCACCACGTGCTTATGAAGGCGAATGCTTCCATCGTGGTGACATCGTTGTGGTTAATGATAACCTCAAACATTACTGCGGTGAATTACAGGTTGTTTTGAAAGATATGCCTAACGATGGTGAAAGAAACTTAGTTGGTCGTATTCCTGAAAATGAACTGATCATTCTGGATTTAGTGAAAGAAAATATGCCATTTGGCTTTATTAAAAAATAAAAGGAGCGCGTGCTCCTTTTTTTTAGGATAAGGGAGGCAAAAGAGATGAGTTGGAAAACAAGAATGAATGAAAAAATCATACAGAAGGATAGCTGTTTAGTGGTGGGACTGGATCCCATGCCGTCCTATTTTCCTGAGGCATTGCCAGGCGGGTCGATTCCAGAGAAAATCGTTCATTTCAATAGAATGGTCATCGATGCGGTGGCGGATCAATGTGTGGCGGTAAAACCGCAGTCCGCCTACTATGAAATATACGGCAGCCAGGGGATCCTGGCTTTAGAGAAGACGCTTGCTTACGCGAAGCAAAAAGGGCTGCTGGTGATATTGGATGCCAAACGCGGTGATATCGGATCGACCTGTGAGGCTTATGCCAAGGCCTATCTGGAAGAGGGACCTTTAAGTGTGGATGCTCTGACGGTTCATCCATACCTGGGTAGGGATGGCCTGCTGCCGTTTATCCATCAGGCTAAAGCACATGAGAAAGGGATCTTTGTGCTGGTCAAGACATCCAATCCGTCTTCGGGCGATCTGCAGGATCTGGAATTGCCCGATCATCAGCTGGTGTATCAGAAGATCGCACGTATGCTTGCAGAGTTGGATGATGGACAGGTTGTCGGTGCTGTTGTTGGCGGGACTTATCCACAGGCAGCCCAACAGGTACGCCAGCAGTTGCCTGAGACGTGTTTTCTGGTACCCGGTTATGGTGCTCAGGGTGCACGCGGTAAGGATCTAACAGGGTTCTATGATGCGTAGGGATTCGGAGCCTTGATCTCAGCTTCACGCTCCATTCTCTATCCAGCCTATGGATCCAAAGAGGACTTGACAAAACGGTCCTTAAAAGATTATGGTTATCTTGTAAGAGAGGCCGCGCTGCAGGCAAAACAGGATATCAATGCTTATCGATGAGAAGGAGGAATGCTCATGCGAAATACCCTGGAAAACTTCCATATGGAAGTCAATGACGCTTTTGTGGCTGAGGCGGAAAGGCTCAGACCCGAACTCAAACGTGAGCGGGTGCACCCTCAGGCAATCATTACTTATGCCAAAAAAGGAGAAGACTGGGTGGTGCAAGAAAAAAAGCCTTTTATGCCTAGTGAACTACACCCTGGTGAGAAGATTTGTTTCGATTTTGGGAATCATTATGTCGGCTATGTCAGCCTGACTTTAAACAATGTCGGCAGCCCTGCCGATGCGCCTTGTTTGCTTTCAATGAAACTGGGTGAATTAGTATGTGAGATAGCAGAAGAGAAGGGAGATTATCAGGGAAGTATCAGTTCTAGCTGGATCCAGGAAGATACTTTCCACATTGACTGGATCCCATCGACGACCCGTTTTGAACGCCGCTATGCGTTTCGTTATCTGGAAATCACCTTACATGAGACCTCACCTAAATACCATATCTGTATTGAGGATATTCAGGTGGAAGCCGTCAGTGCTGTTGATGATCGGACCTTGCCTGCATTGATGACGGATGATCCGCTTTTGGCAAGACTGGATGCGGTGAGTGTACGAACGATGCATGAATGCATGCAGGATGTTTTTGAAGATGGTCCTAAAAGAGATCGCCGTCTTTGGCTGGGAGATCTGCGCTTACAGGCGCTGGTCAACTACGAGACCTATCGGGAAAATGATCTGGTGAAACGCTGCTTGTATTTATTCGCAGGTCTGAAACAAAATGACGGTCGCGTGGGAGCCTGTCTGTTTACACAACCCCACCTACAGGTGGATGATACTTACTTGATGGATTATGCGCTCTTCTTTATCTCGGTTCTTGATGACTACTATTTAGCTAGCGACGATCTAAAGACCGTGCAGGATCTTTATCCCACCGCGAAACGGCAGATCAAGATCGCCCTTGCACAATTTGATGAGGATCTTCACGTTTTACCGATCGAGGGCTGGGGCTGCTTTATTGATTGGCAGCCGGAATTGGACAAGCATGCCAGTTTACAGGCCATCCTCATCTATGCGATGAGACAGGCGAAGCATCTGGCCGAAGTCTTAGGACAAGAAACGGATGTCCAATGGCTGGAGGCTTTATTGACGAAAGCCATACGGGCAGCCATGCGTTTCTATGATCCTGAAAAGCATTGTTTTGTCAGTGGCGCTGAGCGCCAGGTTTCCTGGGCCAGTCAGGTCTGGATGGTTCTGGCAAAGGTACTACCGGACAGTCAGAATCGAGAAGTCATGCGTCAAGCCCTCAAGACACCTGGGCTGGTAGGCATGACCACACCTTATATGCACCATCATCTGGTGCAGGCACTTTTGGACTGTGATCTGAAAAAAGAAGCCTATGATCATCTGGTCAGCTATTGGGGAGGCATGCTGGAAATGGGGGCGGATACTTTCTTTGAAGCCTTTGACCCAGAGAATCCCTTTGTGTCGCCTTATGGTTCACGCCTGGTCAACAGTTACTGTCATGCCTGGAGTGGGACACCGGCCTACTTCATTCGAAAATACTTCGCTAAATAGAACAAAAGCCCGGCTGATTTGGCCGGGCTTTTACTTTTGATCCTTCATGATTTAACATCTATTTAATTTTCAATTCACATGAATAATGCTATAATAGATTCTGAATATAGGAGGGATTAAAATGGCTGTTACTTCCTTTGCGGCAATGCATGTCGGGCTAGCCGTAATGACGTTAAGGGTCTATCAGTTAAATAAAAAAAGCGGGATTTCCTGCATGGATGAATTAGCGCATCCGATCAAATGTGGGGTCGAGCTTTATTCGGAAGGTCGTTTAAGTTTTGAGAGTGTTGATGAGATCACCGATGTCCTTAAAGAATTCCAGTTGAAATTATTGGAGTATGGCATCGAGAATGCACAGTTATATGTTGCAAGCTCGCTGGGAGAAGCGAAGAATATTGAATTTGTCTTAAATCAAATTCGCTTAAAGACAGGCCTGAAGCCAAAACTGCTGAACAACTCGAAAGAAAGATATTTGATGCTGCAAAGCATTGCGCGTTCCATGCCTAATTTTAATGAAGTCATTCAAAAAGGAACGTTGATATTGGAGATTGGGTATGGCAGTGTACAGATTACCATTTATGATCAGTCCAACCTGATTGCAACACAGAATATCAGTATTGGACTGCAGCGTATTACGGAATTCTTAAGTCGGGTCGAATCGCGTACTTCCCATTATCCTGAATTGATTTCTGAATACTTAAAAAGTGATATGGAAGAGTTTAAACGTCTCTATTTACAAAAGGTGAAGATAGAGAATTTTATTGTCGTTGGACGTGAGATCAGTCATCTGAATACATTACAGAAACAAAATGGTTTTGGCATCTATACGCTGGATGATCTCAAGGCGATTCATGAGCGCTTTTCTAAGCACAGCATGCTGGAATTGTCCAATCAGTATGATCTGCCATATGAACAGGTCAAGCTGATGAGTCCGTTGTATTTGATTCTGAAAGGCTTCTTTGAGATGAGCTCAGTGGAACGGATGTATTGTCCGGATGTGCATATCTGTGATGGCATCGTGACGGACTACGGTTATAAGAAACTGGGGATCTTCTCCGGGCATCATTTTACTGAGGATCGCTTGAGCGGAGCCAAACATCTGGCGGAACGCTTTGGCTGTGATATGGTGCATAATGAATATGTGGCGAAGGTGGCCAAGATCCTTTTTAAAGCTTTAGCTAAGCCTTACGGGCTGACCAACAAGGATTCACAGATCCTGGAGCTAGCCAGCATCCTGCATAATTGCGGGCGTTATGTGAATCTGCATTTTGAAGATGATCTCTCTTATCATATTGTCAAAGAGAGCGAATTTATCAATTTAAGTGACACCAATCGCGATTTGATTGCCTGTGTCCTGAAATATAAGAATAGGGAGTTCCCGGCGTATCGGGAATTGAACGAACCGAGCCTGAATAATGATTATTATGTTATTTTAGCCCGTCTGACGGCGATCTTCCGTATTGCTGAGGCATTGGATGACTGTCACCTGCAGAAAATGACGAATATAAAGGCGGTCATCAAAGGGGACGAATTTGTGATTCGTGCCACCAGTTATATGGATATTTTGATCGAAGAGAGTGAATTTGAAGAAAGTTCAAAATTATTTGTTGAGGTCTTTGGTTTAAAACCAGTCCTGAAATGTAAAAGGAGTGTATAAGGATGGATATCTATGACCCGAAATATTATATCAATCGTGAGTTAAGCTGGCTGCAGTTTAACTACCGCATTATTGAAGAAGCACGCAATAAGCAAAATCCATTAATGGAGCGCTTAAAATTCCTGGCGATCTCTGCCAGCAATCTGGATGAGTTTTTCATGGTGCGTGTCGCCGGTGTGGAAGATGATGTTTATGATGGTGTGGTGAAGAAGGATCTGGCAGGCATGACGCCGAAGGATCAGCTGAAGGCGATCCTGCAGGAGACCCACGAGATGATGAATCTGATGTGTTCTACCTTCACCCGGTCTTTGCTTCCAACGCTGAAACAGAATCATTTATGTATTCTGGATATGGATGAATTGAGTGATCAGCAGCGAGTCTGGCTCGATGAGTATTTTCATTTGAATGTTTATCCGGTCTTAACGCCGATGGCGGTAGATGCCTCAAGACCATTTCCGCTGATCCTGAATAAGACTTTAAATTTAGGCGTCATTTTGCATAAGGATGAGGAAGAATCTTTTGCGACGGTTCAGGTACCATCTGTGCTCGGCCGTTTTATTGAACTGCCCAAAGGCAAGGATGAGACCGATCGCGCTTTTGTCATGCTGGAGGATCTGATTGCCGCCCATTTAAGTGATCTGTTTTCGAAATACGAGATCAAGGCTTATGCGCCTTATCGTATTACCCGTAATGCCGGTTTTGAACTGGATGAAGATGATACGCGTAACCTGCTGACTGAAGTGGAAAGTAAATTGAAGAAGCGTCGTACCGGTGAGGCGATCCGACTGGAGATTGCCAGTGGTGCGGACGAAAGAATTTACGATATTCTAAAAGACAAGCTGGATATTAAAAAGAGTTCTGTTTTCAGTATGCAGGGACCATTGGATCTGACCTTCCTGTTTAAATTTTACGGTGTCGAGGACGAGATGAAATTTGCACCGTTTAAACCGGTGCGTCCAGCGATGATCGAACGCCGCAATATGTTCGAACAGATCAAAGAAAGAGATCTCTTCCTGCATCTGCCATATGAAAGCTTTGATCCTGTAATTGAATTTGTTTCACAGGCTGCCGAAGATCCGAATGTTCTGGCCATCAAGCAGACCCTGTATAGAGTCAGCGGAAATTCACCAATCATTGCAGCCTTAGAAAAAGCTGCCGATAATGGGAAACAGGTAACGGTCCTGGTAGAAGTTAAAGCTCGTTTTGATGAAGAAAATAATATCATTTGGGCTAAAAAACTCGAAAAGGCCGGCTGCCATGTCATCTATGGTCTGTTAGGGTTAAAGACACACAGCAAGATCACGCTGGTCGTTCGGCGTGAAGAAGAAGGCATCATTCGTTATGTCCATTTAGGTACCGGAAACTACAATGATGCCACAGCCACCGTTTATACGGACCTTGGCCTATTTACGTGCAGTGAACCGATCGGAGAGGATGCAACGGCCTTATTTAATATGATCTCCGGATTCAATGAGCCTAGACACTGGAATCGTCTGGCCATTGCACCGCATTGGCTGAGAAAGAAATTTGTCGATCTGATCGATCGTGAGATCGAACATGCGCGTCAGGGCAGCGAAGCCAAGATCATTGCTAAGATGAACTCGCTGATTGATAAAGAGATCATCGCTAAACTCTACGAAGCCAGTCAGGCCGGGGTAAAGATTCAGCTGATTGTCAGAGGAATTTGCGGTTTACGTCCGGGCATTGTCGGCTTGAGTGAGAATATTGAGGTCCGTTCGATCGTTGGACAATTTTTGGAACACAGCCGTATCTATTATTTCTATAATGATGGGGATGAAGAATACTATTGCTCCAGTGCGGACTGGATGCCGCGTAACCTGGATCGTCGGGTAGAGATCCTCTTCCCGGTTGAAGATGAAACGATCCAGCAGCGGGTCAGAGAGATCCTGGATGCCCAACTCGCCGATACCGTGCGGGCTTCCATCATGCATCCGGATGGCTCTTATTCACATATTGACCTCAGAGGCAAGACACGCTTTGATTCCCAGCAGTATTTTGTGGATGTGACGAACAAGCGCCATAGCGAAGATACAGAAGCTTACCCGCATCATACTTTTATTCCGATGAAAAATCCGGAGGCATAGATAAATTCGTTTACAGATGATGTCGAAGTTTGGTATAATGGATGAACCAAGGGGGTAGGAGAAATGGAAAAGATTTATTTTCAAAGTGACAATACGTCCGGTGTTCATCCACAGATCATGGAAGCCATCAACAAGGCGAATCAGGATCATGCCATGCCGTATGGTTCGGATGCATACTCACTTCAGGTACAGGAGAAATTCAGAGAACTTTCTGGCCGGGACTGTGATGTGGTCTTTGTCTTAGGTGGTACGGGCGGGAATGTGCTGGCCATGGATTCCATGCTGTCCAGTTATGAAGCGTTGATCTGTACAGATGTCTGTCATATTCATACAACAGAAACCGGCGCTTTTGAAAAGATTGTCTCCGCAAAGATCTATCCCACACCTAACCGTGACGGGAAACTGGATCTCAATGAAGTCAAAAAAGTCATTGATGAATATATCGGGACCTTCCATCACAATCAGCCATCCGTCATCTCGATTGCGCAGACAACCGAACTCGGTACGGTTTATACAGTGGATGAGATTCGTGAGATCTGCGAATTTGCCCATCAGTATCATTTAAAGGTACATATGGACGGTGCGCGCATCTCTAATGCGTTAGCGTATTTAGGCTGCAGTTATCGGGAAATGGTCGTTGATACCGGTGTTGATGTCGTGACATTTGGTGGTACTAAAAATGGCATGCTGTTTGGGGAAGCAAATGTCTATTATGATAAGCGCTGTTATCAGCGTGCGGTCTATATGCAAAAGCAGGATCTCCAGCTGATCAGTAAGATGCGTTTCATACCGGCGCAGTTTCTCGCTTTTTTCCAGGATGATCTCTATTTGAAGATGGCCGATCATGCTAATCGTCTGATCACGAAGACGCTTAAAGAAGGGTTAAAAGATATTCCAGGCGTTGAAGTCTCCAATACCTTGCAATCCAATCAGGCTTTCCTGGTCCTGCCTGAAGACAAGGTCGAAGCCTTGGATGAAAAATTCTATTTTGCCATCAATCGCGATCTGGGCGATAAAAAAGAGATTCGTCTGGTGACCAGCTTCCAGACAACACAAGCCGAAATGGATGCTTTTGTGACCAGCTTAAAGGAAATCATGTCTCATTAAGATAAGAAGTCAAGAGGTTGTCAGATAACCATCCTATAGGTGGTGTTGGCAGCCTCTTTTTTGTGTTGAGAATCAGCTGGTGTTAGAATGCTTTTTGTCATTTAAATGACAATGATTGTAAAAAAAGTTGTTCATCAGGAAGCTGGATGATATACTAAGAGTAGGAGGTGGATGGTTATGAAGAAATACGGCTATATGGTCTATTATCTGCTGGCTACGGCGGCGTTGATCTGTTCGGTAACGGGCATCTATTCCTTTCAAACATCGGCCTTTGTGCTGAGCGGTTTATTGATGCTTGTCAAAGTGCTGACATCGATCGCCTTACCAAGCCAGTTATCCAATTCCTATTCACAGGAGTTGCTGTCAAGCGACCTCAATAACCATCCTGTGATGAGCTATCGGACGCTGGGGCTATTATTGCTTCCATTGCTGGTCATCATTGTGGTGACAAGTTTAGTCGGATAGTCAATCTTACAAGAGGCAGGGATGCCTCTTTTTATTTGGCATCAAGAGGATAGTGGTTATGCATGCACTTTTTGAAAAAAATATTGAACTAATCATAAAATATGTTATGCTGATAGTAAGAAGAAAGAGCTTACATTTACTGGGAGGTGATCGTATGATCGAACTGCAGTCTCTCTCGATTCAATTTAAGGATAGGGTCATTCTTGAAAAAGCGCATATGACTCTGATGGCCGGTCAGTTGACCGGACTGGTAGGCAAGAGCGGCAGCGGTAAGACGAGCCTGTTGAATCTCTTGGAAAAGCGGTTAAAAGATAAACGCGTCCTCTACATTCACCAACAGGATAATTTCTTCGAGAATATGACTTGTCTGGATAACCTGCGAATGCTTGGATGCCTCTATGGTATGCGCCTGGATGAAGCCACGATGCTAGAAGCCATGGAACGTGTCGGTTTGAAGATCTCATTAAGATCCTACCCCGCCAATCTTTCAGGCGGTGAAAAGCAGCGTCTGCTGCTTGTCATGGCCCTGCTGGTTCAGGCGGATATCATACTCATGGATGAGATCACCGCTTCCATGGATCAACAAGGCAGGGATCAATTGATCAGGTTGCTGAGATCTTTTGCCCGCCAGACGCATTGTATCATGGTATTGGCGACACATGATCCGATCCTGGTGGCAGCCTGCGATGTGGTCTATGCCATCGATCATCGTCAGCTGGTCTTAAAAAAAGAAGCACAAGAGAAGCAAGCTTTTCCATTAGGGAAAAGACGCCGCGCGCTTTCTGTCGGTGGGCTGTATCTCAAAGGCTGCTTTCGTAAACGCGCCTTCCTGCATTTGTTAACGATGCTGGTCGAAGGGCTGATCGTGGCTGGCCTGGTCGTTGGGATGCTTTTCTTTATGCAGATCGATCGTGAGACAAAAAAGGTGCTTGCAAATACCCCTGCGAATCAGCTGTTGATTCATCATGACAATGATGCTTCAGCGAGGTATCGGTCGTATAATCTCTTCTTTTCGGATGAGGAGATCGAAAGGCTTTATGCCCTGGAAGGAACCACCATCTATCCGTTCTTTAACTGGGAAACGGCACAGTATCCTTCCAGTTCCCAACAAAGAGGAGATTGGTACTATGAGATGACCTTGACATATAATGGTGATGAAGTCAGAAAGCATCATGTGGAGTCCAGGGATGATCCGAGCTATGATCCACCGGTCTTCTTCCCTTATTATGAGGAGCAGCAGTTTGAGCAAAGTGCACTGCTGACTTTGCCTTCCAGCAAAGAAGCAGATGCGATCCCATGTTATCTTTTAGAAGATTATTTACCTTATCTGGGGATCGACTGGAACACCCTCTCTTCTTTGCAAATCGAAATGGAAGTCATGATTCCTGTTAAAGCCGGAACAACGATGGGCTATCAGATCATCGATGGACAGGAAGTCGAGATGGAATCCACACAATATACGTATGCCACGGTTCCGCTGAAGCTGGATGTGCTGGGGATCGTCCCTCATAAAAGCGGTAACTATCAGGAATTTGCGGAAATCTATTTACCTTATGCAACGATGCAGGCGATGATGGCGGCTTATCCTGATTCGAATCTGCTAAAGGACGGACAAGTGTATTATGCGAGCTCCTATATGGCTTTTAGTGAAGATGTGGAGAAGACGACGACCGAGGTGCATACCCGTTTGCCTAATGCTGGCATTTCCCATTCTCAAATGACTGAAGCTAACATCATGCACGAGGCACAAAAGCAGTATGTGACAACGGTCCAGAATTTACTGCTTGGGCTTGGTGTCGGTGCATTGCTGGCATTTGTTCTTTTCAGTGTGTTAAATGAAAGAAGCTTTCGCAAGGACCGGCAGTTATTCCATCGACGTGGACTCACAAAGCCAAAGATCCGCCTGCTGGTGATCCAGATGGGACTGGCTGAAAGCGTGGGGATCATGATGATCGGATGGGTAGGCTTCTTTGCGGCCTATACCATCATGTATCGCGCGCGATACATGGTCGCGCTGGATGGCCTGTATGGCGGATTAGGGGCAGTTTTGGTTGTTCTAGGCAGTCTGGTATTTGGGTTAGTCAGTCATGCCTATTCCTTGTTGAGGAGATGATGCGATGTTTCAAATGAGTCATATTCATCTGGCATTTGATCGGATCCTGTTTGAGGATGCTTCTATCACCATCCCTGAAGGCTTAACGACGATCATTACCGGCGATAACGGCTGCGGCAAGAGTACCTTGCTTGATTTATTGGCGGGCTTGCGGAAGCTGCCGGATGTCCAACTGGAAGGATTTCCCCATGATTTGACGGATCCTTCCTGGCGTGCCCAGGCTGTGGGGATGGTAGCTCAGGAGCCACGCTTTCCTTCCTTGAAGACGATTCGGGATCAATTTGAACTGGCAGCTGCCTTAGCGCATCGTTCCATCCAACGGACGGAGATGCTGGCTTATTTAGAGACGATGCGGCTGGATCTTTGTCTGGAAGATGAAGTCGACCATTTATCCGGCGGCGAGAAACAGCGCCTGGCCTTAGCCTTGGCATTGGTGAAAAGACCGCGTTTATTATTGCTGGATGAGCCGACCAGTGCCCTGGAAAAAGAAGACAGTATCCTGTTTATGGAAGTACTGGAGAGAGTTCGACAGCACACAGCCCTGACCATTGTGATGGTCACGCATCAAGCCTGGCTGTTAGAATATGCGGACTGGATCTATCGGATTGAGGATCGCGAGATCCAGTTGGTTTTCCAAAGCGGAAAGGAAAGAAAGCTCATTTCTCCAAGAAAGGCCAAGAAAGTGAAATCATGGTATCGGATCCTGAATGGACGCCACCAGTGTCAGCTAAGTAATGCCTGGTATTGGTTTCTAGTGGCAGGGGTGAGCCTCTTATGGATCCTGGCCAGTCATTGGATCACAGCTTCGCAGCCTCGATCCGCTTATGTTCCCGATCCTTTGGGTGTGATCCTGATCAATGCGCCTTCTGCCAGTCGCGATGAGGCTGTTTATCCCGCCTTTTCTCAAACGACGCTTGCCACCCTGGCAGAGATCGAACTGGTTCAACGGATCGATCCATATACTTCCTGGCAGGTCGATGATCAGCTGGTCAAGGTCGTCTATCCATCTCAAGCTTTAGAACATCAGATCATGCCAAACGAGAAGGCCAGTTATTCCGGACTCAACTTACCTATCATCAAAACCGACGGCAGGACAGATCATCTGTTGATCACCAGTGAGGATGTCGGAAGGGTATCCGATGGGTCTGATATCCCGACGATCTATGTCTCCTATGCTTTGGTGGAGCCAGCTTTATCCGAGCCTGATACCAAGATCAGTGCTTTGCATCTTGAAGTTGCTTATGCCAGTGAGCTGGCCCAATTAGAAACGACCCTGGAAAGACTCAATCCGGAATGGACGGTTTTAAGCACGCGGGCGATGCAGGCGGCTGATGCATCACGTTCTCAAGAGATGGCGCGCCTCTTTACATGGTTTACCTTCCTACTGATCGGGATGAGTCTGGTGATCGGGGTGCTCTTCTGTCTTCATGAAAACACGCTGGCCAAGCTGGACTGGGCGATCCTGATGAGGATGGGGATGTCTAAAAGACAGCTGCTGCTTTTCGAATCGACAAAATGTGCCAAAGAAGGACTGTTTGCGATCATATGCTTATGGTTTGAACCGGTCCTATGGATCCAGGCAGTGACTTTGATGGGTGGCCGTATCCTTTGCCTGCTGCTTGCGCTTTGGCGCTTGGATCCGCTTGTGCTCTTGCGTGGTAAACAAAAATCCAGTCTATGAGCTGGATTCTTTCTTTTCTAGAATACGCCGGGTGACCTCATCCATGGATTTTTGAACATAGATCTTATCCACCGTGGACTGGATGGCATGTTGGATGAGATGGACGGCAAAGAGATCTTCATCGGTTGCCGGATGATGGGAGATGGGTTGGTTTGTAAAGGTGGCCTGCAGGCATTGCTCCAGTTCGTCACAGAAATAATTATAGGCTCTTTCAAATGGGTAAGAAATCATTTGAAATTGAAGAAGGCTGGAGATTTCCTGCATAGAATAGACTTTTTTTAAAAAAGAAACGACAATCAGATAGGCCAAATGATAGCGCGTATATTTCTTTTTAACAGGCGCATAGATGATCCCGTGTTTGACATAATTATTGATCATGGTCTTGGTCATGACCCGTGTTTCACCAGGTTCGATAAAAAGGTAGAGGTGGGTATCCAACACCTGCAGCACCTGATCCATATAGAGATCAAGATCGGGCAATTCCTCGAAACGCGGACAATGAAACTGCAGGATGTCTTCGTGCATGCTGACTTTAGATGAGCCCATAGTGCACCAGTGCCTTTCTGATCCCGTCGTGATCCACAGTATCTGTGATGTATTCGACACAAGCCAGGACTTCTGGATCACTGTTTTGCATGCCGATGCTATGCTTGACATATTGCAGCATCGCCAGATCATTCGTGCTGTCACCAAATGCATAAGCATCCTCGATGGATAGATTGAAGTAATCCAGGAAATAAGCGATTCCGCTGGCCTTGGAGATGTGATGGGGCATGAGCTCATAGAAAATAGGGCCGCGTTTGATAAAATGCAAATCCTCTTTGAGCGCCTGATAGAAAGTCTCAAAATCGCTCTCGGGATTAAGAAAGACAGTGAGCTTATCAAAATGCAAAGGATCCTGATCCCAGTCGCTGATAACGAGCTGGTCTTTAGCGAGGCGCTGCTGATACTCAGCAACGATCGGATTGCGGTTGTCCTTATCAAAATAGGTGGCTTCCGTTCCCTCGAGGACACCGGAAAGCTGACATGCCTTCAACAGGTGTTTGATCTTCTCACACAGGACAAGGGGCAAAGGAGTGGTCTTCAGGATCTTCCCCTGAAATTCCAGATACCCTCCACATCCGCACACATATCCATCCATTCCTAGACCTGTCATCTGTTGGTTTAAAGCCGCTTTGGTCCGACCGGTATTGATAAACAGGAAGTGACCGTTCTGTTTCGCCTGTTTGAGTGCCTGGCGTACTTCAACAGGAATCGTTTGTGTTTTTTCATCTAAAATGGTATTGTCAATATCGAAAAAAAGTAATTTTGGCATAATCTCCCACCTTTACTATGAATCTAGATATATTTTACTGAAAACAGAATGAAAAGACAAGAAAATCGAAAAGGTTTTGGCAAGAAAGCCATCTTAAGGTAAAATAGAAGATGAAAGGAAGTGAAACGGGAATGAAATATATGAAAATTGCCCAGACAGATCTGGAGGTTTCACGTCTGGCCTTAGGGTGCATGCGTTTATCTTCACGCAGCCTGCAGGAAGCCGAGCAGTTGATTGGGACGGCCTTGGATTTAGGTATCAACTTCTTTGATCACGCAGATATTTACGGTGGCGGTGAATGCGAAAGATTATTTGGACAGGTCTTAGCCAAACATCCAGAATGGCGGGAAAAAATGGTATTGCAGTCTAAATGTGGGATCGTACCAGGTGTTGCCTATGACTTGAGCCGGGAACACATCCTTGCTAAAGTCAAGGAGAGTCTTGCGAATCTGCAGACAGATCATTTAGATGTCCTGCTGCTGCATCGTCCGGATGCCTTGATGGATCCACGCGAAGTTGCCCGTGCCTTTGATGAATGCTATGCCCAGGGCTGGGTGCGGTATTTTGGTGTCTCCAACATGAATCCGCGTCAGATCGAGCTGATTGGTAAGTATAGCGCGCATCCATTGGTGATCAATCAGCTCCAGTTCAATCTTGTCAACAGCGGCATGATCGATACGGGAATCAACGTGAATATGAAAAATGCGGCTTCACTGGATCACGATGACAGTGTCCTGGATTACTGCTACTATCATGAAATGACCATCCAGCCATGGTCCATCCTGCAGGCCAGCTGGGAAGAAGGCAACTTTATTGATCATCCGGACTATGCGAAACTGAACCAGTCCCTGGAAGAGATGGGACAGCGGTATGGCTTGAGTAAAGCCGCGATGTCTGTTGCCTGGATCCTGCGTCATCCAGCCATGATGCAGCCGATTGCAGGAACGACTTCAGTCACACATCTGCAGGAATTAGCCAAGGCCTGTGATGTGACCGTGAGCCGGGAAGACTGGTATCAGCTTTACATGGCTTCAGGAAAAACCCTGCCTTAGAAAAGAAAGAAGGAATCAATATGTCTAAAACAATGGATTTTGTGGTCTCGTTGATATTGACCTGTGTATTTGCCTGCTTGAGCTATACGTTGGACGGAACGTCTTTAGCGAATGCCAGTTATTTCCATTGTTTAGCTTTAGGCAGTGCCGTATACATGAGCCAGGTACTCTATCATAAGGGCAAAGCGCCTTTTACGCTGGCTATTTTTAATCGCTGGTTTCTATTGATGGTGTGTATGCTGGTGGCAGTCTATGTCGCGATGCCAATTGCACTTGAGTTAGAGGCCGCTTCGGTTTATTTAGATTTATTCCGACTCATTTGCGTGCTGATCGGTGCCGGTGCTTATCGCCTTCTACACGAATGACCGGAAGCTTAGGGGGACTGTAATGAGATGACTTTTTAAGGAGTTGATTTCGTTACATCCCCTTTTATATTATATGAAAATGGCTTTAATAAGACGTTTTGATGTCGTATGCCAGACATGACACAAATTCAGATGGAGACAAATTCACCACAGGTAGTTACGCTCAAGTGTCGTGAACCACAAATTGTTGACTGGAATGTTAAGGGTGCATTGATTCTTTCAAGTAAATCCTTGAGATTAACCAGGTAGGTTCATCATAAACAAGCTTCATTCAATCAAATGATTTTCGCTGGCTGCATTGATCGGTTGAGAATTATAGATGAGATAGCGATTGTTGCGTATCTATTCTTTGTTAAAAGACCTCCGGTTTTGATGCGCTTTGGAAAGTGTTAGAGGGGTATGGTTATCAGATGGACTCACCAAGAAGTGGCAGCAGTTATTTTCCATTCAGAAAAGCTGGATGTCAGCCAATAACGAATCCAAAGCATGAACCCATTATGAAAGTTTATGCGGAGCTTGTCCGATAGGTTGTAGAAAGTGAGATGAAAAATAATGAAGAAGCTGAATGATTATATGAAGAGGCCTTATCGAATGGAAATCATAGAGCACAAAGAAGAAGGAGAATTTGTGGTTTTTTATCCTGATTTACTTGGCAGTATTACAAGTGAAGAAACGATCGAATCTGCAGTTGCAAATGCGGTAGATGCAAAGGAAATCTCTGAATAATATGCAATTGATGTCATTGTTGATCCAACGCTATTCAGTTATCTTTGCCATTAGATTTAGTATCAAGATCGATCCTGATGATGAGGTTGTTTCTTTCTAAGATGTGCTGAAAGGATATGCTTGAATGGATTGGTATTGGATCAAGATGAGGGAAAAAAGAAGACAGATCAGCTAAAAGATTGCATCTTGCAATCAGAAGAAGAGAGAAGCTGTTTTTTTATTGCCTAAAATGAGAGAATGAAAAGAGTTGAAACAAATCCACATTTTCAAAAAGTGATTTTGTTATAGTGCTTCTTTTTGTTTCATCAAGACTTGATCTTTTTTTAACAGAATCATGGTCGAAAAGAATACTGCCATGCGGTACCCTTTAAACAGGGAGGGATGTCTATGTGGATCAAAGGCGCGGTGTGGATAAGTGTCTTGGTTTTGATGATGATCCTCTATCAAAGGCGTCGCCATGCCAGAATACAGCTATTAAAAGGCAGCAAAACAGTCCAAGCACGTGTGCGTGCCTGCAGGCCTGTTTTCAAAATGATCCATCCTGGATTATATCAGTCGATCACTTATCATATTGAACTGGAGTGGATCGAAGAGGGTAGATGGCAAACGGCAAGCATCGACCTTGATCATGAGATCTGGCCGGGACATGTGCTTGATCTAGTCAGCATGGCGGATGGTCAGTGGCAGATCCGGACTTCTGGAGTGACGCGTTTTCCTTATCGCATCTATCTACTCATCGGATCATTGGTATTCATGATGTGTTTGGTTGATCAATTGGCTCAGCAATGGAGTGGACCGGCAATCGTCAGTTTCGTGTTTGTCGGGGTGGCCATCTTATTGATAGGTATCGCCATCTGGTTGATTCATCTTTCCTTGAAGTTGAAGCGACGTTGGCAGGCGGTTGGTCAGGCACATGTGCACGCGCAGTATCTGGGACAGGTGGAGGTCGAAGAAGAGAACGGGAAGAGCTATCATATGCTTTTTAGTTACCATTATGGTGGGGATGAACATTGGTTCGAAACGCCCTATACCCATCCGGATAAAGAAAAAGGGATCGAACTATTGATCGATCCTCAAAAAGAAGAAGCCATTGAAAATACGCTCCCCACTTATCGGAAAGCCATCTTTATTTGTATGGGGATGGGTCTCTTCTTTGCTATCCTAGCTCTGGTGATCGGTAGGCTATCTTCTTAAGACTGGTGGAAACGCGCATTGGGCAGTATCTTTTCCAGCTCCTGAAGCAAGCTCAAGGTCTCTTTTTCGTGACAGTCCGTCCTTACTTGGCGGCCATTGCATAGATCAAAGATGAGTGAATCTGCCTGGTCAAAAGAAGCATATGCCCTGACGGCAATGATCCAGGAGCGCGGCATGAAATGCCCTTTATAATAGAGCCAGTGGGCTGAATAGGCCAGTTGTTTAGTATGGTAGGTCCAGTTTTCCTGTTGGATCAAGGTGGGGATCCTGTCTTTGCCTAGATCGTCCTCACATGCTTCAAAACCGATCCAGTCGCTTAGACCAAGATAATGCCGGGCAAACACCAGGATGCCGGCCATGAATAAGCTGTAGGCAATGAGGGCACCTAATTCACACTGGTTAGATAACCAGGCTGTGATGACCCCTATCCAACCTGTCAAAAGCAATGCGGAAAACAGCACCCATAGCCGTTTGTATAGACAGCGGCTTTTGAGTTTCATACAAAAGGAGTTTCCTTTAAATACATCAGGACCTCCTGCATGTGCTGATAGTGGTTTTGGATCTCTAAGAGGTTCAGATGGGTGTCCTGCTGCCAGTTCTGATCCAAGCTGGCATGGGGATCTAGCACATAGAGGGTTTGATTGGTAATATACAGGCGCATCTGATGATGCGTTTTGGCATAGAAACGCTGAATGTTTTCCAGTCTTGAATCATTAAAACTGTTGAGGACCTGTTCGGGTTCCGGACTGATAAGGTAAAGGGAATGACCAGGTACTTGAATGGACTTGTAAGGTGGTTTTAAGCCATTTTGTGGTTCGAGCGGTTCGCGATAGCTGATCATGACTTCGGGTAAACGCGAAGCAAAACTGGTCGCAGGAATGCGCATTTCATAAATCAGCCATTCCGTTCGGTGGGTGTTATCTTTCTCAATAAAATGGGAAACCTGAATATGATCATATTTTAGAGTTCCGCCATAAATGAAGAGCGTCCCGTGGATAAATGGTTGAATATGGGTCTTTATGGTCTCGTAATCCTGACGAATGACAAAACGCGCTTCGGGATAGAGATCCTTCATCAAGGCGGGTCTCACCTTCACTAGATAGGGGTCCTGGGTGGGGTAATGCTTAGGTTTAGGCCATATGTAAACCAAAAAGGCCAAACAGGAAATCAGCAGGATCATCAGTAAGGAGAAGTTGTCTAATTGCAAGCCATGATTCAGATAACGAAATAGGATCATATAAACAATGATTCCTAAAAGTCCCAGCATGAGATGATTTTTGCGAGTCCGATAATATTGTTTGGCTAGACGGATCGTCGCTGCAGAAAGACTCATCAAAAACACCTCCTCTATTATCTATTGTAACGATAGGTTATATTTTTATCTATCATGTTCATGTCAGATTTACGTAAAATCGATGTTAGAAAAAGAATGAGCATTTAGTTAGCTAAGACTAACTGAATAGGCTATAATATAGGAAAGTGAGGAGGTGTTTTATGCCAACAACAACGCTGATCGTTCTACTGATTCCTTTTCTGGGAACGACGCTTGGGTCAGGGATGATTTTTTTGGTAAGAGACAAAGTCTCTGACAAACTTCAAAAAGTGTTATTAGGATTTGCATCCGGAGTGATGCTGGCAGCATCTGTTTGGTCACTCATTATTCCGGCGATGGAAATGGCTGAGCAAAATGGCAGCAATGTTCTTTTGTCGGTAGCCGGGGGATTATTACTGGGCATGCTGTTTTTATTGGGGTTGGATACCCTTACGCCCCATCTGCATTTGAACCATGAGGATCCGGAGGGGATCCACAGTCATTTGAAAAAGCGCACCATGATGCTCTTAGCGGTCACTTTGCATAATATTCCTGAAGGAATGGCTGTCGGTGTCGTCTTGGCTGGCGCGATGGGCGCCGGACATGAGATGGCGTTTGGCAGTGCTTTGGCGCTTGCCATCGGGATTGCGCTGCAAAACTTTCCGGAAGGTGCGATTATATCCCTGCCTCTGAAAGGGACGGGCATCAGTTCCTGGAAAGCCTTTATCTACGGCGTTTTATCCGGTGTCGTAGAGCCCTTAGGCGGTTTGCTGACCATATATCTGACGCGCTTCTTTGTTCCCTGGCTGCCTGCCTGTCTGGCCTTTGCAGCGGGGGCAATGATCTATGTGGTGGTCGAGGAATTGATTCCTGAATCCCAGGAAGGAAAGCACAGCAATTTACCGACCGTGAGTCTTTTTATTGGTTTTGTGCTGATGATGGTTCTGGATGTAGCACTTGGCTAGTTGACAAGTCAGATAGGCTTGTGTATAATGTGAGCTAAAAGGGGATGGAAGGATGTATCATACTTTCTGCTAAAAAATGAAAACGACAAAAATGGTTTGTGAAAGCAGTGTTTTTGTCATGCGCAGAAAGTGGACATCTGGATATCATGTAAGTAATGACAGGTAGAAACTTTTTACCTGTCTTTTTTTGTGGAGAGGAGGAGATCAACATGTCCATGATTCAAGTCAGCCATTTAACTTTTCATTATGAAGATGGCAGTGAAAATATTTTTGAGGACGTTTCATTTGAGTTGGATACGAGCTGGAAATTAGGTTTGACAGGACGCAACGGGAAAGGCAAGACAACGCTGTTTAAGATCTTAAGCGGGAAGCAGAAAGGAAAAGGCACTGTGATCAGTCCGGTCGACTATCTGTATTTTCCTTTTCAGATCCAAGATGCGACGCAGTTGACGTTGTTTGTGATCGAAGACCTGTTGGGTGAAGTGGCCTCGTGGCAATTGGAACGCGAGCTGAATTTATTGGAAGTAGACAGCGAGGTCCTGTATCGTCCTTTCGATACCCTGAGTCAGGGAGAGCAGACCAAAGTTTTACTGGCCAGTCTGTTTATTCGCGATGATACCTTTGTATTGATTGATGAGCCGACCAATCATCTTGACTTGAAAGGTCGTGAACTGGTCTCCGCTTACCTGAAAAAGAAAAAAGGCTTTATCCTTGTCAGCCATGATCGTGCTTTCTTAGACGGTTGTATCGATCACATCATGTCTTTAAATAAGACGAGCATCGATATTCAAAAAGGCAACTATTCAAGTTGGGAAGACAATATGTCAAGACGCATGCAGGACGAGAAGAGTCAGCAGCAGCGGTTGAAGACGGAAATCAAAAAAATGGAGAAAGCGAAACGGCAGACCGCTGACTGGAGCGATCAGGTCGAGAAGAGCAAGATCGGTGCGGCGGACAAAGGCTACGTTGGGCATATGGCTGCCAAGATGATGAAGCGGTCTAAAAGTCTGGAGAAACGCCAGCAAAAACACATCGATGAGAAAAAAACATTATTAAGGGATCTGGAGGAGCAGGAAGATCTGAAGATCCATCTCTTGCCCTTGCGCCGTTCCTATGTGCTAAGAATGACCGGCGTCACTGCCGGATATGAAGCCCCATTATTTGAACCGCTGAGTTTCGAAATGCAACCTCATGATCGCATTGCCCTGGTGGGCGGTAACGGGTGTGGCAAATCAACACTGCTGCATCTATTGACCAAGGATCAGACGCATTTGCTTTCCGGCAAGATCGAGATCCCTTCCGATTTAGTCATCTCTTCTATTGCTCAGGATCCCTCATTTTTAAAGGGTCCCATGATTGCCTACGCTGAAGGTGAAGGGCTGGATATCAGTTTATTTTTAGCGATCCTGGCTAAATTAGGACTGACCAAGGAGCATTTTGAACGACCGATGGAATCCATGAGTCCCGGTCAGCAAAAAAAGATCCTCATTGCAGCCAGTCTGGCCAAGCCGGCGCACCTTTATATTTACGATGAACCTTTGAACTATCTCGATATCATCAGTCGTGCCCAACTCGAAAAAGTCATCCTGACCTATCAGCCTACGATGCTTTTTGTGGAACATGATGCGGTGTTTTTAGAAAAAGTCGCTACCAGGCGCATTGAAATGCATCCTTTCGGTTAAAACCTGAAGGGATGTTTTTTCAATACTTAGAGATTGAGTTCAAGTTGAAATTGCTATATAATAAGGAAAGAGAGGATGATTGGATGCATCAATTATTAGAACGCTATGTCCCCCTGGTACATTTTTTAGCACAGGCGTTAGGGGAAAATGTCGAGATCGCGTTGCACGATATGACGCTTAAGGATGGCCCTATTGTTGCTTTGGCCAACGGTTTAAGCGGGCGCGAAGTGGGCTCTACTTTAACTAATCTGGGAAAACATATCATAGAGGAAAAACAATATTTGAAGCAGGATTTTGTCATGAACTATAAATCCCTCAGTCAGGATGGAAAACTGCTGCGTTCTTCCTCTTATTTTATTAAAGATGAAAATGGAGAACTCATCGGAATGTTGTGCATCAATGTCAATATTTCGGATTATGCCTATATCAACCAGGCTCTGCAGCGCATCTTAGGCATGAGCACGGAGCCAGAGATGGAGTATGAGATGGAAAATCCGATCGAGATCTTGTCCAATGATTTAGAAACGACGATCTCACAATACTGTCAGGAGGCTTTGAGCGACATGGGATGTTTCGATTCATCTCGACTGACGGCTAAGGAAAAACAGCGTGTTGTTTCGTATTTAAATCAGAAAGGTGTCTTTCAGATGAAAGGCGCTATACATATTGTCGCCAACATCATCCATAGCTCTACCCCAACAATTTATCGCTATTTACAAAATATTAGAGGAGGTTCGTTATGAAAGATACCGTTTATGTGAGCGGACATCGTAATCCCGATACGGATTCGATCATCAGTGCGATTGCTTATGCTCACCTGTTGAATGTTACAGGCAAATATCATGCCATTCCGGTGCGCTTAGGAGAAGTGAACAAGGAAACGCAGTTCGTTCTCGATTATTTTCATTTAGAAAAACCGGTCTTATTGAAAACTGTCAAACAGAAGGTCGAAGATCTGGATTATGATAAGGTGACCCTTTTTGCCAAGGAACTGACTTTAAAGACGGCCTGGGCACTGATGAAACAGGGAAATCTGAAATCTGCACCTGTCCTGGATGAAAATTCCCATTTGTTAGGGGTGCTGTCAACTTCTAATATCATTGCCGGTTATATGGATGACTGGGATAGCAATATTCTGGCTAAAAGTGGGACTTCCATTGAAAACATCGTGGATACCCTGGATGCTAAGGTGCTGCACCTCAATCGTGATGTCAAGATCTTTAAAGGTGAGATCCATGTGGCGGCCATGAATAATGAAGAAGCGAAAAAGCGAATCAAAAAAGACGATATTGTTATTGTGGGGGGGGACCGTGAAGAAGCGGTGACCATGTTGTTGGATCAGCAGGTTTCCCTGATCATTCTGACAGGATCGCTGACTTTGACACCTGAATTATCCAAGAAAGTCAAAGAAGCCAATATTACGACGATCTCCACACCGCATAATACTTTTGTCACTTCACAGCTGATCATTCAGTCCGTTCCGGTGGAATTTGTCATGCAGAAGGGAAATATCACTACTTTCTCAACGGATGATACGGTGGATTATATGAAAGAGGTCATGACCGAGACCCGTTTTAGAGCGTATCCTGTTGTTGATCTCAATGGACGTGTTGTTGGAACCTTGTCACGTTATCAGTTATTAAGTGGTATGCGTAAAAAAGTCATCCAGGTTGACCATAATGAGCGCGCCCAATCCATTCCTGGCTTGGAGGAAGCAGAGATCTTAGAGATCATTGACCATCACCGTGTGGCCGATATTCAAACGACAGGTCCTGTTTATTTCCGCTGTGAGCCATTGGGTTCGACGGCAACCATTGTCACTAAAGCTTATCAGGAACAGGGTGTAGAGATTCCTAAAGAGATTGCCGGTGCCCTGTTGAGTGCGATCATTTCTGATACCCTTTTATTTAAGAGCCCAACCTGCACACCGGTGGATACCAGGATTGCGAAATACTTAGCCGATATTGCCGGTGTCGATATGGTTAGCTATGCTCAGGAGATGTTTAAAGCAGGAACATCACTTAAAGGATTCACGGTGGCTGAGATCTTCAATCAGGATTACAAACGCTTCACGATTTCTGATCGCAAGGTCGGCATTGCTCAGGTCAATACGATGGATATTGATGGCTTTGCGGAATACAAGAAAGACATGCTTGCCTATATGGATGAACAGGCCCATGAACAGAACCTGGATCTTGTTCTGTTATTACTGACAGATGTCTTGAATGCTGCCAGTGTACTGTTCGCGGCAGGTCCAAAGAAAGAAATTGCCAATCGTGCTTTCAATGTGGAACTGAAGGAAAATGAGGCTTTCCTGCCAGGTGTCATCTCACGTAAAAAACAGGTGGTCCCTGCAGTCACAGAAGCGATTGAACAGAATTAAAGGATGGTGAGACGGAACGATCAGTTCTGTCTCTTTTCAGATAGGAAAAGAATCAGCCAAACAGGCTTAGTTTGCTTAGACATGATGCATCGTCTGGCCAACCTAAACGAAATGAAGGGATGAAAATGGAGAGGATCCTGGAACACATCGTCCAAGATTATCAACTGAATGAAAATGACAGATATATGCTTCAATATGTGCTCGATCATAGTGAAGAAGTGGTTCACATGTCTACTCGTCAACTGGCTGAAAAGACGTATACCAATGCGACGGCGGTTCTCCGCTTTGTCAAAAAGTTAGGCTTTGCGAATGACGGTGATTTCAAGATTCATCTTCACGATTTTTTAAGTCGGTATCATCTGCAGAAAATGGAGATCCTATCTCATGAAGGTCTGCTTTCGATCATGGATAAATTAGCGGCACTGGAAGCGGGAATCATTGATCAGACGCGAAGCATGATCTCTTTTGAGACCTTTAAACAGGTGATGGCCTGCATCTCCCAAAAGCAATATATTGATATCATTGCGAAAGATACGAATGCCTGTATTGGCGATTATGCCAGTCACCTCTTATGCAGCCTGGGAAAGATCGTCACAGTCTATCAAAATGAAGATAGACAACTATGGTTAAGTTTAAATAGCGATGATCAGCATATAGTCATCGTCATCAGTAAGTACGGCAGGGATCCACATTTGAAAAATGTGGCGAATATACTCATGCAGCGTGGCCTGCCTTTGATCATTATCACGAGTCATAAAGCCAGTCCGCTTACCAAGAAACAGGCGCTAACATTATATGGGGTCATTCATGATGAATTTGCAGGGTTGAAGGATATGATCTTTTATGTGTCCCTTAAATATCTGTTTGATCTTGTCTACAGCCTGCTCATTTCGGAAAATTTGAGTCATGCTGAAGAATGGGATCGGTTGTATGAGCGTCTATATAATCAACAGTTCAAAGGATAAATGGCCATCTTTTGTCACAATGTAACAGGCATATGCGCTTTTTGATGGATGATGTTGTGATATTGTCACTGATCTCATATGTCCTCTTGAATTGTCTGCGGGAAGTGTCTATGATAAGTAGTGTATTGAGCGGGACCCGTTGTTTAAACAAAACAAGGCAAAGGATGGTCAGGTTGGAGGAGCATAAATGAGAAGAAAAGATAGAGAAATAACAGATTTTAATGAGATCATGAAGATCATTGACAAGTGTGATACGTGTCGGCTGGCTCTGATTGATGAGGAATATCCCTATATTGTCCCATTAAATTTTGGGGTCGATGTTGTGGACGGGCAGGTGTATTTCTATTTTCATAGTGCCAATCAGGGAAAGAAATTAGACTTGATACGCAAGCATCCTAAAGCGACTTTTGAAATGGACTGCGAGCATCGTATCATTCTTTATAAAGAAAGAATGTCCTGCACCATGGGCTATGCCAGTGTTATTGGTCATGGAACGATTGAATTTGTTGATGACGAATACAAGTATGACGCTTTGAAGATCTTAATGAGACATTATCATTCTGAAGCGTTTCAGTTTAATACCGATCTGATGAAAGCGACCACAGTGTTCTGTTTAAAGGTACAGGATATGGTGGGCAAGCGAAGAGATAACTGGCATCCCGAAGAGAAGACAAAGATGGCTGTTTCATTGGAATAAAACAGCGTATAGATCATGCAAAGCAGTTGTGACAGACTGCTTTTTTGGCTACAGAGGAAGCATGTGAACGCCGGTATCCTCCTGCTGGCAAGGCATGCTCTTCACCATGTCCGGACATAGTCCAAACCAAAATAAGGAGGATATCGCCTTATTTAGTGAGATGATCTTTAAGGTTCTATGAAGATGTGTTTAAAGCGTACGATCCATATCGTATGGAACCATTCATGTCGATTATCTGTTTTGATTGTCTGACGCATTTAATATTTGAATGGTATAAAGCTCATTATTTCGCCTGAAGAGCGTTAAATGAGGGAAATCATCAGTTTCTCTTTTTTCTAGTCTATGCCTGATCTCTTCTTTGCAGTATTTCACTATCTGAGAGTGTTTTCATATTTTGAAAATTGTCACAAATTGTGAATTGATTTGTTTCAAAGTGCTTTAATTTTGATATAATGATTATATCAGCAGACAATAAATGATTGTAGAGCGACTGATGAAAACTACGATGATGCGAAGAATAGGTGCGCATGAGAAAAGGGGAAGCAGATCGTTTTGCTTTCCCTTTGTTGTATGATTAAAAAATGGGGAGGGAATAAATATGGCCATTAAGGATCAGATTCAGCAAATTATCAGCATTCGTCAGTTAAAAGGGGAAAAGCTGAAGAAGAAAAAGGAAACGCTTCAACAGGTCAAAGACAAGCTAAGAGAATGTGACCAGTTGTACTCACAGGCCAGACAGATTTCAGATGAGAAACTGCGGCGTCAGTATATGGAATTATTCAGTACGGTGCAAACGAAAAAGGTTCAGCGCGAGCTAGATATCCTGATTCGGCGGATGAACGAAGGGATGAAGCGTTTTTCACGCAATTACATCAGTATTGCTACGGTCGGACGG
Organism: Clostridiales bacterium CHKCI006; assembly: GCA_900018345.1. Lineage (GTDB taxonomy): Bacteria > Bacillota_I > Bacilli_A > Erysipelotrichales > Coprobacillaceae > Fimiplasma > Fimiplasma intestinipullorum. The sequence goes on from FCNA01000143.1 coordinate 48,116, forward strand.
GCCAGACAGGGGAAGAGTCAGTTTCTGCAGACCGTTGGTAATCTGGATAATGATATCATTCCGGCATATAGTGCCACTGACTGTACGGGGGCAACCTCCATTATCCACAATGATATGAGTCAAAAGGTGGGCGAAGTCAAGGTGAAGATCACCTTTAAGCAGCCGGAGGATCTGGTGCGGATCGTTGAGGGGTATATTCAGGGCATTGATCCAAGCTACCTGGAAGATCATCCTGTTGAATTCGATGATATTGCGTACTTGCCCTTAAGTGAGCTGGAACTGAGAGTGGAGGAAGGAAATGTGTCGCAGGCCACACCACTCAAGCATCTCACCAAGATCGTTGAACATTTTGAAGAAATCCGTGATTTATTCGGAAAGAGTCCGGAAGTTATGACAGATCCTGAATTGATTCGTACCTATGTGGCGCAAAATAACGGAAAATCGAGTGATGATCCAGAATTGGAACGCTATTACAGTTATCTGGCGGTTCAGAGAGCGGATATTTACTGTCGTTTCTATGAGGACTGCGGGGACATCGTCCTGGTGGATACAGTTGGTCTGGAGGATACCCAGTTCGGGATCGAAGAGGCGATGCTTAATACGGTGGATCAGGAATGCGACGCCGCTATCGTTGTGACCAAACCGATTGCCGGTGTGCATAAGACCGATGAACAGATCTACAACCTGCTGCGTGATCATTTCAAGAATCGTCGCATGGATCAATGGCTTTTTTATGCCGTCAACTGGTATAAGGGACAAAATGATAACGTGGTCCATGCTTTCAAGCATGATGTGGAAAATGGCAATTTTGCCGTGTGTGACTGCATGATCGTGGATTGTTCGGATCCTGTGGATGTTCGTGATCATTTCGTGATGCCGATGCTGCAAAAGCTGGTGGCAAATATGGATACGATCGATCAGGCGTATCTCAATGAGATCAATGAGTTGGAAAAAGCTTTTTTTAAGAAATACGAAGCCTTCATTGCCGAGCTGCCCGAAGCCAAGACCTTTGATCCAGGTGCTCAGGAAGGAATTAAAGCCTTTTTGAAGGGCAAGGATTGTTATCATAAGCTGGCGGCGAACCTGCGCAATCGGGTGGAATACTGGAATGAGGAAAAGGACCAGCCTAACAGCAATTTATGGAATCGCGTGCAGAAGATCCTGAATCATATGGATGATCTGCCCCCAAGTGCTGAAGTGCTGCAAAAGACCATTAATGAAAATGGTGCGCTTTTGCCGGTGGATCTGTGGCACGCGGCTTTGCACTATACGCGTAATGAGATTACTGATCAATTCATCGCTATTGATGATGTGCTGGAAAAAGAAACCAAAGAATTTAAGAATTCGCTGGTCAGCGATCTCTATCATGAGCTCAAGAATCTCTCTGATGGAGAGGGCGTCGAGAAGACGGATGAAGAAGATATGGTGGAATGGCTGAAGGAAATGATGGATCATGTCATCAATGATAAGCCGCAGTATGAGCAGATCCATAAAGCGTTCCAGTTCCTCTATCAGTTCGAGTTTAATACGCGGGCACAGTTGATCCAGGAAATTCGTCGACAGCTCTATATCATCAATCCAATCTGTCAGGAATATGCGATGCCGATGTACAATTTCCAGCGTGCGAATGCCGGAAAGGCGGTCTATCACTATCTGACCAGTCGTCTTTCGGTGATTGAGGATGATCTACGTTATTCGCTCTCGAAGCTCTATCGTGCACCTAATCAGGCTTTCTATGCTGCCAGTGAGGAATTTTATGATCGGCTGACCTTTGCCAGCAATCTGAAGGATGGGCAGTTTAAGAGCATGGACACCGTCTGGGGTGAATTCTTTATGGAATACAGCAAGCAGTTATGGCAGGATAATCTGGAAAAATATGACGAACCCAACGCACTGGTTGAAAAATATCATACGATCTTGCAGGATCTCGGTCAACTGGTTACCTTAGCACGCTATTAGGAGGGACATGGAAATGAATAATCAAAATGTGAATATTCTGATGCTAGGCGGCAAGCGCTGTGGAAAGACCACGGTCCTTGCCAGCATGTGCAATGAGATCAATAAAGCTTTAGCGGGAACTGGAATGGAAATCAGCATTTTAGATGAGCGGACCCGTCAGGACCTCGCTAATGCGCGAATCAAGATCCAGCAGAAGCTGGAGATCTTTAAGACGCCGCTGACACGTATTGAGATGGATGACAATCCCACCAGTGCCCAGAAGACTTATTCTTTTCGTCTGACGATCAACGGAAAGGGCACTGGGATCCCTTTTGAAATGCATGATATCCCTGGTGAATGGCTGACTGACGCACATCAGGAGCAGGTGAAGGCATTGATCCATAATTGTCAGGTTATCATTATCGCCATCGATACGCCTTACTTATTTAGCAAGATGACAGGTAAAGGTTATGGTGCTTATCATGAAGAGTATAATAAACCTTTAGAAATTACCAACTTTTTTAAAAATAGCTTATCTGTTTCTGATATTCAGGATCGCATGATCCTCTTCGTACCGATTAAATGTGAGAGATACTATCATTTGACCAATACGCCTCAGCTCAATGTCTTTAATCGTAATTATATGCGTGAATTGGTCAATGCTGTCAGTTTCGGTTATCAGGAATTGATCCTGTATCTGCGTTCAACACAGGCGCTGGCAAGCAGCTGTACGATTGCCATCACCCCGATCCTTTCGGCCGGCGGAATTGATTTTGTCCGCTTCCGGAAGGATGAGAAGACAGGCCGGATGGTTGCGCTTTATCAGGAACCGGAATTTTTGGATCCACGGGAACGTGGCTATTCTCCGCGTTTCTGTGAGCAGCCGATGGTCTATGCCTTAACGTATATCCTGGTTCAGGCACAGCTCAACATGAAAGTCAAGAATCCCCTGTTCCAGGTCAGCAACAATGTCATCAGCGGGCGAAGTCAAAATGAGGTCCAGGTCGCTTTGAATACTTTGCGTCAAAAGCTGAAACGGTCATCCGGACTTTACGCTCAGGATGGTTATTTCATCATTCAGAATCCCCGTGGTATCTAACGATGGAAGTCTATTTTTATGGTTCCTATGCCATGAGTCAAAAGGGCTTCTACTTCAGTCGGCTGGAAGAAGGCCGACTGAAGGAAGTGACAGAGCTGCCCCCAGTGGTCAATCAGTTTTTTTCGTATGATGCTTTCTGGTTGATCTGGCAGGACCTGGATCATGAGAACTGGCTTTTTCCTCAGGCAACGAACACTTTTTTTGGAGTACGTAACCTCAGGGGAATCATCGATGATCGTGAGGCTTATATGAATCTGGCAATCCTTGGTTCGATTGAAGAGCAGGCCAGCATTGCCCGGATCGCTATGCACTGGTTTTGTCATTATCATCAATTAGAACAGGATTTCTTTGCTTGTCTTTCATTTGATGAAGGGATGTGCTTCCAAATCGATGCACCACGCTTTTTTCGTCTGTTTCAAGCAGAACTTGAGCAGACGTCGGCATTTCTGGTGGAACGCTCACCGCTTAGCATTAGAGGTCTGATCCACTATGCGGTATGCAGTTATAGCTGGGAGGATACTTGCCGTTATCTGAAACCAAAGTGGTTATGGAAGCAGCCGCCAAGGCGAGTTTTCAGTGCAGATGAATTCAAACAGAAGGAGGCTCTTTAGATGGTATTCGGTATATTTAAGACCAGGCGACACATCACTAGTCCTAAACGCGAAAACAGTGTGAAAGAGACGCAGCCTGCCAAGCCCGCACCAGCACCCGTTGTTGAGCCCCAGCAGGCTCCGGTAGTGAAAAATCCCTATTTTCAACGGGCTGGGCATGTAGTGGAGATCATGTTAATTGGACCGAGTGATGCATTGATCGAAGATTATCTGGCCAGTATGCAGATCGATATGAGTCATTTGAGTGCTAATGAAGGGCTTGCCTTCTATACTCAGGATCTTTGGACGATTACCCGGACAGTTCGTGCCAAGAAGCGCCTGGAAAACTGTTTTATGGATGATGAAGCTTTGCCTTATATCCCCCTGCGGGAAAAAAATGAGCAAGAAAGGCAGGCCTATGTTTATGAGATCAGCCCAGCTGGTCGTCAGGATCATTTTTTAGGGCTCTCACTCAATACCTATACTCCTGAGACGCTTAGAACCATACCCGAGGAGGTTCAGGCTGTGTGGGTGCTTCTGCCTGAGCCGGTGCTGTCCTTTAAAGTACGGCATTATCTTGATGCGCTGCAGCCTTTTCTGGATAAGTTGACTCTTCCGCTGATTTATTTGGTGGGTTATTTTGAGAAAAAGGCAACCTTCCGTCATAATGATCATCTTGATGCGAACTTTGTCGCTTCTTTGCAAGAGCGTTGCCGGAGCCTTTCAGGAAGTCGTTATACGGTCGTTCCGGTCCAGATCTATGGCGGTTTGTCCATTACGGGCTGGCAGAGTGTTGATGAACCGATCTTTGATCTTAATGAGAATGGTTATCAGCAATATCAGCCTATACATTGTGCTTTACCGCTGCTGCTTTTGATCCATCGCCAAAAAGACCACCCATTCTTTAGCTCAACTGAGGGACAGCTGATCATGGAAGGGTTGATGCAGTCTCTCCATAAGCTGACATGTCTAAGCTGGCAAGTGGGGGAGGAGGATGAGAATGAAGAAGACATATAACTTTTGGGTCCCACTATGCGCTATCCTCTTTTCCAGTATTGTTTTTTGGGGATTGTTGGAGCAGGAGATGCTTGCGCAAGAATATCCGATCCTTTGGACCGGCGCATGCCTGAGTCTACCATTATTGGCAGGTTATGTGGGCAGTCATTTGGGCAATGCATTTTCCCGATCGACGAAAATCTTATTTCCATCTGCGCATCCTTTGCGTCTTGTACTTTGTCTGGCTGCAGCTTTTGGACTTGGTGCGGGTGGACAGGTGCTCTATAGCTTATCCTGGAATGAGGTTTCCGAAGAGGTTCAGGTCGTCTTTATGTTGGATGGTTCTAATTCAATGCAGGATTTTCAGGCAGACTGTCAGGAAGCTGCCAGTACGATCATTGACTCGCTGGATGAACATTATGAGGTTCAGGTCGTCAGTTTTGCGAGCCTGGTATTGGATGCAACCGATTTTTTGATCATGGACGATGCCGGAAAAGCGGAAGCAATCACTTTTATTGAAACGATGGATATTGTCGGTGGAACGAATTTTGATAATGCTTTTCAATTTGCCCGCCAATCTTTAGAAGGCAAAGAGAACCCTGCTGTCATCATGTTGACGGATGGAGATGCGCCGTTAAGCGATGATTTGATCAGTGATTATACAGCAGCCAATATCCGCGTATACACGATCCGTATCGAGAATGATTTTGCTTTAGCGGAAAATGTGGACAAGTTGATCGACTTTGCCGATGCAAGCGGTGGTATGGATATGTTCATAGAAGTTGATCATGGTGGATCGGTCGATCAAAAGGAGATCCTGGCTGCTTTCGATGAAGCTTTTGCTTCGTCAGGTGGTCTGGTGATGGCTGATCGATTGTTGTTGGCAGGAGCTTGTCCCGAACCGATGTTTGTGTATCTAGCCGTTCGTCTGATTGTCTTTGGTCTATTTGGGTTGGCGGCTGCCTATTTTCACTATGGCAAGTTACCTGCTGCCTATCTTTTCGGCAACATTTTATCCGGTATGCTGGTAGCTGTGGCGCTTTCTTTGACTGAGCTGAACGAACTTGCTTTCGTTATTTTGATGGGGGGACTCTTATTTGGGGTACTGCCATCTTATAGGGAGGTGGATGCGCATGTATGATCCCAAAAAGAAACTTTGGATCTCAGACTGTCAGGAGGCATTGTTGATGGAATGGGCCATGGCGCCTGAACAGCAGGATAATCCCCGAGCACTCTTCTTACGTGCAAGTGATCTATTGGCTCAAAAGGATAAAGTGGTAGATGCCGTTTATGAAATGGAAAAAAGCGCCAAACTGGGCTGCCCGGATGCGATGGTTGCGATGGGTCAAATGTATGAATATGGATGTGGTGTTGCTCGCCATTTCAGATATGCCTTGGACTGGTATGAGAAGGCGGCTAAGCAGGGGGATACGCGTGCCATCACGTATCTCTCAAAACTGAAAAAACAAAGACGACGACGTCAGATCGTCATTTTTGGAAGTATCATGATTGGTCTAGGCGCGATCCTGATGGTGATCATGGTCACTGGCTGGTTGGGAAGTGAAGGACATTTTAAGGTCACGGTCGCTGATCATACGACCCTGCAGGACACCACGTCATTTGCATCCTATGAGGAAGCGACAGCTAAGCTGGTGGAGCGCTATGATGATGAAGCAGTCAAAAGTGGACAAAAGCCTACCAATCGGCTGATTGTTGGTTATGATGGGGATGAACTTGACCTCACTGCATTTCCGGCGACACATGTGATTACGCGAGAGGGAGGCATTGTCATCATCCAATTTGATAATGAGGCAGATGCGGCTGCTTGTTTTGATGCACTTTCGCAATTAGAGGCAGTCCGTTTTGTAGAATGGGATGAATATGATAATATGCCCAGCACGTATACGATGGCCTATCCCTCCACATATACGGGAGAGGATTATCTCTCCTGGGGAATTGCGCCAATGCAGATGGATGAGCTGGCTGCTTATATTCAACAGGAAAACCTGAATCGTGAGGTCACGGTCGCTGTCATCGACTCAGGCATAGAACCCCCATCTGAAATGCAAGATCGGATCCAGGCTGGAACAGACTATGTGGATGGCGGAGATGGTCTGATAGATATTGGGGGACATGGGACCCATGTATCAGGAACTATCCTTGATGCAACGCGTGGTTTAGATGTCACGGTTTTTCCCGTAAGGGTGTTTGATGGCATTACGGGGTGCAGCACGCTGACGACTTGTCAGGCGATTGAATTTGCGATGACCAAACAACCCGATGTCATTAACATGAGCTTAGGTGGGACCAAGAATACCTACAGCAGTTATGAAGAAGAGCTGATCTTGCAGGCAGTGGATCAGGGCATCGTGGTCGTGGTGGCTGCCGGTAATGGTGATGAAAACGGTACCCCTATGGATACCGCTACGGTGACGCCAGCCTATATAGATGCCTGTATCGTGGTAGGAGCCATCGATGATCAGGGTCAGATTGCCAGCTTTTCCAATTATGGAGACAGTGTGGATGTTGTTGCTCCCGGTGTTTATGTGGAAAGCTATGGCATTAATGGCGAACAGTATGCGACCATGAGCGGGACCTCTATGGCTACGCCTCATGTGAGCGCCTTAGCCAGCATGCTTTGCATGATCTATCCCGAGGCGACACCTGTTCAAATCGAAAAATATATCAAATATTATTGCCAGAATCTTGGTGATGAACGATCCTATGGAGAGGGACTTCCTTTGGGAGGTATGTTCGTCGAAAATTAAAGGAGGATGATCACATGCGTCAAATGTGTCAATGTAATCAATGTCAGAAGCTGAATCCAGTCAATCAGGGGGTTTGTCAGCAGTGTGGAGAAAATCTGATCTTAAATGGAACGATGGTCAATGTGGATGAAAACGGGCGGATCTATCCGATGGAAAAGGTGGATAGTCAACCATTTCAGGTTCAATTTGAGGAATTCGCATCCCAAAAGGTGGAAACACCCGTCTCTTCTGTCCCTCCACAACCCCCAGTCCAACCCCAAGCACAGCCACAACCCCCTGTTCAACCCCAAATAACAAGACCAACACCGGTGCCCCCTTCACGTCCACCACGTAAAAAAGGAGCGGGTCTGGTCAAGTTTTTTCTGATCATATTATTGTTTGCCGGCATTTGTGCCGGAGGTTACTATGTCTGGGATGAATACCTGGATTCACCGCGGTCGAGTGGATCGGGCGGCGATGGAAAGAGCTATGAAGACATCGTAGATAGCCAGAAAACGGAAATGCTTTGTTCGGGTACGGTTTCAGGATTTGATACAGAGATAGCGATGACCTTTGAAGATGAAGCACTGACTTATATGGAATTCATGCTGGAAGTGGATGCCGGCTCGAGCAGTACGGCACGTGAGTTTATCACAATGTTCAGAAATGATAAGGAAGCTTTCTTACAGGAAGCCGGATTACCTGAGGAAGCGATGGATCTTGTCAGCTGCCAGGCTAACGGTTCAAAGATTGTCGTTATCATCGAAGGCAGTCCGGATGAGATGGTTGATGGAAATATGTTTGAGGCTGATGATATCGATCTGCCAAAGGATGAGTTAATTGCCCAGGTGGAAGGTAGCGGCTTGAACTGTCATTAAAGGTGAGGAGTGAGAAAAATGCCAGAACAGAAATTGCGTAGGATGCGCCAATGTCCAAAGTGTGGAAAGTTAAATCCTTTGAATCAGGCGACTTGCAGCGGTCAAGGTTGTCATGAGAATCTTGTGATCAGTGGTATTCTGGTGGATGTCGATGAAAAGGGAAATATCTATCCGGTGAATATGGAAAATACCAATGCTCCTTTTGATATTGTTGTAGAGAGTGCCGAGGAGAAGATGCCTGAAACCGATCAGTCAATAGTTGAAAAGCCACTGCCTGAAAAAAAAGAAAAGCCTTCTTTAGAAGACAAAAAAGTGCCTACGCCGACTTCTAAAGAACTCAAGCAGATGATGAAGGCACAAAAGAAAGAAGAAAAAAGAGCCCGTAAGGGCAAGCGTTCGACAGGACAGAAGCTTGCCAGAGGGGTACTTTGTTTATTGCTTATTGCTGGGATTGGTGTTGGAGGCTATTTTGCCTATGATTATTGGCAGGGTCAACAGGAAAAAGAGGATAGGACGACAGTTCGTTCGAATGATGATGAAACAGAAGAAGACTCGGATACGCATGATGACAGAACCCAGCCCGAAGAAGTGAACAGTGAGGATGACACAGAAACCTGGACCGATGCAAATGGGACGACCTATACGGGATCCAGGGTCAATGGGAAACTGGAAGGTAGTGGGAAAGCGGTCTATGCCGAAGGAGATACTTATGAAGGGGAGTTTGTAGGTGGTTATCGTCAAGGCAAAGGAGAGTATCATTGGGTTGATGGAGACAGATATGTTGGTTCCTGGGATAATGGTGTGATCAGCGGTTATGGCGTATACTGGTGGACTAGTGGTAACCGCTATGTTGGTTACTGGGAAAATAATATGAAAAATGGCATCGGTACCCTCTATTATGCGGACGGTACGATCGAGTATGGGCGTTGGCTGGATGATGAGCTGGTTGAAGTGATGGAACAGGAATAAAAAAACGGAAATGATTCCGTTTTTTTTAGAGAAAATGTTGTTCAATATAAGTGGCAACGCCATCTTCGGCATTGCTCAACGTAATGGCTTTGGCAACGGCTTTAGTGACTTCGTCACCATTTGCCATACAGATGCCTAGACCGCAGTCGCGTACCATTTCCATATCGTTTTGAGCGTCTCCGAAGACACAGACAGCATTCATATCAAAGCCATGCAGATTGCAGATATGTTGGATACCATGGCTCTTTGAGACTTCCGGATGCACGTATTCAAACAGGTGGGGTGCAGAACGGAAGCAGCGATAATGTGGACTCTGGAAGGTCTTAGAGCGTTCAATGACCTGATCCATCCTGGCTGGATCAATAGCTACCAGCAATTTGATATAGCTTTTGTTTTCAAAGAACGTCGCCAGATCCAAATGCTTTTTCGTAAAATAATTATGTGTGGCAATCCGGTCACCAATTTCGTCATCGCGGGTGCAGTACATGTCGCCACCGTCATAAACAATGAGATTGACATCCATATCCAGATAATGAGAAGCAATCTCCTTAAGATAGGCGCCATCGAGAGCATGCTGCAGTTCATGGAGATGGAGCTGATGGTCGATCAGCTCAGCTCCGTTAAAGCCCATCAGAATGTCACAGTCATCAGCAATCTGCCAGTCATGGACGAGCTTTTGAACTCCGTGCAGACTGCGCCCGGTGGCAATCCCAAAGAGGATGCCTTTTTGTCTGACATCATGAATGGCTTTTCTGGTGCGTTCACTGACGATTCCATCCGGGTTAAGCAGTGTGCCGTCTAAATCACATAAAATCATTTGAATGGCTTGCATTTTCTTTTCCTCCTTCAATGCGTATTTGTTTATCCGTATTTGTTGCATCCGGTTTTGACATTTGGTGATCCCCGTTTGATGTTGTTTTGTCAAACCCTTTTTATATTTCAGAAGAGGGGCCATCGCTCTTTGTACCCAAAGCTTCATCAAACAGGTCCAGATGCGCCTGTTCCTGAGCGGTCTAGCTGACCTTTACTGTTTTCTCGTCTTTTGATGCAGTCATTGTTATAACTTCATTATAACGGAAAAATGGTTGCCTGAATATAGCTAATTTCGTTATAATTGAGTAGTCTCGGAAACTCAGAACAAAAAAAGCATTCATCCTAGCCAAGGATGATGAAAAAATGCTTAAACAGTCTAAAATCAGTGAAAGATGAAGTTGCTTTAGTAATCAGATACTTAAAATCCAAA
>FCNA01000139.1 GCA_900018345.1 Clostridiales bacterium CHKCI006
AATAAATACAATTAATCTTAGATTATCTGCGTTTAAGTCTTTTTTAAAGTATTGCGCGGAAGAAGATATAGAATTATACAACTATTATGTAAAAGTTAAAAGTATTCACCGATTTAAAGGCGGAAAAAATAATAAACTAGAGTATTTGACGACAGATCAAGTTAAGCTATTGTTGAATGAGCCAGATACAAAATTAAGAATAGGAAAAAGAAATCAATTTTTAATGATCATGTTGTATGAAACTGGAATACGTTTAGATGAACTATTAAATTTAAAATTAAATGATATATATAGGTTTGATAATCGAATTGAGATTAGAGTTTTAGGTAAAGGCAACAAAGTCAGAAGAATCCCTATACTAGAAGGAGTTGTTGTTCACCTTGACAATTATTTGAAACAGTTTCATGATAATTCAAAAGCAGATGAATATTTGTTTTACACAAAACATCAAAATCTTAAAACTAAAATGTGTCCAGGAACAGTTGATGCAATATTAAAAAAATATGCAAGACAAATTCATGAAAAAACGCCAGATTTTCCACTCAACTTACACGCACATATGCTTAGACATTCAATAGCTATGGCAATGTACAAAAATGGAGTACCTATGTCCTATATAAAAGATTTTCTAGGGCATTCAAATATAATGACAACCTCTATATACGCATATGCTGATGATGAAGACATAAGAAAAGCACTAGAAGCAGTCAAAGATAATTTTCCATCAAATCCTAATAGAAAAGAAAAAAAGTGGAAAGGAAAAGAAGCGGATTTATTAAAATATTGTGGTTTGGAGTAAAAACATTATCTTCAAAAATAAAACAAAAAACATCTTAAATAAGAGGTTATCTTCTCTATTTTGAAGATAATCTTTTTTTAGAGATAATCTTTTTTATCTTAAATTTAAGATAAAAAAGAAAAAGCAAGTGTTGAGGGAACTATTGGTAAGATTGCTTCATCTATTATTGCG
>FCNA01000137.1 GCA_900018345.1 Clostridiales bacterium CHKCI006
CTTGTTCATCGAAAAATTCTCTAATAACGGTATCCCTTATCTTCGTCTTGTCCAGTCCCAACGTTTCACTAAACCGGACGGCTCTCGTTCTGTTCGTAAAAAATATATTTATAATATCGGCCCTCTCGCCAAATTTGATGATGGTCAGCCTGATTTCCTTGATCGTCTCAAGGATTCCTTCAAAAGAGGTGATCCACTCATTCCTGCTCTTCTCCCTTACTGTTCTTCTACTCCTTATAGAGAGAAGTATCATTTCGAACTTCAGGAAGGCGATCCCTTATGTATTGGTCATCCTAAATTATTTTCTCATGTCCTCATCGAAAGAATCATGGAAGAACTCGGATTGATTTCCTTCTTCAATCGTTATAAACAATTGACCAACTATCAATTTGATCTTACTGGTTTCTTTCGCCTGCTTATTTATGGTCGCATTCTGAATCCTTCTTCCAAGATCAAAACAGTCGCTCAAAATGATGATTATTATCTGCCTATCTTAAAGGATTCATTTTACGATCATAACGTTTATGACACTCTCGACTTCATCTATGATTACAAGAAGTCTTTGGTCAATAAGCTCAATCGTTCCTTAGTTCAGAAATTTAACCGCACCACTCATCTGATTTATTACGATGTGACCAACTTTTTCTTCGAAATTGAGCATCCTGATGAAGATGTCATCAACGAAGATGGGTCTACGACAAAAGGTTTAAGAAAAATGGGCGTCTCCAAGGAGAACAGGAAATTACCTATTGTACAGATGGGGTTGTTTATGGATGAACAAGGAGTACCTATCTGCATCAACACTTTTCCGGGTAATACGCTTGACCATCAGACTGTGATCCAGTCTCTTAAAGATTCCATCGACCCATTAAACATGCCTAGATTCATCTTTGTCGGGGATCGTGGAATGTACAATGGAACCAATGCCTCTTATCTTCTTGACTCAAACAATGGTTACATCATGAGTAAGAGCATTGATAAGACGAAAGCAGAAGAAAAAGAATGGATATTCGATGACGAGGATTATATCTGGCAGGGTAAGGATTTTAAATATAAGTCAAAGATCATCAAAAGCAAGGTAAAAAAAGAGGATGGGAGCTATACGGAGATTATTGAGAAAAAAGTAGCCTACTGGAGCAAAAAATTCTATGATAAGCAGATTGCAGAGAATAGATCATTTTTAGATTTTCTCGATAAACTGGAAGAAAATCCTGAAAACTTCAGGATCACAAAATCACAAAGCCAAAGATTACGCACCTTTCTAAAAAAAGAGAGTGTACATGAAGATACCGGTGAGATCATCGATACATCCAAATTAAGAATGATGATCGATTATGATAAGGTCAATCGATACAAGAAGCAGTTTGGATACTATCAGCTGGTAACTTCAGAACTGGAGATGCCTGATACAGAGGTCATCGATACCTATCATGGTTTGACAGAGATTGAAACCGAGTTTCAAACGATGAAAGGCGATTTGAATGCTCGACCATTTCGGGTCAGCACACCAGAACACATAGAAGCGCATCTGATCACTTGCATGATAGCATTGACAATTATCCGTCTCATACAGAGCAGGATCGTGACATACAAAGGGAAGGATCCAAAGAAACAATGGGAATTTGGTTTGTCAGCAGAGCGGATCAAAGATGCGATGAACAAATGGACAGTAGAAGAACTGGCCGATGGCTATTATCGATTTAACAACATCGATGACACAGACTTAAAATTGATACTAGATGCTTTTGATATCGAGATCAAGAGGAAATTGTATCGAAGAGGAGAATTGAAGAGCCTCAAGACGGGAATAAAGATTACAACGTAGTTCATAATGTAGTCCTATATTTACAAAAGCAAAAAAGATAGTGAGATTCATATTATTTTGAATTCATCACTATCT
>FCNA01000136.1 GCA_900018345.1 Clostridiales bacterium CHKCI006
GCATATCTAACAATATCGACATGCGTCCATATTGCCTACGCGGTCTTACCGTCCGTTTCCAGACGCTATCCCCCTTCAGAAGCCAGGTTCCTTATCTTTTACTCACCCGTTCGCCACTCAGTCCCTAAGGACTGCGTTCGACTTGCATGTATTAGGCACGCCGCCAGCGTTCATCCTGAGCCAGGATCAAACTCTTCATCGTTTGTCTTGTTGACTCTTTATGTTTTTAACTCATCTTCTTCAGATAAGCTTTCTGACGTTTCGTTTTTTCTTGAAACTTTGCGTTTCTGACGTGACTTTCTTTGTCTTTCAGGTTTATGTTTCAGTTTTCAATGTTCCAGCGCTGTCTTCCTGACAGCTCGTTTAGTCTATCACAGAACCCTTAGCTCTGTCAAGAAGTTTTTGAAAAAAGTTTTCTTCACCTTTCTTCATCTTTCCTCTTTTTTCGACTGCTTTGCCATTATAGCTTCTTTTATTTCCTTTGTAAAGCTTTTTTTAAAGTTTTTTGAAATTTCTTTTTACGTCACTTATTGTTTTTTGAATTTTGCTTTTCAGGTTACTGAATTCATTGTACAATAATAGATGTAAATTATCTTTTAAGGAGGTTAAACCATGAGATTAAGAGAAGATTTTTTATGGGGTGGCGCAGTTGCAGCGCATCAATGTGAAGGTGCCTGGGATGTCGATGGTAAAGGCATTAGCTGCTCAGATGTTGAAACAGCCGGTAATAATGTAACAGGTGCTCCACGTCGTTTGACAGATGGTGTGATCGAGGGAGAGGATTATCCAAACCATGTCGGTGTTGATTTCTATCATCGCTACAAAGAAGATATTGCTTTAATGGCAGAGATGGGCTTTAAAGGTTTCCGTACCTCTATTGCCTGGACAAGAATTTTCCCACGTGGAGATGAAGCTGAACCAAATGAAGCTGGTTTAAAATTCTATGATGATCTCTTTGATGAATGTCATAAATACGGTATTGAACCTGTTGTTACTTTATCTCACTTTGAAATGCCTTGGGCTTTAGCTAAAGAATACGGTGGATTTAGAAATCGTGAAGCCATCGATATGTTCGTTAAATTTGCGAAAGTTTGCTTCGAAAGATATCAGCACAAAGTTAAATATTGGATGACTTTCAACGAAATCAACAATCAGGCTGACTTCAATCAACATCACCTGATCCAGGAAGGTGCAGTCTTATTAAAAGAGGGTGACGATCCTGAATATCTCATGTACTTATCAGCCCATCACGAACTTGTTGCCAGTGCATTAGCGGTAAAAGCAGCTCATGAAATCAATCCTGATTTACAGGTCGGCTGCATGATCGGTATGAACGCTGTTTATCCTGCAACTTCTAATCCTGAAGATGTGATGAATGCGTTAGGTGCTATGCATCAGAAATATTGGTATGTTGAAGTCCATGCACGCGGACATTATCCTAGCCACATGTTGAAGAAATTTGAAAGAAAAGGGTATGACTTTATTACTGATGAAGATGTCAAGATCTTATCTGAAGGTAAAGTCGACTATATCGGTTTATCTTATTATATGAGCTTTGCGACCAAATATCAGGGACGTAACCCTAAGACTTTCGACTATTCCGGTGAAGACTTTGTTCGCAATACGTACTTAAAAGCTTCTGACTGGGGCTGGCAGATCGACCCATTAGGACTGCGCTGGTGTTTGAACTGGTTCAATGACCGTTTCGAATTACCAATGATGATCGTGGAAAACGGCTTCGGTGCTTACGATAAAGTAGAAGCTGATGGTACGATCGATGATCAATACCGTATCGATTACCTGAAAGCACACATTGAAGCGATGCGTGATGCAGTTGAATATGATGGGGTTGACCTTTTAGGATATCTGATGTGGTCTCCTTTCGATATCGTTTCTGCTTCAACAGGTGAATACGACAAACGTTACGGTTTCATCTACGTTAACTATAATAATGCTCATGAAGGTGACTTTGCGAGAAGTCGCAAAAAATCTTTCTACTGGTATAAAGGCGTTATTGCCAGCAACGGTGAAAATCTCGACTAATAACTAATCGCCAGACTTCGGTCCGGCGATTTTTCAGTATAATAAAAAGGAAGAATTAATCTTCCTTAACTTCAGCGACCTGAACGACCTTCTTCAGTCGTTTTTCAAAATCACGTCGACTAAACATGATAATAGCACCGCAACCTAAACATTTCACTTTAATATCAGCACCCATACGCACGATCTGCCACTGATTTGATTTCTTGCAGGGATGCTGTTTTTTCATTTCTACAATGTCATTTAAATGATATTCCATCTACTTCACCTGATTTCTTCTCATATATGCTTCCAATGTATTCTTCATCAACATCGCTACTGTCATCGGTCCTACCCCACCTGGCACAGGAGTAATATAGGATGCAAGCGGAGCGACCTCTTCATAATGAACGTCCCCATGAACTTTACCTTTGGCATCACGATTCATTCCAACATCGATCACCACAGCTCCCGGTTTGACAAAGTCTTTTCCAATCAGCTCACACTGACCCACTGCCACGATCAGAACATCTGCCCGTCGGCACACGCTTGCCAGATCTTGCGTTTTCGAATGAGCGATCGTCACCGTGGCATTACGATGTAAAGCCAGCATGGCAATCGGTTTGCCCACATTGTTGCTGCGTCCAACAACGACCACTTCTTTTCCCGCCAGACCATAATGGATCTCATCCAGTAAAGTCATGACCCCTTTTGGCGTACAAGGGAATAAGCCCTCATGATTTAAAAAGAGTCGCGCGATATTATCGGGATGAAAACCATCGACATCCTTCAGCGGACTGATCCGTTCGATTACTTTCATCTCATCAATATGTCCAGGCAAAGGCAATTGAACCAGTATGCCATCCACGCTATCATCCTCGTTGAGCTCGTCGATCAAGCCTAATAGTTCTGCTTCACTGATATCTGCTTCTTTTTTAATTAAAAGATTTTCTATACCGATCTGTGTGCAGGCCTTTTCTTTATTGCGTACATAGATCTCACTGGCACTGTCATGCCCGACTAAAACGACCGCCAGCTTTGGTGCGCGATAGCCTTTCTGCCGCCATTCGCTGATCTGTGTTTTCAATCCTTCTTTGATATGACTGGCGATTTCCTTTCCATTGATATCCATTCTTACACCTTCCTTAGTTTATTTATTGTAACATTTGTACGTAATTTAGACAACAAAAAAGGTTCCTTCGCAATAAGGAACCTTTTGACTCTTATTGAATTTGCTGCATTTCGTAATAAGAACTTGTGTTACGATCAACGACTGCCTGCAGTGCTTCAGCATCAGAAGCATAATCATTGTAATAAGAATATGTTCTTGCATAACCCCAGTTATCTTCTTCCAAATAGCTGGAGTCAAAATCATTGAATGTAACCGTAAAGTAACGTGTCTCTTCTTCGGTGGTATCATCATAGTTGGTTACCGTACGCGTTCCTTTATAGACCATGATCAAAGATTCATTGGTGCTATTGCTGTCACGTGTCCCTGTGTAAACACGTAAATAATTTGCCACCGCTGTAAAGGTGTAATTTTCGTTCGCTTCATTGTAACGACTGTTGTAGTCATTTTCCAGTTCTGTGACGGCTGTCTCCTGCAGATTGGTAATAATGCTCTGGTCAACTTCACCAGCAGATTTGTACTTCACCGTCAGACCAGATACTTCTGCGGTCGTTTCACCAGTGATTTCCAGTTTCAGGTCCTTAGCTTCATCTTCATCATAAGTTGCACGAATGGTGACTGTATCCCCATTGCTTAATTCACCATTTTCTTTGCCTTCTGGGGCAACGATCTCATAATCCACACTGTTGACAAAATCACTGAGGTCTTCGTTTTCCTCATTGTAATCAATCTCCAAGTTGGACGTATCTACTGAAACAGATCCGGTGCCAGAATAGCCGTTGCATTCAATACTGATACCATTCACTAAGTTGATAGCAGTCTTATTAAAGAAAGTATCCCAAACCTTGTATCCAGCAAATAACACGATCAATACTGCAACAACCGCTACCGTAATTTTTCCGTTTCTAGACTTTAAGAAGCTGCCTGCTTTTTCTTTCACAGCGGCAGAATCAATATCAACAGAAATTGCTTCCTGGGCAACATGCTGATTGAAATAAAGATAGCACATCGATAATACCATCATCGCGATCAATACCAGCATGCCAAAAAGTGTCCAAGTCATATCACTGCCAAGCCCACTCATGAAATCCTGGGCTTCGCTGCTGCTCATTTCAGAAACAATATCTTCAATGTTATTTAAAGAATAATACATCTTCATCTGTAAGAATGAAGTGATGGTAGCAATGATCGAGCCCACAAAAACAGCGATATGGAATTTATCTTTTACTTTCTGAGCAAAGATCATATATGCGCTGCCCGCTAATAAAGCAACAACCACGATAAATGTCAGAATAGCTAAAATTAAAAGTAAGATAGCGCTTGGTTCATCCATCAGGAAATTAAGAACAGTTGGAATACATGCCAGCACACCCGCAGCAATCATTCCTAAACTGAAGGTTTTCTTGTTGATACCACGTGTCATGTTATTCATTTGTTCCACTTCCTTCCTGATTAGATTCTAATGCGTGTCCACATTTTACACAGAATTTCTGTCCTGGTGTGATTGGTGAACCACAATGTGGGCAGAAAGAAGCGCCCTGTTGAGGTGGTGTGTTAGATGATGCATCAGAAAAGACAGGTGCATCTCCATACTGAGGTGCTGCGCCACTCTGACCAGAACCTTTACCGATATTTGACATAAAACGAGGTAATGGCACTTTGCGGAAATACATATAGCTGCCAACTACCAAACCAACCACATACATCAGGATCAATCCAAACAAGATCATCAAGATCAACGTTTCCATTTCTCCAGATGACATATCAAATAAGCTGCTGTAATAGTCGGATGGTTCGCTTGCTCCTGAGAGAACGTCATCCAACAGGCCAAACAGCTGTGTACCTCTAAAGTTAGCATATAAGCCATAGAGGTTCGTCACTAATAAAATGATCCAGAATTTACCGGTCTCTTTACCTGCGATCATCGCATACAGACAGCAAACGACCACATAAATTCCTGCAATCAGTGCCAGCCAGCTTAAGATCTTAACCAGACCTACCATCGATAATGCATCAGACAGCGAACTAGCCAGGCCACTGAGCGAGCCACTTCCTGCCGCACCAAAGATGCCGCCGACAAAGCCGATCAGGCACAGTAAATTAATGATACCAATCACGCCCATGATCACTGCGCCATAGCAGGCCAAAGGCTTGTTTAAAAAACGCTTAATATCATTCATAATACTCTCTCCCTTCTCGTATATTTTATAATGTAAATTGGCTAAAAACAATATTATTTGTCGCTTTTGCGCCTTGTTTCTATATTGGGAACGCATTTCTCCTCATCTATATGCCCAGTATTTGCCAACTATGCAGGTAAAGATAGCAAGCCTTTTGTTTTTGCGTGTAATCCTAATGACTCTTGCATATCACGCATTCAAATAAGAGGGGGTTAGCTATAGACATAGTCCATGCTCTCTTTTCCTATCCGTTTTTGTGGTCGTGTCTAACCTAAAAGCAAGTCAGAAAAATAGTATTAGCGTGTTATGCAGACAAAAAGAAGAATGATAAAACAACCCTATTCCTAACAAAAAAAGTGAGCTTCATAGCCCACTAATTGAAATAAACAAGCTCATCCTGCAGTGGTGGAACCACCTTCAGGTTTTCCACTTTGATGACCGGAACATCCTCGCCGTAATCCTCATCAAAGACCACATCTACCGGACCGGTGACTTGGACCCACTCCTGAGGTGCCAGTTTACCGGCATATTCCCAGTAGCAAAGCAAACCGATCGGCTGTGTATCTTCGGAACAGCAGACCATCGCATTTCGTCCAATGACAAATGCACAATCGGCAATACTGTCATCCATTGGTTCATATGCCTTTCCTTTGATCTGCACCGTTTTGCCTTTATACTTCTGCGGATGTTCGATAGCATCCATATACCATAAGCCAAAATCATCATCGCTGACTTCAATCACCTTGGCATTTAAATCGAATGGCATTTCGTCTTCAGGCAAAGTATTGACCGAACCATCCACCGATTCATAGATGATCTGTGCTGAACGATTGATCGCTTTAATATTACTGCGCAGGAAAGATTTCTTTGTATTCTCACTGCAGCGATTAAAGATGATCATATCCGAGTGAACCAATTGCTCATACATGATGGAACGCATATTGGCCATGTAGTTCTGGAAAGTACTGGCATCGATTGTCGAAACGATCTGCGCCAGATCCCAACCCATTGGCAATTCTACTTGTTCAAATAAATTCGATACGGACCACATGCCATTATACTCAATAAAAACTTGATCCGGATCATATTTTTCTTTCAACTGATTGAGAAGATGGTAATTCAGATCTTCCATCTTTTCCACATAAACAATCTTCGTATTCAACTTCTCAGCCAGATAATCCTCGTCATATTCAGTCATGCCTTCTTCGCAGACAATCAACAATGTCTTTGAACCATCATTGAAAGTAGGATCATTTAATACACTGAGAATAAAACAGGTCTTCCCGCTCTCTAAAAAGCCTGTAAATAAGTAGACAGGAATCATCATTATCCTAAGAACAATTCCTTCAAATGTTCTTCATTTAACTGAGAGCCAATGACGCATAAGCGTCCTGTATAGTCCGCTTTGCCTTTGCGAATCTGTTTTTCTTCAGGAACCATATCAAAATAGAACCATCCGTCCTCACCGGCAACGATTCCCTTTGCACGCAATACAGTGCCATAAGTATCCGCCTGATTCAACTGATCCAGAATGCGATTCAATTCTTCTTCACTAAAGACCTTGGCCGTTTGTGTTCCCCAGGTCGTGAACACTTCATCGGCATGATGGTGGTGATGTCCGCAGCCACATTCATGATCATGGTCATGATGATGGTGTTCTTGTCCACATTCACATTCGTGGTCGTGATCATGATGATGGTGTTCTTGTCCGCAGCCACATTCATGATCGTGATCATGATGATGGTGCTCATGTCCGCATTCACATTCATGGTCATGATCATGATGATGGTGGTGATGTCCGCATTCACATTCATGGTCGTGATCATGATGATGGTGCTCATGTCCGCATTCGCATTCATGGTCGTGATCATGGTGATGGTGCTCATGTCCGCATTCACATTCATGGTCATGATCATGATGATGGTGCTCATGGTCCTCTTCCTGAAACAGTTCATCCGCAATCGAAAGATTGACCGTATCCATGGCCTCTTTGATGACTGCACCGGATAATTCATCCCATGGTGTTGTCAGGATCCTGGCCTGATCATTGTGCTCCTTGAGCATAGCCACACACTGATCCACTTTTTCTTTAGAAACGTTCTGTGTACGACTTAAGATGATCGTATTGGCATATTCAATCTGATTATTGAAGAACTCACCAAAATTCTTCATATACATACGACATTTCTGAACATCGACAACTGTGACAAAATGATCCAATTCGACACCGTCCAGACCATGGCAGGCAGCAATGACATCGGATAATTTGCCAACCCCGGATGGTTCGATCAAAATGCGGTCGGGCTGCATTTCTTTGACCACCTTTTGCAAGGCTTCTTTAAAGTCTCCGACTAATGAACAGCAAATACATCCTGAGTTCATTTCAGTAATCTCGATGCCGGCTTCCTGTAAAAAGCCACCATCAATACCAATTTCACCAAATTCATTTTCAATCAGGACCAACTTCTCTCCCTGATAAACTTCATCAATTAACTTCTTGATCAGCGTAGTTTTCCCTGCGCCTAAAAAACCTGAAAAAATATCAACTTTTGCCATGTTTTAGACCTCTTTTCTTTTCATAACAGCTTTATTATAGCACAAATTTTTAACTATAAGATATTTAAATGCTCCAACAAAATCTTACATCCCATAGCAATCAGAATGATTCCACCGGCTATCTCGGCTTTGCTTTTGTACTTCAATCCAAAGACATGTCCGATCTTTACTCCAATGACTGAAATCACAAAGGTTGTCACCCCGATGATCAGGGCTGCATAGAGAATATTGACCTGCAGAAAAGCAAAGGTAATGCCGACGGCTAAAGCATCAATACTGGTTGCAATGGCTAGAATCAGCATGGTTTTAAAGCTTAGATCATCATCCACATCCTCTTCGTCACCAAAAGCTTCCTTGATCATATTCGCTCCAATCAGTCCAAGCAGGATAAAAGCCACCCAATGATCGATAGACGTAATATAATCTTTAAACCCAATTCCTAAGAAATAGCCAATCCCAGGCATCAGTGCCTGAAAAAAGCCAAAGTAAAAACCAACGAGTCCGGCATTCTTTAAAGATAAGCGTTTCATGGATAAGCCCTTACCAACGGCTACGGCAAAAGCATCCATGGCCAGACCAACGCCAATACTCAATAATTCCACAACACCCATATTTTCTCCTTCCCGCACGTAAAAAAAGAGACTTTCTCTGCAAACTAAAAAGTTTACAGACAAGTCTCATTATTTAAAATAAAGCCAGATTCAAAAAAATCAGTATGTTGACTTTATTACACAACGTGCTAACTACTCCCTTATCCATGCCCTAGTATAGCGAATATTTAACTTGCCGTCAACGCTTTTAAGGAAAATAGCCAGTTTATTATATGTGTCTTGATCGTCTTTTAGACCTTAGTATCCTTTGCGTCCTTCTAGCGATTCATCATCTTCAACCCAGCTTGAGACCTCAATGACACGATAATGATCACGATCATCACGAACGACCACTTTCTCTATGCCGGCATTAATGATCATCCGTTTACACATGGAGCAACTATTCGCATTTTTGATGTAACTGCCATCTGCCATTTCTACGCCAGTCAGATACATCGTCGCTCCAATCATCTCATCTCGAGAGGCATGAATGATGGCATTGGCTTCGGCATGAACACTGCGGCACAACTCGTAACGTTCACCACGCGGAACATGCATTTCCTGTCTCACACAGCGGCCAATATCACTGCAATTGGCCCTTCCCCGCGGAGCTCCTACGTATCCTGTTGAAATGACCTGATCATTTTTTACGATAACCGCTCCATAGCGTCTTCTTAGACAGGTTGATCGACAACTGACAACCTCTGCCAGATCTAAATAATAATTGACTTTATCCCGTCGCTCCATTTTCTTCTCCTCACTTTCTTTTCCCTATTATAGCATAAAAAATACCTGACTAAGCAGGTATTTGCAATGACTGACGACAAATGCGTCGATATAAATAGAGACTTAGGACAGCCATCGCCCCTTCAGTAATCACAAAGGCCCACCAGCTGATTGCTAAGCCAAAAGTGAAAGCCAGCAAATAAACCAGCGGCAATAGTAAGATCATTTGCCTGAATAAGGTAATCATGAGCGATTGTCCGCCATGATCGACGGCCTGGAAAACAGAGCCTAAGACCATGGAGATCCCCGCTAAAATAAAACTCCAGCTAATGATGGATAAAGCCGGGCTCCCAATCGCCAGCATTTCCTGTGTTGCCTCAAAAAGCAGCAGCAGCTCTCGATTGAAGAGCTGAAAGATCAATGTTCCGGCACCCATCAGCGCGCATGAAAAGAGAAGCGAGTAGCGGGTTGCTTCCCTGATGCGATGGTATTTGCGGGCACCGTAATTATAAGAAACAATAGGGATCAAAGCGTTTGTCAGACCTGATACAGCCATGAAGACAAACTGCTGAAGCTTATAGTAAATACTGAAACAGGAGACCGCCAATTCACCAAACGGAACCAGGATCATATTCATTAAAACAGTCATGAAACTCGTAATCGACTGCATTAAGATCGCCGGAATGGCAATTCGATACAGATTGCCTAATAGTTTAGCGGATAATCGAAAAACACGTACATGTATAGTAATTTCTTTCACTTTCTTTTGGGTGATCCAAATACCTAAGATCATCGCAACTATCTGACCAGCGACTGTGGCAATCGCTGCTCCGGCAACGCCCATTGCAGGCAGCCCCAGCCAGCCAAAGATAAAGATGGGATCCAAAATGATATTAACGAGCGCTCCCACACCTTGAATGACCATATTATAAAAGGTATTTCCTGTCGCCTGCATGATCCTTTCATACGTAATCTGCACAAAAACGCCAAATGAAAAGACGGTACAGATGCGCATATACACGACACCCATCTCAAGAATGTTCGCTTGATGGGTAAATAAAGCTAAAAACGAACGGGCTCCAAAAAATCCTAAAAGCGCAAAGACCAGACCATTCATCAAACCTAAGAAGATCCCATGAAGTGCCGTTTGGCTGGCCATCTGCGGATCTTGTTGTCCTAAATAGCGTGATAACAGGGCATTGACCCCTACACCTGTTCCACAGGCAACGGCTACCAGGATCATCTGTACCGGATAACACAAAGAGACAGCTGTCAAAGCTTCTGTGGACACCCTTGCCACAAACATGCTGTCAACAATATTATATAGTGCCTGGACTAACATCGAAATCATGATTGGCAGTGACATTTGAATGAGTAACTGCCGCACATCCATTACTCCCATTTTATTTTCTGTCATTTTCTCTCCTCCTCACAAAAAAAATTGAGAAACCCGGGGTTTCTCTCATACACTCTGATAGTTTCCAATGTTTTATGCAAAGCGGGTATGCCGGTATGGGTCACCGGATACGGTCCTCTATTCTAAAGGATTTCCGTTCTATATGCAAGACAAAAGACGAGTTTCCCCGTCTTTTTATTTACCACTCTTCATAATGAATATAAGCATCATTCCATTTGTCTTTTACACTTGGCTGTTCATCTGGATGCCCGATTGCCAGCATCCACAAAGGAACAATTTTATCAGGAAGATTAAAAACGACCTTTAATCGCTCAGAACGTCCTGGTGCCGGATACATGCCCAGCCATACGCCACCCAAGCCCAGTTCTGTGGCTTCTAATAAAATATTCTGCGTAGCAGCAGCGCAATCCTGCTCACAAAAATCAATCATCTCATTACGATTCAGATTTGCGCACACAATAATTCCCAACGCAGAACCGGAAATTGGCTTTGCATAAGGGGATAAATCACTGAGTTCATGAAGTTTTCTTGGATCCGTGACTAAAATAAATTCCCAGGGCTGTGCATTCTTCGCAGAAGGAGCACTAAACGCCGCTTTCATTAATAAATTTATCTGTTCTTCGGTTAAAGGTTCATTGGTAAATCTTCTGATGCTGCAACGATTAAATAGACTATTCATCGCTAAACCTCCTCTTCCACTATTATATCATTATGCCACATAAAGAAAACCATTTTTTTCATTTTTACTTCTCTTAGCCATCATTCCGGCCCACTAAAGCCCTTTAAAAAGTCGTGAGATTTTGTTTTTTCTCCCACTTTACGTTTTTTTCAGGATGTTTGAGTACAAAGTAAAAAACCGTGAGCCACCTTCACCCACGGTTATTTTAGTTTTTGTTTCAGGAAATATCGAAAATAAATAAAGTTTGAAATTGTTGTGATCAGATCTGAAACAGGCTCAGCTAATACGACTGCCATCAATTGGAATGGAAAGATCATCGGAAATAAGAAGATCATTGGGATCAGCAGCAAAATCTTACGTAAGAACGCAAAGAAAAAGGATTTCTTCCCTTCACCTAGGGATGTATAGCTTTGTTGGCAGGTGGAGTTGATTCCCATGATACATCCGCCAAAAATATAGATTTGCAGCATCGGACAGGCTAACTGTAACAATTCCGGATCACTGGTAAACAGGCCACAGAAGAAATTGGGGAATAATTCCATCAGTCCAACACCAACCAGACTATACAGGCAGGTCACCTTAAAAGCCAGACTGATCGTTCCCCGAACGCGTTCATAAGCTTTGGCACCATAATTATAGGAAATGATGGGTTGACTGCCCTGGGCCACCCCTTCAATCGGTAGTAAGATCATCTGCCACATGGATGTCATGATAGTCATCGCACTTACCGCCAGATCCCCACCAAAACGCAAAAGCTGTTGATTAAAACTAATGGTCAAAAGTCCCTCCGATGCTGACATAAAGAAGGGAGAAGCACCTAAAGAAATGATTTTTCTGATGATGCGGCCATCAGGTTTTAAATAATCTCGCTGAATATGTAAAATGGAACGCTTGGAACGAAAAATGTAAGACCCAAAAGCAGGAGACCGCCTGGGACAGAATTGTCGCCAGCGCAGCACCACGGACACCCATTTTAAAAGTGAAGATAAAAACAGGATCAAGAAGGATATTTAAGCCTGCGCCAAGCAAAACTGTCAGCATGCCAAATTTCGCAAATCCCTGGGCATTCACAAAGTAATTCAATCCGACTGTCAATTGAACAAAAATTGTCCCTAACACGTATACTGAAATATAATCCTTGGCATATCCGATCGTTTGCGAGCTAGCGCCAAAAAGATAAAGAATCGAATCCTGAAAACATATAAACACGACAGTAATCACAATGGATGACAGCACCAGCATCATGAAACTTTGTGACAGGATGCGGTTAGCTTCCTCGTGATCCTGTTTGCCTAAAGCAATCGAACTAAGGGGTGACCCGCCTCTGCCAAACAAACCATTAAAAGCATTAATAATGGTCGTTAAAGGGACACATAAACCAATTGCTGCCATAGCTAAAGCGCCATCTTCCATCCGTCCAATATAGATACGATCGACCAGATTATAAATGAGCGTGACGATTTGCGCCAGGATAGCGGGTATCGCTAATGAAAATAATAATGATTTCAGATTTTCTTGTTTTAATCGTTCTTCCATACACTCTCGCTCCTTTCGAGAGCATTATGCCATAATCAAAACATGAAAAAAATGATCGTTCGTCCTTTTCAAATAGCGTTCACAATTTATTTTCTTTCTTCTTTATAATCTGTAAATTCTGTTTAGGACGCCAAGCCCTGTCAATCTGACAAAGCATAACAGCTTCCATACGTTTAACGCTGATTGTCTTTCGTATTCATCCTGTTCTTTTTTTTAAAGTAGATCCTTGTCTATATCATCAATAAGAAAGTGCTGAATCCAAAGAAGAAAAAAAGGATGTTTCGTTTCAAACAAAAAGCCGTATAGTTTTTAAGCTATACGGTATTTCACTAATCAATCATAATTTGTTTCTTCTCAGGAATCGTCTTCACTTCCTTAGGGAAAGTGACTTTCAATTCACCGTTATCAAAGCTGGCTTTGATATCCTGCTCGGTCACTTCATCGCCGACATAGAAGCTTCGACTGAATGTTCCGGCATATCTTTCCTGACGAATCACATTGCCTTTTTGGTCTTTTTCTTCGTTATTGCTGTTGCGGCTGGCTGAGACTGTCAGATAACCATTTTCCAGATCCATATGGATATCTTCCTTCTTCACACCTGGAAGTTCCATATCCAATAAATAATAACCATCTTTCTCACTGATATCCGTTCTCATCACATGACTGCTGTTGCCTGTAAAGAATGGACGATCAAACATATCATCAAATGCATCACTAAAGAAACGATCTACGGGATAAAATTTCATACTTCAACACCTTACCTTTCACATCCTACGGTTGTTTAAGCAGCCGTTCACTATGAAATTTCATGACTTATTTTCCTTTTTGCAGCCCTTCTTCCGACTACACTTATATTATAGCACCTCTTTTAGCACTGTCAACAGTTAAGTGCTAAAATTATTTATTTTTTTGGATAAAAGTAAATAGAAGACTTTAACAAAGAATTTAATTCTATTTTTGACAAATTCTATCATTTCTCTCTGATATTAAAAATACTGCCTCGGATACCGCTTTGATCGGTGCTTTGTTTCTATTACAGCACGCTTTTATAAAAAACAAAGATGACGATGATGTTGATTGGCGTCCTGGTTTCGTCATCTTTGCTTCCTACGGGAATACAATCATTCAAATGTTTTATCGATCAGGTAATCGACAAGCGAAATATACTCAATGTCATCGGTCAAAAAAAGCGTTGAAAGGTCTTTTCGAATATCGTTTACATATTGACCTATCCGTAAAGATTGATTTGTAAACAGAATTCAAGTCCTTGTGAATCGGGTTCACAAAACAGATCCCGTTCTTGAAAATACGTGTAAACATCGTTTGAATTCGTCAGCGTTCTATTTCTTCGTCCTTTTTTCTTACGTATAATAGCAGCCAGGAGGAGATAAAATGGAAAATGTGATTTATCGTGTTTCAAATAACGCTGTCTTTAGAAGATATCAGAACAGTTATTTAAGCTATTTTTTGATGTACAACTTTTATTATCTATCATGGGCCCTTTTTAGTGCACTCATCTCTGTCTATTTAATGGATCAAGGTTTTTTGGCCAGTCAGGTATCCTTAGTCGTCTCATCATCTTATTTGACCTCGCTAGTTACCCAGCCTCTGATTGGCAAGTGGAATGACCGCCATGACATCAGAAAAACGAATGCCATCTTATTTCTGACTGCCGCAGCCGGTGGTATCCTCTTCATGCTCTCGCATAGCCTATGGTCCATTACCATCAGTTACAGTCTCGTGTTAATGATGCTCAACGGTGTCAATCCCGTCATGGAAAAATTGGCAACAGCCTCCCCCTATCAGTACGGAAAGATCCGAATTTGGGGAACGATCGGCTATGCGCTCGGATCTCAGCTCGCCGGCTTACTTTACGATTGGATTTCACCATCTTCGATCTTTATCGCCTTTATTTTCACCATGCTGCTTTGTGTCATCGGTCTAGTAGGCACCAAACCGAATCTGCAAACCAGTCAAAAGGTCGAAACGGGAGAAAAAACAAAGATCACTGATGTTTTAAAAAACAAAAAGTTTCTTTACTATCTGGGAATATGTTCTATCTTCTATGGAATCACCATCATGTCCAGTACATTTATTCCAACCATGCTGACAGACAAAGGTTTAAACGTCAATGTCGCTTCTACGATCCTTTCTATTGCGGTCTTTTGTGAAGCTCCATTGGTACTATTTTCCGGGAAATTTATGGATCGTATCTCAAACAAACAACTCATGATGATTGCGATCGGCATCGTCTGTCTGCAATGTGCGGTTTATGGATTTAACTTACTGATGCCCTTTATTATTTTAGTCACTTTTATTGCCAAACATCCGGCAGGCATGCTTTTTATCATGATCAACCTCAAAGTCGTGAACACCTTGATCAGTGAAAAACAGCAAATCACCGCCCTGGCTATCGTTGCTACCCTTAAAAATTTAGTTGGCATCCTCTTCCAGAATGTAGCAGGACAAATTCTGGATGCCTCCGGCTATACAACGCTTTATCTCATCAGTTTAGGTTGTATGCTTATTTGCCTGCTGCTTGTGATCTGTTTTAAGATTGACAGCGGTAATGACAAAAAACTATTCAGCTGAACGCATAAAAAAGATTAAGAAGGAATTTGCCTCTTAATCTTTTTTCGTCTTTGAAAGGAAATCAAAACGATTGAAGCAACTCATCAGATAACGCAATGATCTCAGGAGCCAGTTTCTTGCGCTGGTGTCTCGTGATCTTGACATAAACAGGATAACTCAAAGCCATCCCAATCATTCCAATGACACCGATGATGATCCCTGGAACAAACCAGTCCGCCGTCCAAACCATGGTACAGCACATGCCTAGACCAAATACCAAAGTACTGACCACACCTAAAAGAAGGGAGACAATCAGCCCTGGACGTGTGGCTTGTTGATCGAGCCGGCGCAGCTTTGTTAATTTATCTTCTTCTTTCTGTGCGCACGTTCTTGCGCTTAATATATATTTCTTTAGAAATCATCGCTCCTGCAATGCGATGTAAAGCAACCGACTTACCTCAAGGAGATAACCCAACGGGGACCAAAGCATGTCGGTAAAGCCAAGATTAGTTCTCTTGGAACGAGTGGCTTGGCTAGCTAGGCCATATATGGTAAAGCTTCTAGAGTTGAATCCAAGTCTTGTGGTTTTAGAAAGACATTCAGGTAACCACTCCTGTCTCTAAACTGTATATTCAATATAGGAAAGGTTGAATATAAGCAGGCTGTTTAGCACAGTTGACATCGTCATCCTAAAAGACCAATTGGATACCTAAGTATGGAGTGACTATATTAAGTGTTACCGTGATATACCCTAGTGCCCTGGTTTTCTTTATTTAAACTATCACGGGTAGAGAGTCTCTACAGTAGCCCAACGATTATCTGTAATGGATAATACATGGTGAAAGGAGACAGTTTCTAATTT
>FCNA01000134.1 GCA_900018345.1 Clostridiales bacterium CHKCI006
TACCAATGACCTTGACATTGCGAGTGGTGGTCTTCTTGCCGTTGCGGATACCCTGTTGGATAAAATAGGTAGGATTTTTAGAACGTTTATCGTAATAAAGTTTCATGATGCAACACCTCTATAGAGATATTATACCATAGATTACAACGGCATACAACATATACAACGAAAAAATTTAAAAAAGTTGACATAAAAAAGTCCACTACATCAGTGGAAATTGAAAATTTTGGCACTTTAGACTGCCCCAAACTGTAAAATTCCCGTTCCCCTTGATTACGGTGCATCCGAGGATGCTTTGTGTTTTCCCGATACGCTCAACGCCGTTTTGACACGGCAGGAACGCAAGGGCGATTTCATAGATACGATCTTTTACTGTCCTTACGATATACACGAGCTTGTGACCGATGCGGATATGTCCGTCATCCTGCGGGAGTTGAACGAGGATCACAAGTTCCTGCTGTTCCTGTCAGCTCTGCGGCAGTATAGCTCTACCAAG
Source organism: Clostridiales bacterium CHKCI006 (assembly GCA_900018345.1). Classification (GTDB taxonomy): domain Bacteria; phylum Bacillota_I; class Bacilli_A; order Erysipelotrichales; family Coprobacillaceae; genus Fimiplasma; species Fimiplasma intestinipullorum. The sequence goes on from FCNA01000134.1 coordinate 497, forward strand.
ATTGCCGCTATCCGTGGGCAGTCAGATCGTAACATCCGCAAGGTGCGTAATACGATGCTTAAAAAGATAAGAAAAAAGCTGCTTGCCGCACTCACCGAAACAGTGCAGGCACAGCAGCCCTTGACCTTGCTTGAAAAAGAATTTCTGAGCGAAAATTGCGTGGATATTGAAAAAAACACGAAAAAGTAGCATAATAGTAATATAATTGTGAATTATACGGGTTACAATGTATAGTGGAGGGTTTTGCATATGAAAACATTAACGATATGTGGCAGTATGCGTTTTGAAAACGAGATGCGGTCAATCGCATATGACCTTGAAGCAATAAAAGGCTATAATGTTCTTCAATGTGTCTATGCGCCGGAAGGAATCACTATTTCCAGTGAAGTGCTAAGTCATCTTGAAAAAGCTCATTACAGAAAGATTGATATTAGCGATGGAATATATGTCGTAAATATTGGTGGCTATATTGGAGAATCGGTTAAAGCTGAAATTCAGTATGCCAAAGAAAACGGAAAGGAAATCATTTATCACTGCGATTGATAAATCAATTCAGTGATTATGATTGGCGTGAATAATATGGCTATGAATTTATTTGAACGCACCAGCTCCAACTGGGTGCGATATAGCGAATATGAATGGAAAATGGCGGAGGATGGGGCTCTGTACCTTACCCCCACGAAAGCAGCGCAGCCGGGTATTTACGATCCTCTGGCGGAATACCGGCAGATCGTACTGGACGCCATCGACATTGGGCGCATGGGAATGGCAAAGAAACCGGATACGGAGATCCAGACCGCTATCCGCCAGTTTGCCGTAAAGTACGGGCTGTTCGGCCTGATGACCGCACTTCCCACCACGCCGGATTTTATGGAATATGAAGCGGTATACCTACCGAAAACCATTTTATAAAAGCAGAAACGATGCCTACCGAAAAATATCTGGAACTTTTCTTTCCCTTTGACAAGCTGGATGTAATTAAGCATGGACTCGAATCCATGTGGAATATCGAAAATGACCGTGTGATGATGGCGCTGGCTATGACCATGACTGACAAGCCGATGGCGGTCAATATGAGCTTTCAGCGGGAGTATGCGGAACGGTATGACTGGATGAAGCAGCAGTTATCGACTGGGCGTTCATCTATGTCAACAGTATGCTTTATTATGAGGATTACGACACGTTGAACGAAGATACCCGCCGGCTGATGCAGCAGAGTATGGCGGCCTTTGGCGGCAATGCGCCCACCTACCATATCGCTCTGCTGGATAAGCCAACCATTATCTGGGATTTCCATTCCCTGCTTTTGGGCGTACAAATGATGTTCAGTTTTATGCTGACCGACAGCAAAAATCCGATCCGCCTTTGCAGGCACTGCACGAAAGCCTTTGTCGTAAGCAGGCCGAGCGCCGTGTTTTGTAGTCCGCAGTGCAAGAATAAGCACAATGTTTACAAGAGCAGGGCAAAGAAGAATCGCTCAGATAGGGAGGAACAAGGCAATGATTGATAAATGGATCGCAGAAGCAACGGAATGTGACTTCAAGGTTGCTTTGGAAGTGAAAAAGCCGAAAAGCTGGCTGAAAAGCGTCAGCGCTTTTGCAAACGGTATCGGCGGCACACTGTTTTTCGGTATTGATGATAACAGAAATGTAGTGGGGCTTGCCGACGCACAGGCGGACGCTGAAGCAATCAGCCGCTTGATTAAAGAGCGTATCACGCCTTATCCAAACCTTATCCTCACTCCCGAACAGGAGAAAGGCAGAGATATTCTTGTGCTGTCTATTTCCGCAGGGCGTTCCACACCATATTATTACAAGGCTGACGGCGTAATGGAAGCATATATCCGTATTGGAAACGAAAGCGTGATGGCTCCGTCGTATGTATTGAATCAGCTTCTTCTCAAAGGTATGAATCATACCTTTGACGCATTGATTTCCGAATATAATTTCAAGGACTATGCTTTTTCCAAGCTGCGTGAACGATATAAGGCTTGGACAGGTAACAGCATGGAAGAAAAGCTGTTTGATTCCTTTGAAATACGGAATGAATACGGTAAGCTGACCAATGCAGGCGCTTTGCTTGCGGATGATGCGCCGATCAAGCAATCCCGCCTGTTCTGCACACGCTGGAACGGTCTTGATAAAAGCGGCGGTATGGTGGATGCGCTCGACGGTGCAGAGTATTCCGGCAGCTTGATTATTCTGCTCAATGAAGGGGTTAGTTTCGTAAAGCGGAATATGAAAACACGTTGGAAGAAAACAGCCAACTCCCGCATTGAAATGCCCGATTACTGCGAACGGAGCGTTTTTGAAGCTCTTGTCAATGCGTTGATTCATCGTGACTATCTGATTCTGGGTAGCGAAGTTCATATCGACATTTACGATGATCGTCTTACAATCACTTCCCCCGGCGGGATGGCGGATGGTACACGGATTCAGGAAAGGGATATTTTCAATGTTTCCTCTACCCGCCGCAATCCAGTCCTTGCTGACATTTTTGGCCGGTTGGGATATATGGAGCGACAGGGAAGCGGATTCCGAAAAATCACAGAAGCCTACCATGCGTCTCATAATTACCGGGATGAATTGGAACCCAAGTTCTATTCCGATGCAAGCTCATTTCAAGTTACGTTGTATAATTTGAATTATGGAACCGTAGTAAACACAGCTAAAGTTATGATTGAAGATGAAAATGTTGCGATTACTCCTGATTATCTTGCGATTGAGGTTGCGATTGACGGACTGAACGCAAGCCAAGCTACGATTAAAAAAGCAAAAATGGTATTCGCAAGCATGGGCGTTGATGGTATCTTTGGACGTTCCGATATAGCCGCCATTACAAGTGATTCTGTTACTGCCGCCGGTAATCTCATTACAAAACTGAAAAACGCAGATTTGATTGAAGCCGTCAGTGGGTTTGGAAAAGGCAAATACAAATTTAGAGTTCCAAAAGCATAGAGATAATGCCCGTTATCAGCCATACAGCCGATAACGGGCATTCGATTAAGCATATACAAGTTCCGTTAGTACAATTTCCTCTGCACGGTTGCGAATACTGTTCATGCGGCGTACCCACTCCACCTGGTCGGCCGCTTTCAGCGCTTCGGTTACGCCTTCCTGCTCTGCTATAGCAGATACGATGCTTTCTATACGCTCATTGCATGCTTGGTCGATTTCCGCCAAATGGCAGCGCAAATTGCCTGATGTCAGCAAGTTAGTGTAAAGAACCCTTCGGTGTTCTTTCAGATAACGACGGCGCATACGCCCGTATTTACCGATCTGATAGTCGCCGGTGTCCGGCAGGACAAGATTCGGAATGAGAAAATCGCCCTCCCGACGGTAAGTGCCGCCCATCTGTTCAAACAGGGGTTTCATAAAGCCACAGCTCCTTTCTATGTTGGATTTCATAGGCGTTTGCGAAACGCCAGAACCCGCATAAATACGGGATTCTTTTCCCCGAAAAATAAAACAACTCCTCACTGATTTATGGTAAAATTGAGATGTCCAGTAACAATTAACCATATCCACCAGTAAAGGAGTTGTACCTATATGATACCATACAAACAGCTTTCTTTGGCAGATATTTTTTCCGGTTGCTAAAATAAATTTGACAACGATAAATATGAGTTCCTTTCCATCCTTGAACAAACCATTGATCTCGATGAAATTGTTCCGGTGTCTTTTGTTTCTCATTTTCACGCTGCTACCGGCAGGCCCCGCAAGCATCTTCTTTACCCAATGCTGAAGGCCCTGTTATTACAGCTGATCTTCTCAATTCCAACTACCTCCCTCCTGATCGTATTTTTGAAATACTCTCAGGAACTACGGGATTTCTGCAGCTTTTCTGTTGTTCCGGATGCTTCTAAATTCACTCGGTTCAAACAGGATTTCTTATTGGACTTACAATCCATGTTTGACAGGCTTGTTGACCTGACCGAACCGATCTGCCAACGGATTGATAAGGCAAAAGCTCCCATGCTTCTCTTTGCCACCTCCGGCATTGAGGCCTGGGTTACGGAAAACAATCCTAAATATGCCAACCGTATCATCCGGCAGCTGAAAACCTTCAAAAAAGCAAATGGGCTGGATGACTCTTTTGACCCTTATAAAGCTACCTACGGCTCTATGCCTTCCCACGCCGCTGCCAATCCGGCCATTCAGCAGATGTACATCAACGGGCATTTTTGTTATGCCTTTAAATTCGGCATCCTGACAAACGGGCTTGGCATTGTCAGGGATATCAGCTTTTATAACAAAGACTTTCTGGATGCCCACCCGGATATCGTGGTTGGGAAGAAATCCGACTCCCCGGACGAGCATAAAAGCCTTGCGGATTCCAAAGCCCTCATTCCTGTGCTGAAGGACTTTTTTAAGAAACATCCTCTGATCAGCCCCAAAACATTTCTGGGAGACGCAGCTTTTGACTCCGTTGAAATCTATAAATATCTGCTTCAGGAAGCTTCCTTTGACAAAGCTTATATCCCGCTTAACGGAAGAATCTCGCTTCCGGAAAGTGACTGCCCTTTAAATGAAAATGGCATTCCCTGCTGTCCGAAAGATCCTTCCCTGCCGATGAAACGGGAAGGGAGCAGATCGCATCTGCGCTGCGGATTCCCTACCATGAAGTTTGTATGCCCCAAAATGAGATGGGTATACAATAAGGAAACTGGTAAAAGTAAGCGTGTCTGCCATTGCGATGATCCCTGTACGGAATCTTCCTGCGGCAGGATGTTTTATCTTTATCCCGAGAAAAATCTGCGTGCCTACCCTGGTACAATCCGTGGTACGGATGAATGGGACTCCACCTACAAAGTCAGAGTAACGGTTGAGAAATCCATCAACCATTTCAAAGACAGTTTTTGTGTTGCCGGGCGTAAAACCCAGAATGAGAAAACGCTTCATGCCGACCTGCTTCTCGCCGGGATTACCCAGCTCATTACGGTAATGGTTGCTGACAAACTGCACAGGCATCAATATATCCGCAGTTTAAAGCCCCTGACTGCATAATCTCACACGCCACATACCATTTCACGGGCAGATATCCCTATCTGCTTTGTTTTCATGTTTCAAAATTCGGTTATACATATCCACCTCCTGGGAATACAGTTATATCGGATCTTTACCTCGCTGGAATCAAGACTACAAACCTGTTTCGCAATTACCTATTGGATTTCAGCGGTTATATGATTTTTGCTCCTTTCCTATAACTGCTTTTCAATTCACCACAAATGAGCCGCAGTCATATGTATTAGGTGGCTGAAACCACCCTTTACATAGTAACTCTTGGATAGATATACTTGTTTTTTATGCTTAAAGATAGCTAAAAGGAATAAGAAAAGAGTGGCTTTGCCACTCTTAGAAAGGAAAGCTTTCTTCTAAAATATCGATGCTCTGTTCATCTTCTTCATCCGCTGCGTCCTGGCTGCTTCTTACGTATTCAAATTCCTGTCCAGGTCTTCCGCTTTGCAGCCATTCCAATTTGGCTAAAGCGAGCTTGGCTTCTTCATCTTCCTTGTCGATGGCATCGTGAGGCATCAGCAGGCTTTCGTCGATTTTTTGAGCCAGCAGGATGTCTTCGTGGTAAAGGGCAATGTTCATCAGGACATTGGCGAGCTCACCGTTTTCAATCTGATGTTTGGCATAAGCCTCATCGATGAAATCCACATATTCCTGTTTTAGTCCAATGGTATCAAATAATTCCATGATATCCAGTTTCCATTCCCCAATCAAAGGGTCGAGCGGGAACTGTTTTTCAAATTTCTTCACGAGCTTGATCAGACAACTGATTTCTTCTTCCGTCCAGTCAAAATCATAGAGATGAAGCATATAGCTGGACATATAGAGCCCAAATTCAAAATCAAACAGTTCGAAGAGTTCAGTCGTTGTCTGCCGTTCGTAGAGCTTGCCTAGCTTGATGGCTTTTTTCACAATCTTAAAGACCGGTTCGAAGTCTTCTTTGGTATCAATGTCATCTGCTTCAGGCAGTTGGACAGCACGGTCGATCAGTTTGGCGACCTTTGGCATGGTCTGGAAAGGATTCACTTCCTCTAAGATCGTTTGCCGGATGTAGAGGCTGAATAGCTCCGGACCGTAAAAGGCTTCTTCATCCTCCTGCCATGCTTCAATCTCCTGGCTGAATTTGTGCGTCAGTTTGTTGATGACTTTTCGAATGTTTTCGTGTTTGGCATAGCATTTTAATATTTTCTTTTTAGATAGCTCGATGTTGTGTTCGGATAAGATCTGTTTTTTTTCGCTGGCTGGCAGCATTTCGATTTCCCGAATATATTCCAGCGTTTCTAAAAAGTCGGAATAATCGTCTGCCAGACCTTCTAATAAGTGTTGATTATTTTTCTCTAACATGATTTTCCTCCTAACATTTTAATACTAAATCTATTGTACCAAAAAATCAGTCAAAAATATCAGAATTGTATCATTTTTTTGAAAAATAGGATAAACTAAAGATAGGTGAGTGAAATGATGCATTTTTGTTATCAAAGTAAGATCTATGCTGCCAGTCAGAAGGGCGGGGCATATGTCCTTTTTCCAGGGGATATTCGTGCCTTGTTTGGTAAAGGAAGATGTCGGGTGGTCACTTATTATGAGGATCAGCGCTATGAGGGCAGTATTGTCAATATGGGGGTAAAAAAGGAGGATGGCTCGATCCAGTATGTGATCGGCATCCCTAAAGCGATTCGGACGATACTGCAAAAAGACATCGGGAATGATGTGAATATTGAGATCGAGATACTGTGATCAAGGGCTTCAACGTCCTTTTTTCTTTGCTTTTGGTCGAGATTTGTTAAATCGAAGTTAAATAAGGTAAAAAAATAAATAATTATGTTGTCAAAAGTTAAATTTTTTTGTATAAAAAAGATATAGTGTTAAATAAAGTTTAAATTTAGGAGGAATAAACATGGAGCTCACCGATATATTTAGTCTCTTGGGTGGTTTGGCCTTATTTTTATATGGGATGCAGATGATGAGCAATGGGCTGGAAGCTGCAGCCGGAAACAGAATGAAGAAGATACTGGAAAAACTCACTTCCAATCGTTTTTTGGGTGTACTGGTAGGCGCCGGGATCACAGCAGTGATTCAGTCTTCATCAGCGACGACAGTCATGGTCGTAGGATTTGTGAATTCAGGCATGATGACCTTGCAGCAGGCAGTCTGGATCATCATGGGTGCTAACATCGGTACGACGATCACAGGTCAGCTGATTGCCCTGGATATTGGTGTCCTGGCTCCATTGATTGCTTTTATAGGGGTAGCCTGCATCGTCTTTGTGAAAAAAGAAAAAGTGCAGTACTACGGCATGATTGTTGCCGGTTTAGGTGTATTATTTATTGGTATGGATATGATGAGTGCGGCGATGATGCCATTAAGAGATTCAGAAATGTTCATCAATATGGTTGCCTCATTCTCGAATCCATTGCTGGGCATTCTGGCAGGTGCCGTTTTCACTGCAATCATTCAGTCGTCATCGGCATCGGTGGGGATCCTGCAGGCTTTAGCGATGAGTGGGATCGTCGATTTGAGTCATGCGGTCTATGTACTGTTTGGTCAGAATATCGGAACGTGTATCACGGCTGTTTTGGCGGCCATCGGGACAAGCCGCAATGCCAAGCGCACGACCATCATTCATTTAAGCTTCAACATTATTGGTACGATTGTCTTTACGCTTGTTTGTATGACAACGCCGCTGACGACACTGGTGGCTTCCTGGACACCAACGAATGTGTCTGGCCAGATTGCAAATATGCATACGCTCTTCAATATCGTGACGACATTGCTGCTGTTACCTTTTGGTACGAAGCTCGTTGCATTGGCACAGCATATCCTGCCCGAACATAAAGAAGACTATCAATATATCCAGCATTTGGAATTTATACATAAAGAAAATCTTGGTAAAGACGGTCAGAATCGTCAGATCGGCACCAGTGCGATCATTTTAAATGATATTCGCAGTGAGCTGGGTCGCATGATGGAGATGGTCGGAAAGAATATTCAGGAAGGTTTTGATTGTGTGCTGGCAGGAAATTCTAGTCAGCTGATGGAAGTCGAATCACGTGAAGAGTATATTGATTATTTAAATACAGAGATCTCAAAGTATATTTCTAAAGTCATGGTAAGGGAACGCAACACACAGGATGCCCAGACGATGAGTATTCTGTTTAAGGTGTGCGGGAATTTAGAGCGTATTGGTGACCACGCCATGAACATTGGGGAGTATACGAATCGTATCGAAGAAAATGATATCCGTTTTTCTAGTCAGGAGCTGGGTGAGATTGCAGGCATGCAGAAGGTCTGCCTGGAGGCGATGGAAAGCCTGGCACAGGTCGATGAAGATCGTCAAAGCAAGGTCGAGCTGGTTCAGCGCTATGAACAGAAGATTGATGATATGACTAAAGAGTATCGCGATAATCAGCTAAAGCGTATGAAGGAAGGCAAGTGCAGTGACGAGGCCAGCATCATCTATTCGGAGATGCTGACGGATTTTGAAAGAATTGGGGATCACATGTTGAATATTGCCCAGGAAATGGGGCTTCGCAAAGTAAATGCCTAGCTAAACCACATGAGTTTGTCTCATGTGGTTTTTTATGAACAAAAAAGTCTTCTTGCATCAAGAAGACTTGATCAGGCATAATAGGCCGTTTTGGTGTCCAGACAGTATAAGCCTAACTTTCCTCCGAGATAGGCTCCGCAGTCAAGCGCAATCAATTGATCGGTCACAATGATCTCGTCCAGACCGGATAAAAAGCGTGTAGGCTGATGGCCGACCACAAGGATTCCTTCAGGATAGTGGAGCGTTTCGAAATCCGGAGATTGAAAGCGTTCCTCGAAAAGCTGATAAGGATGCTTGCTTGGATCCTGGGCGAAGCTTGAAAGCCAGCCGTGGCTCAGTAAAAAGGTCTCTCCGTTGACCCGAATCCGTTTTGCCAGCTGAAAAGACCAGAGGTAATTAAGGATGCCTATCTGTTGGGATCGCGGCAGCTTTAAGAAGGCGTCGTAAGTGCTTTTGCCACCGTCTAGATTAAGCCAGCAGGTAATGCCGCTTTGAATGTTTTCCCGCCAAAAGGGATAGTTGACTTCCTTTTTGACCCAGGGACAGAGGTGATAGAGTGCCTGCAGTGCCATATATTCGTGGTCTCCGATCAGTGGAATAACATTTTGACGTTGGCACATATCCTGCAAGACGGCCATCGAGTTAGGACCGCGATCGATCGTATCCCCTAAAACATAAAGTGTGTCCTGGTTATTAAAATGCACTTTTTCCAGCAGTGCACAGTATTGTGCATAGCAGCCATGGATATCTGAAATGACATAGATCATGTTGTTTTCCTCCTTCCTTTCTATTTTAGCATGTTCTTTTTGTGAATGCCAGCTTGCTTTCTGCAAGCGCTAAGCAAAGGTGAAAAAAAGATGAAAAATAGCTAAAAAAAGATTGTCAGCCTAGATAAATTTGCTATAATAAAGCAAAGGTATGGAATAGGGAGTGATACTGTCTTGGATCATTTAGCCAAAACAACTTTTGATTCTTTTTTATCAGCTTTCTTTGTAGAAAGGAATATAACAAAAGCCCTAAGTTTTGTTTTAGAAGATGTTTTGTTTTTAGGTACTGAGATTCACGAGATCGCCTTGAATAAAGAGGAAATGCTTCCTTATTTAGAAAAGGCAATGCAGCGGTATCAGCACAGCTTCAGCTATCAAAAACTAAGTGATTGTGTCCTGTCCTTTGCTTCCCCCAATAACTGCCATATCTCTGGTTTAATTGAATGCACGCAGATTGCCAGTTTGAGTACTTACCAGGTGCGCATTGTTGCGGATCTGGTCAAAACAACGACCTGGCAGATTGCCTATCTCCACTTTACTGGTCCGGTGGCTTTGCAGGCTTCACCTGAATTGGAGACGCATCCGATGTCCGAAACGCAGACAAATCCAAGTTTGATCAGCCTGGCCTTTAATCTCTTTCCATGCGGGATCATGGGAAACTATATGAATGAAGACTATCGCTTCTATATGATCAATGAGGAAATGCTGGCCTACTTAGGTTATGAAGATTACGCTGATTTTATTCAGGCAACCTCAGGCCAACTGGCAAACGTTATCAGCGTTCAGGATCGCGATCGTGTCTTCCAGTCTTTACGTGAGCAGCTCTGTGAGTTGGATGAATTTGAAGTACGCTGTCGTCTGGTCAGAAAAGATCAGACCGCTTTTTGGGCCTATATCAAAGGTCGAAAGGTCGTGATCAGAGAAAACCAGCAGGCGCTGGTCAGCGTGGCAATCGATGTATCCGATTTTATCTCTATTCAGGAGGTCCTTCAAAAGGAGGCCTCTGAGGATGATCTGACCGGTATCTATAATCGACGTCAGGCCATCCTGATGATCGAGAATTCTTTTCGTCACTATGATCGCGGCGCGCTTTGCATCCTGGATGTGGATAACTTTAAAAGTGTCAATGATCAATACGGACATCAGGAAGGAGATAGTCTGTTGATCGGGATTGCCAATCTGTTAAAGAAACATGTTCGTCAAAATGACGTTATTGCTCGTTTAGGTGGCGATGAGTTTCTGATCTATTTTATTGGTATGACCGAACGAGCCACTGTCGAAAAGCGTGTGCACGAGTTCCAACGAGAATTTGAAAGCCTGGTGAAAGATTGTTACGAAGATCTTAATCTTTCCATCAGTGCAGGGATTGGGATGCGCGAGCATTATGAAAACTTTGATCAGCTTTATCAAATGGCTGACATGGCTCTATATGAGACTAAACGAAATAAAAAAAGAAATACGAATTCGATTCTTTTTGGACGCAGAAGCTTCTAAAATGTGACTTTGGCATTTCTTTGGTCATTTCGAATACCCAGTTTAAAATAAACCATACCTTTCGGGATTCATTTTAGTATGACAACACCCTTTGGGCAAAGAAAGTACTGGCTTGACCAGTAAACGTCGCTGTCTTTTTGGCGACGTTTTTTTCACATTAGTTTACTTTTTTGACACTTTTGGTTACAATATAGGGCAGTATAGGAGGAAATAACCATGCAGCCAAAAAAAGAAAAACTTACCCTCTTTGTTTATTTGATCTTACGCATCCTGGTGCTGCTTGTCATGTGTTTACAGATCTGGCATCAAAACTATGAAAATGTGTTTGTTTGTATTTTGACTCTGGTCCTGTTGATGGTACCCAGCATTCTGGAGCGTCAGCTCAAGGTCCAGCTGCCGGGTCCTTTAGAAATCATTATTCTGGTTTTTATTTTTTCAGCCGAGATTCTCGGTGAGATTGAATCATTCTATTTACGTTTTCCTTTATGGGATACGATCCTGCACGTGATGAACGGATTTATTGCTGCAGGGGTCGGTTTCTCATTGGTCGATATCCTCAATAACGATGATCGCCTGCAGTTTCAATTATCGCCTGTTTTTATGGCGCTTGTCGCTTTTAGTTTTTCGATGACGATCGGAGTGCTCTGGGAATTCTTTGAGTATTCGGCCGATCATTTACTGCATGTCGATATGCAAAAAGATACGGTTATTCATGAAGTGATATCCGTGACTTTGGATCCGACGCAAAGCAATACTCCGATCATGATAGACGGGATCGAGAGTGTCGTGGTCAATGGTGAGGAATTAGGTTTAGGTGGCTATCTGGATATCGGTCTCAACGATACCATGGGGGACCTGTTTGTGAACTTTATCGGGGCTTTTGTTTTTTCTACCCTGGGCTACTTCTATGTGAAAAATCGTGGACGTCAGCCATTTTTGAAAGCCTTTCTGCCTTATACCCGTAAAAATCGATCGAAAGAGCATCCATCGTGATGCTTTTTTTGGTATTCAGAAAGAGTGTAGGATATTATTTTAAGGACTTGTTAAGAAAATGAAAAAAAACAAATATTTTTAACTATTTGTCGTCAAGATTAGAAAAATATGATATGATAAAGATAGGATATATCTTCCAAAGTATAATATCTAATTGACGTATTGACGGGTGCAAACGGTTTACTCAAATGATATGTCACAGGGGGTGTGAAATCGCAGCGTATGTTGCATATCTATAATGGACGTTGCAGGACGGCTGGTGCTTACAAGTACGAAATGGTTCTTGTGCCTTAAAGGAAGTGAGGCTGTTTGAAGGCAGACGGATATTTTGCCAGCGGGTGTCTAGTTGTGCCGGGATGCAAAGAAAAATGTGAAAGGTTATCAAAGTTTTGTATACAAAAAGGTATAGATATAAATTGTTTTATAATTAAAAGAATGCTAAAATAAAGGTACAGAATATAAGATAAATCTCCCCCAACAAAACAAGCAGGCGAAATTTACATTGTATGCTGTGATCCTACCGTTAGCCGATTGCTGAAAGGAGCGTGGACGTATGGCAATCATTGAATGTAAAGGTTTAGTAAAAAAATATGGTGCTAGAAGTGTTTTGAATCAGCTGGATTTTACTGTTGAGCCCGGTGAGATGGTAGCTGTGATGGGGAAAAGCGGTTGTGGTAAAACGACCTTGCTGAATATCTTAGGCCTGGTTGATGGCTATGATGCAGGAAATTATCAGATCATGGGTCATCAGAATGTCAAGGTTCGTTCTAAAGAGGCGATGGCTTTAAGCAAAAACCGCATTAATTGTATTTTCCAGAAGAATCATCTGATGGATAAGGAGACGGTGTTCAACAATTTAAAGACGGTGCTGCACAGTTCAGATATGCCTAAAGACAAGCAGGACGAAGCAATTGCCAAGATGCTGAAGGATCTGAATCTGGAAGGCCTGGAAAACGTCAAAGTGGAATGCCTGTCCAGTCAGGAAAGACAGCGTGTGGCGATTGCCCGAGCGCTTCTTAAGCCGGGCGATCTGATCATTGCCGATGAGCCGACGGTGATGCTCGATGAGCAGGATGAGTCGATTGTTATGAATTTACTGAAAAAATTGAATCAGATGGGTAAGACGATTGTGATCGGAACGCATAAAAAAGAACTGGCTTCGAATGCGACCCGGATTGTCTATCTGTGATGAAGAAAACCGGTTATTGCCGGTTTTTTTTCTGATTCTTTTAGGATTTTTGGTTTGAATATGGTACAATAGTAAAGTCAAGGAGGCAGTTTATGTCAAAAAGAAAGCATCTTCATCGTTATGAATGGCTCAGTTTTTCAGAAAATGAACAGGCTCTCCTGGAAAATTATCTCGCCAGTATGCAGAAGGCAGGCTACGAAGTGCAGAAAATTGCCCGCTTCTACATTCGCTTTAAATATAAAGGCAAGGAAGCCCGACTGCGCACGGTGCATGCTTATCGACGCAATTACTTCAGTCATTTACGCTGGGAATTCGAACCTTGTCATGTCTATGTCGCCAGAGCCCGCAGCTGGTTCAACGGCTTGATGATCGGATTATGCTGTCTGGTCTTTGGACTGGGGCTCTATGCGGTCACGCACCTTCCTTCGTGGGTAATCTGGCGCAATGTGACGCTGGTGGGGGTCTTGCTTCTGCCAATTTTTGCACTGAGTTTTGCATTGGATTTTAGCGGTCGCCTGCATGACAGTCTGGCAAAGGAGCATGACTGGCATTCGGGACTGGTCACACCGCGCCTGCGCGCCGCGATGCTGAGCCTGAATATGGGTATGCGTTACGTCCTGTTATTTGTTTTTTTATTGCCAACCATTGTCACGGAGTTAAAGATACAGGTTGTTTTTATTATTTGTGTGCTTGGTATCAGCTTGCTTTTTAGTTATTACATGCCGGTGCGCTATCGTCGTCTCTATTATGTGATCTCGATATTAGTCAGTTTTGTGATCTGTTACGTGGTCAATGAGATCAATACACATGAGCAGTATTATAAGCCCAGTTTGCATTTTGATGATCTGGCAGTTTTACATGTCAGTGACCTCGATCAACCGGCCTTGCCTGAAAATGGCTATAAGACGATGATTCATCGTGAAGCAAACAATAGCTTTTTAGTTCCCCTGACATATCGATATGAAGAAACGCGGATCAATTTAAACGACAAACAAGATCAGGTACATTGTAGTACAGTCCTCTATATGACCGATGATCCAACGGTAGTCAACTATTTGATGCGGGATGATGCTTATCGTGAAGCAAAGCAGCTTGAGCTGACGATTGGCGATGATTCGGTCGTGCAGTATGTTTTAGATCCTACGCATGTCCTGATCGTCTCCAGTTACTGGCTCTTAGATCTACAGGGCAGCACAGGCCTTTATCCTGAACAGCAGGCCTTGATCGATGAAATGATCCAAGCCTATTTACCATGATGGATTCAAGCGATTGCATTTCTAAAAAGTTTCTAAATTTTCAATAAAGTTGTAGACAAATGTTGGGGTTTCTGATAGCATTTTTGTTGCGGAGGGATCATTCATGCGAGCCAAAGAGATTTTTAGTATTCCGAATATTATCAGTTATATACGTATTTTGTTTATGCCGGTTTTCGTTTACACGAATGTGACCGCCTCCAGTAAATCAGAGTATGTGTTGAGTTCTTTTATGCTGTTAGCGTTAGCCGTAACCGATTTTCTGGACGGATTTATTGCGCGACGCTATCATATGGTGACCGAAATCGGAAAAGCCTTAGATCCGGTCGCTGACAAGCTCTTTCAGTTAGCGATTGCCGTCTGTCTGGTGGTTCGTGTACCGGGCATGTGGGTGATCTTGATTATTTTCCTGATCAAGGAAACCGTCCTGACCTTATGTAGTACCTATTATCTGTTTCGCTATCATCGCAAGATGGATGGGGCCAAATGGTTTGGTAAAGTATCCACAGCGGTTTTCTATACGATGACTTTTCTGATGGTGTTATTGCCGCCTTTGCCTGTGCAGGTCTATTATGTCATGGAAGTCTTGATGGGCATTACACTGATGATTTCATTTATCATGTATAATCAGTTTTTTATCGATCTGCATCGTGAATTGAAAAAGAATAATGAATTAAAGTAAACGTTGGGTAATCTCAACGTTTTTCTCATACATTTTTTGCGTTTTTCTCATATGTTTTTTTATAATCAATGGTTTGTTTGACAAGGTTCGTAAAAATAGTATAAAAAGCGTGTTTTAAGGGCTGGAGTTATGCTATAATGAATAAAGATTGGAGTGATGAATACATGATAAAACTGATCGGTGTCACGAAAGTCTATAAGACAGGTGTGCGCGCACTCAGCGATATCAACTTAACCATTGAACCGGGTGAATTTGTCTACGTCATTGGTCCAACCGGGGCCGGCAAATCCACCTTTATTAAATTGCTTTATCGCGAAGAGGTGGCTACCTCTGGTAAAGTATTTGTAGCCGGTATTGATGTTTCCAAGATCAAGGATCGCAAGGTTCCATATTTCAGAAGAAATATAGGTGTCGTTTTCCAGAACTTCCGTCTTCTGCCAAAGAAAACGGTTTTTGAAAATGTGTCCTTTGCTTTGGAGGTGACAGATACACCACGCAAGCATATCCGTAGCAAGGTCCGTCGAACGCTGGACCTGGTTGGTTTGGCTGATAAGGCAAATTCCTTCCCACATCAGCTCTCCGGTGGGCAGCAGCAGCGCGTGGCCATTGCACGTGCCATCGTCAATGAACCTAAGGTTCTGATTGCCGATGAACCGACAGGAAATCTGGATCCGGATACTTCAACAGAAATTTTGAATGTTCTGGAACGTGTCAATGCGCAGGGAACGACGGTCCTTGTCGTAACCCATGATAAATATATTGTAGAAAAGTTTAAAAAGAGAACGATCCTGATCGATAATGGCTGTATTACGTCGGATACGTCGGTAGGAGGGTACATCTATGATTAGAGAAATATTTAGTTGTATTCGTAATTTTCCGCGTCATATCGGGACGGCATTAAAGAATATCTGGCGTAATGGCGTGATGTCGATCTCATCCATTTTTGCGGTGACGATTACATTGATCATCATCGGGGTCATCGGTGTGATTGCCATCAATATTCAGGATATGACGATGAATGTGGAAAGCAGCTTAACGATCCATGTTCAGATGGAACGTGAGGCAACCCAGGAAGAAGTCGATGCAACTTATGCGGCTTTACAGAATCTGGAGCATGTCGCTTCAGTGACTTATTCGGATAAGGAAAGCGAGCTTCAAAAGCTTATTGATGGGATGGGTGAAGATGGCGAGATCTTTGCGGAATATCAGGGTGAAGATAATCCTTTAGGGGATGCGTTCATCATTGAAGCCGAAGATGGACAATATTTAGAGACGATTGCTTCTCAGATTGAGAATATGGAACGCGTCAATCGTGTCAATTACGGTGGTGAGAGCACGACAAGTCTGGTCAGTGGACTGGAAACGGTTCGTAATATCGGGAGTGTTTTCATAATCGGCTTGACCGTGATTGCTTTATTCATGATCGCGAATACGATTAAGATCACCATTACCTCACGCTCAACGGAAATCTCCATCATGCGTATGGTTGGTGCCAGCAACTGGTACATTCGTATTCCGTTTATGTTAGAGGGAATCATGATCGGCCTGATCGGTTCGATTGTCCCTATTTTAATTCTTTATTATGGATATAATGCGCTGTACAATGCCAGTGATGGGATGTTCATCTCAAATATGCTCCTGCTGCGTGATCCATATCCATTTGTATTTCAGTTTGGAGCCTTTCTGGCTATTTTAGGCTCAAGCGTGGGACTGGTAGGAAGTTTCATGTCCGTTCGTAAGTTCCTGAAATTCTAATGAAGCATCTTCAGTTGATACTGATCTGCCTTTGTCTTGTGTGCGGAATGCTGGCAGTGACACCGACCTACACGGTGCAGGCGACGGACTTTGAGGGCAAGGAATCAGAATATTACGAAAAATGTAAAAGCAGCGATTTGTCCCGCGATGACATTCAGGTGTGTTCAGAATTTAAGGACTATATCTCTGAACAAAACGATGCTTTAGAGGACCAGATCAAAGAAAATGAACAGAAGATTGCCGAGCTGGATCTGCAGATTGACGAGGTTGTGCAGATGATCGGTGAATTATCGACGCAGATCGAAGCGCAAGAAGAAAAGATTGCCTTCATGGAGGCCGATATCGCCAATTTAGAGGCTGGCATTGAGGAAAAGAACGAAAAGATCCGAGATCGTTTATATGTCATGCAGTCAACGATCAACAGTAATGTGTATTTCAATTTCCTGATGGGGGCGGAATCACTGGATGATTTCTTTGGCCGCCTGGCCAGTATCGACGAGATCACCAGTTATGATCGTGAACTGATTGCCAGCTTAAAAGCGGATAAAGAAGCGGTTGAGGTCGAGAAAGCTTCAGCCGAAGAAGAACGCAGCAAGCTTGCCGAATTGAAAAGTCAGCAGGAGGCGCTCGGGGAACAGTTAGAGGCACAGAGAACAGAGTATAATGAGCAGATCGAGGCGGCCCATGAACAGTCCGAAGAATTCAAACAGGAAATGGAAGCGATGCAGGATGCTATCGATGAGGCTTCGCGTCAGAATGGAGATAACCTGGGTGGATCGACCAATAACCCATTAGGATTTGGTCAGCCTGTATCCAGTGGCACCGTGACCTCTGCAGGCTGGTTCTATGTTTCTTTAAACCAATCTCCACATTTAGGAATGGATATAGGGGCACCGATCGGAACGGAGCTGTATGCTCCTGCCAATGGCGTTGTCATCTATATGTACACGGGCTGTCCGACCAGTGGTTCAGGTTATGGGGACACCTGCGGTGGTGGTGCAGGAAATGCCTTAATCATGCTGACGCAGGTGGATGGTATTACATACGCTGTCAAATACTACCATATGAAAAATGAAAACTTACTTGGCTGGACTTCGGGATCCTTTATTCCGGTTTCGCGTGGTCAGCTGGTTGGTCATGTGGGACATTCCGGTTCCTCGACTGGCGCACATGTTCATATCGAGGTCATCAATTTGGGAGCAGTCACTTATGCCCAGGGTGCCCGCATGTTTTCGAGCGGCGGTTATTCGTTTGGTACGGGAACAGGCTATACGGGCTACAATAACCGTTGTTCAGTCAAAGGTTCAGCACCATGCCGTGAGATGGCATCGGAAATGTTTGGTTATCAATTATATCAACGAATTGGTTAGGGACTATCTTCGGATAGTCTCTTTTTCTAAATTCGCGCTATGATTTTTGTTGAATGTATGGTATGATATTAGATGTTCATAAATATGAACATTTTATTATTGTCTAATAATAAAGAATGGGAAAGAGGGAGATAGATACATGTTAAAAAAATTCTTAGCATACTATAAGCCGCATATGAAATTGTTTGCGTTGGATATGCTTGCCTCATTGCTGGTATCGTTAATTGGTATCGTTTATCCAATGATTACCCGCACCATGTTAAATGATCTGATTCCTAATCAAAAATTCCGACTGATCATTTATTCAGGCATCGTTTTACTGGGCCTCTACATCGTTCGCATGCTGTTAAGATATTTCATTCAATATCAGGGGCATGTCATGGGGGTAAAGATGCAGGCGCAGATGCGCAGCGATATGTTCAATCATTTAGAGAAGCTGCCTTATTCGTTCTATGACAATCATGAAACCGGAAAGATCATGTCCAGAATGACCAATGACCTGATGGATATTAGTGAATTAGCCCACCATGGACCGGAAAACCTGATCATCACCAGTATTACCATCATCACGTCATTCATTTATCTGTCACGGATCAATTTCGCCTTAACTCTAATTATCTTCGCCTGTATTCCTTTGCTGTTACTTGTTTCCTTATACATGCGCCGTAAGATGCGTATTGCGTTTATGGAAAGCAGGGTCAGTGTGGCCAAGATCAACGCTGCACTCGAGAGCAGCATTTCAGGTATTCGCGTAACGAAGGCTTTTACGAATGCCGAAAAAGAAAGAGAAAAATTTGAGATCGGGAATGAACAGTATGTCAAGGCGCGCAGCCTGGCTTATAAGGCAATGGGTGAATTCCAGTCTTCTTCTTCATTTATTACCGATGTTTTCAACGTTATCGTTCTGATTGCCGGAGGCATCTTCCTGTATCAGAATCAGATTACCTTTGGTGATTATTCGGCCTTCATTGTTTCGGTCAGCTTATTCATTACCCCGGTCACCACATTGATCAACTTCATGGAGCAGTACCAGAACGGTGTGACTGGATTTGAACGTTTCTTAGAGATCATGGAGCAGGAACCAGAAGTCAATCCTGAAAAAGCGGTCGAGGTGCCACGTTTAAAAGGTGAGATTGAATTTCAGGATGTGACCTATGCCTATGATGGAGAGCATAATGTCTTGAATC
This sequence comes from Clostridiales bacterium CHKCI006, assembly GCA_900018345.1. Taxonomy (GTDB): domain Bacteria; phylum Bacillota_I; class Bacilli_A; order Erysipelotrichales; family Coprobacillaceae; genus Fimiplasma; species Fimiplasma intestinipullorum. The sequence goes on from FCNA01000134.1 coordinate 19,749, forward strand.
ATATCAATTTAAAGATCGGCCAGGGGGAAACCTTTGCCTTAGTTGGGCCTAGTGGCGGAGGCAAGACGACCATCTGTCATTTGATTCCACATTTCTACAACATTACTTCAGGTCATTTATTGATCGATGGCATTGATATCAATGAGATGACTTTAGAGTCATTGAGACGGAATATTGGTATTGTTCAGCAGGATATCTATCTTTTCAATGCCAGTATCAAGGATAATATCCTGTATGGTCGTTTGGATGCCAGTGATGAAGAGGTCATCGAGGCAGCGAAACGTGCCAATATCCATGATTATATCATGAGCATGCCAGATGGCTATGATACTCAGATTGGTGAAAGAGGGGTTCGCTTGTCTGGTGGACAGAAACAGCGTCTGTCGATTGCCCGTGTCTTCCTGAAAAATCCGCCGATCCTGATTTTGGATGAGGCGACCAGCGCATTAGATAATACGACAGAGATCCTGATCCAGCAGGCGCTCGATGAGCTTTGTAAAGGGCGTACGACCCTGGTGGTGGCGCATCGTCTTTCGACCATCAAAAATGCGGATGAGATTGCAGTCATTTCTGAAGGAAAGATCATTGAACAGGGGGATCATGATGAACTGATGCAGGAAGATGGCATGTATGCCCATCTGTATAATCTACAGTTCAGAGAACCAGAAGATAAAATCAACTAAAAAAACGCGAGTCATCGCGTTTTTTATGTTAAAATAGACATGATAAGGGGGATGATCAGGATGAAATGTCCGCAATGTGGTTTTGAAAATGCGTCCGTTGCCAGGTTTTGTGAAAAATGTGGGATGTCGCTTCGTCCTAAACCGAAAAAGAAAAAATGGAAAGGCTTATTATTGCTGGCTGCGGTGGTGGTGATCGCAGCGGGAGCAGCCCTATGGCTGATGGTGTTAAGACCGAATGAAAAATCTTATGACGCTATTTTAGAAGAAGCGCAGCGTTATGTGAGTGAGATGGATTATAGTGAGGCAAAGACCCTCTACTTAGAAGCGATTGAGATTGAGCCGAGCCGCCTGGATGCCTACCTGTCTTTAGCGCAGATTTACGTGGAACAGAAAGACTATGCGCAGGCTTTAAGTATTCTGAATCAGGCGCAAGATCAGGTTCCGTCCGATCAGCAGGAGGATCTAGAATCGCAAATTGCGGCGGTAGAGGAAATGGTTTCTCCGGATCTGTTTAGTGAAGTCGCCGGTACTTATGTTTTTTCCAGTGGCGCCGGGGCCTGGGACACCACTATTGAACTGGCTGAAGATGGTACATTTACAGGCAGTTATCATGATGCCAATATGGGACTGACCGGAACGACTTATCCTAATGGGACTGTTTCTATCTGTAATTTTAGTGGTCGTTTTGTTGATCCGATCCAGCAGGATGAACATAGCTATACCTTAACCCTGGATCAGTTGGATACCGAAGGCGAACGCTTTGAAAGTTATATTGAGGACGGGGTGCGTTATGAGGTTACGATTCCTTATGGTTTAGAAGAGGGAAAAGAATGGACTCTCTATTTAGAAGGGGCGGCAATGGCCGATCTGCCAGATGCTTTTGTTTCCTGGATGTATGCTTTTGCCGATCCGAATACGCTTGAAACCTTACCATTCAATGGTCTCTATAATCCAACGACTTCGGCAGGCTTTATGGCTTATGCATCGGAAGGATAGTTTCTGTTATGCAGTTTTCGTCGGTGGTTGGCGAGGTCTTCTTTCAAAGTCAGCATTTTAGATAAAGCATCGTCTATGGCTCCATTTAGATATGTATCAAAGCATGTAGACTGTCTTTGGTTGTTTTGGCATAGGAGCGACTGATCGGAAGCGTGGTTCCGTCGGTTAGTTTGATCTGGGTGCGCTGGAAGGAAGCGATATAGCAAGAATGGACAATAAAACTATGATGGCACTGAACAAAAGAAGAACTGAGATAAGGCTGCAGATTTGCCAGCTTCTGATAGGTTTCAAAGCATTGACTGGAAGTATGAATATAGGTCATTCGGCCGCTTCTTTCAAGATAAGTAATGCTGGCTAGGGAGATGAGTTCGTAGCCGTTCTTATGCCAAATGGGGAGATGTGTTCGAAATTGCTCCAGACAGGCCAGGGCCTTGGAGATTCCGTCAATGAGATACTGATCTAAGAGTGAGCGATAAATAAAAAAACAATGTTTTGCCTGATAGGCTTCAATCGCATCGTTTAGAGTCTCTCCTAACAGGATGGTTGCGGGTTGATCGATCTGCATGGCGAGCGCTAAGCCCCCTTGCTGCATATTGATCATATAGATAGTATCGGGATGGATCAGTGTCTTAGGCTGGATGGGTGGATTTGTGTCAATGATAAAGAGATCATGAAAATGCGCGCGGATCGACCGTTGGATCCGGTTTGCTTCGGGATCAAAGATGTGTAAGGAATACATGCCTCAACCTTCTTTCGCAGTCATTTCATAAAGAAAAGGAAGACAGAATGTCTTTTGATTATTGCCTATATTGTAACATTATTTCAAAAAAAGAGAGCTTTTGAAGACTTCTTTTTCATGTCCACTTTTTTGCCACTAAAACATGGCTTGCCAGAATGATCTTCTCAACAGCAATTTGAGCGCAATCACCTCGAATCCTGTGCTTTTTTATGCTATACTAGACTTATGAAAACACCATTCATATTGATTTGAAACAAATATCCGTTGTAAGGAGGAAGAGAGATGCAATGTCCGAATTGTAGTTATGAAAATGATGATCAGGCAAAGTTCTGTGTCAAATGTGGGATGCCGTTGGATATGCCCGAATTACCTAAAAAACCCTATAAGTGGTTGTTGCTGTCGTTGCTCTTCGTATTTCTGTCAGCCGCTGTCGGGATATGGATGACACAGCAGCCTGCTGCTGAACAGGACTGTACCGCTGTGCTGGAAGCAGCTCGAGACAGTGCCGTAGAAAATCATTATGATGAGGCGATCGACCAGTACCGGCAGGCCATCGATATGGATCCTCAATGCATAGAGGCTTATATGGAACTCGCGGATCTATATATTGATATCGATGAGTTTGAGCAGGCTTATGCTTTATTAGAGAGCGCTGGTGATGTGGTCGATTCACAATATCAGGAGATCATCGAAGAAAAGCAGCGCCAGATCATGGAGGGGTCAATCAATTAAAAGTGACTATTCATTTTCAGAGGGTTGGTATGGGTTGAAAGCAGTAGGTTTGTTTTCGAGCTTTATCAAGGCGCTCTCTTCTGGCGTGGATCCATGGAATGCAGTTCTATCCTGACCATTACTGCCTGACGATCTTGCCATGATCTTTGGCTTCTAGTCTATCAGACGAGAGGCTTTTTTTTTGAATAAAGGTCTTCTCGTAGGTATGCCAAAAATAAGTATGCGCGATAGTTATCAAACAATGCAAAAATAATATTGTACATATTTGCCTAAAAAGGTTATATTTTAAATAAAGAGAGTTGGAAAAATATGGATAAAATCAAATAATTTTAAAACAATAGCCTATTTGATCAAAGAGAAACGCTGTTTTGATATGAATGTTCAATTTGATATATGAAATGAAGGTGAGGTTTTGAATGTACATCATCGATAAATTAGAGCAGCTTCAGGGATTCTATCGGCCAGAGAGCACGGAAGCGGTGTTAGCCAGCTATCTTTTGAATCACATCGGAATGCAAAAGAAGCTGAGTTTGAAGCAGGTGACGCTGGAGACGCATCTGTCCCGCTCTTCAGTCATTCGTTTCTGTCATCATTTGGGTTATGACGGCTATACGATCTTTATTGAGCGGCTGATGGAAGAAGTAGAACTCATGGAAAATAGTTTAATGGAACTGGATCGCGAAGATACGTCTTTTCAGCAGTTATTTTTGGATATGGCGAATGTTCAGATCGATCGTGCTTATGATTCCCTGTTTCAAAGTGTGCTTGCGAGTTCACGCATTATTTTTTGTGGATATCAGAAATATATTGCCTGCTTTTCTCTTCTCACTTTTTATTTTCGTTTTTTGGGTCGGGAAGTGATTAACCATTTCTATTGGGATGCAGACAGTCCATCGTCTATTGAGGATCAGTTATCAAAAGATGATCTGATCTTTATTCTGTCACCGCAGCTATCCTGGCGTGATTATCAGGAAAGTATTATGTCAAACCAGGAGGCTTTTGACAACTGGTATCAGATATCCGGTCAAATAGCGTTTATCGGACAGCCTGGCGAGCAAGCACAGGGTGTTTTTATACCTGTGCCATATACTTCTAAGGAAGCACTTTATCAAAAAGTCATGATCGATCTGGATAGCCGTTTAGTGTGTGATCTCAAGCGCCATTTGACAAAATGTCAGTAAGGGGGAGTAAGTGATGAATACCCTGTTGTCTTTGTTTCTACTCTTTTTAAATCATTCGCTTCATCAGGATGTTTATTATCAAATTACCCAGTTTGTTTATGAACATCTCGAAGAGATGGACAACTATTCTATGACAGCGTTGGCGGATGCCTGTCATACTTCCACCGTGACGATCAAAAAATGGATGGAGTTATTTGGTTTAGATAATTACAAGCGATTTAAAGAGCGTTTACGCGATACGTCTTTGATTCGTCTGGCACAGATTGATGCACGATGTCAGAAAGTGAGAAGCGAGCAGCTGGTTGAGAAGATCAGGCTGCTGTCTGGAAAAAAGGCAATCAATCAGGACATGTTTTTGGCTGCGATTGATCAACTGCTCGAGGATCTGGCTGAAGCTTGCCATGTCTATTTATGCAAAGCTACTTTTCCGTTGGCTTTATCGCTCAGTTTCGTGGAGGATATGCGCTTGTTGGGAAAGCGCATCTATTTTAAACAAATCGGATTTCGTGCCGAATTCGAACAACTGAAGACAGATGATCTGATCATTCTAGTGACGGTGACCGGTCGTATTCTGAGTCAGAATAAGTCCTATTTTTTAAAGCTTTATCGTTCCCCGGCGAAGAAGGCCATCATGACCCAAAATGAAATATTGCATACTTTTTATCTTTTTGATACCTATGTACCGCTTTTCGGTGAGGATGACAACGAAAATGAAAACCTGATCTTACTGACCGTTTTTCAGCTAATCAAATATCGCTATTTTATGAAAATGAGAAATATAAACCGTTAATTGTTATGAAAATTACAAACAAGTTTCATGATCGGAACTTGTTTTTATTATGTTTGGAGAGTGTCAAACAGAGGACAAAATGGCTGTTGTTTTGGTTGTGAAAGGGCATTTGTTAGCGTTAAAATCTTTAGTAGAGAAGAAAGGAGATATATCGCGAATGAAAAAACAAAAGAGAACTTCTTTGGCACTGCTGTTAGGGTCAGTCATGGCTTTGAGTATGGTGAGTACACCCGTGCAGGCTGAAGAAATCATCACACCTTCAGATCCAGCGACAGTGACAGCTTCAGAACCGCGCGAACAAACTAGTCAGGTCGTCATGCCTGAAGGAACTTATGAACCAGGTGTAACGGTAATCCAGGATGCAGAATCAAAAACCGGTTACACAGCTCATTTCGTTTTAGACGTGGAGGGAACACGCGAAAGAACCGGGGTGCCTGAAGGAGCAGTGATCACTGGTGTAGAGCTGCATGGATCCTTCCGTTTGATTTCTGATCCTGATCGGGTAAGTCTGGCCGAGGATTCAGATCATAGCTTATACGATTACGAAAACGGTGACTTTGTTGCCAATGTCCATCCTTATCAGCGCGCCTCCGGACAGACTGGTAACCGCGGCGGAGAATGGACGTTTGAGATGGGATTGAATGAACAGACAGGAAATGATGAAATCAGTGTTCCAATGGTAAGTGGTGGACACTATGATTACTGTGTGATTCAATATACGTTAAACGGTGAAGCAGACTCTGTTCAGATTATGATCCAGCGAATCCATCTGGACCACGTCGTAATGAAGAGAACAGCGATTCAGAAACTTCTGATATCACGCATAGTATTGTTTATGGTCACTGGGATCCAGTGAAACAGTCTTTGTCTCCTAATTTGGATTACATGAATCCATACGATGGCAAACGCGGTACGGTTCAATATGTGGAGTATGCCGGAACGATCTCTGAACATCAGGATTTAGGTATTTATTTGCCAGCGGGCTATGACGCCGATCGTGAGGAACCTTATCGTGTGATCTATCTGACACATGGTATGGGCGGTAATGAAACATACTGGTTCACCCAACCACAGGCTTCAAATATCATGGACCACATTGTGGCTGAAGATCCTGGTCAGGAAGCCATCATTGTTGCAATGGACAATACATTATACAATTGGGATTATTACCAGATCGGTCTTAATGTGACTGAACGCATCATTCCTTATATTGAAGCCCATTACAATGTATCCACAGATCCACAGGATCGTGCCTTTGGAGGTTTCTCGATGGGAGCGATGACTTCTACCTATATGGCATTCCATTACGCTGATGAATTCGGATACTTCGGTATCTTCTCTGGTACAAATATCGGTAATGCCACTTTTGCAGAGGACTTTGCGTATGACGGCAGTCTGCTGCAAAATAGAGTCGATCAGACGATCGCTTTAGCTTATCTGCAAGAAGTTGATGAAAACATTGTGCCTTCTGAGGATTTATTGAATGCTGTCGTTTTCACCATGGCTGGTAATGTTGACACAGCTGTTTATGCGAATGGTTTTGCACCATATGGCGCTTATGAAACGATTCGTGACTGGTGTCAGGAATATATGCCGGAAGAAAACTTCATTGATGGTGGGTTAGTACCAGGTTCCCATGATATTTATACCTGGGCACAATGCTTCCATACTTTTGCGGGTGAGGTTTGCTGGAGTAAGAACACGGCACCTGAAGAGCCTGAAACGCCAGTTGATCCAGAAATGCCAACCGATCCAGAACAACCAGGGGAAGGTCCTGATGTGGATGTGGACACGCCACAGGATACACAGCCATCTACGGATCAGCCAGATACGACTTCTCCAGTCCAGACAGGGGATCAGGCGCAGCCATTATGGTATGCGGCAGGCGCTGGTTTAGCTGCAGCAGCATTACTTGGATTTGCAATCAAAAAGAAAAAATCACTCATCTCTAAATAACGCAAAAAAGGTCCTTTCCAGATAAAACAGAAAGGACCCCTTTGTTTATTAAAGTTCTTTTTTCCATACACCATGCAGGTTGCAGAATTCATACACAGCCTTTGGTGTCTCACCATCGCTTAAGACAAAAGTCGCTTCTGGACTCATCTCAGGATGTAAATATCTGATCTGCACCCCTTTGTCTGTTTCTAAAGCGATCCACTGAATGAAATGCGCTTCCATCATTGGATGAACGGTACTACCGACAATGGCATGCACTTTTCCGTTTTCCACGGTGACCTCAGGTATATGTTTTTCTACAGCTGCTTCTGTATCATTGGCTTTGATTTCCTGGATGCCTTCAACAGATTCAGTCGTTAAAGCTAAAAGTAATTTTTTGTTTGCTGATTCGTAAATTTTCATTTTTCTTCACACTCCTCACTTATAGTATAGCCACTCTTTCCGTTTTAAGCAAAGCTTTTGCTTGCTTTTTTTGATATAATGAAAGGGGCGGGTGAATCAGGATGAAACATCGTAAAAAAAGGATGACGGCGCTCATGCTGAATCTCTTCTTTGGTTATTTAGGTTTACATCGTATCTATTTGGAACATTACATCAGCGGCACGTTGTTTTGGCTGTTGACATTCTTCTTTATTTACGGAAAAACAGGTCATGAAGCAGCGGGAGCAATCGTTGTGATCTGGACGCTGATAGATTTTTTTAACTTATTATTTGGTCTAGCCAAAGATGGCAAAGGACAAAAAGTGGATTGGTGAATTGTTTGAAATAGAAGCATAGGGATTTGCTGGCGTCCTGTTTTAGAGAGGCGCTTTTTTGTTATTTGAATATTCCTTTCAATGGCTGGAGCAGCACAAGTCTTGCTGAATCGATGGGTTTATTGTTCGCAAATAAGGGTAAGCTATCCAGGCAAGCATGATGAATAGAAGCGGCGCAGATCTTAGTCTTAAATATGAACGAAAAAGTCTGTTTTTGGATTTAAAGATGGCAACTTTCAGGGCAATGAAAGCAAATCGCGGGAGAGTTGTCTTTCTTTATGGAAATTCGCATGAAATGGAATACTTTTGCAGTAATTTTAATGAAGATGTGCTAAAATAAATACGATTAGGGGTGAGATGAAAATGATGTATGATCAGGAAGAAGTACGGCGTCAGCGCCAGAAACAAAATGAACCGGAAACAAAACCAGATAAGGGGAAGATCCCACCCAAGGCAAAGCTGGTTTTGATGATGGTGGCAATACTTGTCGTGGGGGTAACGGCAGGTTATTTTATGCATGGAAATCTTTCTGGCAGCAATGCTTTAGACAATGGGGAACTGTCGCGCTTTAAAAGCGTGTATGAGACCATAGAGAGTCAATGGGTCAATACGACGGATAATCCGGATCTGGATTTGGAAACGGCAGCGATTGAAGGATTCCTGAATAATCTGGGGGATCCGCATACGAATTATTTTACGATCGAAGGTGCTCAAGCCTTTACGGATTCCATGTCTGGCAGTTATGCCGGCATCGGGGTCGCTTATCGGCCACTGTCCTCAGGCGCTTTGGTGACAGAAGTTTATGGAGAGTCGCCATCCGCAGGTATTTTGGAGATGGGCGACATCATTGTGGCGGCTGAAGGCCATTCTCTAGAAGGTTTGACAAGTGAAGAAATGGCGAATCTGATCCGTGGCGAGGCGGGAACAGAGATCACTTTAACGATCAAACGTGACGGCAAGACCATGGATGTGGTCATCACAAGGCAGAATTTAGATTCTTCAGTTTCTTACTCTGTCGATGAAGTCGATGGGGTCACCTTCGGCTATATGAAGATCACGACTTTTGGAGATACGACGGCTGAAACGGTGAAGGAAGGACTGGCATCATTTAAGGATCAGGGCATTGAACAGATCGTGCTTGATTTGCGCAGCAATGGCGGCGGTTATCTGACGGCGGTCCGGGATATGTTGAGTTATTTTATCCCTGAAGGTGAATTGTTGTTCACCTTGGAGGAAAAGAGCGGGCCGGCGCTGGAATATACATCTGATGATAGCGAGAAATATACGTTTAGAGCTGGATATGTGCTAGTGGATAGTCAGACCGCCTCTGCTTCGGAAGTCATGGCTGGCTGTTTACAGCAGAAGCTAGGCTACCAATTAGTGGGAACGACGACTTATGGCAAAGGCACGGCACAGACCCAGCGCGTCTTAACCGATATGTCCTCTTATAAATATACGTATGCCAAATGGAATCTGCCGGATGGCACGAATATCAATGGTGTCGGTCTGACACCGGATATTGCTGTTGAGAGTGCGCATCTTTACGATTTTATAACGTTTGAATTAACGTCCCCTTTACAATATGATAGTGTCAGCACAGAAGTGGCATATATGCAAATGATGCTCAATACGATCGGATATGATTGTGGACGTGAGGACGGCTATTTCAGTCAGGAAACAGAGACTGCTCTTCGTCAGTTTGAGAGTGATCAGGGGCTGAGTGTGGATGGCGCGTTTAGTCAGGAGGATAATGAGATCTTACAGGCCGCCCTTGTGTTATATTTAAACAATAAAAATAACGATGTCGTTTATCAGGCGGCAGTTGAGGAGATGAAATAATATATGGCACTGTTTGAACTCGTGTCTAAGTATCAGCCGACTGGTGATCAGCCAGCCGCTATTGAAAAGCTGGTTTCGGGACTGAAGGAAGGCAAAAAGGAGCAGGTATTACTGGGGGGCACGGGGACCGGAAAAACATTTACGGTCTCCAATGTCATTGCCCGCATGGATCGTCCAACGCTTGTGCTTTCGCATAATAAGACCCTGGCCGGTCAGCTCTATTCGGAGCTGAAAGAGTTTTTCCCCCATAACCGGGTGGAATATTTTGTTTCCAACTTCGATTTTTACCAGCCAGAGGCCTATATTCCAGGCAGTGATACTTATATTGATAAATCAACCAAGACCAATTATGAAATTGAAATGCTGCGCAGTTCGGCCATGAATTCCCTTTTAGAAAGACGGGATACCATTGTCGTAGCCTCGGTGGCTTCGATTTACGGCTTAGGTAATCCGGATGCTTATCGAGACATGATCTTTGCGGTCAGGGTCGGTCAGATGATCGATCGGCGTGAATTACTGAATTTCTTAGTCGACCGTCAATATCATCGCAATGATCTCGAACAGACCAAGGGAACCTTTCGTGTGCGCGGCGATGTGATTGAGATCGTTCCCGGACATACGGATAGCTATGTGATCCGCATTGAATTATTTGGAGATGAGGTCGACCGCATTACCGAAGTTGATCCGCTCAATGGGCATGTGATGAATGCTTATAGCCAATATACGATCTACCCGGCAACCGGCTATGTCACGACTAAGGAACAGATGAACCGGGCAGCGGACAGTATCGAAGAAGAACTCAAAGACCGTCTGGAATTTTTCCAGAATGAAAATAAGCTGGTCGAGTATCAGCGCCTGGATCAAAGAACGCGCCATGATGTCGAGATGTTAAGAGAGGTCGGGATCTGTCCTGGAATTGAGAACTACTCCCGCCATATCGATGGCCGTCAGCCTGGACAAAGACCTTATACATTGATGGACTATTTCCCTAAAGATTTTCTGATGATCGTGGACGAGTCTCACGTCATGCTGCCGCAGGTACGGGGGATGTATAATGGTGACCGTTCGCGTAAGGAGACCCTTGTCGAATATGGTTTCCGTTTGCCTAGTGCGCTGGATAACCGACCTTTACAATTTGATGAATTCGAGAAGATCATCAACCAGGTCATCTATGTTTCAGCGACACCGGGAGATTATGAATTAGAGCATGTGCATCATCAGGTTACGGAACAGATCATTCGTCCGACCGGCTTACTGGATCCATTGATCGAAGTGCGTCCGACCAAAGGACAAATTGATGATCTGATGGATGAAATTGCAAAACGTCGGGAGAAGAATGAGCGTGTTCTGATCACGACCCTGACGATCCGTATGGCGGAGGATCTTTCCGGCTATCTTCAGGAGATGGGGGTCAAGGTGGCTTATCTGCATGCTCAAACGAAAACATTGGAAAGAACTGAGATCCTGCGTGATCTGCGTTTGGGTAAGTATGATGTGCTGGTCGGCATCAACTTGCTTCGTGAGGGACTGGATCTGCCTGAGGTCTCACTGGTAGCTATCTTAGATGCAGATAAGGAAGGGTTCCTGCGTAATTATCGTTCGCTTATTCAGACGATTGGGCGTGCCGCGCGTAATGCTGAAGGTCACGTGATCATGTACGCCGATAAGATCACCGATTCGATGCAGCAGGCCATCGATGAAACAAGTCGTCGTCGCAAGATTCAGGATGCCTACAACAAGGAACATGGCATCGTTCCACAGACGATCAAAAAAGAAATTCGGGAAGCCATTCACGGCAAGGAGACTTTGGATGCGGCCAGCGACATCGTGAAAAAAGGTAAAAAGGCCGGCAAGAAAGCGACCAAACAATTGGTGGAACAGCTGGAAAAAGAAATGCGCGAAGCCGCCAAGGTGCTGGATTTCGAACGCGCCATGGAATTAAGAGATATGATTATCGAACTGAGAGGAGAATAACATGGAGCTAATGGAACAATGTTCCCCTCTTCTTCAGAGAGTGTTGACATACCTGCATGACAAAAAGGCGAAGGTCTATCTCGTAGGTGGTTGTGTGCGCGACCACCTTTTAGGTATTCGTCCTAAAGACTTTGATATTGAGGTATATGGGATGAGGGAAGCAGATCTCTTTGCAGCCTTAAAACAATTTGGAGAGTGTGATCTGGTAGGCAAGCAGTTTGGCATCTATAAACTTTTCAAACTGCCGGAAGCTGATTTTGCCTTGCCGCGTAGAGAAGTCCTGATCGGTTCGAAGCATCGTGATTTTGCCATCGAGGTCGATCCCTGGCTGTCTGAAAAAGAAGCCTGTCGCCGACGTGATTTTACCATGAACGCGATCCTGTATGATCCGTTTACTAAAAGTTATGTGGATCCTTATGATGGCAGAAAAGACATTCAGGCGGGCATCATCCGGGCGGTCGATCCGCATACCTTTAGTGAGGATCCTTTGCGGGTCTACCGGTTAGCCCAGTTTACTGCACGAACCGGCTTTAAGGTGGAGGAAGCCACGCGCCGGCTCTGTAGCCAGATCGTGGCAGATGGCCGTTTAAAAAGCCTGAGCAAGGAAAGAATAAGAGAGGAGTATACGAAACTGATGCTCGCCAAAAAACCGAGTTTGGGGCTCGTTTTGATGCAGGAAATCGGCATGCTGCATCCGCTCTTAGAAGCTTTGATCCACACGCATCAGCGGCCGGATTATCATCCGGAAGGCTCAGCCTGGATCCATACCCTTTTAGTGGTCGATGAAGCCAGCCAGGTCAAGCATCTCACCAGCAACCCCTTAGGCTTTATGCTCAGTGCCTTATTGCATGATGTGGGTAAACCGGAGACAACGGATGACTTTGGTCACGCGATCGGCCATGAAGTGATCGGTGAGAAACGGGCCAGACAGTTTATGCGCGCGATCTATGGTCAAAAGAAACTGGAAAATTATGTGGCGATGAATGTTTACTGTCATTTAAAACTGATGGTTTATGCAACCAGTTCTATCCGCGATAAAACTTATTTGAAATTCCTGGCCTTAATCAATGGAAAAACGACCTTAAATGATTTATACTATTTGACGATGTGTGATGCACGAGGCTGTCAGACGGATGTACAGCATTCACTGCAGGCTCTCGATCGCTTCATGCATGACTATCCTTCCAGGCTTGGCTCAACGGCTCCACAGCCACTTGTCAATGGCAGTGATGTTATGGCATTAGGCGTCCAGCCAGGTCCTCAAGTGAAAGCATTACTGCAGGAGGCCTATGACCTGCAGCTTGGGGGTCATCAGCGGTCAGGCATATTAAAGGTATTAAAAAGGAGGTTGGAGGATGGAACAGAATGAAATTATCATCAAAGGGGCACGCGTGAATAATTTAAAAAATATCGATCTTAAGATTCCCCGTGGAAAGCTCGTCATCATGACCGGCCTTTCCGGTTCAGGAAAGACGTCGTTGGCTTTTGACACGATCTATGCCGAAGGTCAACGGCGTTATGTGGAGTCTTTAAGTTCCTATGCACGTCAGTTTTTAGGTGGGGTAGAAAAACCGGATGTCGATCGGATCGACGGTTTATCTCCGGCCATCGCGATTGATCAGAAGACCACCAGCAACAACCCACGCTCTACGGTGGGAACGGTGACGGAAATCTATGATTATTTACGTTTACTTTATGCCCGCGTAGGTGTGGCTTACTGTCCGGAGCATCATATACCGATTCAGTCTCAAACGATCAAGCAGATGTGTGATGCGATCGATGAATATGAAGAAGGTGCACGTCTGCAGATCTTGGCACCGATCGTTAAAAATAAAAAAGGCACACATAAGGATCTTTTCGCCAGTCTGCAAAAAGATGGTTATGTGCGTGTCAGAGTGGATGGCGAGGTCCATCTGCTGGAAGAAGAACTGACTTTGGATAAAAATAAACGGCATACCATTGAGGTAGTGGTCGATCGGATCATCAAGCGAGATGATTATCGCAGCCGTTTAGCGGACTCCTTAGAGGCAAGCTGTAAGCTGGCCGATGGTGAGGTCGTTGTACAGAACCTGACAACGCAGGAAGAGCAGCTGTTCAGTCAGAATCATGCCTGTCGGATCTGTGGGTTCTCGGTACCTAAATTAGAACCGCGTCTTTTCTCATTCAACTCACCACTGGGGGCATGTCCGACCTGTAATGGGCTGGGGATTACCAATGAGGTAGATATTGATCTATTGATCCCTGATATGAATCTGAGCATTAATCAGGGCGGGATCCGCTTCTTTAAGACATCCGTGGGAACGGATCGTATCGAGTGGCAGCGTTTCTTAAAGCTTTGTGAAGCTTATCATATTGACTTGGATAAACCGCTCAAGGATTTCACTAAAAAAGAGATGCAGGTCATCTTGATCGGTTCCGATCGTCCGATCAGCTACGAGATCGTCTCTAGCTCCGGCAATGTCAGCAAAACGACCCGTCCGATCGAAGGGGTCAAGACCCTGATCGAGCGTCGCTATATGGAAACCAGTTCGAACTGGTCGAAAGAATGGTATGCTTCTTTCATGCGCGAACATACATGTCCGACCTGTCGGGGTAAGCGTTTAAACAACCAGGTGCTCTGTGTGGAAGTGGGGGGCTTGAATATTGCTCAGCTGACCGATCTCTCCATCGATGATGCGATCGTCTTTTTTAACGAGCTCAAGCTGACGGAGACACAGCAGCAGATTGCCGAACTGATTCTTAAAGAAATTCGAGATCGTCTCGGATTCTTACAAAATGTAGGCTTAGGTTATCTGACCCTTTCACGTAAGGCCGGTGGACTGTCCGGTGGAGAGGCGCAGCGTATTCGTCTGGCAACCCAGATTGGCTCCCACCTGACGGGGGTCCTCTATGTTCTGGATGAACCGTCAATCGGTTTACATCAGCGTGATAATGATAAGCTGATCCAGACCCTGAAATCAATTCGTGATCTGGGCAACAGTGTGCTTGTTGTTGAACATGATGAAGATACCATGCGCGCTTCAGACTATATTGTGGATATTGGTCCGGGAGCCGGTGTCCATGGTGGGCAAGTTGTCGCGCAGGGAACACCTGAAGAAGTCGCTCAAGATGAACATTCCATTACCGGACAGTATTTATCCGGACGTAAACATATTCCGGTGCCTGCCAGTCGCCGTAAAGGCAATGGTCTGTTTTTGGAAGTACGCGGCGCGAAGGAACACAATCTCAAAAACATCAACGTGAAGATCCCGCTGGGTACACTGACCATCGTGACTGGTGTTTCGGGAAGCGGTAAATCCACCCTTGTGAATGAGATCCTCTATAAAGCCATCGCCAAAGAGGTTTATCATTCTAAGGAAAACCCTGGATTACATAAAGAAATTCGCGGACTGGAAAATATTGATAAGGTCGTTCATGTTTCACAGGATCCGATCGGTCGTACACCACGTTCTAATCCGGCGACCTATACGGGTGTCTTCGATGATATTCGTGATTTATTTGCCTCTACGAAAGAAGCGAAGATTCGTGGCTATGACAAAGGGCGTTTCTCGTTCAACGTCAAAGGCGGGCGCTGTGAAGCATGTCAGGGTGATGGGGTCAAGCGCATCTCCATGCATTTCCTGCCCGATGTGTTTGTTCCTTGTGAGGAATGCCATGGGCGTCGGTATAACGAGGAGACCTTACAGGTTACCTATAAAGGCAAAAATATTTATGATGTGCTGGAAATGACGGTCGAAGAATCCCTCGGTTTTTTTGAAAATCTGCCTCGTATCTATAATAAGGTCAAGACCATCTATGACGTTGGCCTAGGCTATGTCAAGCTCGGTCAGAGTGCGACGACCTTATCAGGCGGTGAGGCGCAGCGTGTCAAGCTAGCCAGTGAATTACAGAAAAAAGCGACAGGGAAGACAGTTTATATTTTGGATGAACCAACAACGGGCCTGCATACGCATGATGTCGCCACTTTGATCAAGGTACTGCAGCGCATTGTGGATAATGGAGACACTGTTCTAGTCATCGAGCATAACCTGGATATGATCAAAGTCGCTGATTACATCATCGATCTGGGTCCAGAAGGCGGCGATGGCGGCGGGCAGATCGTTGTGGCTGGAACGCCTGAAAAAGTAGCCAAGAATGAAAAGAGCTATACAGGCCAGTTCTTAAAGAAGATCTTAGCCGATGCACATTAAAGTGTATACACCTGGTGAGTTGTGGATTCGCTTCGTGGCTATCTTTGCCAGTCTTTTGGCTCTGTGGCTGGTCAAATTTGGCCTGGTGGATGCCTCGCTACCACTCATATTTGCCTTTAGCGGTGTTTATAGTTTGATTTTTTCCATCTTTATGTTCATTTACGCCATATTTATGGTAAAATTCTTACAGGATCAAAAAATGACTCTGCCTGTGCTGCTCGGTTTGGCAGTCATCAGGTATTTCGTGATGTTTAGTCTTTTTGAAGGACTGACACATGTCTTCAGGACGTTGGTCTTTTCGTCCTGGTGGATGCACCCGGTGGTCTTTGTCATCGTCGAAGCAGTCGCCGGGATTGCGCTTCAATTGAATCCGAAGAAAGGAGAATAGGAATATGCCTCAAAAAAAGGTGACGGTGGCAGATT
This sequence comes from Clostridiales bacterium CHKCI006, assembly GCA_900018345.1. Taxonomy (GTDB): domain Bacteria; phylum Bacillota_I; class Bacilli_A; order Erysipelotrichales; family Coprobacillaceae; genus Fimiplasma; species Fimiplasma intestinipullorum. The sequence goes on from FCNA01000134.1 coordinate 36,007, forward strand.
TGGTCAAGCAGTTTGAATTTAAACAGGTGGCAGGTAACAAAGCCAGTCTGCAAAGACCTGTAGAAATTGCGGAAATGAGCCGTCCTGGATTCGAACTGGCCGGATTCTTCCAGCACAGTGATTTTCGCCGAATCGTCGTCTTCGGTGAAAAAGAGATGGCTTTTATCGATCAGTTGGATAAAGCCACGCAAAAAGAGCGTTTTGATCGCCTGACAAGCGATGAGACACCAGCAATCATTATATGCAAGAACTACAAATGTCCAACCATTTTAAAAAGAATTGCTAAGGAGAAAAATTTTCCTATTCTGTTAACGCCTCGTGCGACAGGAAGAATGTCGATCGCACTTTCGAGTTATCTGGATGAATTGTTGGCACCAATTGTTCAGATGCACGGGGTCTTTATGAATATTTATGGAAAAGGTGTCATCATCAAAGGCGACAGCGGGATAGGTAAGAGCGAGATTGCACTTGAATTGATCAAACGCGGTCATATTCTGATTGCGGATGACTGCATTGAGCTTTACCGTATGGGTGAAAATCTTTTAGGGAAAGCACCGGCTGTTTTATATAATCTCTTAGAAATCAGAGGAATTGGGGTCATCAATGTAGAGAAAATGTTCGGCATCAGTTCTACACTGGAAAAAGATACCGTTGATTACGTCATTCAGCTGGAACGCTGGATCCCAAGCAAGGAATATACACGTATTGGCACAGAGGAAAATCCTTTATATGAAGAAGTTCTAGGGGCTAGAATTCCTAAGTCGGTGATCCCGGTTACGGGGGGCCGCAGCATGTCAGCGGTCATTGAGGCAGCGGTGATGAATATCCGCTTAAAAGATTCCGGTTATGATAGTTCTAAAGAGTTTGTGCAACGTATATTAAACAATATCAATCAAAACAAAGACAATGAATAGGGGGGATGCAGGATGGCTTTTTTTCCTGATCGTGCAACCTTTGTGCAGATCGGCTCGTTATCGATTCAATGGTATGCGATCTTTATCGTCACAGGTGCGATCATTGCCTATCTGCTCAGTTTGCGCAATTTTAAAAAAATGCACATTGATAAAGAGATTCTGGAGGATTTCTTTATCAATGTGCTGCTGGTTGGTATTATTGGTGCTCGTATCTGGTATGTTATTTTCTCGTATAATGAGATCTATGCCCACCGTGACTGGATCGATATGTTTAAGATCTGGGAAGGTGGTCTGGCCATTCAGGGCGGCGTGATCTTTGCCACCATTTATGGGGTCTACTATTTCAAAAAACATCACGTCGATATCTGGCGGGCGGCAGACTGCATCATGCCGAATCTTTTGGTTGCTCAGGCCATTGGCCGTTGGGGAAACTTTATGAACCAGGAGGCGCATGGCACACAGGTGGATCTGTCTTTCTTAGAAGGATGGCATTTACCACAGTTTATCATTGATGGTATGGAAATCAACGGTCGTTATTATCATCCAACTTTCTTATATGAGTCGGTTGGCAATCTAATCGTGTTTGCCATCATCGTGTTGCTGGTGAGACGTTTTTATCACCGCCATGGAACTCTTTTCTTCAGTTATTTTATCGGTTATAGTATCGTCCGCTTCTTCGTTGAAGCCCTGCGAACCGATAGTCTCATGCTGGGAAGTTTACGGATGGCTCAAGTGACCAGCATTGCCTGTATCATCATTGGTATCGGTGGCTTGATCTATCTTCACTTCAAGGGGGAGAAGGTCACCTCAGAAACCCGGTTATAAGCTGCGATGCAGCTTTTTTATATATAATTCATTTATGAATCGCCAAAAAAATACAGAAAGCATTTTTTTATTTTTTTCAGGTCATTTATTGCTTTACAAATGGTCCTGAAAAGGGTAGAGTGGAGGTGCGTCATATCAGAGAAGAATCATTTGATAGCACTTTTGGATCGACAAAAGCCCAGGGTGAAGATGAATTTTGAATGGTAGATAGAGTAGCTGATAGGGCAGCTTTCTCTTGTTTATATCATATAAAACACGGATTTGTCACCAGTATTCAATCGTGATGACGCAAAGCAGCGATTCAGCTGCCGAAAAGGCGAGTGAAAGGCCGTCCTGGCGTTGCTCGTCTTTTGGTGTGCTACTTTTGCAGACATGATGACAAAAATAAAACGTTAGGGAGCTCGTGTTCCTTAACGTTTTTTTGATGGACCTGAAAGATGAAGGGAGTTCTGCCTCTTTGCAGCCTTTTACGAACGATACCGCATAAAGCATTTGAGCTAAAGAGGTTATACTTATGCTTTTTTATGAAATATTCTATTCTACGAGAAAATGATGGCATATTTTACTAAAAATTACCATTAAAAGTGAGATGGTTGTATGATTTTTGTTTGTAGTCAAGAAGAATTAGGAGGAAAAAGAAAAATGCAAACCATATCATTCGAAAATGTGGCTGATCAGTGGTTAACATTGAAAAAAATGCAAGTCAAGCCATCCACTTTTGTGAAATACCAGACCATCTGGGAAGTTCGTCTTAAGCCTTCTTTTGGTCAATATCAGCTGGTAGAGATCAGCGAAGAAGCAGTGATGACCTTTTTCTTAGATCAAATGGAAAAAACATCCGGAAGCTTGCTGCAGACCATGTGCTATCTTTTGAAGGCGATGCTGGGGTATGCACGCCATAAATATGGACAGCCGACGATTAGTTTCAATTATATCAAACTGCCGCCTGCAAAGATGCGGACATCCACCTTATCCCATGACGAAGAAGTCAGGCTGGATGAGTACTGTTTTTCACATTGCAATGATACGTCGATTGGCATTCTGTTAGGTCTTTATGGCGGTTTACGCATCGGTGAAATTTGCGGACTGAAATGGGCAGATATCGATTTAGAAGAGGGATTGATCTATGTTCAACGGACCATTCAGCGTATTTCCGACACGTCCTCGACCAAGAAGACCCAGGTCGTTATTTTAGATCCTAAAACACCATCCAGTCAACGGATCGTTCCTTTAACGGATTTTATGAATCAGTTCTTAAAAAAATATCAAGCAAGTCAAACAGATGTAGTGGCGGATCATTTTTTGCTTTCAGGAAGTGATGTCCCTTTGGAGCCGCGTACTTTACAATATCGTTATCATCGCATTTGTAAAAAGCTGGATATTCAATTAACTTTTCATGGGTTAAGGCATAGTTTTGCCACTCGCTGTATCGAGCAGCAAATTGACCCGAAATCGCTCAGTGAAATGCTTGGACATGCGGATGTCACGACTACCTTAAAACGTTACGTTCATTCTTCGCTCAGTTTTAAAAAGGAGCAAATGGCCAAGATCAAATCCGCGGTTCTTTTCGCAGAATAAAATATTCTATGAAAAGAAAGACGTCTGCTGATGAAATCAAATGAGTTATTCATAGGATGACCTTATTGACGTCGCTTATACATGGCTTAAACGCATTCTTCTTTTCTGGAATATTCGTTCTATCTAACTGGGAAAGGAGAGAAAAATGAAGTGAAAAGAGGATTATCTTTACTACTTTGCGTCATGCTGTGTTTGACCGGAGTGACGGTCTATGCCACTGAGCCAGAAAGCACAGACCCGTTTACCGTGGCAATTGATAAAAGCAGCGGGTACCGATGATCCAACTTTCGAGACACCGGATCCTTCTGATGAACCGGTGGATGATCAAACCGTTCAAACCGGTGATACACAGATGCTAAAGCCTTATGTGCTGGCAGGAAGTATCGCTCTAGTCATCGGGTGCCTTGTCCTTGTTGATCAAAAACGGTCTAAGTTATTCAAGCGATAAACGATGTTTATTAAAGTCGTACCTAATCGTAAAGGACAGGCAGGGACGTATTATTGTTCGTTAGTAGAATCCTACCGTGAAGATGGAAAAGTCAAACATCGCACGATCCGAAGCTTTGGACTATTGACAGAAGAACAAATTCCTTATTTGAAAGCCATGTATGCCAAGCATAAACCTCGTTTAGTTTATGACTAGAGAGGAAGCGATAGGCTTACCCTACCGCTTCTTTTTTAGTAAAGAAAAACAGTAGTTAGAAACTACCGTTTTCAAACACTGTTGCCCTCCAACATGGTCTGCATGGTGTTGAGAAAAAATTGAGAAGGTTTTGAAAAATGCTGGAATCTTTTCCAGATCAGACTGATTGGATCTTTGGATATAGGTGTAATAGGTTTAAAACAGAGCTCATCATCATGATCAGTATTAATCAGCTTGTCTAAACCTAAGGCATAGCCCACCCCTTCTCTCACCAGAAGACTGGCATTATAAATCAGGTTATAAGTGGCCACGATATGATAAGGCGCATCTTTGATAAGATAATAGGGCAGCTTGTCTTTTTCAAGTCCCTGACTGGAAATAATCAGCGGTTGGCCAATCAGATCCTTAGCGGTAATGATATCCTTAGCTGCCAGTGGACTGTCCCTACGCATCAGAATACCGCTCCTGTCTTGGGCAGGCAGCAGTAATGACTGGTATTTAGATAAATCAATATCTCCAATCGTCACCCCAAAATCAATGAGCCCTTTTTCTAAAAGTTCCATGATCTCATCCGCGTTACCGCTATGTAGATGGAACTGAATGTCCGGATGAATATTCTGGACTTCTTTGATGGCTTTGGCAATGACCCGCATGCCGTCTGTTTCTCCACAGCCGATACAGACATCGCCGCTAAGGACCGTATTCCCCATGATGATCTCGGTCTCGGTCCGATCTGATAACTCGACGATCTGCTCGGCACGTCGGCGCAGCAGCAGGCCGTCATCGGTCAAAGTTATTTTGCGACTTCCGCGAATAAAGAGTGTTGTGCCTAAATGGTCTTCAAGCTCCCGGATCTGTTTGGAAAGTGCTGGTTGCGAGACATGCAGATATTCGGCCGCTTTGGAAATGGACTGCTCTCGGGCTATCGCTAAGAAATATTTTAAGACACGTATTTCCATGATGATCACCTCTTACATTTTATTATACATGATTTTGAGAAGAAAAACGATCAAATATAGCCTTCTGTTATGGGATGGCATGAAATAGATGTATTCGTTATTGAATACAATCCGCGGTATAATCATTTTGAGGTGAGGTTAATGCAAATAGAGGATTTGTTGATAGAAATGGAGGCTTTATCTGCAGATGATCCGCGGTATTTAAAAAAAGCACTGCAGACATTGCGGCTAGAGCGCTGTAGGCTGCTTGAAAATGGGCATACCATTCAAAAGCAGTTGGATGATCTGGATTATGTGATTGCACAATTGGAAAAAAAGCTGTCTGGCAGGCGGTGTTAAGTCTCTAAGGTCATCGATGGGATGCGTATGAAGGAGCGACTAAAAAAGTCCGCTCTTTTTATCGTGAAGTTTTGAAACTATTCAATCCCGTGGGAAAGGTGTATAATAGATTTGGAGGTGGAGTCAAGATGAAAGTCTTATTAGTTAATGGTAGTCCGCATCTGAAAGGATGTACTTACACAGCTTTAATGGAAATCAAAGGTGAACTGGAACGTCAGGGAATCGAGGCAGATGTATTTCAAGTAGGACCAAAACCAGTCGGCGGCTGCATTGGATGTGGAGCCTGTCGTAAGCTCGGTCGTTGTTTCATGGATGATCAGGTCAACGAGCTGACCGCGATTGCCGAGAATTATGATGGCTTTGTTTTTGGTACACCGGTTCATTTTGCCAGCAGTGCCGGGAATCTGACTTCGTTGATGGATCGTGCGCTCTATTCCAGAAGAGATCTGTTTAGCTTCAAACCTGCCTGTGCAGTGGTGAGCTGCCGTCGGAGTGGTGCAACGGCAACGTTTGACCAGATCAATAAATATTTCACCATCAGCAATATGCCCATTGTTCCAAGCCAATACTGGAATAATGTCCACGGGAATACACCAGAAGAAGTGAAACAGGATCTTGAGGGACTGCAGACCATGCGAACTTTAGCGCGCAATATGGCCTGGTTATTGAAATGTATTGAAGCAGGAAAAGCGGCCGGTATCGATCGACCTAGTCATGAGCCAAAAATCAACACGAATTTTATTCGCTAAATGATCTTGAATGTGAGCGGCAGAACAGATATCATTGGTTTTTATAGCGAATGGTTTTTCAAACGCTTAAAAGCCGGCTTTGTGGATGTACGTAATCCATTCAATCCACAATTTGTTTCCCGCTATTCTTTAAAAAAAGAGGATGTGGATATTCTGGTGATCACAACCAAAAACCCGCTTCCTCTTCTTTCACATCTCGATATGCTCTCTGACTATACTTGTCTGTTTCAAATCACATTGACTCCCTATGGTAAGGATCTTGAACCACGGGTACCCGATAAAAATCAGATCATTTCAGCCATTTCGCATCTTGCCGGAGCGTTTGGACCTGAACATATCTGGCTGCGTTTTGACCCTATCTTGTTGAATGAACGTTATACGACTGAGGAGCACGCAAAAGCCCTGGAATATATTTTAGATAAGCTGGCACCTGATATCAGCCGGGTCATTATTTCCTTTGTCGATGAATATAAAAACACATTGGCACATCATATTCATGCCCTGAGTGAAAGTGAGATGCACTCCGTCGGCAAAGCGCTGGGACAGATCGGTGCCAAGTATCATATGCCGATTCAAACCTGTTCAGAGACGGTTGATTTGAGCCCATATGGGATTTTTCCAGGTCTATGCGTCGATCCGGTCTATTTAGCTAAGCTAGCCGGACATCCGCTGGCCTATGAACCCAATCAGCAAAAACGTCCCTGCGCCTGTGCGGACTGGCGGGATATCGGAGCCTACAATAGTTGTCTGCATTTTTGTCGGTATTGTTATGCCAATTTCGATGAGAAGAAAATCAGAAGCAATTATGCCAGTCATGATCCCGAGAGTACGATGCTGATCGGTCATCTCGAAGAAACAGATATCGTCCGTGAATATGTTCCGAAAAATCGCCAGCTCAGTCTCTTTTAAGCAAATGAATGTATAAATCCTAAAGATTATGCTATAATAATTTCAAATTAAATGGGAGGTAGAGCTATGCGATATGATGTGATCATTTTAGGTGCAGGGCCGGCCGGTTTAAGCGCTGCCGTTTATGCCAGAAGAGCAGGCTTGACTGTTTTGATCCTAGATGCCGGAGCACCAGGTGGAAAAATGAATTTAACAGCAGAACTGGAAAACTGGCCAGGCGATCAGAAAGTGGCTGGTCCGGAATTAGCTTATCGTATGTATGAACATGCGATGCATTTTGGCGCTGAACAGAAATATGGAAATGTAACGAAAATTGAAGATGGAGAACCTAAAAAGGTTACCTGCGATGATGGAACGGTCTATGAAGGCAGGACGATTATTATTGCGACAGGTACCAAAGAGCGTAAGATGGGAATCCCAAATGAAACAGAGATGACAGGACGTGGTGTATCTTACTGTGCGGTTTGTGATGGGCCATTCTTTAGAGACGAACCTGTGGCGGTGATTGGTGGAGGAAACTCTGCTTTACAGGAAGCGGACTATCTAACTCGCTTTGCATCCAAGGTTCATGTGATTGTCCGTCGCAATGTTTTTAGAGCAGATAAGATCGTTGCGGATAAGGCTACCGATAATCCTAAGATCGAGGTTCATTTCTTAAGAAAACCGGTGGAAGTCTTAGTTGAAGATAATAAAGTGAAAGGGATCCGGATTGAAAACAGTGAAACCCATGAACAGGAAGATCTGTTTGTCAATGCTATTTTCCCATTCATTGGCTTAGATCCTGTCACAGATTTTGCGAAGGACTTAGGTATATGCAATGAACAGGGCTATATCGTCACCGATGAAAACATGCAAACAAAAGTGCCCGGTATTTATGCAGCTGGTGATGTTCGCGCTAAATTCCTGCGTCAGGTCGTCACAGCAACAAATGACGGTGCGATTGCTGCGCAAAGCATTTCTCATCATTTGAATGAAGCATAAAAGAACGTTAAAAAGACATCTTTTCCGTTGGAAGAGATGTCTTATTTAATTTATTTATAAATATGTACACCTAAGTATTTGTTATTAAAACAATAGAGGATGCTTATTTTTATACCTTTTTTAGCTTGACAATACAAGTTTCAGGAAGTAAGATGTACGTACAGGAAAGAAGGGGTAAGATGGCGAAATATGAGCATGAAGCAAAGGTCGTTTTAGAAGTGGTTGGTGGAAAAGAGAATATTCAATCGTTAACGCATTGCATGACACGTTTAAGATTAGTACTTAATGATGCATCGAAGGTGGACAAGACGCAGATCGCTGCGCTTACAGCAATCAAGGGGACAGCGTTTCAATCCGGACAGTTTCAGATCATCATAGGAAATGATGTCAAGGCATTTTATGAGACGCTACAGGACTTGTTAGGTGAGCGCCGCGTGAGTGATCAGGGTGCACTCAAGGATCAGCTCATGCGCTCGATCGGAGATGTTTTTGCCCCTTTGATTCCAGCTATCATCAGTGGGGGATTGATGTTGGGGTTAGCGGATCTTGTCGGTGCCCAGCTGGGAACACTCTTCCATTTGCTTGGAACGACTATCTTTACTTATTTGCCCGTTGGTATTGTGTATGGAGTGGTACAGAAGCTGGGTGGAACGCCAATCTTAGGTATCGTATTGGGCCTGGTACTGTGTTTAGAGAAAATCGGCTATGCAGGCAGTGTGATGGTAGCCATTCTGGCGGGTCTAGCGCTTGGCCTGATCGAAAAGGGTTTGCGCAAAATTTGTCCAGACAGTATCAGCATGCTTCTAGTACCTCTATTGAGCTTAGTAATCAGCTGTGCGCTTGTGCTGGCAGGATTAGGACCGCTTGGCAGCTGGCTGGATTCTACCTTATCGAGGGGGCTGTATCTGTTATTGATCAGTCCGGCAGGACTGCTGGTATCCTTCGTGCTTGGTGTCGGTTATGTGTGTCTGGTGATGACAGGCATGCACCATCTGACCTTGCCTTTAGATCTGATCTTTATCAGCGGTTATGGGTATACCATGCTGTGTCCATTGCTGGCGCTATGCAATATTGCGCAGGCTTCCAGTGCGCTGGGAATGTATGTGCTGCAATATAAAGACGCGAGAATTAGAAAACAAAATCGTGAGGCCTGTATTTCCTGTTATCTGGGGGGTGAGCGAACCCGCTTTATTTGGAATCAATCAGAAATATCGTTATCCGCTCTATGCTGGCATGATTGGGTCAGGAGTCGCCTGTTTGCTGGCCAATGGGTGGCAAGTGAAAGCTTTGAGTGTCGGTATCGGTGGGTTAGCTGGTATCTTTTCTATCGAGGTTGTCGACTGGCTGCATTATCTAATCTGTATGAGTGTGGCAGTGGGATTACCGATTGTACTGACTTTAGCTATCGGACTCATAAAGAAGTCTAGGCATGAGGTCTTCCTTTCACCAGCTGAGGGTATCGTCCATCCGTTAAGTGAGGTACCTGATACCGTCTTTGCCAGTGGGATGATGGGCGAAGGATTGGCCATTGAGCTAGTCGGTGAGACGATTTATGCACCGATGAGCGGCGAAGTGAGCATGATTTTCCCTACGAAGCATGCCTATGGCTTGAAGCTTTCTGATGGGTCAGAAATATTGATTCATATTGGCTTGGATACTGTGGCACTCAATGGACAAGGATTTGATTGTCGGGTCGAAGCAGGGCAAACAGTTAGACAAGGGGATATTCTTTGCATTATTGACCGCGCTTATATTCTTGAGCAAGGGAAATCCCTGATGACACCGATCGTTTGGACGGATCATCAGACCATCACGCTTGTTAGAACAGGGAGAGTTCAGGCTCAAGAAAAGGGTCTTGTCCAAAAAGTGGATAGATCTTAAAAAAGGTTATCTTTTCAGGCAAAATGGTATATAATAGACTTTGGAAAAGAGGGATGTCAATGTTTGTTATTAAGAAACTTGATACAGTCAACGAAATTCAGAAACTGGCCAGGCTTGCCGAAGTCATCTGGCATGAACATTTTCCTGGGTTGATTTCAGAGGAACAAATCAATTATATGGTAGCGCAATTCCAGAGTGAATCAGCGATCCGTGATCAACTTGAAAACAAGGGCTATACCTATTTTCTTGGCTATACGGATGATGAATTGATCGGATACTGCGGAGTTTGCCCTGAAAAAGATACAAAACGTTTATTTTTAAGCAAGCTTTATATACGCAAAGATCAGCGGGGACATGGATATGCAAGACAGCTATTTAATCAGGCAATCGCGCTTGCTCGCACAATGAATATGCAGGCAATCTATTTAACCTGCAACAAATTTAATGAACATAGCTTAGCCGTCTATGATCAAATGGGCTTTCGAACGATCGATGCCGTTCAGACAGAGATTGGTGAAGGGTTCATCATGGACGACTATATCATGCAGTATGATCTATAAAGGCCTCGGGCCTTTTTATTTATGTGAAAAGATAACCTTAAATGAAGAAATAGTGTCAAATACGGTCTTCTTTTTTCGAAGAGAAAGGTGAAAAAAAGTACACTTATCATAGGATATATGATACAATAAAAGAAAGATGCAGGGGGCGATAAAGATGGATGAAAAGATTCAGGTAGTCATTGTGACAGGAATGTCGGGTGCAGGGAAGACCAGCGCAATGGCTGTATTTGAAAACATGGAGTTTCAGTGTATTGACAATTATCCGGTGATGCTTCTCGAACAATTCGGTGAACTATTGAAGACATCGAATCGTTATTCCAAGGTGGCCATGGCGGTCAGTTTGAATGATGCCATCAACGCGATTCGCATTTTCTCCAACCTGGATTGGATCAATTTGGCGATTGTCTTTTTGGATGCTGAGGATAGCGTCCTTTTGACACGGTATAAATTTACGCGGCGTGTGCATCCTTTATTGATCTGGAATCGAGCCAGCACGCTCACGGAGGCCATAGAGTTTGAACGCAAGATTGCTGAACCGGTAAAGAAGATGGCCAATATCGTGATCGATACGAGTCATTTGAATACGCCAAAGTTACAGGAAACATTGGAGCGTTATTTTGCGATTGGGCAGAAAGCGCCTTTCCGTATTAGTTTCGTTTCATTTGGGTATAAACATGGGATCCCAAGAGATGCTGATCTATTATTTGACGTGCGTTTCTTACCAAACCCTTATTATGTGGAAGCATTGCGCAGTTTGACCGGCAACGATAAGGCGGTGTATGACTATGTTATTAATAAACCAGAAACTCAGGAATTCATTTCTCGTCTGACAGACCTACTGGATTATCTCTTTGAGAATTTTGAAAAGGAAGGTAAGATGCATCTGGTAGTCGGCATTGGCTGCACAGGTGGACAACACCGCTCTGTGACATTGGCGAATTATTTCGCCGATTATTATTCCAGTCGTTACCAGGTTCATCGCCTGCATCGGGATGCTGATCATTGATTAGTTTTTCGCGTCAGGTCAAAGAAGAGATTGTCTTTAATGATTTTGATGAGTGCTGTGAAAAGGCTTTATTACTGGCCCTGTTGAAGCTGAATGGTTCTTTATCATTGAGCTCGCAGGGTCCCGTGTTAACGTTACGCACTGAGAATGCCAAGATTGCCAGCAAGACCCATCAGATCTTAAAACATCTCTATCAGCCACAAATTGAATTTCTGGTTTCTCGTAAAATGAAACTGCGCAAGAATAATGTTTATACTGTCAGAATTACTAAGGCTCGTGAGATCGCAGATGATCTGGAACTGTTTATATCCGATCTACCATCCAGGCGTATTCTTCAAAAAGAGTGCTGTCAGCGTGCCTATTTGGCCGGTGCCTTTCTAGCGACCGGCAGTGTGAATCATCCTTCCACTTCTAATTACCATCTGGAGATGAGTGTGGAGGATGAAGACTTAGCTTGTTATTTACGTGATCTTTTAAATACGTTTCATTTGAATGCCAAGCTGATCAAACGGCGTAACCGTGAAGTCGTTTATTTGAAGTCAGCTGAAAAGATTGCGGATTTTTTACGTATCGTGGGTGCGCCAAAATCATTGATGGATTTTGAAAATGAGCGAATCGACCGCGATTTCTCAAACAACATCAACCGGTGGGATAATTGTGTGATCGCCAATGAAATGAAGAGCGTGCAGGCCGGGCAAAGCCAGATTGCCGATATTGCTTTGATCATTGAAAAGTATGGGATCGATCATTTTGATGAAAAGAGTCAGGAAATTGTTCAGCTGCGTCTGACTTATCCGGATGTCAGCCTGGCTGAACTGGCGAGCCTTTATCAGGAAGCTACAGGTCAGCCGATTTCTAAATCAGGTATCAATCATCGTTTAAAGAAGATCAAGGATGAAGCCAATACGCTTCGTCGCTTAGGAAAAGAGGGATAAGTATGCGAATGCCAATTGAACAGCGTTTTGGTAAACGGGTTCGTGATCTACGGATGGCGCAAAACATCTCTCAGGAGGAGTTGGCTTTTCGGTGCCACCTCTCTAAAAATTATGTATCCGATGTGGAACGCGGAACGCGCAATATCACGTTAAAGGTCATAGAAAAGTTTGCGGATGGCCTACAGATTTCACTCACTGAATTATTTCGCTTTTAGTTCACATTGAGTCCATGAAAGTTTAGTATGCTCTTGACAAAGGCGGTGAAATCATGTATTTCTTTCTCTATTTATTATTAGGTATCTTATTGATTGCATTTATCATCCGATTGGCCTGGCCAATCCTTTGGTTTTTTCTTGTTATATACCTCATTTACTCCATTTATCGGACCATCCGTATGAGACAGATGAAAAAGAAAATGGAAAAACAGACACAAGAGTTTGAAGAACGTTTTACACGTGAGTTTCAGGATTCTTTCTTTCATCAGAACCAACGTTATCAAAGTCGCTCAAAGCAAGGGGACAATGAGGATATCATTGAAGCAGATTTTACGGTAAAAGAAGAGGATTCATGAAAAAGCACATCATCAATTAAAGGGAGGTGGAGGAGCTGATGAAATGTTCTAAGTGCCAGAAAAACTTGCCTAAGGATGTTTATGTCTGTCCATATTGTGGACATGAGAATCAGCCCAAAAATAAACGCTTGTCTAATGAGGATATTCCTAGCGAACTAGCGCATTTATCCATTGCTCAGTTGCAGAAGCGCATCAAAAAGCTCAATATGCTTGATCACTACAAGATGGTGATCCTGGGGACAATTGTTGTGCTGGTGGTCATCTTTGTCATATTAGGCATTTCCAGACCACGCTGGAAAAATCAGACGGTTAATAATTTTCATGATGATATTACAGAAATATCTAATGTCAATGCTGCCGGGAATGCGGCTTTCAATATTACCAATGGTGGGAACATCGTCTTAGCCGGCGAGAGCATTTATATGACAGATAAAGATGGTCTTGTTTATAAAGGCGACCTGGGTCTCACAGAAAAGGAATTGTTGTTATCCAGTCATGTGACCAGTCTCAATATTCATGAGGACGAGTTATGGTTTGTTGATCAGGATCGTGACAATGCGCTCAGCAAATATAATCTATCCAGCGGAATGACGCAGACAAGCACCTATAAAGGACGTCAGCTTTACGTGATTGGGAATTATGCTTATTATATCAATGAGGACGATTTTGATGCGGTCTACTATGTGGGCCTTTCCTTGCGACAGCCTGCAACCAAACTGACAGCCAGCAATGTCCGGGACTTTACCATAAGCGGAGACTGGGTCTATTATACGTTATCGGATGGCATCTATCGTATTCCGATCCTCGGTGGAGAACAACAGAAGCTGTCCAGTCAGCAGGCCGAAAAACTCTATGTTTATAATGGCACTGTCTATTACATCGATGCAGTAAACCATCAATTGGTTTCTTTACGTATGATCAATGGGCAAGAAGAATATACGACGCTAGTTGAAACGCAGGTAGAAAGTTTTGTGGTCGCAAATGATTATGTTTACTATATAGACATGGCACAAAACAATGCATTATATAAGCTTTCCTTAAGTACGAAGGAATCGACAGCATTAAATGCAGGATCTTCTTCCCATTTACAGTTAGTCAGTTCCTGGCTTTATTATTATGATAGTGGCGCCGATCAGTTTTGCTTCACAACCATTGATGAAAATGCTTTGAATACCACAAATCTGAATGATATCGAAGAGATCTCTAGTAATCAGCCATCAACGGTCATGAATTAATAGATATAAAAGAGACCAGCCTTATCGCTGGTCTCTTTTGCGTTCTCAAGCATCAGCTTTGCGTTGGCTGATGCTGAACATATTTGGCATAGTATTCTTCCAAAGTATGAATGCCTTCGTCATGCATGGTCGTACTGGCTTCTACGCCGACATAGGTAATATGCCATGGTTCGTATTGATAGCCGGTAATGTCTTCGTAACCCTGTTCGTAACGAATGATAAAACCATATTTATAGGCATTGGCATGAACCCAGGTACATGCTTTAGTGGATTCAAAAGACTCCAGGGTGCCATCTGGACCCATAAGGTCAATGGTTCGTCCCGTGTGATGCTCACTCGAAGCCGGTCTGGAGCTATAGGTATCTGCGGCTTCAGCCCCATCTCTTTCGACATAACGGTTATAGAGTCCGACCTGATAATCAATGGAGCGGTAAGTTGAAGCAGCCGAAATGCCTGTAATGCCTTCGGCTTTGGCATCTGCTACCATTTTTTCATAGGCGGTCTTCGTATTGGGTGTTACTAGTTTACCATTTTGTGTTTCTACCAGTTCAGCAGGCTCGAATTCATCCCGATAACAATAATGCTTATTCACAAGCAGTACTTCATTGTTTTCTTCGCTCTCCGGGATGACCTGCAGATTTGTGTAGGGTTCCTCATCCAAGTGAACGTTGACCATCCAGACAACATCTTCCTCGGCTAGTTCAGGATGTAATGCCTGGTAAGCTTCATAGCGTGCCTGATTTTCTGGCTCATAATAGTAGAGCGCTTCAATACCGGTCTTGGTTTCCGTTTCCTGGTTATTAGATGCATCTAAAGCCGTATCTGTATTCCTTTTTTTGTGATCTTTCAAAAGGAAGATCCCCCCAATAACGAGTCCAATGACAACGACAAGTCCGATGATGACAAGGATCAAGCGGTCTGTACGCAGCCTTTTTTTCTTTTTAGCCATCTTTTCACCTCTAATTTTTGTATGTTTCTTGAAAAGAAAACTATCACATGCTATCAGACAAATCGTTCCTTTTCTCAGATGTTGTGCAAACGAAGAAGTACGAAAATGTGGATACGATGGGAATAGATGTCTTCTTTTCTGTTCATTTCCATTATACGTTTATCTAAATCAAAAGTAAACTGTTTCATTTTTTCTTTTAATTAAGAAAAGCATTTTTGTACTCCATAAAGGTATAAAAATAAGGAAATGGGAAAGAATAGAACTAGATAACTTACACACCCCCTTCTATTTCCTCCCCGTTTTAAATAGAGTTGTAAGTTATCGACATCAGTTTTATTCCCTCGTTAAAGAAAGCCGGATCGCTGGCTTTCTTTTCGTATTATGAAGAAAAGGGTTGATTTTTTTCTATCATTATGATAAAGTCTTATTCGACCTCATGCGAAGGGGTAGAGGCGCGATGATTAAGAGTAGCCTGAAGGAGACCGAAAGTCGATGAATTCAGGAGAAAGGATGAGTCGCCGAAGTCAGTGAGTCAAATCACTGGCTGGGGGCATATTTAAGAGATATGTCACTGTCTTTATGACTGCCAATCATAAAGGAGCACTATCTTAAGGCATATAAGGAACGCGGCGGTTTCAGTGCGTCTTTACATGTTTTAGGATGTGAAGGCGTTTTTTCGTTGTGGAAAAGGGGGAAACCGAATGCGTAAGTTCAAATTTAAACTAAAAATGCCGCACACTTATGTGATCATTTTTGCCATCGTTGTACTGGCTGCAATCGTTGCGAATGTGATCCCAGCCGGTGAATTTAGTCGTGTGGTGGATGAGACAGGCCGTGAAGTGGTTGTACCTGGCTCTTTTACTTATTTAGAGTCCGTCGGCTGCAGCTTCTTTGATGTGTTTGTCTCCGTCCAGCAAGGCTTTATTTCCGGAGCTCAAATTATTTTCTTTATTATCTTTGCCTATGCGTTTGTCTACATGTTGATCAAAAACGGTACATTTGATGCCGTCATTGGTCTGATGCTGCGTAAGATCGGCAATAACATTCATCTAATCATTCCATTGTGTATGTTGACCTTTGGCTTGCTTGGCTCAACCATGGGCATGTCCGAAGAGACCTATGGTCTTCTGCCGGTCTTTATCTCCATTGCCTGCGCTTTGGGGTATGATGCTATTGTAGGTGGATCCATCGTCTATGTGGCCGTTTCTGTTGGCTTTGCCTGTGCAACGCTGAATCCTTTTACGATCGGTGTGGCTCAGCAGGTAGCGGGCGTACCGCTTTATTCTGGTCTGGAATATCGTATTCTGATCTTTGTGATCTATATGACGGTAGCAATCGCTTATGTCTGGCATTATGCCAATAAAGTTAAAAAGGATCCAACGAAATCTATTTTATATGGAACGGATATTGATCTAGTCAAGGTTGATTCGCAGGAAGAGCTGATCAAACGCGAGATGACGACAGTCCAGAAGATCAGCTGCCTTCTGTTTGTGGGGACGGTTGTCATGCTGGTGTATGGGACCATTCAACTGGGCTGGTACATTGATCAGATCGCCGGTTTATTTATTTTAATGATGATTGTTGTCGGATTGATCTCTGGCTTTTCACCAAGTCGTATTTCAGAATATTTCATCGAAGCGGCTAAAGATATGATGTATGGCGCTTTGATCGTTGGATTGTCCAGAGCAATCCCAACGATTCTGGAAAATGCCATGATCATCGATACGATCGTTTACTGGCTCAGTCAGATGCTGATGAATTTCCAGGGAATCTTCAGTGCCATCGGCATGCTCTTTGTTCAAAATGTCATCAATTTCTTTATTCCATCCGGAGGCGGACAGGCCTTAGTGACGATGCCGATCTTAGCACCGGTTGCAGAGATGGTCGGACTCAGTCGTCAGATTGCTGTTTTAGCTTATCAGTTAGGGGATGGCTTCTCAAATATTTTCTGGCCAACCTCCGTCTTTATGATGTGTGGGATCATGCGTATCCCTATCAATAAATGGTATCGCTATATTACGCCATTATTTTTGATTTGTTTTGTGATCGAGATCATCTTATTATCAGTAGCTGTACTGATTGGTTATTAGGAGAGAAAAAATGAAAACAGAATTGAGAGAAAGAATTCTTCAGACAGCAAAGGATATGATGCCTTTATTTGTCGAAGTACGAGAATTTATCTATGATCATGCAGAGCTGGGCAACCAGGAATTTGTCAGCAGTCAATATCTGGTTGATCAGATGAAAAAACTGGGCTTCACAGTAACCTATCCGTACTGTGATCTGGCGACAGCCTTCCGGGCAGAGCTGGTTTTAGGTGAAGGGCCTAAGGTCTGCTTCATGGCTGAATACGATGCCCTGCCAGGGTATGGACCAGCCAAGGATCAGGTACGCCATGCCTGTGGACACAACTGGATCGCTGCTTCCACGCTGGGAGCCGCTGCTGTGCTCGCTAGTCTCAAAGACACTCTTTCCGGAACAGTTGTTTTGATTGGAACACCGGCTGAAGAGACCATGGGCGGAAAATGTGATTTAGTTAACCGTGGTGGTTTTGATGATATCGATGCCTGCTTCCAAATGCATTTAGGGGCTGAAAATAACATCGAAGTCACGAGTCTGGCGATGGACTCCGTGCAGTTTGATTTTACCGGAAAGGCAGCGCATGCAGCGGCCTATCCTGAACAGGGCATTAATGCCTTGGATGCTGTCATGTTGACATTTGCGGGAATCAATGCCCTGAGACAACACATGAAACCGGATGCGCGGGTACATGGTATTGTCACTAAAGGTGGGACGGCATGCAATGTCGTTCCGGATCAGGGACAGTGTCAGTTCTATATTCGTGCCGCTAAACGCGCTTATCTGGAAGAACTGACCGAAAAGATCATCAACTGTGCCAAGGGTGCCGCTCTGATGACCGGATGTGAGCTGGAGTATCATTTCTTTGAAAACTCTTATGATGATCTGGTGTATCATGAAGGATTGCGTCAACTTTTACGCAAGAGTCTGGAAAGTCTTGGAGTCACACATTTTATCAAACCGGAAGGCAATGCGACCGGGTCAACGGATGTTGGTAATGTCTCCCATCGCTGTCCAACGGTTTACTGTGAGCTCGATACAGGGGCTTTTCCGAAGGTTTATGCGCATCATGAAAGCTTCTTGGACTATGTGCATACTTCACGCGCCGATCATAGCTTATTAGTCGCTGTGCAGGCGATGGCGCTGGCAGCTGCCTCAGTGATGCAGGATCCATCTATTCTCCAATAATAAACAAAAGACAGGTATCATTTTGATATGATCCTGTCTTTTTTCGTCCTCTGGAAATACCGAAACAAAGCAGCAGACAGAGAAGCGTAGCCCCGGCATAAAGATAATAGGTAATGACATAGCCCTGGATACCAGGAATCCGTTCCAGCAGATATCCATAGCCAATCTGCACAAATAGTGGAAAGATACCTTTGGCCAACATGCCATAGGCGGTATTCAAATATTTTTCCTCTACGAGGTTTAAGATTACCTTGACGGAGGCAATCAGAATGAAGGTGTTAGAAATGCTTTGCAGAAAGAATCCGTAGAGGATCCATTGCGGATCGGGTAAGAGGGCATACCAGCCGAAGCGGAAGGTAGCGATGAGGCAGGCAAAAATGAGAATGCTGCGGTAATGGAACCGTGCCAAAAGACGATCAGTGATAAGATAGACGGGAATATCGGCTAAGGAAAACAGTAAGGGAGCTGTTCCAACCAGGGCTGTTGAAGCCCCATTTTCCTGCATGTAGAGTGGAAAGGAGATGCCCTGGGAGGTGGCAACCCCCTGGTAGAGGCAATAGATCAGCACAAAATAGAGAAAGGCTTTATTGGTGAAGAGGTGTTTGAAGATCGTCTTCGTCTGGGTTTTCTCTTTTTTAGGCAGGCTTGTTTTCTGGTCACGCATCTGATACAGGCAGAAAAGCATGGCCAGCAGACTGAGTGCAAAGACAAAGTAATGGGCTTGCGGAAAGAGTATTTCGTAAATCATGCCGCTGACCTGTGCACCGATGGCATACGCGACAGACCCCCATAGCCGAATGCTGCCATAGCCATAAGGGCAGGCGGTCGCTAAGCGATCGGTCAGGATCACAAGTCCGTTCAGGAATCCCTGGGTCAGCCCATTGAATAAGAAAAGCAGGAAAAAGGCGTGGGTGGATGCGAACGCAATACCGGTGCAGATCGCCAGTACGCCACATCCGATCGAAACGATCTTAGGGGATTGAATTTTATCGGCAATCAGATTGCAGATGGGTTGGGTAACGATCGCAAAAAGGCTGAAAGCAGAAGTGACAAGTGAGATTTCGCTTGTGGATAAGGATTCGCCGGCCAAATAGACCGTAATCATACTGGCGAACATCGCCCGGGAAAAATAGAAAAGGGCGTTGGCAGCAGCGTAATAAAAGTAGCTATTTTTTTGAACATTTTTCCCTCCATTTCCCCGCGCTTCGCTGCGCGGACACAAATATTTAATCAAACTAACTTCCTGTAACTCTAGTAAATTCCTCTATTTAATTGTATAATTTAGTAGAGGTGGTACACTACAGAGCACGA
>FCNA01000133.1 GCA_900018345.1 Clostridiales bacterium CHKCI006
CTCGGTATCCCCTCTGGTAAAAACAGGTGCCTGCTGGATATAATATTGATAGCAGGAATTGACTAAGTCGTCATCCTGTTTTAATCGATAGTTATGCAGATAAGCACAAGGCTTTAAATCAATTTTATATTTGCGAACATCTTCATTATAGTCCTGAATCATACTGACATATGACCAAGCCTGATATGATGGATGTGTTGTCTCCACTAATCTACCCTGTAATCTTGTTTTAACAATGGCTTCTTTCGATTCAACCTTTTCTAACTCCTGCCATTGCTTCAATTCAATCACAACAGCACTTTCTCTTCCCTGTCCATCCTCTCCGCTTACAATAAAATCGACGCGTTTATTTGAATTAGGTATACGATATTCAATAGCGATATGACTATCCTTAGGAATGGCCTGATCCTCCATGACTTTATACATATACTGCATAGAGTTCATCCAGGACATAAACTCGTTATGGGCTGTATGCTTATGCAGCCTTTCCTGGACTTTTTGTTCAATCTTTTCTTCTATTTGATCCAGTCTTACATCTCTCAAAAATTGTTCCTTGGTTTCCTGATAAACAATCATAGCTATTACAACTTGTTATACTTTTTAGAATTTCCTTTGGATTTTTCAACTGGATACTTCTGTCGGTTCTTTTCTAGCTTTTTCAAAACAATGTCCTCTAAATCAACACCTAAACGATCAGCCATTAAAATACAGTAATTCACCACATCTGCCAGCTCCTCGCATACTTCCTCTTGATCAAATTCATTGTTCCATTGAAAACACTCCAAAAGTTCCCCTGCTTCAATAGCGATTGATTTAGCTAAATTTTCCGGTGAATGAAACTGATCCCAGTCCCGTTCTTTATTAAATTCCAGTATTTCTCTTTTCGCTTTTTCCATAGTAACCTCCATCATTCATTGTCTAAAGACTTTCCTTCAATCATATTTGCCGTCATTTAGTATTCATCTTTGATCATACCTATTACCCTTATTATCTCATTTTACAACGTCAGCGACAACTATAATTCAACACAGTTAAATCATTTTCTCCTTAACCGCCACAGTAGAAAAACGCATAAAAGAACTGATTCGTTTTAATATATGGAAGAATATCATCAATTTCAAAGCGTGACATTGAATAATATATAAGAGTGCTAAACGACTATATATACTGCTGACTTACTTAACAGATGAAAATTCATACAACCAGATTCGCTATTGAGTTCATTAAGCGTTAGAAGGCAGTTAATCATCGAGCTTTATAAAAAGCATAGCCAACCGCTATGCTTCAGATGAGCAATCATAAAACGTATCATTTTTTTGAGAGACCATTTTCAACAAGCTAGGATTAGTTTGATGTAAGTCTGGTCCAATACATTAACAATCTGCCTATGTGTAATAGGGATGGATATTTACAAATATTCTTTAATTTTATTAAACATCTCCTTATCTGTATATCTATGATTAAATTGATATTCCTGCTCGTTTAAGAATAACGGCATTTCCCGTTTACCAATCCCATGATAAATGCCTGAAATGTTATTCTTTAGATTTCCTATAATGATGTTTAACCACTTGAGTCTGTGATTTGGCTGATTATAATCGACCACTTCATTTTTTACCTTTATCTTTTGATACAGTAAAAGTTCCTTTGAGCGGAACGTACCTATCCAATAGATTTCATGATAAGTTTTGCATAATTGATTTGGAATATGTAATGCACGGTTCATATAATTGGAGTAAAAATGCACGAAGTAATGATGAAACACTAGAAACAGCACTCGATAGAGATTTAGTGAAAATGTTTTCTGATGAATTTTCACGATTATATGTGAAACATAAAGAATAGTTTTTGAAGCAATTAGTTTTAGGTGATATGATTCAAATTAGAGTAGCGATTAAATAATTAAATTTTTCTTCTAAGGAGAATCATATTTTTTATGAGCAGAACAAGCAAATTTACAAAAGAAGAAAAAATTGAATTGATCCAAAGATATAAGAATGATCATTAGAAACATTACCTTCATCTGTAAGTGTCGTCGATTCCACATTAATGATGTGGTGCACAGATATGATCTACATGAAAGAGAAGCTTTCACTGTAAGATCCAGAAACCACTCATATACAAGAGAATTCAAGGAAAGTGTTGTCCAGGAATATCTGAACGGCTACGGACTACTGAAGGATATCGCTGCTAAATATAACCCAAGTTTACCACCTAAAATAGGCCAAAAGAATAAGAAAGATAGTGATTAATTGAGCTTTTAGAAAAACTATCACAATAAAAATTATGTGGAGTATTATCACAAAAAAAGACCTGATAAAGTATATTTCATCAAAAAACTCCACATAATGTCTTTAGGTCTCTTTACTCTGGCAGGTACAATAGATGTGTCATAATAATCAGCCATCTCCTGATATACTTTGTGGATCACAGGGTCTTCATACTTTTTGTGATGAGTAACACCTGTTTTTAAATTATCAGGAACTAAAAGTCTAGTCACACCATCAAAATAATTATACATTTGGATATGGCATTGAATCCATTCCTCCTGTTTCATACTTTTACACGCATAAACATACGCATACATACTGAATGGTAAAGTCGCAACAAAAAGATATGCTTTTGTGACTTCACCTGTTAATTGATCATATACATTCATGGTACTGTCACACCAGTCCACCATGGCTCTATCACCAGGTTTGTGATTGATATGCATGGTCAATTTATGCTTCTTGACATAGTCATTGTACAGCTTATTGAATTGAGTACGATGATAATAGGGAAGTTTTGCATCGGTACATGACATAACGTATTCTTCCCACAATCCTTTAAGAGTAGTGCCAGGCTTTAAAAGTTCCTTATGGACATATTCAAGATCTGGGACTTGCTGAACAGGAACATACTTTTTTTCAGGAAACAGAAGTTCATCAAGGGAACGATCGTCCATCGTTTGAAACTGAACCCAGCTCAATCCAGTCTGGTCAGCAGCTTTAAACACTTTACTAACAGTATTACGTGACAAATGCAATGAGGAAGCAATCGACCTCTGGCTTTCGCCTTAAATCTCCTTTCTAGAATTCTTTTGATTTCTTGCATAAAAAAACACCTCTTATAAGTTTGCAAGGTAGATAAAAATATCTACAAATTAATTTTACAACTTATAGAAGGTGTTTTCGATTATTTAATTTCATTATCAAGTGGCTCTGATAGCGGAATAGGTGGCTCCGAAAAACGGACAGGGTGGCTCTCAACAGCGATCAGTATGGCTCTATTACACCGGAATATTCAATAGTGGCCCTCTCTAACGGATTGTATGATTACTTAGTGACCTTATTTTACCGTATTGCCTGGCTCCGCCATCCCGTAATATCCAGAAGAACCATTGACAGAATTGACATCAGCATATCTGGTCTTACCTAATGAAAGAAGCCAGACCATTGTTTTGATGGTACCTGCATTAGAAATGGAAGGTTCTCTTTTACGAACAGGCTGATAGTAAGGAACAGTATTAACAATCCGAGCAAGGTCGGAATGGGTATTCAGTTAATCGAGAAGAGGAAAGCCGCCAAAAGGTATGATGTCCTCATCAGAGAGAACATAAGTGACATCACCAGTGGTAACATATTGATTAGACATGAGAAACAACTCCTCTAATGATAGTATCTACAGCTATTATAAAGGATTCACCCAACAGGTGCACTATAAATATCCAAAAACCTGTGAATGATACAAACATTTTCATGAAACACATTTCTTGTTCCACGGATTCAGGTTCTATTTATTACTGTATAAGGTTTATCTTTAAACAACCTTTCTCCATTTCCTTCTTGTTGAAATACATTTACCATAATGATATTACTTCTCTCCGCTAAAAATAATCCCTTTTTTGCAATTTCATATGTATGCTTTGGATTTGTTGTTGCAAAAATATTTATAATTGAATCTTCAGGAAGTAACCTAATCTCTTGAACTATAGTATCAACAAATTTTTCATTATAATCTCTTTTCCCAAACGTATTAAAAGATCGAGTTAATTTAATCAAAGGCATATTTAAATACTTTTCTGGTATCTGTTTTTCTTTTATAGGATAGGTATCTTCAATTATTAAAGTAAATTCATTACAATGATTATCCACACTTTTTTTTGTCACTTGTACTTGGCAACAATCTTCATTTGGAAACATATTTTCAAAAAATGGATATTCTTTAAAGGTGTCTCTCACTACCAATTTAAATTGCATTTGTATCGGTACTAACACTAAGCTACACTTATCGTACCCTAAGATCTTTGAACAAAACCAATACCACGCATATGTATGATTATGATAGAAATTTCCTTTGTTTAAAATAGTTTCTTTATTTACTTTACGTATAAAATTAAATAATACATATAAAACAAACAATAAGCCAATAACATTATTG
>FCNA01000132.1 GCA_900018345.1 Clostridiales bacterium CHKCI006
CAAAAAAAGCCATCCGATCAGGAGGGCAAAAAATGGGATATTTGAGGTAAGGGAGATTTTGCGCTTTTTTTAGCTTTGAAGTTGAGAAATAAGAAGATTCTGAGAATTCAAGCAGGATCAAACACACAGTTTTATCTGTGTAACTCATATCTGTTTAAAATCTTCCCTTTCATGAAATAACCCTGCCTCTGCTTTGCTTGTTGAGGGCAGCGCCCCCAAGCCCCTTTGAACGCAGAATTTCATTCTGCGGCTACGCGTCCGATGGACGCTTATGACCATGACCGGCTTACCGCTGGCCGTGGTCTTTTTCTTGTTCTTTTTTCTGTTCCTCATCCATTTTCAGCAGCCGATCCACATTGGCCTTTGCCGTCAAAAGTTCCCGCATTTCCTCACGGGAACGCCGGTACTCGGCGTAGGTTTTCTTCTTTTCCTCCAGCAGTTTGGCATACTCAGATTGCAGGTCTTTGACCTTGGGCAGCTTCTTCACTCCCATATCATCAAAGGCATTTTTTGCCGCCTGATGGAGCAGAATTTCTTGCTCATGTTCCTCCCGAAATTTTCGGGAATAACCGGCCTTGCGATAGGCAACATAGGTCTCGCGGGTCTTGGCATAATTAACGATATGGGTACGCAGGACGGCGATCTCTGCCATGCGTTTCTCCGTCGCCTTAATCTGCGCTGACAGCTCATTGTGATGGGCGGTAGCCGCCACCGCTTTTTCTTCCAGCTCTGTATAGTCCAGTAGGTGATGTTCGGTAAGAAAATTCACGGTCTGCGCCATCTGTTTTAAGTTAAAAACCTTGGCCCAGCGTGCATATCCAGCACCTTTCCCGGCCTGCAATTTTGCCTGAATATCCACCAGCAAATTGACCTTGGGTGGCTCCGGCTGCACGGTGGATTTCTTGCGGGGCGTGTGCTGCTTTTCTCCAGCCAGCACCGCACGGATTTCTGTTTCGCTGTACCCGGCTCCCAGCTTGTCATCCATACGGGCTACATTCTTCCAGCCGGGAGCTTTAAGGCGGATTGCTTTCCCGCGCCGAGATACCTCGCAGCCCATCTCGGAAAGCAGTTGCAGAAGTGTGTCAAAGTCTGCTGGCTTTTGCTCCAGCGCCCGGTCAATCATCACCCGTAGCTGTTCCCGATGGGAGGGCTTGGCTTGTTCGCCCAGCCACTTGTTGTAGCTTTT
Organism: Clostridiales bacterium CHKCI006; assembly: GCA_900018345.1. Taxonomy (GTDB): domain Bacteria; phylum Bacillota_I; class Bacilli_A; order Erysipelotrichales; family Coprobacillaceae; genus Fimiplasma; species Fimiplasma intestinipullorum. The sequence goes on from FCNA01000132.1 coordinate 1,187, forward strand.
TCCGTGGGGCTTGGGGTTCTCCACAATGGATAGTCCGTTCTCGATACAAATGGTGTCACTTAAACGTCGAACAGCTCTGGTGCTTCCCCAAAAGTTACGGAACTTCCGGTCACAATCCATATTGACCGCCGACCAGATGATGTGATTATGAATATGCGATTTGTCGATGTGGGTGCAGACCACAAAGGAATGATTGCCTTTGGTGAACCGCCTGGCAAATTCTATGCCCAGCCGGTTGGCTTCCTCCGGTGTGATCTCTCCGGGCCTGAACGACTGGCGCACATGGTAGGCGATCACATCATCTGTACCGCGCACTCGTCCGGTGGCGGCAATATACTGCCGCTTTGCCAACAGAAACTCTGCATCAGCAGTGCGGCTGTCACATCCATAGCTGGTAATCAATTTTCCGTTGTCGGTCTTTTGGGGATTTGCCACATAGTCAATAATATCGCTGATGGCACGGCTCTCAGTCCGACCCTTGCCGATATGCAGCGGCATGATGCGTGTGGTTGCCATAAGGGAGACCTCCTTTCCAAAAAAGAAACGGCCTGCATGGTGCAGACCGCTTTTGTTATTCTATTAAATCGTCCTCATCGAGAAAATCAAAATTGTCCTCGATGTCCTCTAACCGCTTCGGAGGAAACCTCATCTCGTATTGTTCTTTTGCCAGCGCACGAACTTCCCGGCGCTTATCTTTCATTCGGTTCTTCAGCCAGGAAATCTGCTCCTTTGATAATCTCCATGGGAGATTCAGCAAGCGGTTTATTGTCATTTGCTCCGCTTGCTTCTCCGGCGGCAAAGAAGCACAGGATTTACAGACGTGCGCCGCATGACCTTTGCCGGAAAATTTTTCATTAGCCTTATATTCTCCGCAGACTTTACAATAATGGCCGTGCTTCTTCATAGGCTCGATTCCTTTTCACTGAGAGCGTATAAACTGCGCACCGCCCCCATGATGATGTTCCACTCCAGATCTGCCGCATAGGAAAATTTTTTGCGGTACGATTCCCAAAGTTTCTGCATAACCGAGCTGTTCTCCACTTCCTCAAAAACTTCGGCAGCTTCTGCAAGATGTCGTTCTGTCCCGCGTTTGTGAGCAGTGGCCCGCAGCGCATCATGGAGAATCTGAGGGTCCAATGTATTCCCATGCAGCTGTTCCAGAATATAAATGTCATAGAAATCTCTCATGCGGGTGTTGGTGGTAGTTCTGGTAATGATCGTTTCCAGCTTTTCGGCCAGAACCGTTTCCAGATTGTACGCCCAAATATCAATGGAGCGATCTTCCAGCATCAGCTTGAAAGAGTAGCGGATCTCCCTGGGGGTAATGGCATCCCCTGTGGAAATGTCAATCTTCAAAGGCGTCACCACACCGTCAAAGGTTGTAGTCATATTTACGCGAATCCCCGGATATTCCGCCTCATCCATAATCTCCGAAATACTTTTCAGCTGGAATTTGACGCCATCATCAAGCGGGACACTCACAATAGCGGAAATCAAATTCTCTATGTCCTCCACATTGACATTGGCTCCTTTTACAGTAGCGTCCAAATCCATCGTGGAACGGGCATCCAGACCAACCATAGCCGCTACCAGCATACCGCCTTTCAGAATAAATTTGTCACGATATTCAGAAAGGGAGATACGCTCCAGAAAACGCTCCATCATGTAGTTCCGCATCAAGAGCTGGGCGTCCGCAGATTTTTTTCTGGAAAGATTGCGGATCAGATCCTTCAACTGCCTTGCTGTTTTTATCATAAAAGCACCTCCAAATACTGCCGCAGAATTTTTTCTACCCGGAACATACCGGCATACCGCATCAATGTCCGCAGGTCTTTGTCTTTTCTTCTGGCATACATCTTTAATGCCCCTTGAAAAGTCTGCATCTCCATGTTGTTCCTGCTGCGGAGCAGGTCGCAGATGGTGCGCTCCAGGTCATAGACAGGAACTGTATGCCCAAATGGTGTCTGAGCCGTTGTCAGGCCCACCCCATGCAGTTCCGCCTTAATGGTGAATACCTGTACGCCCTCTGCTTTCAGCTTGGAGGGATTATATCCGGTCTTGACTGTGACCGTATATTCCAGCGGCTCGCGGTCTGTCAGATCGTGAAAAAATAAAGCTGTCTCATGGGAAAACACTGCCTGTTCGACCCGCAGATGAAGTAAGTACATGGCATCGACCCAGGCATCCTTGGAAAGATAAATTCCATGCGCGACCCGCTCCAATTCCCGTGAGTGCACATAATCATAAAAAACAGGCTTAGAAATACCAGCAGATACTACTTGAGCTGTTCGCAGCATCCCATCCTGTGTTTCCAGCAGCTGATCCAGCTGTTCAAATTGTCCCACCGTACCACTTCCTTTCACACTAATATTATAAGCAATATTAGTTCAAAAGTAAAGTGATGAAAATTCGGCATAATTTTACCGACAGCTTAACGTTCAACAGTTTTGGAAATATGAAGTGGCAGCAAAATAGACAACCTCAGCTGCCCATTTCATCACGATATGAAATAATCTGCTTCTTTTTCTGTTTGGCACACCGTAACGTTGTGGCTGCTCCGCCCCAATCATGGAGAACATAGGCCACCACTACATCGGCGGACTCTACCATCCAGCGATTTCTATGAGAAATCGAAAAACGGCGCGGTACGTTTTCCAGCGGTGGATACACGGTACTGTCATAGCCAGAAACATCCCGGCCAGTGTTCAAATATGCCAATACAAGAACCAGCTCGATTTGCGGATACTTTTTCTTTTGTTCCCGTAAAATAGACGCTGCTAAACTGTCGAACTCTCCATATCCTCCAAGATAAAAAGTTGTTGCTCCTTGTTCAATTAGGTCTTGTGTTACATTGCGAAGCCAATTCGCAATATTGTCTGCCTTTGTGATTTGCGAATGGCCACAAAAAGTTACGTTCATACGATGGCACCCCTATTACCATCATACTGCAAATAGCTCTATTAGTACAGGTACAGGGACTAATTTTAGCAAAACTGCCCATATACTAAATATAGTACAGTCACAGGGGCGGTGTATAGAATGAAGCTAAACGAGGCGGTAAGCAAACGTCTGTTAGAATTACTAGATGAAAGAAAAATGACACAATATCAACTGTATATGAAAAGCGGTGTTCCCAAGTCTACGATTGGAAATGTCATCAACTGCTCGTATGATTCGGTTAAGCTACGGATCATTCATGAGATGTGCCAAGGAATGGGGATTGGGATAGATACCTTTTTTGCATCGCCGCTTTTTCAAGAAGATAACCTAGAACCATAAAACCTCCGACGAAATTCGTCGGAGGTTTTCATATTATCCATAAACCAAATCTTGAATGATAAACTTCAAGTCCTGTACCTTGCCCAGTAGCCAGATTGCAGCCATTGGCAAACCATAGGGACTAATGAGAAATGCTATCACCAGCAGGATAATGCCGTTTTGCAAGGAGTAAGTAATCAGAACTGCCACACCCAGCAGGGCAACCACCATGCTGATAAGCCCCAGCACCAAACCGGAGACATAGACAATCCCCACACAAATCCAGACGAACAGGGTCAGCGACAGAATCACCGGAGCCATTAAAATCTTCAACGGCAGTTTCAGAATGAACCAGATCGCCCTCATTTTTCTTCCTCCTTCCATCGTTCCCGAAAGCTCTGACAGAGAATTTCTGCCTGTCTTTCATCTTCTTCCGTCACTTCTCGGCATCCTTTGGTTAGCCGCAGTTCCTCATAGCTGCGATAATCAGATAACAGCACCTCGAATAGTTCGTCCGGTGTCCGGCTGAGAAGTCCATCCACACAGTAGCGGGAATCTCCATTCCATGTGACGCGGAGATAACCTTCTCGACAAGGGAGGACTTCTTCCTCTAGATCACAGTCCAAATACTCACGAAAAATCTCCAACACCTTCTCAAAGGTTTTCATCTATTCTCAACTCCTTTGCGGCAATCTGTTTTCTACCCATATTATCCTTCCAACATTTCAAAAAGACAAGGATATGGGCAAAAGAAAAAACGGAGGAAGGCGCGGCGAAAAGAACGCCGTTCCTCCCTCCGCAGTTGGGGCATATATCCCTGTTACGAAAGCCTGGAAAGCTGGGTTAGGATTTCTTTCACGCCCTCCCATAACTGCTCCTGCCGTTGGGCTATATCCTCCAGGTCAGCATCATAAATCCGCCCCGTTTCATGTACCCGTCGGGTGAGCTGGTTCAGGTTATTGCTGCTTCGGCGCAACAGGGATACCAGTTCCTTCAGCTCCGGCAAGTCCAGCTGTACCACATAGCCGTCCACAGCCATCTTCCGCAGATAGGCGCTCAGGTTTTTTGTTCCGAACTGTGCCATTTTCTGCTGGATCGCTTCCATCTCCGCATCGGAAACCCAAAACAGGACCGGCACATCCCGTTTACGCTTTTTGGCGCTCATCGTTCCGGCTCCTGTTTCTTCGATAAAGCAGGCTTGTGGGTGGTAGGCTCCTGTTTGAGCTTTTGCAAGACAGAGCCTTTCTCCGGTTCCTGAAGCGTTTTTCGTGCCTGCCGTGTAAACAGATCGGTCAGACCAAGATTGACCTCATCCACAACCAGATAAGCACAGTGGCGCGAAGTGCCGCTGTCCTCCGGCATGGGAATGGTCTTTGCCCAGGCTTTGTTGTCACGGGAAACGCGACCGTCGCTGTCCTTATGCTGGATGGTGTTGGCAAGGATGAACTGTACTCGTTCCGACCCGAACTTTTCCAGCACCGCCTTAACCGCAGACTCCGTATCCAGTCGGTTATCCGCATAGTGGGCGCTGATGGCGTGTTCAATGGCCTCTTTACAGTCAAAGTTTGCCTGATAAGAGCGGTTATATTGTGCCATCTCCCCATGCTGGGACGCATAGGCGGCAGAATGGAGATAGAGAGGGATGGACCGCTGTTCTTCCAAAACCTTACACACATCATCCGCTCGGTTTTCAATGCTGTCCCGGATCACATCCATGTAGCCGGTCTCCAGCTTCTCAAAGTGACGGTACACATCGGCCAGCGGTGTAGGCGAATCCAAAAGCGCCTGGGCCTGGGCATCGGTCAGCTCCAAGTCCTCCATCGCCATCACAATGTCCTCCCGGACGGTGTACTCATAGGTATGGTGCAGGATTTCCTCCGGGGGCTGGCTTTTCAGCCAGTCCCGGTATTTGTCCTGTTCAGCGGCCATCTTCTCATAAAGGGCCGTATTCAGATCGTTGGTATTCATGTTATCGCACCTCCTCATGTTGTTTCGGTTTCTTTTCAGGGCTACGGGGTGGCACCGGGCGCTTCAAGCTGTCCAGCACCGAAGGCCGTGCGCTCTTGGCAACCACAGTTTCCGGCTGGGCATGGCCCTTGCCGTCAATGTTCAGCAGCGTGTCCAGTTCCACCAGACGGGCGGACTTGACTCGCAGATCATCCTCAAAGGGAAACGGCTTTCCGATTTCCTCTTTGGCTGCGGCCTGCTGTTGGTAAAGGTTGTCCAGCTGGTTTTTCACGGCTTCCAAACGCTGAGGCATTTGAGCCAGTGCATTGTCGATACGGGTGAGGTTTCCGCGCGGGTCTGTGCCGAGGCTTGCCCGGTGGGTCATCTGGCCTTTCAACAGGAGCGTATATTCCTGTTTCCAAGCGGAAAACTCCACGGACATAGTAAAGCCCCGATAGCTGCCGATCTGCACCGGTTCGGAGCCTTTGACCTCCTTACAGGCGTCCAGCAAGGCTGCACCGGCGTTTTCTTTGTCAGTCAGCACATCGCCCCGGATCTCCATTCCAGCAAAGCCATCCTCCGGGTGAGGATGGGCGGCCAGGGTCTCCAGATCCGCTTCAAAGCCTTTAATAAACCCCTTGTTAGTTTCGATTTCCTGGGGGAAGTATTTGAGCAACTGATCCTCCAGGCGGTACTGCTTGCTCTGATGGTCAGCTTTCATCAGCTTCAGACGCGCAACCTCCACATCCAAATCCATGCGCTCCTTGATACGGGGGTCTCCGGCGCACAGGGCCTTGATCTCGGCAAAGGACAGCGCCGTTTCGTCCACATCATCGCAGGAGCGGACCGGGCTTTTGCTGGTCATGATTTGCGAAATGAATTTCTGTTTGTTCTCCACCGTCTGCCACAGGTAGGCATCGAAAGTTCCCTCGGTAACATAGCGGTACACATGGACCAGCGGATTCTGGTTGCCCTGGCGCTCGATACGGCCCTTGCGCTGGGCAAGGTCTCCCGGACGCCACGGACAATCCAGGTCATGGAGCGCCACAAGCCGGTCCTGCACATTGGTGCCAGCGCCCATTTTGGAGGTGCTGCCCAGCAGGACGCGCACCTGCCCAGTGCGAACCTTGGAAAACAGTTCTTTCTTCTGCACCTCGGTCTTGGCTTCGTGGATAAAAGCAATCTGCTCGGCGGGCATTCCCTGGGCGATGAGCTTCTGGCGGATGTCCTCATAGATGGTAAAGGCAGGCTCAGGCTCATCCAACGGCACAGCCTGTTCCAGCGCATGAAGTGTGGGATTATCCAGCTGTTTGGCTGCCTTTTTGGAGGGGGCTGCCTGGGGCGTGGAAATGTCGCAGAATACCAGCTGGGTCAGCTTGTCAGCCTCGCCGTCCCGCCAGATCTGCATGATATTACCCACACACTGATTGACCTTGGTGCCGGGTTCATCCGGCAGCAGCTGGTTGATGATACGCTGGTCCAGACCCAGCTTGCGGCCATCGCCGGTAATCTTGAGCATATTGTCCTCTGAGGGGTCAACGCTGCCGCTGTGTACCCTGGAGGCGCGCTCGGAGAGAACCTGCACCATCTCTTTTTGGTGTTCAGTAGGCTGGGCCACGATGTTGTGGTATTCCACCTCCGGGGTGGGCAAGTTCAGCTGATCGGCGGTTTTGATGTCGGCAACTTCACGGAACAAGTTCATCAGCTCCGGGAGGTTGAAAAACTTGCTGAATCTCGTTCTTGCCCGGTAGCCGGTGCCTTCCGGTGCCAGCTCCAGCGCCGTGACGGTTTCTCCGAAGCGGCTGGCCCAGCAGTCGAAGTGGGTCATGTTCAGCTCTTGCAGGCGGTCATACTGGAGATACCGCTGCATGGTGTAAAGTTCGGTCATGCTGTTCGATACGGGGGTGCCAGTGGCGAAAATCACACCACGGTTTCCGGTCAGTTCATCCATATAGCGACACTTTGCAAACATATCGCTGGACTTTTGGGCATCGCTTGTGGAGAGACCTGCCACATTCCGCATCTTGGTGTATAAAAACAGGTTTTTATAGTTATGCGCCTCATCGACGAACAGGCGGTCCACACCCAACTGCTCGAATGTTACCACATCGTCCTTGCGGCTCTCGGCCTGCAATTTCTCCAGCCGGGCTTCCAGGGACTTCTTGGTGCGTTCCAACTGCTTGACCGTGAAACGCTCACCGCCGCTGTACTTCACCTCGGCAATGCCCTCGGTGATCTCGTCGATCTGCTCCTGAAGGAGCCGTTCCTGACGCTCTCGGCTGATGGGGATTTTCTCAAACTGGCTGTGTCCCATGATGATGGCGTCATAATCGCCGGTGGCAATGCGGGCGCAGAACTTCTTGCGGTTGTGGGTCTCAAAGTCCTTTTTGGTGGTGACAAGAATGTTGGCGGAAGGATAGAGCCGCAGAAACTCCGACGCCCATTGTTCGGTCAGATGGTTCGGCACCACAAAGAGGGATTTCTGACACAAGCCCAGGCGCTTACTCTCCATGGCGGCAGCCACCATTTCAAAGGTTTTGCCAGCGCCTACCTCGTGTGCCAGCAGCGTATTGCCGCCGTACAGCACATGAGCGATAGCGTTTTTCTGGTGTTCCCGCAAGGTGATGGCCGGGTTCATACCACCGAAAGTAATGTGTCCGCCGTCGTATTCACGGGGACGGGTGGAGTTCATTTCCTCATTGTACTGGCGGACCAGAGCTTGGCGGCGGTCCGGGTCTTTCCAAATCCAGTCTTTGAAAGCGTCCCGGATCGCTTGCTGCTTTTGGGCGGCCAGGGTGGTCTCTTTGGCATTCAACACCCGGCGCTCTTTGCCGTCTGCATCCTCTATGGTGTCGTAGATACGGACATCCCGCAGGTTCAGGCTGTCCTCCAGAATCTTGTAGGCATTGGCACGGCTGGTTCCGTAGGTGGTATAGGCTGCCACATTGTTCTTGCTTACAGAGCTTTTGCCGGTGATCTGCCACTCAGCGGTGAAAGAAGAATAGTTGACCTCGATATTGCGCTGGAGATAAAACGGCGTGTCGAAGGTCTCATACATAAACTGCTGGATGTACTCTTTGTCGATCCAGGTAGCGCCCAGGCGCACCTCAATCTCCGACGCATCCAGGTCTTTGGGCTGGGCAGCGGTAAGGGCCTCCACATTGACTGCAAAGGAAGGGTCCTGCTGTGCGGCCCGCTGTGCCTGACGCAGCTTGCGCCGCACATTGCCGGACAGGTATTCGTCGGCTGTTACATAATGGGGAGTGCCGTCTTTCTCCAACTGCCCAGGTACACGGAAGATCACGCCTTGCAGCTCGGCGGCCAGTTCGTCGCCGGTCTTGCCGGTCAACTCCGCCATATACGCCATATCGACAAAGGCTTTTTCGGAAATTGATACGGCCAGAGCTTCACTTGCGGTATCCACAGTGTCCACCGCCTTGTGGGGCTTGATGGTGCGCTTGGTGAACATATCCGCCTTGCGCTCCAGCTTGCCGTCCTCGTCAATGACTTCCAGCGCGCAGAGCAGATAGTAGCTGGAATCATCAGCAAAGGCCAGCCGGTTCGCCCGGTCATTGATAAGACCATATTTTGCAGAGAAGCTGTCATAGAGCCGGTTCAGTTCGGCCTGTTTGTCCTGGATGGCGCTGTCCGGTGTGGCGGCGTCCATTTGCAGATCAATGAGCTGCTGGACACATTCTCGCAGACCCACCAGTCCTTTCACACGGGCTTCGGCGGTGGCATTCAGGTCAGGCCGTACCATACAGCTGTTTTCACGGTAATACACATCGCCGTCCACAACGGTGTAGGAGTAATTTTTCACATTGGGGTCAGCAGGGATAGAAGTGTCGATGGCTTCGCCCTCGCCCAGCTCCGGCAGCTCGGCCTCCTGGTAGGTGCCGCGAATGTACTTCACGGCATCATGCAGCTGATCGGCAAGCTCCAGCCCCTCGATGGGGTTCACGGTGTAGTCCATGCCGTGGGCGGTGCTTTCCGGTTCCTGTCGGCCCAGCACCATTTCCGGGTGGTCCAGGAAATAGCGGTTGATGGCAAAGCCGTCCTCGGTCTGCCCGGTCTGCGTCCACTCCGGCACGATGTCCAACGGACGGTCACGCTTTTGCAGGAAGATGATGTCCGAAACGACCTCGGCACCTGCGTTCTTTTTGAAAGCGTCATTGGGCAGACGGATGGCCCCCAGCAGTTCGGCGCGCTGAGCAAGATACCGGCGCACGGTGGAATCCTTGGCGTCCATCGTGTAGCGGCTGGTGACAAAGGCCACCACGCCACCGGGACGAACCTGATCCAGAGCCTTGGCGAAAAAGTAGTTGTGAATGCTGAAATTCAGCTTGTCATAGGCTTTATCCCGAACCTGATACTGGCCAAACGGAACATTACCCACCGCCAGATCGTAGAAATCCCGCCTGTCGGTGGTCTCAAACCCTGCCACGGTGATGTCGGCCTTGGGGTAGAGCTGCTGGGCAATACGCCCGCTGATGGAATCCAGCTCCACGCCGTAAAGACGGCTGTTTCGCATTTCCTCCGGCAGCATACCGAAGAAATTGCCTACACCACAGGACGGCTCCAGGATGTTGCCGGTCTCAAATCCCATGCGGCCCACAGCCTCGTAAATCGCTTTGATGACCGTAGGGCTGGTGTAATGCGCGTTGAGGGTGGAACCTCTGGCAGCAGCGTATTCCTCCGGGGTCAGCAGTTCCTTCAGCTGGGCATATTCCTTGCTCCAGCTTTCCTTGTCGGGGTCAAAGACATCGGCAAGGCCGCCCCAGCCCACATACCGAGAAAGGATTTTCTGCTGTTCCGGCGTTGCCTGCTCGGTGGTTTCCTCCAGGTATTTCAGCAGCTTGATTGCCTCGACATTGGCCTGGAACTTAGCCTTGGGGCCGCCTTCGCCCAGGTGATCGTCAGTGATACGGAAATTCTCGGCGGTGCGACGCAGATTGGCCTTGTATTCCTCATAAGAGGCTTCCTCGGCAGCTTTGACATTGGGGAAGGTCTGCCACTCGCCGTTTACCTGAATGGAAACGGGGTGTTCGTCCAGTACCTCATCCAGAGTCTTTTCCGGCTCGACAGCAGGCGTGGGCGGCTCCGGCTCATTGGTTCGCAGGGTCTGAACAACCACATCATAGGGCAGATTGTTCTTATCGCCCGGATAGACAGCCACAGTCTCGGCTTGGAAGGCCGGGGTTTCGGCAGCCGGTTCGGGGCGTTCCTGCTCAAAACCGTCCAACTGACGGGCATACATCCCGCGCAGCAAAGGCGCAACCTCGCTCCACTGGAAGAACAGCATGGCCAGACGCTTTTCATCTGCATCCAGCACTTCCAGCTCGATACCTTCCGGCATCGTGCGGTAATCGGCGGTCTCGCCGGTCTCCAGCTCCATCGTTTCCACGATGTTGGGATAGGCCCGGCTCAGCCACAAGGCTACCTCCTGGTTACTCTTGCCGTTGCGAAGAAGCTCGGAAAGCTCCGCCTTGTCCGCCTCACCAATCAGGCCATGGGCCAGCACATCCCGAAGGTCCTGGTCCACCGTATCCAGATTTGCAGGCAGGAATTCGGTATAGAAGTCGTTGCGGTTATCCTCCCGCAAAAGCTGCTCAAACCGTTCCCGGCTCTCAGCCCGGTAGATGGGATAGCTCATGCCGGTGGGCAGCAGCTGCACCGTGTCATCCCGCAGCTCTGTGATCTGATGGGGCCGGTCATCCAGATAGACAATATCACCCACATTGTAAGGAGGAACCGCTGGATCGTAGGAGGTTCGCTCCCGGAGTGTGCCACGAGCCGCAGCGTATTCCTCATCTGAAACCAGAACACGCAAATTATGGGGAGAAGGCTGTTCCGGCTCATCTGCCGGGACGCTCTCTCTGGATATGGCCTCCACATCCGCCATAACACGCTGGATGAATGGGTCATTATCCAGTTTTTCCTCATCCACCAGTTCACCATTCACAATGCCGCGCTCGGCCAAAGCCTCCCGAATGGCGATGGGGTCGATGTTGTCGAACCGGTCCTGTTCCGCTTCGGTGTAGAACCGGTCCTCCTTGATAAGCTGAGCGATCCGGCGCTGTACCTTGGGCCAGGGCAGCACCGTTCCTTCGGGGCTTTCCGGGCGAACCGAAAACGGGGTTTTGCCATCGCCGCCGTCAAACTCATGGGCCAGCCATGCAGCGGTATCTTTTTCCCGCCCATGTTTCTCCATGTAACGGACAACGGCGTGTTTACTTTCGATTTTGCCGTTCCAGTCCTGGATAGCCTTGTCGATGTCATTGTCCGTGAGAGGGTGCAGCAGCTCATGGAGCTTGGGATAGGTCTCGTCGATGATTTCTCGATGAAGGCGCTGGCGGAACTCCGGTGTGTCGGAATAGAGGCGGAGCAGCTCCATGTTGCCAGATCCCAGGACAGCACGGCGAATAGCGGCATTGCCCTCGATCACGGCGTTCTCATGGTCACTGTGACCGCAGGCATTGCGATATGGCACATCTTCCATAACAGCGGCAAGTACAATGGGCTTGTATTGCTCATGCAGTTCTCGAATCGTAGGGGCTGCGGCTGCTTCGGTCTCCTGAAATACTCTGGTCCCGTCTGCGCCAAACTCCGCTTCCTGGGCATTGATGTGCTGTTCCGCCTCATGGTCGATAGAGGGCATGGAATACTCCTGCCGCTCCCTGCCGCCCTTCGGGACAGCGGAAATGGTCACATCATGCTTATCCCGCAGCTGTTCCACAACCTGCTCCAGCCGGTTTGCCGGAAAGCCGCACATTTCCACACGGCCACCGCCGGGGATAGCGCGGGTCGTGAGATTGAGGTCCAGTTCCGCAGCAGCAGTTTTGGCGTCCTCACCGTACAGCTCAAAAAAATCCCCCATTTGGTAGAGGATTATATCATCCGGGTGGCGCTCCTTGACGCCGTTGTATTCCCACACAGCCGGGTCCGGCTGCTGGGCTTGCAGGGCATCTTCTTCCGCCAGGGCCTTTTCTGCCTGGATTTTGTCATACTCCGCCTGTTCCTGTTCTGTGAGATAGCGTCCCTTCTGGATCAGGTCGGTAATCCGTTTGGCGACTTTCTCCCAGGTGAAATGCACATCCGGGCAGCCGTCTTTTTTGTAGTGCAGACCTTTTCCGTCGTGGCTTTCATCGCTTTTCATTGCACCGGACAGGGCATGGGAGTGACCGCCAATACCATACTTATGTTTGAGAAAATCCACCTTTTCCTTATCCGTATGGGGTTCCTGGAAAAAGGTGAAAACTCGGCCCTTACCGCCCTCAAATCCGCTGCCTCTGGTCATGGCGGCGTCGATCTCGTCCTCAGAGATAAACTGCTTGACCGAAGGTACTTCCGTCAACTGAGAGGTAAAGGTGGTGCGAGGCAAGGACAGATCTTGCAGGTTCTCCCAAATTTCTTTGGGTTTATGGTAGTGGAAGCGCAGCAAATCCCGATCCTGCTGGTAGGCCGTCCAGAAGGCAGCATATTCTTCCGCAAGGTTCTGGCGAAACTCCGGGCTTTTCAGCTGTTCGGTGAGCCATGCAGATTCCTCCGGGAAACCGCGCCCCGGATTGTTGGAAAGGATGGGCAGATACCCAGCTTCTCTGGCTTCCTCGCTGAAATCGTGGTACAGATTCCAGAACTTTTCCGCGAGGAGGGAGCGTTCATAGCCCGCAGCCTCAGCCAGCTCCACATTGGTGGCAAACTGGCCGTCCTGCAAAAGCTGGCCGATACGCTCAGCGGCACTCTCCCAGGAAATGACCTGGGCGGACTTATCGTAACGGGCAGTTTTGCCGTGGGAAAGATGGATTCCATCCTCGGCATACCATGCAGTGATGCTGCCAATCCCGTTGCCGCCATGGTACAGGGTTTTCAGGGTGTCTGCGATCTCGGTGGTGGACTTCTGCTCCTCAAAGGCCGCGACAATGCGCTCTCTCTGGCGATAGGTGTTGCCGCCCAGCCGCAGCACATGGTCGATGTCAGCCTGGGCAAAAGAAAAAGCAGAGGATGTTTTCACATTCTCTGCTTCATCTATGATTCTGATTTGTTCTGCTTCGGAGAGGAAGAAACTCAGCTGTGAATAAGCTCCGCCATCAGAATCTCCTCGGCCTGTGCTTTGCAGGTGTTCATCAGGCCCACCCAGCGCATCGGGTCGCTGGCTTTCAGCTGCTCCGTCGCGCCCGCGTCTTTCGCCAGCTGGGGCATCATCTGCTCCAGACGGCTCTGCGCTGTCTCGTCGATCTCGATGAGGTGCGGGTACAGCTTCTCGGTCAGCAGCAGCTGATTGTAAATCAGGGGCCGGTGTTCCTTCAGGTACGCTTTCCGCATCCTGCCGTACTTGCCCAGGGGCTTCTCCGGCTGTTCGGTCAGCTTCAGGTCGGGAATCTGATAATCTCCGTTCATCGTGTAAGTCAGGCTGTTCTCCATGTGTAACGCTCCTTTCCGCGAGTTGCTCGCGCTCATAGATCTGGATGGTGACGCCGATCTGCCGCAAAACCTGCTGGTTAATCTGGCTGACCGCCGCGCCCAACGCCCCAACCGTGGCCGGGGTATTGAAATCGAAAATCGGCATGAAGTCCTCATGCTGGAAATATTGTTCCGTATCCAGCCCACAGCGAGACATCAGGGCATAGGCGATACTGACGGTGGCGGCGGACTTAAATTGGACTTCGATGTTGTAATCATCGTACTCCGCCAGGAACGAACCGTCAACGATATAGCGGAAATCTCTCTGATGATCGTCCCAATACTCACTCGCCAGCTTTCCGGCTACATCCGTGAGCTGCTGGGCGAGATTGTCACCGGCAACGCCGTAGTTTTGCTCCAGCATGGCCGACACAGGCCCAATGTGCTGTTCTTCCAGCTGCCACAACCAGGGTGTACGGGAATGTTCACGGGTGCCGGTATCGGAAATATCGAACACATAGCGCAGGCGAAGCTTGTCGCCGGAATCGTCCACCAGGGCAATACCCTTGGAGCCACGGCGCACATACCGTCCCATTTTTTCATTCCACAGGTCATACTCGGCGCAGGCGGTGGCATCCGGGCGCTGGGCGTAAATCATCATTTGCTCGTGGAATGGGTATTTATAAAGGCGGGCGGCGGTGGTGAGAAAAGCCGTCCACTCCTTCCAGCTGCCTACAAGCTGGGTCGATACCTGTTCGGCCATCTGCCGGTAAAATTCAGCTTTGGATGGCATGGTTTTCTGTCCTCCCTTCATGTTGAATAGAAATGGGACGGCATATCAGGCCGTCCCATCAGGTCTTTATGTGTGTTTTTTACTCGTCGAAATCTGGGTACAGCTCCAGTTCGGCAAACTCGGTGTCGTTCATAGCTTGGAGTTTACCCAGGGCGCTGTCCGTCAGTTCCCGCAGCTCGGCTTCCTCCGGCGAAAGCTCACCGCGCATCTCCGTCAGAGCGTCGATCAGCCCGGTGCGGCTGCCGGTGTTGTAGATGCAAAGAAGGTTCGTTTCCTCAAAGGTGAAGTTGTTCATATCAAAGCTCCCTTTCCGCGCTCTTTTTTTGCGCTGTCTTTTTGTGTTCCGTCTTGGGCTGGCTTTTCAGCTGCTCCATTACGGACTTTTTCTTTTCCCGTTCCTCTCGATGGACGGCTGCTGCCAAGTCCATAAGAGAAATGGGCTGACCACTGCGGGCCTGTTGTTCCAGCTGGGCCACTGTCGGCTCCTTTGGGCCGTTATTGATGATACCGTCGATCATGCCGTAATCATCTTCCACCGTCATTTCCGCATTTCTCAGCGAATTTTCCGGCAAGAAACCTTGCACCTGGGTGAAACCAACACTGTCGCAGTAATGACAGGATACCTGACCATTCTGCTTGATGGCAACGATGTCACTGACGCTCATAGACGGGCTGTGAAAATCCACCGGCTTTTGCAGATTGAACTGCTCATACAGCCTTTCCAGCTGCTCCATAGTGCTGCCGGAACCGTCCAGAGGGGCGGTATAGATAAGGTCATAGTTACTCCGCTCTACGGACAGATTGTGCGATTGCAGCCAATCCAGATTCATAAAACGCACATTCTGCGGGTCATCCTTGCTCACCTGATAAATAGCAAAACAATTTCCCTCATGGGAAAGAAACGCCTGTTCCCGTTCCAACTGCCGATCCTGTCGTTCCAAAACTTTTTCGTGAAAGTCCGGGCTTTGCTCCCATTCCTCGCGGGACACAGCAAAGATACCGTCATGGGCGTCCAGGTCGGCAGTGTCAAAGGCCATTTCCGGGTTTTCACCCTCCTGGACGATATAAACGGTCAGGTCTCGCTCCATCAGCTCATAGGCTCGCTCTTTGGAGAGGGGCAGAAGGTCACCGTCCAGGTAGCCGCATTTCTCCAGATCATCCTGAGTCAGTGCCGGGTCCGGCATGGGATACTCGTCCAACGCCTGCTCCTGGGCATCCGGCAGCTGGGTGGCGGCAGCTTCTGTGGTCTGCTGGCTGACCTGTTCCTGCATCTGGTGGTAAGCCGCCTCCTGCAAAGTCTCGATCATGGACAGCGGCGCATACTTGATGGACTTGCCGCCCATCCCCAGGTCCTCGCAGATATGGCTAACCGCTGTGGAACGGCCCATATCCGGCCCGTCCAACTGGCCGCCGTCCATCTGCTTCATGGTTGCCACATCGTAGAGCGTGTAGTCCCAGCCGGTGTCGCAGGGCTGAACATGAAGGTAGCTGGTATCATCCAGCACCAACAGGGCCTCCCGGTACTCGGCGCTGGGCTGGACACTTTCGGTATTTTCCGGCTCGGTCAGCTGTTCCGGTTCAGTCATCGGCACCAGCTGATCCAAGCGTCCCATAAGCTCGGCAGCTTTTTGGGTGGTTTCATCCGGTTCATCCTCGTTCACGATATTCTGGAGCCATTCGCGTACACCGCTGGCATCTCCGCTTCGGAGTGTGGCAGTCAGTTCGTGCAGTGCGTCCTCACGGCTATCTGCATTGTTCCGATACTCATAAGGGTCATAATCGAAAGTGAACTGGTCGATGTCTGCTGCCAGCTGCTCGATAGAGTCCTGCTGCGGTTCCGTGGCGGCAGTCAGGTCAATGCCGCGCTCCTTGCAGATTTCCTTGTAGTTGCGCTCGATGTCGTTAATCAGCTCGCAGGAAGTCTTGTTGATGGTCTCCAGACTGGCCCGCAGCTCCTTCAGCTCCTTGTCCTTCGACCAGGAAGCGATGTAGCCAAAACTGTTCTCGCCGGTCTGGATGCCGAAATACTGGCAAACCGCATAAGAAATGCTCTCGGCCTCCACTTCCTCGGTGTTGCGGTTCTTGGCGGCCTGTTTCACCGCCGTCAGATCTTCCTCCACTTCCAACCGCCACTCAAACCGATTCTCGTCCACATAGCGCCAGCCTTCCTCGGCGGCGGCCTGTTCCGCCTCTGCTTCGGTGGCGAAGTCCAGACGGAAGTCATGCTTGGTGCCGCCCTCGCTCACCATCACGATCTTCCAGGTCGGCTCCGCTTCGTACTTTTTGGGGTCGTGGAGCTTACTGTGCGCGGTCTCATGGACAGCGGCGGAAACAGTCTGCACCTCGCTCATGCCTTCCCGGATGGCGATCCGCTGCTGGTCAGAGGAGAAATAGCCGTCCATGTTCTCGGCCATCGGCTCAAACTCGATGGGAACCGGAGCCGAGCGGCGCAGAGCTTCCATGAAAGCCTCATAGTGCGGCACCGTCCCGGACAGGCTGGAGGCCAGCTCTGGCAGGGGCTTTCCGTCCGTCTGGCTCACATCGAACACCTTCACCGGACGGAACATGGGGATTTCAATTTCTTTTTCCTCCATGACCGCCTTGCCATCCGCGTCCAGGATGGGTGCATGAGTATCCGGGTCGCGCTTCATTTCCTCGATCTTCTTTTTGTAGGGCGTGGGGGCAATGATGGTGATACCATGCTCACCCTTTTTCACATGGCGCTCAAACTGATTTTTCCACTTGTTGAACCCGGCCACCAGGGTGGCGTCCGGGCGCTGCATATAGATGAGCATGGTGTTGTTGACGGAGTAGCGGTGGAACTTGGACATGACGGACAGATAGCGCATATACTTCTCGCTCTCAAACAGTTCCTTGATACCCTGTTCAATGCCCGCTGTGATCTCTTGTAACCGTTCTCGATTGGTGGTCTTATCAGCCATGAATTTCACTCTCCTTTCCAATTTGGCTATTTCTGATTGATGTTCGGCAATCCACAGCTTTTGCTCCTCCGGGCTGTTCTCCAGAAAAAAATCCAGCAGATAGCCCACATAGTCCTTTTTCTGGATTGCCTCCATGAATCGGGGATGTGGATTTTCCTCCGGTGTTTTGGGTGTGTAGTCCGTTTCCCACTTGCGGAGCAAATGAAAGTAGTCGGCCAGGACACGAAAGGCATGGTCTCGGTCCTCCTTGAATTTCTGCGCCTCGGATTTCTGGCGGACATGGCGTCGCCGGGGAGGGGCCTGACTGTCATAAGCCAGGCCAAAATCCTGGGCCAGCTTCTCGGCGGCCTCTTTGGGGGACAGATTGTAGAGCCTCGCTGTGAAGTCAATCACATCGCCGGTGGCTCCGCAGCCAAAGCAATAATAATATTCCTCGTTCAGCTTCATGCTGGGATTTTTGTCATCGTGGAAGGGACAACAGGCCATGCCGCTCCGGTTGACCTCGATTCCGTACATCTGCGCTGCTTCTCGGACGGTGATGGACTGCTTGACAGCCTCAAAGACACTTTCAGCCATGCTTACTCATTGCCTTTCTTGGGGGTGGGCGGCCTGTATCCGGCAGCCTTGGCCAGTTCACTGGCTGCCTTACGGCGCTCGGCGCTGTAAGGTTCCCGGACGGACACACAGCGTTTGGGAACGAGAAAGGTCTGGCGGTCCTTTTTCACAATCTGGTCCGGGTATTTCTCTGCCAGTCGCCGCAGCTTCTCCAGCAGCCGGGGGTCATGGGTATAGACCTCGGCGGTGGCTTCGGCCTGGTTGTAGAGGATGATGGTTTCCTGTTCATAGCGTGAGAGCTTCATCGTTTGCCACCTTTCTGCTGGTCAAACTCCAGCTTGAAGTTGGCGTACTGCCCATCATCCGCCAACACCACAGTGGCATCGTAGGTCTTGCCGGTTTTCTCGGAGTACAAGCCCCTCACATGAGCGCGGCCATCTTTGAGCAGTGCCGTTACGATGGCTTTGGTAGGTTGCTTGTGCTTCATCTCCCACCACTTGTTGTTTTTCCAAATTGCAAATTTGCAAGATTCTGTCTGACAGAAGAAGCCTTTTTGCATTTCTGCAACCTCTCCGCCACAGCGGGGGCATTTGCCCACCACTTCGTGGGAAGGGCTGAACAAATACTCCGTTCCCTTGATAGCTTGATAGGTTCCCACAAGTTCTTTGAGCATGGCACTAATCCCAGCCATGAAATCCTCCGGGGCCAGCTCGCCACGCTCGATCTCACCCAGCCGGTACTCCCACTCAGCAGTCAGAAGGGGCGATTGCAGCTGCTCCGGCAACACGGTGATAAGGGATACCGCGTCATGGGATGGCATGAGCTGCACGGTTTTCTTGCTCTTTTTGCGCTCCAAAAAGCCGGTGGAAACCAGCTTTTCCAGAATCCCGGCGCGGGTGGCCGGGGTCCCCAGGCCCTTGCGCTCGGCATCCTCCGGCATATCGTCCTTCCCGGCAGTCTCCATTGCGGAGAGTAGCGTATCTTCGGTGAAGTGCTTGGGCGGGGTGGTCTTGCCCTCCTTGACGGTAGCACCAGAAAGGGGCAGCGTCTGACCTTCAGACAGCTCAGGCAGAGCCTTGTCCTCGGGTTCTTTGTCCTGCTCCACATTCTTCAGCCCTGCGCGATAGGCAGCGTCCAGCGCCCGCCAGCCGTAATTTTTCACTGTGCGGCCTTTGGCAGTAAACTCCGCTCCGGCGCACTCGACAACAACGGCGGTTTCCGCAAAGGTATAGGGCTGGGCCACGGCGCACAGCAGGCGCAGAGCCACCAACTCCAGCACCGCCTTTTCGCCCACCGGCAGGCCGGACAGGTCCGCGCCCTGGAGGTTGCGGGTAGGGATCACTGCATGATGGTCGGTCACTTTCTTGTCGTTGACAATCTGGGCGGCATTGCAGGCAATCTCCATGCCATTGGAAAAGGGCATCGCCCCGGCAGTGAGCTGGACCAGCTCCGGTAGACTCGCCGCCATATCCGAAGTCAGATAGCGGCTGTCCGTCCGAGGGTAGGTACAGAGCTTCTTTTCATACAAATTTTGCAGGTAGTCCAGGGTTTGCTGGGCGGTGAACCCCAGCAGCCGGTTGGCGTCCCGTTGGAGGGTGGTCAGGTCATAGAGGGCGGGCGGCTTCTCGGATTTGTTTTTGCGCCCCACTTTTTTCACTGTGGCAGCCGCACCTTGGCAGGCCGTTTTCAGCTGTTGGGCGGCAGCCTTGTCTGCCATGCGCTCCCCGGAAACGGTGAAACCGGGCAGCTCCAGTGTGACCGTGTAGAATGGCACCGGCTTGAAGGTGTCGATCTCGGCTTCTCGCTGGACAATGAGGGCCAGCGTCGGGGACATGACACGTCCGATGTTGAGGGTCCGGTGGTACAGCACGGAAAACAGCCGGGTGGCATTGATACCCACCAGCCAGTCCGCTTTGGCGCGGCAGAGGGCCGCATCCCGCAGGCCGTCATAGTCTGCACCGGGGCGCAGGTTTGCAAAGCCCTCCCGGATGGCGGAATCCTCCATTGAGGAAATCCAGAGCCGCTTCATGGGCTTCTGGCAGCCCGCCAGCTCATAGACGCTGCGGAAGATCAGCTCCCCCTCGCGTCCGGCGTCGCAGGCGTTTACCACTTCGGTCACATCCGGGGCGTTCATCAGCTGCTTCAGCACATCAAACTGTTTCTTCTTGTCCTTGCTCACCACCATCTGCCAGGGTTCCGGCAGAATGGGCAGATCGTCATAGCGCCACTTGGCGTAGTCCGGGTTATAAGCGTCGGCGTCGGCCAGACCAGCCAGATGGCCCACACACCAGCTGACCCGCCAGCCGCCGCCCTCCAGATAGCCGTCCTTGCGGGCGGTGGCCCCAATCACGGCGGCCAGACTTTGGGCAACGGACGGTTTCTCAGCGATCACCAGCTTCATGGTTTTTCATCCTCCTTTCCCGCAGCCATGCGGTCAGCTGCCGGTGGCAGAATCCCACGCAGGGCTGACCGTCACGGTAATTTCCGCAGCCATAACAGGGGTGGCCGGGAGATAAAGTAGGAGGACGGGAAGTTTCCTTCCCGCCCTCCGGCCTGCGTGTCATCATGCGTTCATAGGGGCTGTCGGTGAAGCGGGTCAAACCGTCTTGTCCTCGCTTTCCTCGTCGCCGCCCCCGTCAGCGTCCGGCTCGTCAGATTCCTCGGTCTCCCAGGAGTCCTCGTCCTCCTGATCGGTATCATCCTCGCCGTAGTCATAATCGTCCAAATTGTCGTTGCCCTTGGTCTTGGGTCTGCTTTTTACCAGCTTAAAGTAGGCAAAAGCGCCGCCGCCACCCATCAGAGCCAGCACCGCCAAAAGAATGGCCGGATTCAGTCCTGCGGGTTTCTGCGCCGGTTCTTCCGGTTCCGGGGTTTCTTCCGGGGTCTCCGGTTCCGGCTCCTTACCCGTGCAGGCGCTCATATTGGTGGCACACACCGGGCAGGCCGTATTCACCGCACCGGCCACACATTTCTCCGTACAGGTACAGGTGGCGGGCTGCTCCTGGGTGGTCTGACCGTCCTCCATCAGCGCCATCAGGTCCGCCTCGTCCACCTGGTTTAAGAAGTGGACAGCGGTTTCCTTGTCCTCGTTGGCCCGGTCAATGAGGATGTAGAAGTAGTTGCCTGCCTTGGTGGTGACGGTGATGAGCTGCTTGTTGTCGCCGAAATCATCCACCAGGGCGGCGTTGCCATCCGGGGTCAGGGCCGGACTGTCCTCGGTTTCCTCCACGACCACATTGCTGTCGTTGGTGGCATCCTCCGCCGGAAGTTCTTCCGTTCCCTGGGCAAAGGCAGTCACGGAAAGGCCCATCATCAGCACCAGGGCGGCGCAGAGGGCCGAAAGGGTTTTGAAAATTTTCTTATTCTTCATGGTCGGTATCCTCCTGTTCGTTGTAGTTGGCGGAGGCAGCGGCCATGCCAGGGACCGTACCACCGGAGAGCATGGCGTTCAGCTGCTCCGGGGTCAGCCGCAGGGCGCGCACCATCTGAACGATTTCCAGGTTCTCCGCCTCGGTTTTCTGCGCCTCCAGGGTTTTCAGCTTGTCCTGGTACTCCGCGATCTTCTCGCGGACCTTGGCAATCTCCTGGTCAATGCGCTGGATTTTGTTCTTAGCCATTTCAATCACTCCTTTTCTCATAAATCGGCCTTACCAGTTCATCAGGCCGTAGCCCTTGATGCACTCGTAGGACAGGGAATAACTCTTGATCTTGCAGGCGTCGCCAGAATTGCCCTCCACGGTGTAGACCCGGCTGCCGTCTGTGCCGACCACAAGGCCCACATGGTCGGCGCTGCCATCCAGGTCCCAGTCAAAGAAGATGGCGTCGCCGGGGGCGATATTGGCGTAATCACGCCCGCCCCATTGTCCGTGAGACTGGAACCACGGAATACCCTGGGACTGGCAGGCGGCAAAGCGCGGCTCGGACAGCCCCATCTGGCCGTAGCACCAGGACACGAAGCAGGCGCACCATTCCACACGGGAATTGAAGCCGTACCAGCTCCAGTAGGGCTGACCGCCCACATTGCCCACCTGACTTTTGGCTATGTCCACCACGGCCTGATTGCCGGGGCGGGTGCCGTTGACGAATACCACGCCGGTCAGGTCCTCGGAGTTGCTCGTATCCGGGGAGCCGCCGCCGAAGATCAGCGGCTTGTTGCCCAGCGTCTGCCGGTACACCTGGTACATTTCCAGCTGTTCCGGGGTTAGCAGCTCCGAAGCCACGGAAGATATGGGCTTGCTGGTGAGCTTCACATTCAGAATGTAATACTCATACGGGACTTCCTCGGTGGTCGTCTCGCCGGTCACGGGGTCCGTGGAAGTTTCGGTGCGGTATCGTATCTCCACTTCCTCGGTAAGCGTCAGTTCATACTGTGCGTCGAACACGCGCTCCAGCTCGGCCTGGGCGCTCTGCCGGGTATAGCCTTGCAGCACGGCGGACAGGTAGGCTGCCAGCTCATGGGGGTCATGCCCGATCATATCCAGGTCATAGCGGTACTCGTCATACCCCGGATGGCTGCTTTCGATGTTGTCGATCTCGGCTTGCAGCGCCGTTTCTTTGGCAGCGTAGTCGGCCTCCACCGCCACCAGCTCAGGATCATCCGACGGGTAGGTGGTGCCGGACACCACGGAACCGATACTCTGCGCCATCATGGAGCAGGAGGACATGGTGTTGAGCAGCATACAGACCAGCAGGAAGATCGCACCCGCAATCAAAAAGCCCTTTTTGTGGCGCATGACAAACGCGCCCGCTTGCTGGGCTTTCTCCTTGACCGCCTTGGCCGCCATGCCGGTGGCCTCCGCAGTCTTGGCGGTGTTCCCGACAGCTTGACCGGCGCGCTTGGCGGCAGCGTATTCCTTTTTGATGGCCTGTTTCTGCTGCCAGCGGGAGATGGGGTTGCTGGCAAGCTGGGGATTTTCCCGCAGGGACTTCTGATACAAGGCGTTCACATTGGCCTTCTCCAGCTTCTGCTCGGCCTGGGCCGCCTTGCGGTAGGGCTTCAACTTGTGGCTGCGGTAGCCTTCCCGTGCAAGCCTAACGCCGGTCTCGGCAGCCTCCTCGGACTTGTGGGCGCTCTCCACGCCCACATTGTCCTGTTCGGTCTCCCGGATTTCCTTGTGGAGCTTCCCCAGAGCGGCATTGGCGGGGGTATCCCGCACCGCATGGGACAATTTGGAGGGCGGCTTCTTCTTGTCCTCCAGCACCAGCTTGGTGGTCACTTTGCCGGTCTCCGGGTCCACCGTCTTTTGCCGGACCTGCTTTTTGGGGATTTTGGCCTGCGCCTTGTCTGCTTTGGCGGCGGCCTTGTCCGCCTTACGGATGGGCTTCTCCAGAGCCGGGTCAGCCCGTTCCTCGTCCGTAAAGCGCAGGCGCGGTTCCTTATTCAAACCATTCCCCCAACATGAGGGAGGCCGTCATGTAGCGCAGCTCCACATAGACGGCCAGCCCCACAGGGTCACGGGAGGGGTGCTGAAGCAGATGGGCGTAGATCTGCGCCACCACATTGGCCAGCAGCTCGGACTGCCCGCCCTCGAAGATGACGATGGCCGGGACGCCGTTCATGGCGCACCAGATTTCCGTCAGGCGCAGCAGGCCCGCTTCGCCGTCCTCGTTCAGCTCCGCAGCCTGATCCGCCGCCGTGCGGGTCTCGCTGACGGCATCGGCCAGCTCGGTGAGCAGCTGGGTGCGCTCACCCTCCAGGGCATCGTCAAAAAACATCATGGTATTCAGTTCGGTGTTGGGTTTCATGGTCATTCATCCTCCTTTTTCAGTTCCTGGGGTTTGGTGGTCATAATGCGGTACAGCTCGGTGTTCTTGGGGAAATGGTCCACGAAAGGCAGGATCGTGGAGCCATAGAACAGCAGGCCCTCGCCCTCGCTGGAGTGGGTCACATAGGAAAGCTGGTGAGGGGAAATGCCCAGCTGCTTGGCGAGAATCTGCCGGTCCCCGCCCGCCTGGTTGAGCATATACACGAAGTCGGAGTTCTCAAAGATGTTCTCCACCTCGCGGGAAGAAAGCAAGTCTTTGACATTCTGCGTGATGCCGGTGGGGATGCCGCCCCATTTTCTGAACCGCTTCCAAATCTCCACCGTGTAGGCGGCGGTCTGTTCCTCTTTCAGCAGCAGGTGCATCTCGTCGATGTAGTAACGGGTGGATTTGTGGGCAGCACGGTTGATGGTAACGCGGTTCCACACTTGGTCCTGGACCACCAGCATACCGATCTTTTTCAGCTGCTTGCCCAGCTCCTTGATGTCGTAGCAGACGATACGGTTGTTGATGTCCACATTGCTCTGATGGTTAAACACATTGAGGGAGCCGGTCACATAGATTTCCAGCGCCGTGGCGATGTACTGCGCCTCTTTCTCGTCCTGCGCCCGCAGCAGGTTGTAGAGGTCCTCCAGGATGGGCATATTCTCCGGGCGGGGGTCATTGAGATAGTCCTGATACACCAGCCGCACACAGCGGTCAATGATGGTTTTCTGAACCGGCTGCAAGCCCTCTTTGCCGCCTACGATCAGCTCGCACAGAGACAGGATGAAGTCGGACTTGAGAGACAGCGGACTTTCATCGTCCGAGTAGTCCAGGTTCAAATCCATAGGGTTAATGTAATTGCTGCTGGTGGGCGAAATCTTGATGACCTGCCCATGCAGGCGCTCCACCAAGGGCGCGTACTCGGCCTCCGGGTCGCAGATAATGATGTCATCATTGGTGAGCAGGAAACAGTTGGCGATCTCGCGCTTGGCGCTGAAGGACTTGCCGGAACCAGGGGTGCCGAGAATCAGTCCATTGGGGTTTTTCAGCAGCTTGCGGTCCACCATGATGAGGTTGTTGGACAGGGCGTTGATACCGTAGTACAGCGCCTCTTTGCCGTTCTGGAAAAGCTCCTGGGTGGTGAACGGAACAAAGATAGCCGTGGAACTGGTGGTCAGCCCCCGCTGAATCTCGATCTGATTGAGGCCCAAGGGCAGCGCAGACATCAGCCCTTCTTCCTGCTGGAAGTCAAGCCTTGTCAGCTGGCAGTTGTACTTCTGTGCGATGGAACTGGCCTGGAACACATTGTTGCCCAGCTGCCGGGGATTGTCCGCCGTGTTCAGCACCAGGAAGGTCACAAGGAACATTCGCTCGTTTCGGCTCTGCAAATCCTGCAAGAGCTTCTTGGCCTCGGCACCGTAGGTGGCAAGGTCGGAGGGAATGATGTCCATGTCATATCCGGCGCGGACGGCTTTTTTCTGTTCCTCAATTTTGGATTTATCCAGGTCGGTGATTTTCCGCTTGACCGTCTTGATGGCCTTGATCTGATCTACGGACTGGATATGCAGGCTGACGATCAGAGAGCTTTCCATATCCAGAAAATCCGCCAGCATCCGGTCATTCAGCTCCGGGGCGAGGATCTGCAAAAAAGAAACAGCCCCGTATTTTTTACCCATACGGAACTGTTTGCCGGTGCGGAACTCGAAGCCGGACGGCGCGATGAAATCCTTGGTGGACAGACCGGACGGAGCCAGCCAGTCCCATTCAAAGCGGAACGGCACCTGTTCATCCATGTGGAAAATGCCGTGAAGCTGTGCCAGCCGCGCCTTGCCGTCCAGGGTCTCGGCGGCCACGCCCAGGCGTTTGAAGTTGTTGAGAATGTCGGTCTCAATGCGCTCCAGACGGGGCTTGGCGGCCTTGAGGCTGTCGGCGTCGATGCCGAAAGTCAGGTACTTGGTCTTGATAAGACCGTTGTTGCCTCTTGCCAGCTGGTTTTGCAGCATGGTGGTGTACTCCACCCGGATGCTGTCAAAATCATCCCCCTGGAGAGGAATGTTGATGGCGCGGGCAAAGGTCTCCTCAGAGGCTGCCAGGTTCAAAAAGGACAGCTGGAACTGAATGGAGCTGTCGAAGTAGTTGAGGAAATCGCACCAGCCCTCGAAGATCGCTGTCTTGTCCTCGTTCTGCGAGAGCTGATAGTTGATGTCCTGGAATTGGATGGTCTTTGTGTAGCGGCTGCCTGCCACACGGCAGATGCCGTCCGGCCACATCCGTTCATAGGGGATACTGTCCTGAGCCGATTTTTTCTTTTTGTCTGTGCGATTGGCACGGGCAATGGCAGCCTCGATCTGCTTTCTGTCGGCGCGGGACAGCTTTTTCATCTTTTTCTGATTAACCGGCTGCGCGGTCTTTTCGTCTTTTCCGAACAGCCGGTGCAGCCAGCTTTTGATTACCGTGAACAATGTCATACACCTCCTTGTCGAGTTTTTCCTGCCGTTCCAAAACGGCATAGAAGTTGTTGGTCTGATACGGGCGCTCCTTGGGCCGGATGACGGCCACCTTGATGATATTGCCCACGATCTTTTCCAGGGGCTGACCGTGTTTTTCATACATCGCCAGCATGAAGAAGGGCAGCATGACCAGCATCATACACATGGCAGCCACGCTGTTTCCCACAGGCCCCCGGAGCAGGAAGAAAAGCGGTACGCCGATCAGCGCACCGCCGCCGAAGCAGACAAGCTGCCTCTTGGTTAAGTTGAACGCGACCTTGGTTTTGACTTTCGTAAGATCCTTGGGTACAGGTACATAAGCCAAAGGGATTACCTCCTTCCTGGTTAATGTGCATTGAAAACGGATTTTGCGAGGCTGCCGGTCTTAAAGAGCGTAAAGCACAACAGGACCGTATAGCCCACGCAGCTCCAGATGGCCATAATGATGTCGGATTCGGTGGCAATACTCTGCACCAGCACGGCGTAGATCGCCACACAGACGATGATGAGAAATGCCTGGAAGCCCAGGGCGATCAACGAGCGCAGATAGTTCTGGCCCATACCGCCCCATTCCTTGCCCATCATGGTGGCCATAGGGATGGGAGCCACCGAGGTCACAAGGTAAATCTCAATCATACGGCCATAAATCACGATAAAGATACAAATGTAAAGCGCCCACATGGTAATGCCGATAAAGAGCGACTGGAACCACAGGCCGAACAGCGGCCCCAGGTCCATATCCATCAGCCGGGACTCCATATCGGTCATGACAGAGGAGATGTCGATGGAAGCGTCGGAACCGATGATGCCCGCCGCCTGCGCCACCACACTTTGAGCTGCGTCAAACACGCCCATCACGATGTTCCAGGTGTTTGAGACGATGAGGATGGCAGCGGCAGATTTGAACACCCATTTGAAGATCATCCAGGTGTCCACATCATGCAGGTTGTTCTTGTCGGTAATCATCTGAATCAGCTCCAGCGTCATCACGATAGCCAGGATCACGCCAGCAATCGGCACCATGATGGAGTTGGAGAGATTTTGGATCATGCTGAAAATACTCCCGTTCCAGCCCTGAGGGGTCTGGCCCACCTGTGTCGCAATGTCTGCGACCTGCTGGTTCACGCTATCGAACATCCCCGATAAGTTGCTCATAATGCCGCCTACCAACATTTCCTTGAGCCAGTCAGTAAGGGCATCGAGTAAGAAATCCATACGGTGTCAACCTCCTTTCAGCCGCCCCCGCTTGGGGGCAGGGGCGGCAAGGATTTCTTATGACAGCTTAACGACGGGAGCGATCAGACGGTGAACAGGCTGGAGAGCAGGGGTACGAGGACCATGCCGACCACGGCGACGCCAGCGCCAGCCATGAGCTGCTTCATGCCCTGGGACTTCGCACCGGGGTTGTCGTTGCCGTAACCTTCCAGCAGGTTGATGACACCCCAGATGCCGAGACCAGCGCCCAGAGCGATAACGAGGGTCTGAAGAACGGTGATAGCCTGATTGAAAAATGCCATAAATTATAGTTAGCCGGAATCATTTGAAAAGTTTGATTTAGTCATTCATAGGCATACAAAAGCCGGAACAATCGGCACCCGGTTTCCGGGGCCTGATTCCGGCTGTCCTCCTTTTTTCATTATTTTTTGGTGATTGTCCGCTTTGTACGCCGATGGCCCCATCCGGGGCGGTTGAGGCGGGTAGATAAGATCACTCCTATTACAATAAATTTGGACAGGAAAGCCGGACAGCCAGTCCGGCTTTCCCTCCATCTCGTGCCTAAGCTACAATGAGAGGAGCAACTGGCTGACCAATCACTCCTTGGGCTTGTATGTCCGTGTGAAAGACTGTTAGCCATCCTCTCGTTGCAGCGTTCGATTTAAGCAGGTTGAACCACCGGATGTCGGAGAGTTCGTGTCACACAATAGATTGAATCGGCAGCGAGAAAAGATGGATTCCGGTTGCAGATTCTTTGTATTGGAGGAATGTGAATGAACTGCGTTGGCATCGATGTTTCCAAGGGTAAGAGCATGATTGCAGTCATGCGGCCCTTCGGAGAGGTAGTGGTTTCACCCTTTGAAGTACGTCACACCGCCAATGAACTGAGCGAGCTGGCAGGACTGCTCAAAAGCCTGGACGGCGAGACCCGTGTGGTGATGGAATCCACGGGTAATTACCATGCTCCGGTGGCCTGGCTGCTCCACGACGCGGGCCTTTATGTCTCGGTAGTCAATGCAATGCTGGTGCATGACTACGGAAACAACAGTTTAAGACGGGCCAAAACCGACAAAAAGGATGCCGTAAAGCTGGCCAACTACGGTCTTGACCACTGGCTCACATTGCCGAGATATATCCCGGAGGAGGATACCCGACTCATGCTGAAAATCTGCTACCGGCAGTACCAACAGTATTCCAAAGTTCAGACCATGCTGAAGAATAACCTGATCTCCCTGCTGGACACCACCTTCCCAGACGCAAATCGCTTGTTTACCAGTCCGCCCCGCGCCGATGGCAGCGAGAAGTGGGTGGACTTTGTCGCTACTTTTTGGCATTGCGAGTGCGTTTGTGGCCGGTCTGAGAAGGCCTTTACTACCCAATACCAGAAGTGGTGCAGAAAGCACGGCTACAATTTCAGCGAGGATAAGGCGCTGGATATTTATGCCTCTGCTTGCAGACACTTCGGTGTCATACCGAAAACGGATACGGCAAAACTTTTGGTAGAACAGGCCATTTCTCAACTCCAGACAACTTCTTCCGCGTTAGCTGCTCTCAAACAGGAGATGCAATCCCTGGCAGCTTCTCTGCCGGAGTATCCTGTAGTGATGGGGATGTTTGGTGTTGGCCCAACCCTCGGCCCTCAACTCCTGGCTGAAATTGGCGATGTACGCCGTTTTCATTCCAAAAAAGCGTTGGTTGCCTTTGCGGGTATTGACGCCCCGCCCTACCAATCCGGTCAAATAGATGTCCGTAGCCGTAGCATTTCCAAGCGAGGATCTGCCTCACTGCGCAGGACGCTCTTTCTGGTGATGAGCGTCATCCTGCAATGTGCTCCAATAGACGAGCCGGTGTACCAGTTCATGGACAAGAAACGCTCTGAAGGCAAGCCATATCGTGTCTACATGATGGCCTCTGCCAACAAGTTCCTGCGCATCTACTACGCTTCTGTGAAAGCCTACTTGGAATCCCTGGAGCACGACTGATTTTTACACTCTATACCATCTGGCTGGCCGCCGTTTTAATTTTGAGATGCTCAGCGGCTTGATTTTGTATTGCATTTTTTCGCCTCCCTAAAAATCTGAAATTTCTACTTGACTTTTATTAGCAGGTCTTTCACAGCGGAACAGATTTACACGCCCTCTGCGTCTACTTCATACACATCGTAGACCTCGTTGGGCTTGAGCTTGAGCCGGGTGGACAGGAACGCCTCGATGTCAAAGGCGTTCTTGGGGTCCGCGTCGGCGGTGTACGGGTAATTGGGGTGCTTGGTGATGTCGTACTTGTCCGAGAGGAAAGGCCGCACACCGCGCAGCTGGAGGATACACTTGCCGCCGTCCATGACGGCCAGTTCATCCTGGCTCATAAGCTCTTTGCAGAGCTTTTGGTAGTTAAGAGAATGGGATGTCTCGCGGCCCCGGCTCTCGCCGGTGTTGTAGGTGTCGATGGTCTCCTTGCCCAGCACGGCGGCCAGCTCCTTGAGGGTTGTCGGCTCTTTGCCGCCCAGGAAGATGGAGGTATCCATGTTGCCGATGATGGTATCGGCGTTGTCCTTGTAGATAGCTTTGAGCTGGGACTGTGCTTGCAGCACCAGGCAGGCGGAAATCTCACGGCTTCGGATGGTGGCAACCAGCTTTTCCAGCCGAGGGATCTGTCCAATATTGGCGGCCTCGTCAATGAGGCACCGCACATGGACCGGCAGCCGCCCGCCGTACACATCGTCCGCTTTTTCGCAGAGCAGATTGAACAGCTGGGTGTAGCACATGGAGATCAGGAAGTTAAAGCTATCGTCCGTGTCGCTCATAATCAAGAACAAGGCGGTTTTCCGGTCTCCCAGGGTATCCAGCTCCAGCTCGTCGTAGGCCGTGACCTCCCGCAGCTCCGCGATGTCGAACACGGCAAGGCGCGCACCGCAGGAAATCAGGATGGATTTTGCGGTTTTGCCCGCAGCCAGCTTGTACTTTTTGTACTGACGGACGGCGAAGTGGTTGGGCTTCTCTGCCTCCAGCGCGTCAAACATCAGGTCCACGGGGTTCTTGAACTCCTCGTCATCCTCCCGGACCTCCATCGCGTTGATGAACTCGATGAGGGTGGAGAAATTCTGTTCCTCCACCGGGGCCTCGTAGTGGATATACCCAATGAGGGCGCAGTACAAAAGCGTCTCGGCCTTAACCCAAAAATCGTCCCCGGCCTTGCCCTCGCCCTTGGTGTTGGCGATCAGCGTCGTGACCAGTTTCAAGATGTCCTTTTCGGAGTGGATGTAGGCAAAGGGATTATAGTGCATGGACTTCTTGAAGTTGATGGTATTGAGGACTTTGATCCGATAAGGCTCATAGATGTCCTTGCCGTGCTTATCCTTCATGGGCTTGCCGTCCTTGCCCAGCTTGGGTGTGCCGCGCTGAAGCATTTTGCCGCACTCCACCAGGATGGTGCCTTTTGGGTCTGTCACCACATAGGAGCTGTGCATCTGCATCAGGTTCGGTTTCAGCCAGAAGCGGGTCTTGCCGGAACCGGAGCCACCGATCACCAGCACATTTTTGTTTCTGGCGGTCTTGGGGTCCTTGGGGCGGCTGTTCATGGTCAGGCTCTCGGTTTTAGTCAGAATCACATTGTTCTGGAACACCGGGTCGATGTAGGGTGCGATGTCCTCATGGGTGCCCCAGCGGGCGCTGCCATACTCCATACCGTGCCGGTACTTCTTGGCGTTCTTGCTTTTGAGATACACGGCCAATCGCAGGCCAGCGCCGCAGCACAGCCCCACCAGCAGGTCCAAAGGGTGCAGGCTGGGCCACCAGCTGGCCAGCGCCACCGGCAGCGTGGAGAAGAACGAAAGCATTTTTGCCGAAGCGTCCGCACCCACGGCCATCCGCCATCCTTCACCGAAGTTGGTTGCGAACAGCCCCATCAGGATATAGGGCATATTCAGCAAAAGGAGCTTTTTGATGTCAAGTTGCTTTTTCATCTTCATCGTTCCAGCTCCTTCCGCTTGTTCCGGTCCACAACGGCGTGTTTCACCAGCTCTTTGAACTGGCTCAGCTTTGCCAGCACGGACGGACGCTCTGTTTTCTGCGCCTTTCTGACCTTCTTGCCGGTGTACTCGGTAAAGGCAGCGGTCAGGGCATCCGCATCGCGGCCTTTGAAAAAGATCAGGTACTTGGGCGGGGAGCTGCTGCGGTCCTTCTTCACCGCATAGTCAACGCCGTATTTCCGGGCGATCTTTTCAAACTCCTTGATGGAGGGGTCGGTGATCTCGATGTTGGAAACGCCCTGATTCTGGCCGATCAGCTGCTTCACCGTCTGTTTGCCGTGGGGAATCACGGGGGTATCCCGGCTTTTCTGCTTTTGCAGCTTCTTTTCCTTGCGGTGGGCAAGGTACTTGGTGATGGCGGCCTTAAACAGCCGCCCGGTAAACTTTGTTCCGCTGACTACCAGCGTCAAAGTCCTGTTTTCCACTTCCTCCTGCATAGGTCATCGCCTCCTTTCCACGGATTTTGCAGGGGTGGCGCTTGATACTAAGGCGGGACCACCAGCCGCCGCAGCAGGTATTTCATCATGGCAGGCTCCTTTCAACGCAGCTGATCGGAGCGGTCATAGTACAGATGTCCCTGGCGCACCTTGGCATGGCTGAGAATCTTGATGTGGCCCTTTTCCTGGTTCTCCAGGCTTTTCTGGTATCCGGCCTCCGTCAGAAACAGGCGGGTCCGTTCGCCTTTCCAGCCCACCGGCGAATCGTGGGTCAGCACATCGAAGATAATCATGTGCCGGGTGTCCTCGGCAAACCGCTCCAAATCCATGTACTCATGGCCGTGGTAGTTCTGCGCCCCGGCCTTGAGCCGCATTTCCTCCATCAGCTGGCCCACGGTCTTACGCTCAGGCATGGCGCGCACCTCCTTTCCCGCGTCCCTGGCCTTTCACAGTCAGGATACCGTCCAGGGTGGTAGCGGTGATCCGCAGGCGCTCAGCGGTGGCGATGTCATTCTTCACGGTCTCGTCGATGCCGTGGCCGCAGACCACCAGCACATGGGACCGGCGCAGATAGTCTCGCACCATATCCAGCCCGTCCTTGTGTTCCTGGGGAATCTCGTCCTTGAGGAAGGTGGACAAGAACAGAACCGGGCAGATGGGCGAATACCCGGCGTCGTACACCTGGCGGCAGTAGGTGGCAGCGTTCTCGGCGTTCTCATACTGGTTGTTGCTCCAGGGAGCCGTAATGTAGGCAAGAGGTCGTTTCATGGCAAAATCCTTTCTCCCGGTATTGCCGGGCAACAGAAAAGCGGCTGTTTACCAGCCGCCTGTGTTCATATCGTGATTGACTTGTACGGTGTAGTGATTGCTGATCGTGGTGGGCGCGTTGAACAGCACTGCAAGCAAATACTGTTTCATATTGCGGACCTCCGTGGTGTTTTTCTGCATACCGTCCATGACAAATCGGATATGCTCGCTATCCAGCTTCAAGAACCGGGAGCGCACGACTTCATGGGGAAAGTCGCTGCCAGCGATCCGAGTGGTTTTACGTTTGGCACAAACGGTCTCCACCATCAGCTCCACAATCTCGTCCAGGTCCTCACGGTAGGTCGAAAACTCTCTGCACAGATAGTCATACTCGATGTTCTCCAGAATCAATTCCCGATAATTTTCTATCTCTGAGACAGACATCGCATCCCTTCCTTTCCGTTCCGGCAGCTGTGCTGCCGCTGTTTCCCGGAAGGGAATGGAATCGGTACTTGCTCCATGAGTATTTTGTTTTTGAGTATTTGGTTTCTCTATATTTAATTCTGCGGGCTTTTCCGTATCCGGTTTATCCAGATACGGGTTTTCCGTATCTGGTGAAGCCGTATCTGGTACAGCCGTATCCGGCCTTGGCGTTTCTGGCTGCCTGGGCTGGGGTTTCTCATAAATCACATACTCGGTGTCGCTGATCCGGCCTTGTTGGTCCCGCAGCTGGTTCCGCACGATGTAACCGGCGGTTTCCAACTCCCGCAGCGCACTGCCGATGGCATCAACGCCCTCCTTGCAGATTTTCGCAAGTCCACGGGTAGTATAGTTCCAGTCATCAGGCAGGGATAACATCATGGAAAGAAGCCCCTTTGCCTTGAGGGATAGTTCGTGGTTCCGCAGGTGATGATTGCTCATCACGGTATAATCTTTGGTCCGTTCAATGCGAAAAACGGCCATTGACTTCACTCCTTTCTAATTTTAGGGCATGAAAAAAGCCACAATCCTTCGTGAAAAAGACTGTGGCTTTCAGCTGTTTTTGTTGTTCTGCCAGGGCCGGTAAGGACGCTTGTACTTCGGCGGATGACTGAACATCGGCTCATGCTCCGAAAACGGGAGGGTCTGCAAAACCCGGTCAATGTCGGTGGATTCCATATCATACTGGGACTGGCAACTTTCCCGGATGGCATCTTTGATGCTCTGGACAGTACACATATTCATTCCTTTCCTTTCGTAGTGATAATGAGTTTACGGGTGGCGGCGGCGCTTGTCCGGTTTGAAGTCGAGCACATGGCCCTCGATCACACGGGCATACCGCTTGATTTTGATTTCCCGACGCTTCTGGCTTACGAGGGCGGCCTGATACCCGTCCTCCGTAAGAAACAGCCGCATATCATCGCCGGGGCAGCCGTAGGAACAAGGGCGCTGAACGGAAAACTCGATCATCCAGCGGGTGCTGTCCTGAAAACGCTCTACGGCCAAGATATTGTGTCCTTTCAGCTCACGGGCTGAAATATCCCTCATAGGCGGCTCCTTTCATCGTTCCTGGTCTCTCTGGCGCTTCTTCTGCCACGCCTCCAGCAGTTTGATAATGGTTTCCTGCATCCGCTGGGGCGTATAGCTTTTGGGGAAATACTTCCGCAGGGTGTCGGAGGTGAAAGTCACTTTGTCGAGATCACTTTTCTTTTCCTCACCCATGATGACGCGCATCATATCGAGGGTCAGATGTCCCTCCTGGCTGTATTTCTTGAGTCGCTGAGCCTGGGAGAGAGAGGGGGTAGCCTGTTCGCTGTCCATCGCGTCCAGCAAATCCCGCTGTTCTTCTTTTTTGAGAAAGGACAGCTCATAAGCCGGATTGAGGGCGATTTTCTTTTCATCGACCATATCCAGCAGTTCGGGAATCAGCTCCGTCAGGCGGATATAGCGCTGCACCTGGTTCCTACTCGAACCAGCCTGCTGCGCCAACAATTCATCTGCACGCAACTTCGTCCCAAGTTGGGACGAAGTTAAGTCCCCCCGTGCGCCTTGGTGTTTCATAGCCTCCAGCTTCATCTTGTAAGCAAAGGCCCTTTCGCTGGGGAGCAGGCTTTCACGTTGTAAGTTGCTGTCCACCATGATGATAGTGGCAGCATCATCGTCCAGGTCTCGGACAATGACAGGCATGGTTTCTTTCTCGGCCAGCTCACTGGCCCGGTGCCGCCTGTGACCGGCAACCAGCTCATAGCCGCCCTCCGGGTCCGGGCGGGCGATCGCCGGAACCAGAACACCATACTGCCGAACGCTGTCGGCGGTCTCCATCATGGCCTCGTCATCCTTGACTTTGAAGGGATGCCCCTTAAATGGGTGCAGCTCAGACAGCGGAATTTCCTGTATCTTCTCCAGCTTGGCATCCTGGCGGCTTTCCTCGGTGGAAAACAAATCATCGTATGGAGCCAGCTCTACTTTTTTCGCGCTGCTTTTCAAGTTTTATCACCTCCTTGGTCAGATTCTTATAGCCCTCGGCCACCTTGCCATTAGGGTCATGGGCAAAAATGCTTTTGCCCTCGGCGCTGATCTCCTTTGCCCGGACAGAATGGGGAATCTCGGTGCCGAACACCTTGATTTTGCTGCCATAGGTCTCCCGCAGCAGGGCGGCAATCTCCTTGGCGAAGTTGGTGCGGTTGTCCACCATCGTCAGCAATATGCCGTCGATCTGGAGCTTGGGGTTGATCTGCCGCTTCACCTTGTTTACGGTCTGGAGCAGCTGTTCCAGGCCCTTGGCGGGCAGGTACTCCGCCTGAACGGGGATTATGACCCTGTTGGCGGCGGCCAGGGCGTTGACCGTGAGCATACCCAGGGATGGCTGGCAGTCAATCAGGATATGGGAATACTGTCCCTTGAGCGTGTCCAGATACTGCCGCAGGATGGTCTCTCGGCTCATGGCGTTCACCAGGGAGACCTCCATGCCGGAGAGCTGGATGTCTGCGGGCATCAGGTCAACGCCCTCCGGGTGGTGCAGGATACCCTCGCCGGGGCGCAGCGGCTCGTCCATCAGGATACGGCCCATCGCATCGGACAGGGTAAAGGGCAGCTTGTCCGGCTGGGGGTGGCCCAGGCTGATGGTCAGGCTGCCTTGCGGGTCCCCGTCGATCAGCAGCACTTTCTTTCCGGCCTGCGCCAGCCCAATCCCCAGGTTCGCGCAGGTGGTTGTCTTGCCAACGCCGCCTTTCTGGTTGGCGATGGCGATGATTTGCGTGTTCAATGACTTCACCTCATTTCTGAATTGTTCTATGGCTTCTGGAAATAGAAAAAGCCGCCACTTCAAAAATTGAAAGTGACGGCCTTTTCTTATCCCGGAATGAAATTCCCCGGAAACGCAAAAAGCGCCCAGTAGAAAATACTGAGCGCTTGGCGATTAGATTTATTCTCTTTTGTTCAAATTAGGTCAAATTCAGACAAACCGTTTTCACGAAAAAGGTCTCTTGGAGATGTATAAATAAACATCCCCTTGGCATCCCAAAATCGCGTCTCGGTTGTCCTATTTTTTAACCCATAAGCCCTCTTTTTGGGGTGGTTGTCCACCATTTAACCCATAGAAAACGGGTTAAAAGAGGCTTCGTTCTGTCAAATTGCGTCAAACCATTTGAAAAGGAAAAACCCCGGAAACCGCGTAGTTCCGGGGTTTTTGACCACTTTTGATAAAGTTTAGCGCTTGCTGAACTTCAAGGACTTGGTGCTGTCCCTGCCAAACATCCGGTAATCCTTTCGCTTTCCACCTGATTTTTGGCTTAATACTGCGGTTTTTCTGCACACCAGATTCTAATTTTCATCCTCGTGCAAGACGCACGAAAAGCAGGTTTTGCTCCTTATGTGTGCCTTGCGTATCGCTGCCCAGGGCGACGCAGGACAACGGTAAGGAAAGACACTTGGTTGCTGTTCTTGTCTTCACCTCAAAATTAAATTCAGACACGGAGGACAGCATAATGGAAAAATACATTTTCGATCAAAGCAACGGCCTTTGGTATGCACTCCAGGGCAACTACTATATCCCCTGCTTAGTGCTGGATGAAGCGGGGACATCTTCTATTGGCATGTGGGGCAGAAAGCACCAGCAATACCTGAAAGAGCATCGACCTATGCTCTATTCTAATCTCATTCTCAGCGGAAGATTGCTCAGCTATCTGGCTGATATTGATACCCAGGCACGAAACAAACTCCATCTGCTCATAACACAGCTGGCAGAGAAGGAGGGTATCAATGAGCAGCTGAAAGCGCAGGATCAGATGGCATGGGTGGGAGCTATGAATAACATCCGAAACCGGGCAGAGGAAATCATCCTCCAAGAGCTGATCTATGGGGAGGATGCCGTATGAGACTTCTTGAAGAATTTTGGTATGGCAACATTGAACCGACCGAATACGACACAAACGCCTGCAAGGAATACAAGGAAGTGCTTCACCTGATTACCCGAAATGAAGAAAAGCTTCAGGCAACCATGACGGATGAACAGAAAGAACTGTTCTCTCGATATACGGACGCCGTTCGTGAGTATCAGACCATGGCAGAGTGCCTGCTGTTCCAAAATAGCTTTAAGCTGGGTGCCAGAATGATGCTTGAGGTCATGGACGAATAACAATATCAACGATCAGCCGGGTAGTAGTTAGCTACTCGGCTGATTTATTACTTCTACTCGACGATCTGCTCGTACAGCGCGTCTGTGATCTGACGCATTATTTCACCATTGATGTCACGCATATTGGAATAGCGTGAAACATCAATACGCACTATATCAGAAGCCTTCAAATCGCTATCTATTTCGGGACATTCACACCTTATTTTCTCTAAATAACGTTCGCTCTTAAATGCTACATATTGTTCTTTTTCCTTTGTGGAAAGCGGCCAGAAAGCGCATTTATAATTAAACCTTGAACGCAATTCAGGAGGAAGAAATTCTCCGATCTTTTCCTTAGGCATATTGGAAGTAAAGACAATAATGTATTTATCTAAGTCATACTCTCGTCCTAAGGAGTCTGTAAATTTTCCTTCTTCAAGCAGCTGCAAGAAAAAGTTATAAACGGGTTTGCTGGCTTTTTCAAATTCATCTATCAGGATTACCTTACTTCGGCTACGCATAAGCTTGTCCGGTAATTCACCTTTATTACTGCCAATATAACCTCGTGGACTACCAATCAAACTATTCAGTGCATCTTGAGCACTATAATTGCCGAAATTAATTTTTATCATTGGTTCCTCTGGTGCCAACTTCTGATGGAGCAATCTGGCGACTTCTGTTTTACCAATGCCCGATGCACCACATATTAAAACAGAGAAAATCGGCTGTTGGCCAATTCGATTGAAAAGCCTATACTTTGTTAATTCCTCCTTTAAGCGTTTTTTGAATAGTTCGTTGCCAAAAAGATTTTGATTTAAGTAATCTAAGATATTGTCAAAATCAGACTGATTAACGTCAACAATATTTTGAATTGGGTCCTTTTCAATTTTAAGGAAGCTCTCAAGCTCAAGAACTTTATCAATTTTGTAATACAGCAAATCTTGAACTTGTTTGCTATATTGACGCTCGATAATGACATACAAGGCAACAGACTGCTCTTTTTGAACAGCATTCAACATAAGTTCTGCTGGTGCAACAAGAGCATCAGCCCGATCTTCGCTATAAAATAATGAAGACAAATCAATAAAGACCGAGCGAGTACCTGCAGGAAAGTCAAATTTTGATTGATCTTTGGCGAAAAAAGACCAACTTAATATTTGCCCATCAGCTTCTTCAATTGCTTTAACAACACGCTCTCGGTTCTTTCGATCGTACTCATAAATACTTACTCTATCCATAATAACACCTAAGCATTAAGGTCCTGAATAATTGCAATAACATCGATGTAATGAACCTTCCCCTGCGTACCAGAAGCATTCGGAATATCTTTTTTAGCCTCTTCTTGGACGCCATCTTCAATATCCATACCACTGTCTTGAAAATCGACTGTCTGCTCTTGATTCTTTTTACTGCTATCGTTTAACGCCATCATGCGATTGATCTTTCGCTCAACATCACTGCGTTCAAATTCTCCTCGATAAATGCCAAGCACAGTAACTTTACCGATCTCAATGTCCGAAATGCTGTACTGACTTTCCATTTCATTTTCAGCGCTCATGGGAATTTTGAGCATCATGTGCTCATTGGAGCCAAATCTATGTGGCAACTCACCGCAAAGAACATAGGCGGAGCCTTTAAACATTACCTCCACAAGAGAGGTGAAGTTCATATTACCAATGCCTTTAACAGGTACTTGACTCACCAAACCACTCATAAGCGCTTTTGTAGCCAAAACATCATTGGAATTTACGACAGTAAGGTAAACATCTTTAATTTTTACCAAATTCCCAACCTTGCTATCGTCCAACCGACGCACTTCTTTGGCTTTTTCATAAATAGGTTTGAGAATTGTTGATTTAGAGCTTACTACTTTTACGGTATCTTCCACTCCATTAGATCTACTATGAGATAAATTACCATTTAGATCTATGCTGGGCAAATACTGACCAATAACGGGAATCTTTGAAGCAGCGCTTGTAGTGGCATCCATATCACCCGCTAATGATAGTTCTGTGTTCTTAATACGAGTAATTTTCTCTACTATCTGATTATCAAACAACATTGAAATTTCGGAAGCTTTCTCGTTGTTGATATAGTAGATATTAAACATATTCTTCAATTAATCCCCTCCTTGCAGCCCAATTCTTTAGCCACGTTCTCTTGAAGCCTATTCCTGTGCACCTTTTTTTAGATTACAATCCCGGCAAAGCATTTGACAGTTATCAGGCGTCGTCTTGCCGCCTTTGCTCCACGGTGTAATATGATCAGCGTGCATCTGTTCAAACTCAAATTCTTCACCACAAATAGCACACTTATGTCCTTGCTTCTCGTAAGCCGCAAGAGCATCCCGACGGTCAAAGGAACGGATTGACAGTTTCTTTTCTTCGCCAGTCAACAGGTACTCATAAATACCGGATTTTTTGGTCACATCTTCATCACCCATGAGTCGCTGAATTTCCGTCTCCAGCTTCTTGGGGTCAAGGTCTGTCCGCTTGCCGTGCTGATTGTAGAAAAGGCCCCATGGCAACCCCTTCATTTCTTTGCGCTTTTTTGGGAAAATCGCTTGTACCCAGTCGATCACAGAGCGAAAATAGTTCCACAGCTGCACCGCACTTGGGTCGTTCTGATGTTCAGCCATGTACGCTTCAATGGTTTTTCCTTCAGCGCTGGCCGCCCAGAAAATAGCCGTTTCAAGGTATTCCTGACGGATAGAAGCGCCTTTCAAATAATCAC
The DNA here is from genome assembly GCA_900018345.1 of Clostridiales bacterium CHKCI006. Classification (GTDB taxonomy): domain Bacteria; phylum Bacillota_I; class Bacilli_A; order Erysipelotrichales; family Coprobacillaceae; genus Fimiplasma; species Fimiplasma intestinipullorum. The sequence continues at coordinate 41,069 of FCNA01000132.1, forward strand.
CAGCCAGCATACCTGCTGCGCAGCCGGTCTTAGAGAAATACCGCTTTGCGTCAGAAGTCCAGCTACCGGCATAGACGGCGTTCCGCAGCTCCTGATCGGTCAATTCTTCGCCTGCAATGTTGATAATACGGAACCATTCCAGCTTTTCGCTGTCCGTACCATCACAAACATACACAAACAGGGGATAGTCAAGAATCTGCTGCTTCTTGTCGGCCGGTAGATTATAAAAATACTTGTCATCTACAGAGAAGGTGCCGTCTACATACTCGCACAGGGAAATGGTACGCTGCTGACCATCCAGCACCTCGAATCCATCTGACCCGTCCTCTTTCTTCACCTTGCACCAGTACATCACATTGAGCGGTAAGCCCTTCATGACAGTGCGAATGACTTCATCACGCTGCGCGTCCTTGTAGACGAACTCCCGCTGATACTTCGGCCTTATATCAAGGCGCTCGTCGTATCCAACGACACCTTCCTCTGCATCATTGAAATAGCCCTCACAGACTTCACCGACAGTTACTTTCAGTTCTTTGATTTGCATATCATTTCACCTCTTTCGGTGGTTCTGGATGTTTGTTACGAATGAACACACGGTCATAAGTCCTTTTGCCATTGAGCAAACAACATCCCCCACGATCTTCTTTGCTCGGTTTATATCCTAATTGTTCTAATATCTCAACCGGAGCAGATGCTCGTGTATTTCCTGACGCTTGCCAAATAATCTCAAATTGATCCGGATTAAACTTATCAAAGAATGTAATCGGAACTCCCATGATACCTGTGTAGTCACATGGAATATCAGCAGTTTTAGAAACTTCAACGGCATTATAATTATCATACGAAGGATTATTCTCTGGGCTATATCGCTTTACGAGAATTAGTTCCTCATGGCGCTGTTTCATGTCAAGATTGGTATACCACCGCACGCCTTTTACTCGGATATATTTTCGGCCTGTAGCTTCATCAATGCCACAAGTCGAAGCATCAAGTGAATAATCATCCGGAACAAAAAAAGCTCTATCTCCCGAATGGATACTTGCTCCAAGCCATATCTGATTTGATATGATATACGGGAATATTTCTTTATACTTCAGTGCATTAACATTACCAATAATGATAAAATGCTTTTGATGCTCCACCAACGTAGCTACATACTCACGAAACAATGAAAATGGCGGATTTGTAACCACAATATCTGATTCATCCAGCAAGGCCAGACATTCAGGCGAACGGAAATCGCCATCGCCCTCCAGCTCTACCAACTCATTTTCGCCGGTTCTGAACAGCTCTGCCACATCCAGCATATCCACGCCACCGTCACCCATCTTGTCATATACTTGAGTAACTACAGCCTTATAAGGACGCTTGCTTTTATTTTCTTCTGCACCCTTATCTTCAAAGTAAAAAGTCATCTGGCCGTTTGCGTCACAACCGTATTGTAACTGCTGCCCTGCAATCGGAGACGAATAGTAGCAAGTTGCAATCAACTTTTTCAGCCCCAAACGATTGAAATTCAGCGCAAAATACTTAAAAAAGTTGCTCTCAAACGGATCATCGCAGTTACACAGCACCGTCTTACCCTGGAAGTGCTTGCGATAATATCGCATTTCCTTTTCAATATCAGTTAGCTGTGTATAGAATTCATCCTTTTTAGCTGTTTTGGCAGCACCTAAATCAGCATTCTTTGCCATTACTGCTCTGCCTCCTTTGCTTGATATTCTTTCAGCCATTCACGCAGAAGGGCAGAAACCGTCATGTCTTTATCCAAAGCAATCTGCTTGAGCGCTTTGCGCTCTTCCCGTGTCATCGTGATTGTCAGATTTACCATGTTTCTTTCTGCCATAATCGTTTACCTCTCATGCACATTTAATTGTGTACTTGTGTAATAGTGTACCACAAAATGGCACATAAATCAACAAACTTAGACTGGCTCCGTCTTTGTTTTATAGCTGTAGATAAGATATTTCTCCGCCTTGTTTGACAAACAGGAGGCCAGGTGAAAACCCAACCTCCTGTTTGTTAATTATCGCGACTCTCCTCTATCAATCTCGCTTCTTCTATGCTGTGAAAAATATGACCACAAATTATGCCGAGAAATTACATCTTCATATTTGCGGAGTTTACCACGAAGCTCACCATTTTCCTTCTCCAAGTCTACGGTGCGAAGCTGCCCCCGAACGGACTTATACTCTGCCAGCTCTGCGGTCAGTGCGGCGACCTTAGCTTTCAACTCGCTTATCACTTTCATCGCTGCTTCCAAAGCCTTTTGTAGCTTGGATTCCTTGCGCTCCTGGACATAGAACTTCTTTGCCGTAGCTGCCAGATTTTCATATTCAGAACGTTCCAACATAACTTTAGAGGAAAACGGAACGGCATGGGGTTCTATTTGCTCCACTTCCTGAACCGCAATCTGCTGTTTTTGAATCTTCTCAATCTTCTTTTCCAGAGAAGCTGCCTGCTGCTCTTTCTGCTGCGTTTGTGCGGTGAGTTGTTCCAATCGCTCCTGTTCCCGTTCCACCTTGAACTGGGTTACGGTCAAATGTTCCTCAGAACTTCCTCGTTCTCCACGCTCCACATCAGAATATCCGGCATTGCGCATGGCTTGGAAGAAATCATCCTGGAGGACACTGTAAGACTTCCGCAGTACCGGCTTGCCATTCTTCTGGAGAATAGGCGCACCCTGTTCATCCAATGCCGGTTTGGACAGCCATTTTTTACTGCTGCTCACCTGCATAATGGTTTCCTTGATTGTTCCCACAAGAGACTTGTCTTTGCACCTCTTGGACCAGAGGATCTGCTTCTCCACAACTGGAACATAGACCACATGGAGATGATAATGGAATACATCCTGCCCCAGTGCTTCGGACATGGCCCGGTTACGCTCATCGGCGTGCATAACAGCGGAGAGAATATACTGTTCGCCGCCAACGATCTCTATGGCAGCTTTGTAAGCGTCCCCATAAAATCGCTTGGCAAACTCATACCCGCCATGGTTATAGAAGTAGGCGGAGTTGACATCAAAAATCAGTTCCCCGTAAAGGTTGGCATCTGATTTCAAACCACGAGTGGAGATTATGCCATCCTGCTCCATCTGAGCAAACATCTCTGCATATCCGGCGGTAGGTTTCTTAAAATGGATGTTCTGAGGGGTGCATTCTGGTATAATATCTGGGTTGGTATAGGATTCTTTTTCTCGTTCGTTGTGCCGCTGGGCATTGCCTATTTTGGCGGCGGTCAGGTTTACGTTTCTTGCACTGGTACGGTCAATCCCGTCGTTTCTCGCCATAGAGCTCCTTTCACGTTTGTACGGCCTGCGGGCCGGGGCGCACTTCCTGCGGAAGTGTAATAACCCACTATGATACTTTCATCCTGCGGCTGCAAAGTATCGTGGGGTCCTGCGGACCGCTCCCCCTTTGTCGCCCTGCGACATTTCCCCCACACTGTGGGGGAATCTTCCCCTCGGGGGATGCGGCTCCTGCGGGAGCCTCCCTGGCTTGCGTGTGCTATCCACACAGCAAGTCAGGTGTGTCCGGCATCCTTGCCTCTGTAAGCAATCCTGCCGCCCACGGTTCGGGAAAATCCACCGGATTCTCCCGAACCATCCATCTCCAAATCTGCGGACTTTTCGATGGGGACGGTGGTGCGATACCAGAGTGCAACTCTGTGCAGGAAATGCAATAAATGCAGAAATTTCCGGTTTCATGCTGCAGGGTTCACAATGATTTTCACATCGGCTGGTCTGCCCACCGACTGGCGTTCCGGTTCTTCCAGACGAATGTATCCATGTGCCTCCAGCAATTCCAGCGTCGGAAAAATCTCCTCCGTTTTCTTGAAGAACTTCCCCCGGCACATCTGAAAAAGCTCCGAACGCTTGATCACCGACACGTTCTTCTTTTTCAGCTTTGCCAGGACAAATTTGGCTTTCTGGATGGTCAAGTCAGTACCCATCATGGAATAGGCGTAGGTGGAATGAGCCAGAAAATATTTGCCGATCTGAATTGCCCTGCTCATCGTAGAAGCTGTCACTTCTGTTTTGTCATCTTCCATATCAGCACAGTGCAACAATCCCGCAATCCGGAGTACGGCACCGATATATTTACTTGCCCAATCGGAAATTGCCTGTCCCTCGCCAACCAGAAACTTCTCATGTTCCTGAAAGTAATCGGCCATCAGGTCAAAGGCTTTTTCGGAAAGGTGTACCGTCTGGGCATCCCCATCAATTGGCAGAGCCATCAGGCGAAAAATCAAGCTACGGTAAGCGGCGGTTACTTCGGGCGGAATCGGCTGGGTACGAAAGATCCGGCTGCCAATTCTGGACGGTGGGGACGCATACAGGAAGCGGGCAATCAAGCCCCGCCCGGTCATGGTGGTATTGGACATGATTTCATCCAGCACACTGGGCTGAATAGAGAGGATAGCCGACAGTGCCGGGTGCATGATGCACTCTGCTTCACGGGTCATTCGATCCACATAAATGGCATCTCCACAATGGCCTTTCAGCCAGACATCAATGTTGGATTTGTTGGAATACCGTCCTGCCATGATGTCAAAGATACCTCCTTCCGTAGAGATCACCGAGAATACCCCATTGTTAGATGCCATCAAGCTGGTCAGCGCTTCACTGGAACAATCGTCCGCAAAAAAGCGAACCGGTTTTAGTTCTGGAGTTTCTTCCAGCTGTTCCTGAAGCTGCCGCAGCTCCAACTCCATTTCCCGGCTTTCCTTGCGCTCCAGCTTCTTTTGCAGACCGGAGATCTGGCGCCCCATAGATTCCCTCTGCAAATGGTTTTCCCGTATTTCCATGCTGTGAGCCTTGTTATATTCCTGCTCATACTCATAGAGGAATGTGGTCATATCCCGCATGACGCTGGACTTTCGCTCCCCCGGTGCGGCGATCACCACTGTGTACAAGCTCAAAGGCTCACAGTATCCTGGCGTTCCCTCTATCTTGTATTTCCCTTGTAAGCAGGTTGCCAACACACCCAGGCTGATCACCGCTGCCATGTCCGGGGCAGTCTGACTGTGTTCGGCCACCGCACTCACATAATTTCGAATCACATCCGGGAGAGCGTCTACCGGAAATGCAGGCAGGTCACTCCACTGTGGCGTCAGCGGAACAAGGGGCTGAAAAAACGGTGCGGGCTCGGATTTTGGCGTGTAGATCTCCCGGCAATGCTCGATTGCCTTCTGAATGGTGATTGCACCATACGTTGTGCCGGATTGCTGCCGGTCCCATTTATCCCGCATCAATCCCGACTGCCGGAACATAGTGTCCATCTTGGCAGCATCCCGTCCTGTCCAAAAGGCGAGATGACTGCACAGCGCCAGATCTGCCTCTGATGGGGACGAATATCCCTCCAGCGAACCGTTCCAAAGGGCTGTGAACGCTGCCCCATTCTTACTGCTTTTTGCCAGTTGCAGAAGCTGCTCCATGCTTAAATCAGAGTTTTTTGCATTTATTGCATTTTCTGCGCCTATCTCTGGCCTGCGCATGAACTTGTCCAGTAACACTTGCAGCTCCTGGGTCCGGTCACCATACTCATAATCCTCACAGCGGTTTCCGGTCACGGTGACATATTTGTTGGTTGCTCCCGCCACATAAACCTCGATTCCGGCCTGATGGTTTATAATGTAGAATCGCTTGGTATCATACTGAAAGCCTTTTGCCGAAAAGAGGATGTGCAGACCGTTGCCGCTGGGGCTGTACTCGGTATAGCTGTGCATTAAGGCCACAATTTCTGCGGCGGCCTGGGTGTAATAGCCGCTGTCCGAAAGGCAGTTGTCCAGGTCAATCGCACAGATGCCGTTGAAAATGCCAATTCCAATGCCATCATATCCGCTGGCCTGTACTGCTGTTTTATAAGGTACGAAGCTGGAAGGATCGTTGCTTTTCGCTCCCAGGCCGGTTTCCGGCTGGTATGGCACCTTCGTTTTCCTCCCATTCCGTTCCTCGTACTTCCAGCAGCAGAACAGACCATTTTGTATGATGCTGACTGGTAAAGCTGTCAAATTCTGTTCCTCCTTAAATAATTGTTGAATTTGGCAGCTGTCGTGTTATAATATCCTTGCTGAGTGATAGTCACACGGTAGCTGCCGTTTGTACTGTCCGCCAAGAGTTCTCATCTGCCAGGATGAGGGCTCTTTTTTTATGCGGTTTCCGGCTGGAAGTATCCAATTTCCTCCCACACCTTTCTGTCGGGGCAGTAGTAGTTGTACTCGTTGGAGTTTTCCAGCTTGATCGCATAGCCGAATTTCAGGATTCCCTGCTGCAAGCCAATGCGCACATACTGGGCATCCTTGTGCATGGCGGCTGCAATCTCGGTGATGGGGACATTGCGTCCAGTGAAGGGCGGCAGTTCGACATAAACTTTCTTTTCCATGTGAATGACCTCCTTATTGCCGATATACGAATTATTAATTCGTATTTTTGATTATAAACCCTCCAGAACGGCTTGTCAACACTAAATGCGAAAAAATTATTCGTATTACGACCTTGTAATTCGCACGACTTCGTGTTACAATACAAACGAGGTGATGACAATGCACAGAAACCCAGCTGAAATTGGCGAGAGAATCAAGGCAGCCCGCAAGGCCGCTCACTTGAGCCAAACAGAGCTGGCACAGCGTCTGGACAAGACAATGCGCACAGTTCAAAAATACGAAAGCGGTGAAATTGAGCCATCCATAGCGATGATCAATGCCATCGCCAAAATCTTAAACATATCTCCGGCAGACCTGATTGGCTACCAGAAACCCGAAATCCAGCTGGACAGCCTGTCTGATGTGATTGCGGTTCTTTACCAATTAAACAAGAAGGCCGGTATCCGGTTCGAGATCGATGTCCAGCGCCCGCCCCACAGCGAAGAATGGTCCTGCTCCCTGAAATTCAAAGGAAATGACCACTCCGCCGAGATGAATGATTCCCTGTGCCTGATTTTGGAAGAGTTCCGGGATGAGCGTGAAAAGCTGGAAACCTATTGGACCGATCAAGAATCCTTTGACCGTTGGATTGAAAAAGAACTGGCTTACTACGCAGATGCCAAGTTGCAGGACAAGGAAGTGGAAGTCCTCTCCGATTTGGAGCGCATTCACCGGCGCAACGAACTGGATCGGCAGATGCTGGAGAAAATGAAAAAGGCCGCCGAGGAAAACGGCGACCAGGAGTAACAGAGGGTGTTGCATACCCTTTATCAAATTTAATTCAAACGCTGGGAGAAAGGAAGTTTGAGATTTTTTGAGATTACCCAACGGATATGGAAGCGTCAAGAAAATGTCCGGAAAGCGAAGAAGGCCCTATGCAGTGAGGAAAACGGTAGGGTGGCACGTCAACCCTGAAACAGGAAAGTCTGTTCAGGAACAAATCACCATCGGCTATGCGGCAACCAGAGCAGAGGGGCTGCAAATGCTGGCAGAGTACAACAACAATCCCTTTGACATCAAGGCATCCAAGGCCACCTTCCAGGAGGTCTATGAACGCTGGTCAAAGGAGAAGTTCCCCACCATCTCCAAGTCAAATGTAAAAGGCTATGAAGCGTCCTATCGGGTGTGCGGAACACTTTACAACAAGGTGTTTCGGGACATTCGGCTGATGGACCTTCAATTTGTGGTGGACACCTGTGAGAAGAATTACCCCACTCTGAAAAAACTCAAGGGGCTGTTCAACCAGCTGTATGCCTACGCCATGAAAAACGATATCTGCAACAAGGATTACTCCGAGTTTGTGGATTTGAGCCGGTACAAGGATAAGAATCCAAACAAACGTGACCGGAACAAGTTCACAAAGGAGCAGATTGCCCGCCTATGGGAGCTTGCAGAGGACCCGTACTATCAGATCGTGCTGATGCTGATCTACAACGGTTGCCGCATCTCGGAGTTCCTCGACTTGAAAAAGGAAAACGTACATCTGGAAGAACAGTATTTCGATGTGATCGCCAGCAAAACCGAAAACGGCCTGCGGAAAGTTCCCATTGCCGACAAGGTGCTACCATTCTACAAAGCGTGGTACGAAGGTTCTCAGTGTGAATATCTGCTCCACACACCGGATCAAAAGCACTTTGACTACAGGAACTACTACGACAGTTACTTCACGCCCCTGATGGAGCAGCTTGGATATGACCAAACGCCACACTGTACCCGGCACACCTGTATCTCCATGCTGACAGAAGCCCACGTAGACCAAACCATGATCAAGAAGATTGTGGGACACTCCGGTGCCATGACGCTCACCGAACGTGTCTACACCCACCTGGATATTGAAACACTGGTGGAGGCAATCAACAAGATCTAAACGGAAGAAGGAAAAGCCGTGCAACACAAAAAAAGCAGGAGATACGCTCCTTGCGGAACGATCTCCTGCTTCATAAGGCTTTTGTTTTCGCTTGCGATTCTTGTTCCTTGTGTGCTCCTTGCTTGCTTCTTACGAAGCAAAACGGAACACTCCTGAGGAACTCTCACAACTCCAAAACCATCCAATTTTCTGCAAAACAGCGTCCAAAGACGTACTGAGAAGCAGTGGAAATTATCTCTTGGGTAAGTGAGATTAGCGCTTGCTGAACTGCGGAGCGCGACGGGCAGCCTTGAGGCCGTATTTCTTACGTTCTTTTACACGTGCATCACGTGTTAAGAGTCCAGCAGCTTTTAATACTGGTCTGTAATCGTCTCCAGCTTCAAGTAAGGCTCTAGCAACACCGTGACGAACGGCACCAGCCTGTCCTGAGAATCCGCCACCTTTAACATTAACTTTAACATCGAATTTTCCCTTTGTAGAAGTTAATTCTAAAGGCTGATTGATCATCATCATTAACACTTCTGATGGGAAGTATTCGTTAGCTACTTTACCGTTAACGACGAAATTACCTGTACCTGGTGTTAAGATAACACGTGCTACAGAAGATTTTCTACGTCCAGTTCCTCTATATTGTACATTTGCCATAGTAGTCTCTCCTCCCTTAATTAACCTTTAAACGTTAACGTTTCAGGTTTCTGTGCAGCATGTGGATGTTCACTGCCTGCATATACAAACAGTTTCATACCCTGTTTTCTACCTAAAGTGTTATGTGGTAACATACCTTTTACAGCAGATTCAACAAAACCAACAGGATCTTTTTCTAAGAATTGTCTAGCAGTTTTAGATTTCAGACCGCCTAACCATCCAGAATGATGGTAGTACATCTTCTTATCTAATTTTTTACCAGTCATAACGACTTTTGATGCATTGACAATAATTACATAATCTCCTGTATCAACATGTGGTGTATAAGTAGGTTTATGTTTACCTCTTAATACAGTTGCTACCTGGCTAGCTAAACGACCTAAAGTCATGCCAGCTGCATCAACGACATACCATTTACGTTCGATTGTTGCTTCTTTAGCCATTGTTGTTTGACGCATTGTTAATTTCCTCCTGATCCAATGTAGTTTCCGGGGCTACTTTGGGGGCAAATTAGTGCCACGATTAATTATAGGCTAATCCCTATCTTTTGTCAACAGAAAATCATGGATAAAAGAACGAAAAATGCAGTTATGTCAATTCTTTTTTCATCTCCTCTCAGTAAGAAGAAATCCTTTTTAAGATCGTATGAAACTTGTTTATCCTCAATTCGTATTCGCTCGTAATTCTTCTTCAATGGGCATCTTTAAAATAGGAATGAAGAACACTATGCCCGGAAGTAAAATATCGATTACCAATAAAAGAATGCCTAAACGAATAAATGATACATCCAGTTGAAGGGTAAAGTATTTCAGGAAGAAATGATTGCCGACCATCATCAATAGACAGATTACTGCAAACGTCAATACAAAGTTAATCAGCAGTTTAAGGATCCATTCTCCAACTTCTAAAACGATAAGATCCTTACGGCTCAGACCATTGGCCTGATAGACGCAAAGCTCACGATGTTTATCTAAATATTCATGATAAGCCATATATGCTAAGAGAATAAAGGTAAGAATATTCATAATCATGAACGCCATATAGCCATAAAGTTGATTGGAAGCCATGCTGCTTTGCAGGGTTGCGACATCCTGGAAGGTATTCGTCATGGTGAAATGGGGATTGATCTTTGTCAGGTCCTCTTTGATCAGATCATACTGTTCGATATTATTGATATCCACAACATACTTGCTGGTGAAAGTAGCCTGATCATCCGGAAAGATAGAACTAGGTAAATACAGGATACAGCGACCACTTTGATCATCATACATAGAAGTTCGATTCATTCCTAACACATCTTTTAAGATATATGAATGTGACGCGCCATCTATGTTTACCTGAATAGTCTCGTCCACATACGCTAACAACGTACTATCCGCATAGATACCCTCCGCCTCATCACTTCCTACCTGAAATGGATAGATTGGATAAATCTGGACATCCTGTATCGTTCCATCCGGCAAGGCCAGAGTCCCATCTAAAACCAGGATCTTCTCCACATCCTGGACACCGGCAACCTCAGCCATCTGTTCTATCTCTGCATCGATAGCTTCTGGCATCAGGGTATCAGTCAGCACAATGACCTCATCTTGGATTGCATTGCTTAACATTGTTTCATATTCCCTGTTTGAGATATCGTTATACCTGACTAGAAAAATACTCAAAGAAAGCAGTAGGATCGTTGCCAGCATCAGCCATCCATGCCTTAAAAAAGAGCGGCGAATATAATGGAACGATAACTGACGATAAAATGAGAGTGGCACATGACTCTGACGCAGTTTTCTGCTTTTAGAGAGAGGATGCTCCGGCACTGTTTTCACTAAACGAATCTCTCCGGAATGGATCTGGTAGATACGACTGGCAAGATCATCATAAGCCTGCGTATGCGTCGAAACAATGACGATCTTTCCTTTATCCCTAGCCAGTTTTGCCAGAATCGCCATCATCATATTCGCATTTTCATCATCTAAAGCACTCGTTGGCTCATCGGCCAGAATCACCAGAGGATCCTTGGCCAACACACATGCCAAACAGAAGCGCTGTTTTTCTCCACCAGAAAGGGTATGCGCATAGCGTGAAGTCACCATATCCAAGCCGACCAGGCGAAGCAAACGCCTGGCTTTCTTTACCGTCATCGTCTTTCCGGCTAAACTGGCAAACAAGCTTAGATTTTCATATAAGGACATCGAATCAATGATATTAAAGTTCTGATAGATAAAACCAATCTCTCTTTTCTTAATCTGATCCCGTAAACTGCCATTCGCCATCTTTTTTCCATTCAGACGATAGACATAATGACGGTGCTCGGATATCAAACCCAGGATATACAAAAGCGTCGTTTTTCCTGAACCGGATTCACCCTTAATAAAGGTCATTTCACCAGGATAAAAGCAGAGGGGATCCCTGCTTTCCAGACGAAAGCCTTCCCGATGAATGCTTAAGCCCGATATCTTCAGCATATCCTCACCTCATCTTTCTGAAAAACAAATACTGACTCACACCCTGACTCAAACAGATTGCCACAAGGTAGAAAAGGCCTGCTAATAAGATCATATCACTACTTAAACGAACCGTATATGGCGCCAGCGAATTGAGATACTCATTCACACCATAAGTCAGCAGATACATTACTATTATCCCAATCAATAGTTTCCAGCCAAATTCTTTCCAGAAAATCGACTTACAAGTGGCTTCATTCAAACCATTCTGTCTGAGGTAACAAATATCCTTCTGACGAACACGCAGGGTAAAGAACTGAATCATGACTAAACCGATCACTAAAATGACCAAAGCCAACACACTGTAAAGATAGGTGGTTCGTTTTGTTGAAGCTAATGGGTCCTCATTAACCTTAAATCCACTGCTGTTATAAGCTTTTGTCACAGTGACATTCAGATTAGGATCGATCGATGTGATCTCACGCGTGACTTCATCAATAGCGTCTACCGAATCAACAGTTAAAACATAGACACTCGCATCCCAGACTGGATTCATACACTCCATCGTCGATTCCTCCCAAGGTCCTCCGATATTTGACGGTGTATTCATCATCACTTCTAACAATGGCATATTGTCTTTACGATACTTTTCCTGAATAGCAATGATCTCTTCAATCGGTAAAAAAACATCAACTTCATCAGTATTATATGCGCCATAATCACCCACTATATTTTCTGTGAGAATACCTCTTATAGGATATTCAAAATAGCCATGAACGATGATTGGGCTTCTCGTTTTCACTTTTTCGCCAGTTATGGCAGGTTCTTCCCAAATAAAAACCCCCATTTCAAATTTCAAAGACTGGCTATTCAGATCAGTCAAGTTTAAATGATCCGCTAACCCCTGAGAGATGTAAATAACCCCATCTTCATTGAGTTGACTACAGCGATCATCATAAAGCTGGTGAGAATATACCGGTGCAACCGAATAGAGGAAAATCTGTTCACCAACGTCCAGTTCATATTGATCGAAAATCATTTGATAATAATCATCAAAAGTACCCGAATCAACTACCGTATCCCCATCTACAATTTCAACCGGTAATACATCATTACGCTCTGAGCCAGAAGAACCATCACTATTGAGTTTACTAAAATGATGGATATTCTTTAAATATAGGAATGGCTCCACTGACAAAACATGATCCACATTTTTGAGTTGATCGACCATTTCTTCATCGATTGCCATATTTGAATCATTATCCAGATTCGTATAAGAGCCTTCATACGAATTAGCCACTAGCAATTCTGTTTGATAGATATCTCGAACATTCAGCTTTTGCTCCTCAATATTCCCCTGTCCAAGTGTCAACATGCCAATTACCAGTGCAACACAAAGCGAAGAGACGAGTATTGACAATCCATTCACAAACTTAAAATGATATAAATAACGTTTAGCCAAATAGGATTGAATCCGTTTCAGCTGACCAGGTCGTATGTCTTGTTCTTTGGTAGGTGTGGCCTTCTTCAACTGAACGACCTTCAGCTTCTTATTATCTATCGTATATTCATCATAATCGTGGAAATAGCCATGCTCGTGTGTCGCTACAACCACCATCTTCCCTTGTTGTACGGCTTCATCGATCAATGATACGATGGTCTTTTTATTCTTGTCATCCTGCATTGCTGTCGGTTCATCCAAAATAAGCAGTCTGGCATCCTTCAAAAAGGCGGAAGCTAAGGCAACTCGTTGTCTTTCGCCCCCAGACAATTTCTTGACCTTTTTATTTTTGAGCTTGGTCAGCCTTAACTTCTTGATGATCTCATTCATCTTCCTGGAACTATTCTGATTCAGCTTACAGCTAAACGCCAACTGTTCCTTCACACTCATGTGTTCCAATAACTCCGCTTTCTGGTTCACGAACGCTACATCTTGCAATTTCAGCTCATTGATGGCTTTTTCATCACATGCTTTGATGTTCTGATCATCAATCTGAAAACTTTCAGCCAGATCCAGTTTGTTTAGGCTCAATAGTTCAAAGATGGAAGACTTTCCGGTTCCACTGGGACTTTGAATCAGGCATAAACGTCCATTTTGAATCACCAGTTCCCCTTGCTCAATGACGACTTTATTATCAAATTGAATGTGCAGTCCTTTTGCAGCCAACATAATATGATCCCTTCTTTCTTTAAAGAATCCCCCTTTTTCGAATTATCATTTATCCCTTAATTTGAGTTTATCTAATTTATCACATAATGTAAAGACAATCTTTCCATTTTACTTGTCATCATTATATATAACTCAATTGAGTATATATCTCTTTATCGACTTACCTAAAAAACTTCTATGAAAGCTCATAGAAGTTAAAACAGAAGAAGCCATAAGCCCGGTAAAATCATCGAATCTGAGAATCAAATATCGAATGATTAACAATTGTTATTTGAAATAGTGAAAATTAGAAACCGTATATCGCCTGCTTGAGGTACCAAAAAAGCTGAATGTTACATAACCAGTCGCTTGAATATACGCACTTTTTGTAGAAGCACTTGGCCCTTCAGTCGTGCTTGAGTAACCAAGAGGATTCGATTTTCTCCAGGAACCACCTTGGTAAGTGGCATAATATCCATCAACGATAGAAGCATGAGTCGTCATGGTAGCATAAGCATCATTCCAAGGTTGCGTCTTAGATAACGATTCTTCTCTAGGCGCTGGAATCCTAGCGGATACACCAACGACTAACAACAGCGATAGAATAAATGTAAAGCCGAAAGTCAACATTTTCTTTAACATACTACGTCCTCCTTTTCTTAAACAAGCTCCTTCTGGTTTTAGAAAACATTAGTCTGTATAAACAATAAGTAAGAATAAATACGATTAAATAAAGAATAACACTCAAGAATATCAAATCTTCGCCGAAGCTAATCGGATACGAAACATAGGATTTTAAATAACGCATGATAAGATAGGTAAACAAGATTGTCACCGGAATACTAATTACAAATTTCCAGAGATACTCTCGGCTATGTATGCTCGTTAAATCCTGATCAGATAATCCATTCTGCTGTAAATAATACAGATCTTTTTTACGCATCCGAACCATTAAGTAATTCATGATTGTGAGCCCCATCAACAAAGCTAAGACAATTAAAACACTATACATATAGACTGTTTGTTTAACAGTATTGGCTGCATCTTGAGAAATCTCTAATCCATTATTTGCGAAAGCTTTTGTCACTGTTGCATTCAAGTTCGAATCAATAGCTGTAATAGAGCGAACCACATCATCAACAGCTTCTGGAGAATCAATATTAACCACGTACGCACTGGCTTGCCATCCTTGTTTCATGCACATCATTAATGGATATGTAGTGTTCATCGTTACATATTCTGCTGGCTCTGTAGACATAACATCTAAAAGTTCCTGGTTTTTTTGTTGATATTCAATCTGCATTTTTTCAATCTCTTGTGCCGAAAGATAAATATCGGACTGATTCATTAGGCCATAATTTCCTACAATATTCTCATTAAGAACTCCTTTGATCGGATAGGTTAGATCTGTCAAAACAGAAATTCCACTTCGAGACAGTCTCGTCTGATTCCCATTTTCATCCAATACAGCACTTGGTGACTCACCAATATAAATGCCTATTTGAAAATGTAAACTAACACCATTTATATTATCAATATTTAAATAATCAGCCAATTCTCGTGAAATATATACACCTTCTGCGTCATTCACTTCATCACATCTATCCTCAAGTCGCTGATGTGCGTAATAAGGTTCAACACCAAACACATTTTGCGTCGAATAAATTTCCTCAAAAGAAGTTTCTGCTATGACGCGATTATCCTGAATCGCCTCAATCAGGTGTGATGATGGTCTCACTGAATCTACACCATCTTCAGTTAATACATAATAAACAGGATTACTTAATAAATATAAATAGGGCTCAACCGATAATACATGATCAACTTCTTTGATTTTTTCTATAACATCCGATGAAATAGCCAAATTACGTTCACTATCCAATCCTATAGGAGATTCAGGTAACGGATTCGTAACAAACAATTCTGTCTGATATATGTCACTTATATTTAGTGTTTGTTCTTTTACATTTCCTTGTCCTAACGATAACATACCAATGACTAATGCAATACTAATGGAAAAGACTAGTAAATAAACCGTGTTGATGACAGGAAAATTGACCAAATAACATTTAGATAGGAATGATTTGATAGAAGAAAGCTGTCCTGCTTTTCTTGTATTCGTTTCTTCTTTTTCAATATTCGCTTTTTTCAACTGAATGACCTTCAGCTTCTTATTATCTATCGTATATTCATCATAATCGTGGAAATAGCCATGCTCGTGTGTCGCTACAACCACCATCTTCCCTTGTTGTACGGCTTCATCGATCAATGATACGATGGTCTTTTTATTCTTGTCATCCTGCATTGCTGTCGGTTCATCCAAAATAAGCAGTCTGGCATCCTTTAAAAAAGCGGAAGCTAAGGCAACTCGTTGTCTTTCGCCTCCAGACAATTTCTTGATTTTTTTGTTTTTGAGCTTGGTCAGCCTTAACTTCTTGATGATCTCATTCATCTTCCTGGAACTATTTTGATTCAGCTTACAGCTAAACTCCAACTGTTCCTTCACACTCATGTGTTCCAATAACTCCGCTTTCTGGTTCACGAACGCTACGTCATGCAATTTCAGCTCATTGATGGCTTTTTCATCACTTGCTTTGATGTTCTGATCATCAATCTGAAAACTTTCAGCCAGATCCAGTTTGTTTAGGCTCAATAGTTCAAAGATGGAAGACTTTCCGGTTCCACTGGGACTTTGAATCAGGCATAAACGTCCATTTTGAATCACTAGGTCCCCTTGCTCAATGACGACTTTGTTTCCAAATTGAATATGCAGACCTTTTACACTTAGCATCTTAACCCCCCCTCTCTTTTTCTTCTTTTCTTAACTTTATTTTAGCAAGCGCTACCATTATTGTACAGAAACATCTACACACTTTTTTGACAATTCCTTGTCAATTTTTTTATTTCTTAAGTATCATGTTTTTAGTGTTTTCTTATATCATTCATATCCTTTTTAGCATTTTAGTATATTTCGAATGTAAAAATTAGTTTTCATGCATTTATTTCATTCAAATTAATTGACAAATTTCATTTTTTATGTGTCAATGTCTTAAATAAAATGATTTTTTGATTTATAATTTGAATTGTAAACAAAGTGGAGGTTTAACTATGAAACGAATATTAAAAATTATTTTTGTTCTTACATTATTTTTTACTTGTGTATTAATCACAGATAAACATTATAAAGCAAATAGTGAAAATACAAATAGAGAGATAATAGAAATCGTCACTCCATCCACACCGGTCAGCCCGTTATTCCAAAAAGATCCTCCACATGAATAAAGTTCAAAACATATCTTTATTTTTGAAGCTTAATCGAATAGTTGAAAAAATACCACAAATCAATGTATCTATCGACACTAAGCTTGATGCTTCTTTAATTAGCCGTTTCGAATCTGGAAATCGCATCCCCAATGCGAAGCAAATGAATCTATTGCTTAATTATTTTGGCACTGATGTAGAAACATATTCAAAAGAATTCCCAATCATTAGTAAAAGGCTTTCAGATTTATTTATAGCCATTTACGAAGCACAACCCTATGAAGTTCGTGAACGGATCATCGAAGCAATTCCTAAAGATCTAATTAAAAAAACGCATTATTTTCCCTATCTGTATTTATTCACTTTTTGCCACTATGTGAATGCTGGTAAAACAGCAGAAGCTTGCTCTTATTATGAAACACTTACTAAAGTTGTTGCAAACTACGATGAAGAAATGCAAGCCTTATTCTATATGTTTTCGACGTTATATCATTATGATACCAATTGTATTGATTTACAATTGAATGATTTTCGAAAGCTGAAGTCTTGTCAAGTCACAGATAAACGTATTCTCGCACTTTTACATTATTTTCTTCTTTCCACCTATCCTGAGCGCCATTCTCTTAAAAGTATCTTATTACATTACCAGAAGTGTAAAGAAATTCTAACGGAAGACCAAAACGTTTTCCGATTGACCATGTTGAACATGCAGCTTGCGATACTTTATGGTGAATACGATTTAGTAAAAGCATCCATCGCAACTGATTTAAGGACCTTAGAACAGCTTAAGCCATTCACTGGAATCACTCAATTAATTAAATCACTTCATTTTAACTTAAGTTGGTCTTATATGCGTATACATGATTATCAATCCGCTTTTGATCATGCCTATGCCTGCAAAGATGACTATCATAATCGGACTATCTACTTTATGTTAGCGTTTTGTTGCTATCAGTTGAATAATCATCATGATTCTAAGAAATACATCCTTGCAGCTAGAAAAGCCCAACCATCAGCTCAATTCTACGACTATCTGCTGGACTGGCTTGAAGCTATGCTGGAAAAACCTTATCAAAAAAAATGTATTGAGACGCTTCTTTGCATCGAAAAAAAACTACAATATGAATTGGATTTTGAATCAAAACAATCAATTTTCGCTTTGATCGTTGATTATTATCATCACCATCATGAATTAGAGAAGATGAATCAATATCTAAATCAAATGGAACTTAAAAATGTCATCGTCTCTATTCCTGCGCCTATTCAATAAGCGGTTACCCAAAAACGAGAGTTAGTCAGACTCTCGTTTTACCTATTCTGAATATCGGCAATGATCTGAATGGATATTGCTTCCTTCTTCCCCGCCTGCAATTATGGACTAAAGATTGGTAAAGCACACCGTTATATTATCGGCAGATAAGTACTGAATCATTCATATTGCAAGATCTCTGCACCTAGATGCGCAATATTGCTAAAGAATAACACATCACTAATTAAAGTGATCATCAAAGTTAGATTGAGCCATAGGCGGTGTTTAGTTGGTGCTAAGATAAATGTGCCAAAAAGGAGTCCAAGTGTGATAGCCAGAGATATTTGCAGCTTGAAATGACAGAAAATCAATGCATAAAATAAAAGAAATAGCTATTTTTTCGCAAACAAAAAGGGATCTCACCAGGAAATCCCTTATTGCCAATGCTTGAAATAAGTTTGAAAATCAGGTTTAGTAATGATGGTTAGCTCTTGGTTTTGAGCAAAGTCTTCTAATTGATGGATGGCTTCCTGTCCTAAGTGTTCAGGCTCATGGGCATCCAGGCCTAAGAGGATCGGAATGTCATAGTTTTTAGCTTCCTGCCAGAAATACACATTCGGATAACCCTGCAGTTTTTCCTGATTAAAAGTATAGGCACAATCACGCAGCCCGCCCCCATTGACTTCAATAGGAAACTGATAATGCTGACAGGCTTCCAGTAAACGCCGGGTTTCTGATTGAGCGACTTCATCCCACTTGCCATATCCTTTCAAAAAAATATCAGGATGGGCAAAGTAGAGAAATAAACCGCTCTGCATCGCCTCAATCGCTTCATCTACGTATAGATGCACTCTTTGAGAAGAGATCGGATAACGTGTATAGTTATTTGATCCGGTGACAAAACGATGAAAGTGATGTCCCAGGATCAGATAATCAATCTCGTGATGCTGCAGCAATTCCCGATAATAAGGAAGATACTCGCTGATATATTCGGCTTCAAAACCAGCGAAGATCTGAATCTGTTGCTGGTATTTTTCTTTTAAGTGTTGGATCGTGGACAGGTATTCCTGTTTTTGGGAATATGGCATGCGCATGCCCGGTCCATTATAGAGGAATGCCTTTCCGATGCTCAGCACATCATGGAAACGATGAATGCTGGTAGGGATGGATTCGATCAGATGGGTACGTAGGTGGGGCAGAGGGATATGATCGCTGAGACCAAGAATTTCGAAGTGGCTCGCGATGGCTGCCTGAACCATCTCTTCTTCAGAGCCGATGGCATGTCCGCAACGGTAGGTATGGGTATGTAAATTAATCTTCATTTAAGCTCCCGTACCCGACATGATAAAGGTATAGGCCCTCTGCCTTAGCCTTATGTAAACATTGAATAGCGCCTGCACTATCCACCATCTCCTTGACTTGTAAAGGATCCATCTTATGAAGGCCAACCCGAATGAGTGCCCCCACCATATAGCGCACCATATACCGGCGAAAGCCATCCCCTTTAAAGCGAAAGCATAATTGTTGATGATCATCACTGATCTCGACCTCATAGACCGTTCGATAAGTATTTCCATATGGATCTGCCGCACAGAAGCTTGCAAAGTTATGGCAGCCAATATAATAAGCTGCCGTCTTTTGCATGAGCTTCACATCCAAAGGACGGCCCAGCTGACAGACATAATTAGCCTGGATAGGATCGTATTCCTGCATGCTGAGATAATAGCGATATTCCTTCCAGCTGGCACTGTAGCGCGAATGGAAATCCTCATCCACAATAAAACTGTCTTTAATGTAGATGTCACGAGGCATAAAATGGTTGATGGCCCGCTTCCACTGCTTCTCGGGAAGATGCTTGCTGGTATCGAAATGAAAGACCTGACTGATGGCATGGACACCGGCATCGGTCCTTCCAGAGCCATGGATGATGATATCTTCCTGAGTGATCTTCTTTAGCGCATCCTGAATTTCTCCCTGCACGGTCCTTAAAGTCGGCTGGACCTGAAAACCGTGAAACTGACTGCCGTCATAACTGACAATACATTTGACTCGCATGTTAGCCTTCCTTTCTAAGCCACACCAATCAGGCTCAGACCAAGAATGCCGACAGCCAGGACAAGTGATGTGACAATGGCTAAAGTATCACGTTGAGCCCATTTTAGCTGCTTATAGCGGGTTCTAGGGGCTTCAGGATTATAACAGCGTGCCTCCATCGCATTGGCCAGCTCTTCAGCTCTTGAGAAGGCGGAGATGAACAGGGGCACGATCAGAGAAATAATCGCACTGATTTTTTCTTTCAGCGTCCCTTCCTTGAAGTCGACACCACGGCTTGCCTGTGCTTTCATGATCCTTTCCGTTTCCTCAAGCAGGGTTGGAATAAAACGTAAAGCAATCGAGATCATCATGGCTACTTCATGGGCTGGAAAACCAAAACGTTTAAAAGGTGATAAAAGATGTTCGATCCCAAGCGTTAGATCCAGCGGTTTGGTCGTGGCGGTTAGCGCAGTGGTCAACGAAACAATCAACAAAAGACGGATAACAATGTAGAGTGTCTGAAAGACCGCCGACTGATAGATGGGAAAAGATCCAATCGTGATCCAGACTTCTCCGGTACGCATGACCAGGACATTGATCACAAGAAGGAAGACCATCATAAAGAGCATCGGTTTTAAAGATTTCAGTACATAACTGAATTGTATTTTTGAGAATAAGAGAACGAGCAAACAAAATGCGCCGATCAGGGCATAACCGATAAATCCAGCATCAAAGAAGATGGAAATGAGCACGATCAAAAGCACCATGATCTTAGCACGGGGATCCATTCTGTGAACGATGGAATCATAGGGCAAATATTTTCCTAAGGTAATATTTTTCATCATGTCATCCTTTCTATCGTGAGGTCATTTGCGCTTCAATGGCTGCAATCAGATCATCCAGCTGGTTGATGGACATATCGATCTGAAACCCTTTTTGATTAAGTTCATAAATAAACTGGGTCATGGTTGGTAATTGAATGCTTAATTCATTCAGGTAAGCCGGTTCAGCGAAGATTTCTGCGACGGTGCCTTTTTTTACGATCTTGCCCTCACTCATTACCACCGCATGATCACAATAATGTAAGACCTGATTCATATCATGGGTCACGACTAAAACAGTGATGCCCTGACGGTTGAGCGATTGAAAGAGTTCCATCATTTCGGTCGCGCCTTGCGGATCTAAACCAGCGGTTGGTTCATCCAGTACCAGGATCTCCGGCTGCATCACCAAAATCCCGGCAATCGCTACCCGGCGTTTCTGCCCGCCGGAAAGATCGAAAGGAGACCGCTCCAAATAGCTTTCATCCAGACCAACGGCCTTGAGTGCTTCTTTCGCAGCGGCTTTGGCTTTCTCTTCTGGCACGCCAAAATTCATTGGGCCAAAGATAATATCTTTTTCAATGGTCTCTTCAAAAAGCTGATATTCCGGGAACTGGAAGACCAATCCGGCAATTTGACGTAAAGGTTTGAGCTTGGCAGGTCGCTCAGTTGGTGAGATCACGTAGTCCTGGACAGTGACTTTCCCTGAACTAGGCAATAGCAGAGCATTGATATGTTGGATCAGGGTCGATTTACCACTCCCGGTATGACCGATAATTGCAGTCATGCTGCCATCTTCGATATCCAGGTCGATGCCTTTTAAAGCCTGAAAGCTGACAGGAGAGCCGTCACTGTATAGATGTTCTACTTTTTCGAAACGAATTGGCATAATTGGTCCACCAGCCTTTCCTGACGAATTTCAATCTGATCGAGGTAACCGTCTTTTTTGAGACGCTCGCTTACCATATAGGCAAAAGGAACATTCAGTCCTAAACGCAACAAAGTCTCCTTATCGCGTAAAATTTCATCACTAGGACCCATTTTTTCAACCTTGCCCTGATTCAAGAGGATTACCTGATCGCTCTGAAGTGCTTCATCGATATCATGTGTAATGGAAATCACGGTCATGTCTGATTCCTGACGCAATTTTTTGACAAGTTCATTGATTTCTTTCTTTCCTCTTGGATCAAGCATGCTTGTCGCTTCGTCTAAGATCAGGATCTTAGGTGCCATCGCCAAGATACCGGCGATCGCAACGCGCTGCTTCTGCCCACCGGAGAGCTTCGATGGCTCATGATCAAGGAAATCATACATGCCCACTCTTTTAGAAAAAGAATCAATGATCGCATCCATCTCTTCAGGCGGTACACACTTGTTTTCCAGCCCGAAAGCAATATCATCGCGTACGGTTGCTCCAATAAACTGATTATCCGGATTCTGAAAGACAATCCCGATATCATGACGAATATCGTAAAACGTCTCTTGGGTCAATGGGGTCCCGGCAACGATGATCTCCCCTGATTTTTTTTCTAAAAGACCAATCAATAGTTTCGCAATAGTACTCTTACCACTACCATTATGACCCAGAATAGCTACAAACTGGCCCTTTTGAATCGTAAAAGAAACATCCTGGATGATGGGTTGATTTTCTTCATATTCAAAGCATAAATGCCTGACTTCAATCATATTTTCCAATGTGATCCTCCTTCCACAGCAAAAATATTCCATATAATCATAAACATTTTGCTCCCTTTTGTCAATGAATGCATCACTAAAATGTATTATACACCTGTCAAGACACCAGGTTAGGAACATCATTGATCAAGAAAAGAGAAAAGCACCTCTAACAGGTGCTTTTGAAATGGTTAAACTAAAGAAAGAATCACCATAGGTGCGTTATCGCCACGACGATTGCCGATTTTTACGATACGTGTGTAACCACCGTTTCTTTCAGTATATTTAGGTGCAACATCATCGAATAATTTCTGAACAGTGTTCTTACCTGTTTCAGGATCGATCACCATCTGGCAAACAGCTGCTGCCTGACGACGTGCATGTAAATCACCACGTTTACCTAAAGTAATTAATTCCTCAACAACAGAGCGCACCTCCTTCGCACGCGTTTCTGTTGTTTTGATTTGACCGTACATAATGACTTCAGTAGCTAAGTTACGTAAGATTGCTTTTCTTTGTGATGAAGTACGTCCTAATTTTCTATTGTGAGCCATGTACTTGTCCTCCTTCCACTTATTTGATACTAGTCAACAGATTTAAAAGATAATCCTAATTCCTGTAATTTTTCTTTAACTTCTTTCAGAGATTTCTTACCCAAGTTACGCACTTTGATCATTTCATCCTCTGATTTCATAGCCAATTCCTGAACGGTCTGAATCCCTGCACGTTTTAAACAGTTGTAAGAACGAACAGAGAGATCGAGTTCCTCGATCGTCATATCTAAGACCTTATTACCGGTTTCTTTGGTCGCCTCAGACATCACATCCATATTGATGGCCATATCATCTAATTCAACGAAAAGATTTAAGTGTTCCACAAGGATCTTTGCAGCTAAGGCAAGAGCCTCATGAGGTTTGATTGATCCATTTGTTGTGATTTCCAGAACCAACTGATCGTATTTTGTGCTTTCTCCGACACGTGTTGGTTCAGCACTATATGCCACTTTTTCAATTGGCGAATAAATTGAATCTGTAGGGATAATACCAATGGTATTGATTTCTTTTTTATTCTGATCCGCACTCACATAGCCACGATCATTTTTCGCATACATTTCCATGTAGAAATGCTGACCTTCCGCAACATGACAGATGACTAAATCATTGCTGATCATTGTTACGTCTGATGGGCACTGGATGTCCGCACCGGTCACCGTAGCAGGACCGACAACATCGATGACCATCGTTACAGGATCATCATGATCGATGGAGAAAACCAGCTTCTTTAACTGAAGAATGATTTTCGTTACGTCTTCCTCAACACCATCTACCGCGCTAAATTCGTGAATGGCGCCGGTAATCTTCACTGCATGAATGGCAGCTCCAGGCAGTGATGACAGTAAAACACGGCGAAGAGCATTACCTAAGGTAATACCAAAACCTCTTTCTAAAGGTTCTACAACAAAGCGACCGTAGTTATCTGATTCAACATAATCCTGAACATTAAAATTCGCTTTTTCAAATTTATGCATGTATTTCCCTCCTCACAAGGAATAATTATCCACGAGGACGTTTTGGTGGACGACATCCGTTATGTGGAATTGGTGTAACATCATTGATAGCTGAAACTTCCAGACCAGCAGCCTGTAAAGCACGAACAGCAGCCTCACGTCCTGGGCCTGGTCCTTTAACGTTAACTTCAACTGTTTTCATGCCATGATCCATTGATGCTTTGGCAGCAGCTTCGGCAGCCATCTGAGCAGCATATGGAGTTGATTTTCTTGAACCTTTAAATCCAAGCGCACCTGCACTTGACCATGTTACGACATTTCCAAATTCATCAGTAATAGTCACGATTGTGTTATTGAAAGTTGAATGAACATGTGCAACACCTTTTGCAATATTTTTCTTAACGCGTCTTTTACCGCGTGTCTGTTTAACTTTTGCCATTTGCTTCAACCTCCTAATTATTTCTTCTTACCAGCGATTGGTCTAGCTTTACCTTTACGTGTACGGGCATTCGTCTTTGTTCTCTGACCACGTACAGGAAGTCCACGGCGATGACGCATACCACGGTAGCATCCAATTTCCATTAAACGTTTAATGTTTAAAGCAACTTCACGACGTAAGTCACCTTCTACTTTATACTTTTCAACTTCACGACGGATCGCATTTACCTGTTCTTCTGTTAAATCTCTTACTTTGGTTTCTTCAGCGATACCGACATTTTTCAGAATTTCTTTTGCTCTTGGTTTACCAATACCATAAATGTATGTTAAAGAGATAACCACGTGTTTATCGCGTGGGATATCCACACCTGCAATACGAGCCATATTGTTCCCTCCTAATTAACCTTGTCTTTGTTTGTGTTTTGGATTTTCGCAAATAATCATCACACGTCCTTTACGTTTGATGACGCGACATTTATCACAAATTGGTTTAACTGATGCTCTTACTTTCATTTGTTTTGCCTCCTATCTGGAAGATTTTAATTTGATCACTTTATTTATGTCTGAAAGTGATTCGCCCACGTGTTAAGTCATATGGAGAAATTTCTACTGTTACCTTATCCCCCGGTAAAATGCGAATGTAGTTCATACGGATTTTACCAGAAACGTGAGCCAGGATAACAACTTCATTTCCATCTGCTCCATTAATGGCAACCTTGAACATCGCGTTTGGCAATGTTTCTAATACGGTTGCTTCAACTTCAATAACATCTGATTTCTTTTTAGCCATCGAATACTCTTCCCTTCATTATAATTGAGTTAATATCTCATAACCATCATCAGTAATCACGATCGTATGTTCATAGTGTGCCGCCAGACTATGATCTCTCGTCACTACTGTCCAGCCATCCTGCAGCGTATCAACCTGTCGTTTACCCGCAATTACCATTGGCTCAACAGCAATGGTCATTCCCTTTTTCAATAAAGGGCCACGACCTTGTAAGCCATAGTTGAAAACAGCTGGTTTTTCATGTAAATGAGAACCGATACCATGTCCTGTGTATTGTTCCGGAGTCGAACAATTGTTCTCTTCCAGGTAAGTTCCAATCGCATGGGATATATCTGTCAAACGCGCTCCTGCACGAGCTTTACTTAATCCTTGAAACAGTGCTTGCTTAGCCGTCTCCATGAGCGTTTGTACCTCACGACTCACCTTGCCTACTGCATAGGTCCAGGCACTATCCCCATGATAGCCCTTATAACAGGCCCCCACATCAATCGAAATCATATCCCCCTCATTTAACACGCGATGATCGGGAATCCCATGAATGACCACGTCATTCACCGATGCACATATACTTGCCGGGAAACCCTGATAATTCAAAAACGAAGGCGTAGCTCCTGCCTCTAAGATGATTTGGCGGGCCACATCATCTAAGGCTTTGGTCGTGATGCCTGGCTGAATGATCTCAGCCATTTTTTGATGTACCAAAGCGACGATGCGACCTGCTTCTCTCATCAGTCTTAATTCCTCTGGAGTTTTAGACTTCATCGCTTAAACCCCCAGGCATTTTTCGATGTCTTTGAAGACGTCGTCCATAGACTGGTCTCCATTGATATTGATCAGCTGACCTTTCATCGTATAATAATCGATCAAAGGTCTGGTCTGACGCGTATAGGTCTGCAAACGAATCTTGACTGCGTCTTCGCTTTCATCGATTCGTTGATAGAGTTCCCCACCGCAGATATCACAGATTCCAGGTTTCTTACTAGGCTTGAATTCCAGATTATATGTTGCGCCGCATTCACGACATACTCGACGTCCTGAAAGACGCTTGATTAACTTGTCAAAATCAACATCCAGGTTGATGATAGCGTCAATCTTGAAACCAAGTTCTTTACATAAGCTTTCCAGAGAACGAGCCTGAACGACAGTTCGTGGGAAACCATCCAAAATGAATCCGTTAGGGAAATCATTTTTGCTTAATCTCTCACGTACGATATCGATAGTAATGTCATCAGGTACCAGGTGACCGTACTGAATGAAGAATTTCGCAATAACCCCTAATTTAGAGTCCTCTTTCATTTCTTTGCGAAACATGTCTCCAGTTGAAATCTGTACGAGTCCATATTTAGAAACTAGCTTTTCAGCCTGCGTTCCCTTACCAGCACCTGGAGGGCCCATAAGAATAATGTTCATAATTCCCTCGCTCCTTTACTACCCTTTGCGAATATATCCTTTATATTCGCGTCTAGTCAGATATGCATCAATCTGACGTACTGTCTCCAACGCTACACCAGCAACAATGATTAATCCAGTTCCTCCTAAACGTATCTGCGCTGATACGTCTGCCGCAACTGGCCAAATCACTGGCAATGCAATCGGAATCGCTGCAATAATCACTAGGAAGATTGCGCCCATGACAGTAATCCGATTCAATACCCGTTTAATGTAATTTTCTGTTTCTTTACCTTGGCGGACACCAGGTATTGAAGCATTAGACTTTTTCAGATCATCTGAGATCTTCTTTGCATCGATCTGCATGTTGGCATAGAAAAATGTGAACAACACGATCAGGATCAGGTACAGGACAAAAGCACCTGGATATGACGCATAATCAAAGATATGCGAAATCGTGGTCGTTACATTATTTTGCTCCAAGAAGCTAATGATCGTCAGTGGTGTAGACATCACTGAAGTTGCAAAGATAACAGGAATAACCCCTGCACTATTGATCTTGATAGGCATATGCGTTGTGTCGCGTGTACGCATCATCGGATTCGAACTAGATGCATAGTTAATCGAAATTTTGCGCACCGCTCCTTCATTATACACTACAAACACAATTATGAGTAGATATAAAATGATAAAAATTAAATAATTTAACACCCCAAGAAGAGTGGTAGTGATTTCAACACCGGTAACCGTGATCATTGAGCGCGCTGTTTCAATGAAACTAGCCGGCATATTGGCTACGATACCAGCAAAGATCAGTAAGGAAATACCATTACCGATTCCTTTTGAGGTAATCTGATCACCCATCCACATGGCAAGCATCGCACCTGCTACCATGATGATGGTTACATATAAATAAGTGGCTAAGTTCGAATGAGTCAGCAATCCATATGCGTTATCGAAAGCATATGTTAAGCTTAGACCCTGAATGGCTCCTAGCACCACCGTCACATATCGAGTTACTTTATCTTTCTTCTTACGGCCTGTCTCGCCTTCTTTCTTCCAGTCAGATAAAACCGGAATCACATCCATTGACAAAAGTTCAATGATGATTGAAGCCGTAATATAAGGGGTAACGCCTAGAGAGAATAGTGAAAATCTCTCGAGGGATCCACCACCGAGAAGATTCATAATTCCAAAAATTCCGGTAGTAGAAAAACCTTGTGTTAACACATCACCATTTACCGCAGGAATGGTGATTGCTGTACCGATACGGTAAACAAACAACATTCCTAGCGTGAAAATGACTCTTTGTCTCAATTCAGCCTTTTTGAATATATTGACCAGATAAGTAATCATCTTAGATCACCTCAGTTTTTCCACCTGCTGCTTCGATTGCTTCTACAGCTGATTTAGAAAATTTGTTAGCTTTAACAGTTAATTTCTTTTCTAAATTACCATTACCAAGAACTTTAATACCATCTAATTGTTTACGTACTAAACCAGTTTCCATTAATAATTCTGGTGTAACTTCTGTACCATCTTCAAAACGGTTTAACTGATCTAAGTTTACGATTGCATATTCAACACGTGTGTAGTTAGTGAAACCACGTTTAGGTAAACGCATGAATAATGGTGTCTGCCCACCTTCAAATCCAGCTTTCTTACCTCCGCCAGATCTTGCGCCAGCACCTTTCTGACCACGTCCAGAAGTTTTACCGTTTCCGGAGCTTGTACCGCGTCCTACACGATTTCTTTTATGACGGGCACCTTCAGTGTAAGATAATTCATTTAATTTCATTTTGACACCTCCTCTTAGATTTCTTCAACTTTTACAAGGTGTTCAACTTTCTTAACCATACCTTGGATAAAAGCGCTGTTTTGCTTTGTAACGGTCTTGTTGATCTTTGTTAATCCTAAAGCTTTTAAATTTGCTTTCTGATTTTTATTGCAACCAATTGGGCTTCTTACTAATGTAATCTTAATTTCTGCCATTTGACTTGCCTCCTTATCCGTAAATTTCTTCAACAGATTTATCTCTTAATTCAGCAACCTGCTGTACGGTCTTTAATGAAGCTAAGCCATCGATAGTTGCTCTAACAACATTGATTGGGGTTCTTGAACCATAACATTTTGATAAGATGTTTGTGTAACCAGCCAATTCAACAACAGCACGAACTGGTCCACCAGCGATGATACCAGTACCTTCAGCAGCAGGTTTCAGGAAGATACATCCTGAACCAAAGTTACCTTTGACTTCATGCGTAATCGTACCATGTAAAACTGGGACAGTGATCAGATTCTTTTTAGCAGCTTCAGAAGCTTTTCTGATTGCATCAGGTACTTCGTTAGCTTTACCTGTACCAAAACCTACACGGCCTTTTTTATCTCCAACGACAACTAAGGCTGCGAAACGGAAGATACGTCCACCTTTCGTAACTTTAGTCACACGGTTGATAGTAACAACACGTTCTTCGAATTCTTTTTCCTGATTTTTTTGTCTACGTTGTTCCATGCTTGACCTCCTCTATACTAGAATTTTAATCCAGCTTCTCTAGCAGCTTCGGCAAGGGCTTTAACACGACCATGGTAAATATATCCACCGCGATCGAATACAACATTTTCAATGTTTTTAGCGACTGCTTTTTCAGCAATATCCTTACCAACTGCTTTAGCAGCTTCAATATTAGAACCGTTTTCTAATTTAAGTGCAACACTTGATGAAGCTACCAATGTCACACGATTCACGTCATCAATGATCTGTGCATGAATATGTGCATTAGAACGGAAAACATTTAAGCGTGGGCAACTTGGAGTTCCGCTAATTTTATTACGAACTCTTGCATGACGTTTTCTACGTACATCGTTACGTGAAACTTTCTTAACCATGAAATTGCAACTCCTTTCTTCAGCCTACTATTTCTTACCAGCTGTTTTACCTTCTTTTCTGATGATACGTTCATTGACATATTTGATACCTTTACCTTTGTATGGTTCAGGTTTTCTTACAGCACGAATTTGCGCAGCATATTCACCAACGCGCTGTTTATCAATACCACTCACAACTACAGAAGTTTGAGATGGAGTTTCAATCTTAACGCCTTCTTCAGGTTCGATTTCAACTGGGTGAGAGTATCCCACATGTAATACCAGCTTATTGCCCTGCATCTGAGCACGGTAACCGATACCGACGATTTCTAATTCTTTTTTGTATCCGTTATGAACACCTTCAATCATGTTAGCTAAGATTGCTCTAGTTGTTCCATGTAATTGTTTGTGTGTTTTTTGCTCACTGTGTCTCTTTACTGTGATCACGTTATCGTTCTGTTCGATAGAAATCACAGGAGAGAACTGTCTAACTAAAGTCCCTTTCGCACCTTTAACAGTAACTGTATTGTCGCTAGCTACTTCAACCGTTACGCCTTCAGGTACATGAATTAATTTATTACCTACACGAGACATTCTTCGCACCTCCTGATCTTATTTTTTACCAAACGTACGCTAATACTTCTCCACCAACACGTTTTGCTCTCGCTTCTTTGTCAGTCATAATACCCTGAGAAGTAGATAAAATAGCAATACCTAAACCATTTAATACCTTAGGTACTTCATCCACCTTAGCGTAGATACGAAGACCAGGTTTACTGATTCTCTTTAATCCAGTAATGACACGTTCATTACCTTTGTATTTTAATGTGATAACGATATTCTTCTTAACGCCATCTTCTTCAACGGTATATCCTTTTACGAACCCTTCATTTTTTAAGATTTCAGCAATCTGAACCTTAATTTTTGAACCAGGGATAGAAACTGTTTCATGACGCTCTTGGTTAGCGTTACGGATTCTTGTTAACATATCTGCAATTGGATCTGTCATGACCATGCAAGTGTCCTCCTTCCATTACGGTTGTATAATATAAGATTAGCTCTTACCAGCTTGATTTTTTGACACCAGGAATTTCGCCTTTATAAGCTAATTCACGGAAACAAATACGGCAAAGTTTGAATTTACGGATAACTGAATGTGGTCTTCCGCAACGTTCACAACGAGTATATTCGCGAACCTTATATTTCTGAGGACGCTGTTGTTTCACCTTCATTGATGTTTTAGCCATTGATTTAGTCCTCCTCTTTATTTCTGGAATGGCATTCCTAATTGAGCTAACAGCTCACGACCTTCATCATCAGTCTTAGCTGTTGTAACAATAACGATGTCCATACCTCTTAATTTATTAACCTTATCGAAATTGATTTCAGGGAAAATTAACTGTTCTTTTACACCTAAAGTGTAGTTACCTCTGCCATCGAATGAGTTAGCAGAAACACCTCTGAAGTCTCTTACGCGAGGTAAAGAGATGTTCATTAATTTATCTAAGAACTCATACATTCTTTCACCACGTAAAGTGACTTTGCAGCCAATTGGCATACCTTCACGTAATTTAAAGCCAGCGATTGATTTTTTAGCGCGAGTTACAACTGGTTTCTGACCAGAAATTAAAGTTAATTCAGCTACAGAGTCTTCTAAGGCTTTTGCATTCGTTGTCGCATCACCGACACCGATGTTGATTACAACCTTTTCAAGCTTTGGAACCTGCATGACAGATTTGTAGCTAAATTTTTCCATTAAAGATTTAACGATTTCGTTATCGTAACGTTCCTTTAAACGGTTCATGCATTTGCCTCCTTCCAACTATTTCTTTTTCTTGTCTAAGTTCGTTCCAGATTTTTTAGTGACACGAACTTTTTTGCCGTCTACAAATTCATATTTCACTTTAGAAACTGTTTTGGCTTTAGAATCATAGATGGCAACGTTTGATGCGTGGATTGGAGCTTCTTTGGTTACAATTCCACCTTCAGGATCGATCTGGGAAGGTTTGATGTGTTTTGTTACGATGTTTACACCTTCAACGATCACACGGTTTTCTTTTCTTAAAACCTGTAAAACCTCACCCTGTTTTCCTTTATCTTTACCTGCGATAACCTGTACTTTATCACCAACACGGATTTTCATTCATGTACCTCCTTATAATACCTCAGGAGCTAATGATACGATTTTCATAAAGTCAGCATCTCTTAACTCTCTGGCAACTGGGCCGAAGATACGAGTCCCTCTAGGTGACTTATCTTCTCTAATAATTACAACTGCATTGTCATCAAATTTGATATAAGAACCATTATCACGACGAACACCGTATTTTGTTCTCACGATAACTGCTTTGACTACTTCACCTTTTTTAACTGTTCCACCAGGAGCTGCCTGTTTTACGGTACATACAACAATATCACCAATGTTACTTGTTTTTCTGTTTGAACCGCCAAGATTTCTGATAACCAATACTTCTTTGGCTCCTGTGTTATCAGCAACCTTTAATCTCGTTTCGTTCTGGATCATTTAATTGACCTCCTTTCAGAAGTTTATATATTAAATAATGTCTGCTTTCTTAACGACTTCGACAACACGGAAGTGTTTCGTCTTAGATAATGGACGAGTTTCCATAATTCTGACGATATCCCCGTTTTTAGCGATTCCCTCTGCATCATGAGCCTTAAACTTTTTAGAGGATTTAACACGTTTTCCGTATAATTTATGCATTTTATGAGTTTCAACAAGAACGGTGACAGTTTTATCCATTTTATCAGAAATAACTGTTCCCTGATAAACCTTACGACTATTTCTTTCCATTGTCTATCCTCCTTATTTGTTTAATTCTCTTTCTCTGATAACAGTTTTAATTCTTGCGATTGTTTTACGAACTTCTTTAACGCGTGCAGTATTTTCGAGTTGTCCGGTAGCTTGCTGGAATCTTAATTCGAATAATTCTTTTTTGAACTCTTCTACTTTTTTAAGTAATTCATTCGTTTCTAACTCTCTGATTTCCTGAACTTTCATCATTACTCACCTTTCTTGATAATTTTGCAACGAACAGGTAATTTGTTAGCAGCGAGTCTTAATGCTTCTCTAGCTACTTCTTCACTAACTTCAGCAACTTCGAACATCACACGACCTTCCTTAACAACTGCTACCCATTCTTCTGGAGAACCTTTACCTGAACCCATACGTACTTCCAATGGTTTTTTAGTCTTAGCTAAATGTGGGAAAATTCTGATCCATAATTTACCGCCACGTTTCATATGACGGTTGATGGCGATACGACCAGCTTCGATCTGGCGACTAGTGATCCAGGCACCTTCTAAGGCAACTAAACCATATTCACCGAACGCAACTGTGTTTCCGCCTTTGGTTTTACCTTCATATTTGATTCTATGAGGTCTTCTATATTTTGTTCTCTTAGGCATCAACATAGTTATTTACCACCTTTCTTCTTCTCAGGTAAGATTTCTCCCTTACAAATCCAAACTTTTACACCTAATTTACCATAAGTTGTATGTGCTTCTGCTGTTGCATAATCAATATCTGCTCTTAAAGTATGAAGAGGAACAACACCTTCAGAATATCCTTCAGATCTAGCGATATCCGCACCACCTAAACGGCCGGAAACACTTGTTTTGATTCCTTTAGCGCCAGCTTTCATGGCTCTCTGAATTGCTCTTTTCTGCACGGTTCTAAATGAAGCACGGTTTTCTAACTGATCGGCAATGTTATATGCTACCAGCTGTGCAACTGTATCTGGATTTTTAACTTCCACGATATTGATATAAACTTGTTTATCCGTAATCATCTTAGCGACTTTCTTACGTAAAGCATCAACAGATTCGCCTTCTTTACCGATGACGATACCTGGTCTAGCAGTATGAACAAAGATATTCACACGATTTTTTGTTCTTTCGATTTCAACTTTAGATACGGAAGCACCTCTCAGTTCTTTCGTAATGAAATCACGAACGCGGATATCTTCATGTAATAATCCTGCGAAGTCTTTATCATTGGCATACCATCTTGAGCTCCAATCACGGTTAACGCCAACGCGTAATCCTACTGGACTTACTTTCTGACCCATAATGCAACCTCCCTCTGATTATCTTTCTGCAACCACACAAGTGATGTGGCTTGTTCTTTTTAAGATCTGAGCTCCACTACCTTTTGCTTTAGTTGTGTATCTCTTTAATGTTGGACCTTCATCAACATAAATCTCTTTGATGTATAATTTATCAGCATCCATCATCTGATTATTCACAGCGTTGGCTGCGGCAGATTTAACAACCTTGCTTACTGCAGGGCTGGCATTTTTGTTTGTATATTCTAAAATTGCTAATGCTTCCTGGACTTGCTTTCCTCTCACTAAGTCAACGACTAATCTTACTTTACGAGGAGCAATGCGAATCATTTTAGCTGTTGCTCTAGCTTCCATGTATATGTCCTCCTCTCTTAACGTCTTGCCTTCTTGTCGTCGGCATCATGCCCTTTATAAGTTCTTGTTGGGGCGAATTCTCCTAATTTATGACCAACCATATCTTCCGTTACATAAACTGGGATATGTTCTTTACCATTGTAAACAGCAAATGTATGTTCAACAAAGTTTGGGAAGATTGTAGAACGTCTTGACCATGTTTTAATCACTTCTTTTTTGCCTGATTCGTTTAATTTTTCCACTTTTTTCATTAAGTGTTCATCCACGAAAGGCCCTTTTTTCAGACTGCGTGCCATTTAGTCATCCTCCTTATTTATCATTACGACGACGAACGATCAATTTGCTTGATGCCTTCTTCGTATTTCTAGTCTTAACACCAAGTGCTTTCTTACCCCAAGGTGTCATAGGTGCTTTACGTCCGATAGGGGTACGACCTTCACCACCACCATGAGGGTGATCATTAGGGTTCATTACGGAACCACGTACAGTAGGACGGATACCTTTCCATCTATTACGTCCAGCTTTACCGATGTTTACTAAGCCGTGGTCTTCATTACCAACCACACCAACAGTTGCTTTACATACAGCAAGTAATCTTCTTACTTCACCGCTAGCTAAACGTACAGTGACATATCTACCTTCATGACCGAGGATCTGAGCAGATACACCAGCAGCTCTAGCTAACTGTCCGCCTTTACCTGGGCTCATTTCGATATTGTGGATAACTGTACCTTCAGGCATATTTCCCATTGGTAAGCAGTTACCAACGATGATATCCGCATGATCACTTGATACAACAGACTGACCCACTTTTAAACCTTTAGGTGCTAAGATATATCTCTTTTCACCATCTGGGTACTGAATCAGAGCGATGTTTGCAGATCTGTTTGGATCATATTCAAGAGCGATGACCTTACCAGGTACATCCAGCTTATTACGTTTGAAATCAATAATACGGTATAAACGTTTGTGTCCACCACCGTGATGGCGTGTTGTGATCACACCCTGGTTATTACGTCCACCATGTTTCTGTAAACGCACAACCAGTGATTTTTCAGGGCGTTTGTTTGATAACTCATCTTTCACAAGAGTTGTCATATTACGACGACCGTTTGTGACTGGCTTGTATGTTTTAATTGCCATCTCTATTTTCCTCCTCTTTTAATTCTCTGGAATATAGGCGCATTCCAATATGTGTCGAATTATTCTTCACCGAATAAATCGATCTTATTTCCTTCAGCTAATTTAACGATAGCTTTCTTTCTTCTGTTAGTCTTCCCTTCGTAACGACCAACTCTTTTTGTCTTAGGACGAATGTTCATCACATTCACCTTTTCTACTTTAACGTTGAATAATTTTTCAACTGCTTCTTTGATCTCAACTTTATTGCAGCGAACATCAACGTCAAATGTATATTTGTTTTCTTCATCCATTAATCTTAAAGATTTTTCAGTGAGAATAGGTTTTTTTAATACGTCTGTAATGTGTGCCATTATGCAAGACCCTCCTCAATTACTTTGACCGCTGCTTCAGTCACGATCATGTTGTTGCTGTTTAAGATGTCATATACATTGATACCATGTGAGTCTAAAACCATTACGCCTGGGATATTACGAGCGGATAAACGTACGTTTTCATCGATTTCATCCATAACAAGTAATGTCTTACCTTTCACATTTAAGTTTTCTAACACTTTGATCATATCTTTAGTCTTAGGTGCAGCGAAGCTGATTTTGTCTAATACAACAAATTCATTATCTGCTACTTTGCAAGATAAAGCTGATCTTAAAGCTAAACGAGCGACTTTCTTATTTAATTTAAAGCCGTATTTACGAGGTGTAGGACCGAATACCGTTCCACCACCACGCCACTGTGGCGCACGAATGGAACCCTGTCTAGCTCTACCTGTCCCTTTTTGTCTCCAAGGTTTTCTACCACCGCCGCGAACTTCTGAACGGCCTTTTGTATCGTGGGTACCCTGTCGAATTGAAGCTCTCTGTAATAAAACCATATCGAACATGGCCTGCTTGTGAGGCTCAATACCGAATACAGCTTCGTTTAATTCGATTTCATTTACATTTGCACCTTCCTGGTTGTGTACTGCAACTTTAAGCATCTGTAAATCCTCCTTTCAGTTAACTATTGAGCACCTTCAGCAGGTTCTTCTTTCGTATTGATTACTAATTCAGCTGCTGGGTTAATTTTTCCGTTTGCCTTAACTGCTGACTTAACAACAACTAAGCCTTTCTTAGGACCTGGGATAGATCCCTTGATTAATAACAGATTGTTTTCTGTATCCACAGAAACGATCTCAAGGTTCTGTACCGTACGTGTTACGCTACCCATATGTCCTGGCATTTTCTTACCTGGAGCAATACGGTTAGGAGCGATTGGGCCCATTGAACCTACGATTCTATGCGCACCAGAACCATGTCCTTTAGGACCGATGTGCTGGCCATGTCTCTTAATAACACCCTGATAACCTTTACCTTTGCTAGTGCCCTGTACATCTACGACTTCACCAGCTACAAAGCTATCAACTTTTACTAAATCTCCAACTTCATAACTCATCATTTCGTCAAAGCGAAATTCTTTAATGAAGCGCTTAGGGGCTGTGTTAGCCTTTGCTACAATTCCTTTTTCGGCCTTGTTAGCTAATTTCTCTCTCTTGTCTTCGAAACCAACCTGTACTGCACAGTAACCATCAGTTTCAACTGTTTTCTTCTGTAAAACTACGTTTGGCGTAGCTTCTACAACTGTTACTGGAATTAAAGTACCATCAGTTGCGAATACTTGAGTCATTCCAAGTTTACGACCTAAGATTCCTTTCATGAGTTACATCCTGCCTTTCTTATAATTTAATTTCAATATCCACACCACTTGAAAGTTCAAGACGTGTTAACACATCGATCGTTTCAGGTGTTGGGTTGACGATGTCGATCAAACGTTTATGCGTTCTAATTTCGAACTGTTCACGAGAATCTTTATATTTGTGCACTGCTCTCAATACGGTATATACTTCTCTTTCAGTTGGAAGTGGAACTGGTCCAACAACCTGTGCACCTGTCTTCTTTGCTGCACCTACGATTTTTTCTGCGGATGCATCTAAGATCTTGTGATCAAACGCTTTTAATTTAATTCTAATTTTGTTTTTTGCCATGATTAGTCCTCCTTTCGCCTATCTTTAAAGGTAGACTTGCTCGATGCGAATTCCCTGCAACGCCGTCATGACAACGGCTCTCGGCGTTTCAGCAACCTCGCACTTCAACGCAGTCAACGGTAGCTATTATACCCTAGCAAAAATGAAAAATCAATACTTTTTTTCAATATTTTTTAAGTTTTTTTGAATTTCTTTTCGTGCTCTCTGTAAATGACTTTTTTAAATCCATGTAAGAGAATTTCCGTGCTTTTTTACGCCTATTTTACACATTTTAACTTCAATAAGCATAAAAAACGCTCAGTTTGGACCTGAGCATCTTGAAAAGAAGCATTTGATCATTATCATAGGAAATACGTCAGATAGTAAGACTCATGAAGACCTAATATGCGCTATTCTCATCAAAGCTGCTTAAACCGACCTGATGAAGCTCTTAAAGACTGTTTGAAAAAGGCATCTTACAAATCAAGCCTCATAAAAGAAAAGCTGATCATCTCATTTTAAAACAAGCATCATCATTGCATTGCTTGATAGAGCAGGCAAAGAGTGCAGCCTGATTTCTCTAATTGACTAAGCGGGCCAAAAGAGGTGGGATCGCTGATCATGCACTCTTGATTGAGAGGGACTATCATCCGCAGTGCTTCCTTCTTGCATAAAGATCTTTCCCTTAAAGACGCCCCTTCAGGGGGCATGATACTTGTCTCAATCGAGATAGCGATCACTGATTAGAACTTCTATTCAATAAAGCGACAACCGATAATTCGCATCAATACCATAATAACATCAAAGTCACGATTCCTGTCACGACGTACCAATGCCATTCAAAATGTTGAAAGACGTGCCGCAGAAATGACCGACAAGATAAAGAAGATCCATCCATGTTTTATCGTTACCCTCTATCATGCATATATCAAAATCAGACATCATCAAAGCAAAGAAAGCATATAACAAAAAAGGCCCCTAAGGGCCAAAAAAAAACCTGGCAGCTAGCTATCTTCGCACCGTAGCACTATTGTCGCCGTGATGATGCTTAACTTCTGTGTTCGGGATGGGAACAGGTGTGTCCATCATGCTATCACTACCAGATCTTCTTGAGCGTCTTTT
>FCNA01000138.1 GCA_900018345.1 Clostridiales bacterium CHKCI006
CTTTTTTGTGATAAAACTCCACATAATTTATTGTGATAGTCTTTCTAAAAGCTCGATTAGTTTTTCATCGCCTTGCCATACTGCATTGGAATCTTCTTTAATATCAATTAGTGATGCAACTGAGGTTACATTTTTCTTAACCTCATCATTCGTTATATCAAGATAGATTTCTGTTGTTTGAATGCTTGCGTGTCCTAAAAATCGTTGTATGATAGGTAATGCTGTGTTATTCATAAGAAGATGCACTGCTTTGGAATGCCTGAATGAATGAGGACTGATAGTTTTTCTTTCTAGAGTCGGGCATTCTTTTTTGGCCAGATTATGATATTTGCTGACTATCTTATTGATACTAAATCGAGTTAATTGTTTTTTTGAATTATTGCGAAACACATACCCACTTTGAATATTAAATTTTGATTGATATTCAGTAACCATGGAAACAATATCCTCATTTAAATAGACTATTCTTTCTTTATTACCTTTCCCTAATATCTTTATATATGGTGAGTTCCCAATAAAATAAAGATGATCTACTCTTAAATTAATCAATTCGCTGACTCGCATTCCAGATTCATACAGTAAAGCAATAATGACATAGTGTTTATAGCCGTTTTTAGTTCTGATATTTATCTGCTTCAAAAAAGCTTCCAGTTCCTTTTTTGTTAGATAATCCATGTATAGCAT
>FCNA01000128.1 GCA_900018345.1 Clostridiales bacterium CHKCI006
AAAAACACATCACTCTCGTCTTCCAATCAGTCTCTTAAAAAGTCAAATAGCTTCCTTACCATCAAATGTCATGATCTTAAGGCTGAAAACGACTCTCTAAAAAAACAAAAGAAGGAAGCTGATAAGGAAAAAAATGATGCTCTTGATCGATTGGATGAACTTCAGAAAGAAATCGAGAGACTCGCTACGCTGATTGAAAAGCAGGAGAAGGAGATCAAACAGCAGGATAAAGAAATAGAAAAACAGAAAAACATTATTAATAAGCTTAAATACATGAATTCCTCAAATTCCAATTTCCCTAGTTCATTTGATGTGGTTTCTCATACGAAAACGAAAGCTAATGCCAATACACGAGTAAAAACGGGCAGAAAACGTGGTGGTCAGCCTCATCATCAACTACATAAGAGCCAGCTTTTAAATAAGCCAGATCAGGTTATCTGCGTACATGTCAAAAAAGCGCCAGATGGTGCAAAGGCCGTTAAAAATAATGATGGTCGTATCGAATATTATGTGACCCAAGAAGTGGATATGGTACTAAAAAGCGTGATCAAAGAAACAAGATATTATATCGATGCACAAGGCAATCAGTTGGATCAGAAAACAATGAAAAAGTATGCAGTCAATCCACTGGTATATAGTTCACATTTTAAAGCGGCGATGGTTTATCTTAATGAGAGGGGAACGATCCCATTTGATAGATTAAGTAAGATGGTCCATGAGATAAGCGGTGGGAGTATACAGGTTCGCCCATCTACGATATCTGGTTGGTGCCAGGAATGTTATGCGAAAAGTCAGAAGCATTTGGAGGAGATCCTGGGAGTAATCCTTAAAGAACCAGTGATTCATGTAGATGAAACAGGTGTCAAGATAAGCGGAACCCAAAACTGGATGCATACGATTACTAACGAAAAAGGAAGTTATTACGTGTGCACTGAAAAACGGGGAGATCGTAAAAGAGGGCCGGTCAGTCTATTGGAACTCTATACAGGGATCGTAGTACATGATCATTTCAGCACCTATCAGGGACTTCTACTGTGCAAACATGCAGAATGCAATGCACATATTGACAGATATCTGAAAGCAGGAATTGATTTTGAAAAGAGCGAAGCATGTGAGCAAATGCTCAGTTTACTGCATGCGATGTTACACCGGAAACATGAACTGGTTTCAGAAGGAAAAACAAGCATGCCTGCAGAAGAAATAGCGATATACGAGACTGCATATGATCGAATACTGAATCAGGAACTGGAGAAATATCCGGATAAAAAAGGCTCAAAGAAAGATGAACCGGAATATATCAAAACCTTTAGGCGCTTACGAGATTACAAGGAAGATCATTTGAGGTTCATGAAAGAATTCATTGTACCATACACAAATAATAGAGCAGAGCAAAAGTGTAGGGTCGTTAAAGGGAAAAAGAATGTATCGGGACAATTCGTAACAAAAGATGGCGCCGATGCATATGCGGGCATCACAAGTATCATACAAACATCATTACAGAATAAAGAGAGCGCTTTGAACAGGTTAGCCGAAATCCTTG
>FCNA01000126.1 GCA_900018345.1 Clostridiales bacterium CHKCI006
CTGATAGAGCAGTTGAAAGATTACAGAAGAGATTTAAAAGAATGGTATTAAGAGGGAAACCATATAATGTAGCCATCATGGCAGTGGCAAGAGAATTAGCAGGATTTATATGGGGAATGGAAACAGGAAGAATATAAGAAGTTAGTTAAATGGTGTAGAATATCTTATGATGGTAGGAACACCACTGAAAAAAAATTAATAAAAAGGAAGACAAAAGTCGAGAGAAACAGACACAAAATCAATGGCATAGAGAAGCCTCAAAAAAGGAGAAGCAGGTTTAGTTATCTACGGTCCTTTCTTTGTGGCATGAATAGGATATAAAAGAAGTCGCGATCTTGAAATGTCAAAAATATTGATGATCCACGTTAATAGATAGTTAGAACTTATTTGACGAACCATTGACCTTGGGGTACCCAATCCCCGTATAACAGAGTGGTTAACTGTCGATAAATCTAAT
>FCNA01000125.1 GCA_900018345.1 Clostridiales bacterium CHKCI006
ACCTGGCAGCTAGCTATCTTCGCACCGTAGCACTATTGTCGCCGTGATGATGCTTAACTTCTGTGTTCGGGATGGGAACAGGTGTGTCCATCATGCTATCACTACCAGATCTTCTTGAGCGTCTTTTC
Source organism: Clostridiales bacterium CHKCI006 (assembly GCA_900018345.1). Lineage (GTDB taxonomy): Bacteria > Bacillota_I > Bacilli_A > Erysipelotrichales > Coprobacillaceae > Fimiplasma > Fimiplasma intestinipullorum. The sequence goes on from FCNA01000125.1 coordinate 129, forward strand.
TCAAACACTCAAAACTGAATATCAGTTACTCCGTTTGCTTCCGTTTTCTCTTTGGTTAAGTCTTCGACCTTTTAGTATCAGTCCGCTCCATGCATCGCTGCACTTCCACTCCTGACCTATCTCCTTGTCGTCTTCAAGGGGTCTTATAACTTGCGTTGGGAAGTCTCATCTTGAAGGGGATTTCACGCTTAGATGCCTTCAGCGTTTATTCCTTCCATACTTAGCTACCCAGCTGTGCCACTGGCGTGACAACTGGTGCACCATTGGTATGTCCATCCCGGTCCTCTCGTACTAAGGACAGCTCTTCTCAAACTTCCTGCGCCCACGACAGATAGGGACCGAACTGTCTCACGACGTTCTGAACCCAGCTCGCGTACCGCTTTAATGGGCGAACAGCCCAACCCTTGGAACCGACTTCAGCTCCAGGATGCGATGAGCCGACATCGAGGTGCCAAACCTCCCCGTCGATGTGAACTCTTGGGGGAGATCAGCCTGTTATCCCCAGGGTAGCTTTTATCCGTTGAGCGACGGCCTTTCCATTCAGCACCGCCGGATCACTAAGCCCGACTTTCGTCCCTGCTCGACCTGTCCGTCTCGCAGTCAAACACCCTTTTGCCTTTGCACTCTGCGACTGGTTTCCATCCAGCCTGAGGGTATCTTTGGGCGCCTCCGTTACTCTTTGGGAGGCGACCGCCCCAGTCAAACTGCCCACCTGACACTGTCCCGTCCTGCCTTCCGGTCCGGTTAGAACTCCAATACATCAGGGGTGGTATCCCACGCTCGGCTCTCCGTAAACTGGCGTTCACGTCTCTTCGCCTCCCACCTATTCTGTACATCATGCATCAGAGTCCAATATCAAGCTACAGTGAAGCTCCATGGGGTCTTTCCGTCTAGTCGCGGGTAACCTGCATCTTCACAGGTACTAAGATTTCACCGAGTCTACAGCTGAGACAGCGCCCAAATCGTTACGCCTTTCGTGCGGGTCAGAACTTACCTGACAAGGAATTTCGCTACCTTAGGACCGTTATAGTTACGGCCGCCGTTTACTGGGGCTTCAATTCAATGCTTCGTCTTTCAACTGACATCTCCTCTTAACCTTCCAGCACCGGGCAGGCGTCACCACCTATACTTCGTCTTCCGACTTTGCAGATAGCTATGTTTTTGGTAAACAGTCGCTTGGGCCGTTTTTCTGCGGCTCATTCTCATGAGCACTCCTTCTCCCGAAGTTACGGAGTCATTTTGCAGAGTTCCTTAGCTATAGTTCTCTCGCTCACCTTAGGATTCTCTCCTCACCCATGTGTGTCCATTTTCGGTACGGGTCCTCAGTCTCTCAGCCAGGAGCTTTTCCTGGAAGCTGGCTTCACCTTCTTCTGTACTTGCATCGCTGCGTTCCATCCGCTTCACGCCTTCACATTATTAGAATGGCCTTTTAATCCATCCCTGCTACCTCGCTTGCCCACGCTCTTCCATCCGCGTGTCCGGTTAGCCTTCTCCGTCACTCCATTCACTCCTCTGAGGAGTACAGGATTTTCCGCCTGTTATCCTTCGACTACGCCTTTCGGCCTCGCCTTAGTTCCCGACTTTCCCAGAGCGGACGAACCTTCCTCTGGAATCCTTGGGTTTTCGGTGCGATGGATTCTCACCATCGTTCCGCTACTCACACCGGCATTCTCTCTTCCAGCTGCTCCACATGTCCTTCCGGTCATGCTTCTTCGCCACTGCAACGCTCCCCTACCACAGATCCTTCTGTCCTTAGCTTCGGTATGATGCTTAGCCCCGGTATATTTTCGGCGCAGGTTCATTCGACTAGTGAGCTGTTACGCACTCTTTAAAGGGTGGCTGCTTCTGAGCCAACCTCCTAGTTGTCTGGACATTCCCACATCCTTTTCCACTTAGCATCCATTTTGGGACCTTAGCTGTCGGTCTGGGCTCTTTCCCTCTTGACACAGGACCTTATCACCCTATGTCTCACTGCATCGCCTGTTCCCATGTCATTCGCAGTTTGATTATGCTCAGTACCTCTAGTTGAGGCCATCACATATTCAGTGCTCTACCTTCATGGTACCTTCTCTCTCGCGACACGCTTGCCCTAAAGCAATTTCGGGGAGAACCAGCTATCTCCGGGTTCGTTTGGAATTTCACCGCTAGACGCAAATCATCCGCCAACGTTTCAACGGGGGTCGGTTCGGTCCTCCATCAAGTTTTACCTCAACTTCAACCTGTTCACGCCTAGATCACCCGGTTTCGGGTCTATCAATACTGACTTCTCCGCCCTCTTCAGACTCGCTTTCGCTTCGGCTCCGACTCTTCATCTTAACCTCGCCAGCATTCATAACTCGCCGGTTCATTCTACAAAAGGCACGCCATCACCCCTTAACGGGCTCTGACTTCTTGTAAGCATCTGGTTTCAGGTTCTCTTTCACTCCCCTCCCGGGGTTCTTTTCACCTTTCCCTCTCGGTACTCTTTCGCTATCGGTCACATCCTAGTATTTAGCCTTTCGAGATGGTCCTCGATCCTTCCGGCTGGATTCCTCGTGTCCCGCCGTACTCAGGGTCCGTCTCGCTTCCTTATCCGGTTTCGTCTACGGGGCTTTCACCCTCTCCGGCATAACTTCCCAGTTATTTTGACTACCTTCCTTTTCAGCTTTATCGACGGCCCTATTACCCCGACTATCGTCGGTTTGGGCTCCTTCCCTTTCGCTCGCCACTACTCAGAAAATCGTTCTTACTTTCTTTTCCTTCAGGTACTTAGATGTTTCAGTTCCCTGAGTTTTCCCTCC
>FCNA01000124.1 GCA_900018345.1 Clostridiales bacterium CHKCI006
TGAACGAGTTAATAACCGTATCCTAAACAATTACAATGTTGAGTACATGCATACGCACACAACTGCCAGATATTCATTCTTTACAATGCTTGCATGTATTAATATCCATCTTGATGCATGGTATAAAAAAGCAAATCAAGAAGGCTAAATAGAACATCACTTCAAAAAAATTAAGGATATCCTTAGTTGTTTTCAGCACGCACTTTTTTTGGATTTTAAGTATCTGATTACTAAAGCAACTTCATCTTTCACTGATTTTAGACTGTTTAAGCATTTTTTCATCATCCTTGGCTAGGATGAATGCTTTTTTTGTTCTGAGTTTCCGAGACTACTCGTTCATTATAGAACACGTCCGCCGGGCCAACCATCGATTGAGATAACAGTTATCTTACAGTTTTGTCACATTAGAGAACATCGTAATAATCATTGCACTTAAAGGTCAACAGCACCCGCGTCCAGGCGTTTTCTTTGGATTCAATGCAGATCCGATGTCCCATCTTCTCACAAAGCAGCTTACATAAATATAAGCCCATGCCCGTAGCCTGACGCTTGACACGGCCATTGCTGCCGGTAAAAGATTTTTCAAAGACACGCGGCAGTTCTGAAGCTTTGATCCCTAATCCATGATCCTCTATCATCAACGTCAGTTCGTCCCCTTCCTTCCAGCTGTCAAAAATCATGACATCCTGTTCATGACGCATGTATTGAAAGGCGTTCTGTACGATCTGCGAAAGCATGAACGCCAGCCATTTTGAATCCGTATAGACGACCTCATCCAGATGCTTGAGTTCCAGTCCCATCTTTTCGTAACGGAATTGATCGCGATGTTTCGCCACGACTTCGTAAACGATCTCCTTTAAAGAATGCCTGCCGATAAGATAATCTTTCTCACTGTTATTTGCCCGCATGTAATAGAGGACCTGTTCGGTGCAGCGATCGATCCGATCCACCTGCTCGCCCAGGCGGTTATTCAGGCTGGAAGGATGATTATGAAGCATCAGGTATAAACTCGAGATCGGCAGTTTGACCTCATGAATCCACAATTCCAGATAAGCACGAAAATCATCTAATTGATGCTTATAATCCAAAAGATGCTCCTGCATCGACTTATCGATCTCATAAAGGCTCTCACACAAGTATCTTCCTTCATAAAAACGAGGATGAGAAACCAGCTCTGTAATCAGATACTTCTCTGAAAGGCGCTCCAACTGGCGGCTGAATTCCCGATAAAACTGGCGCCGGCGCCCATAATCATAAACAAAACAGGCCCCAAGACTTGTCACCAGGACAAACCCAATCGCCAGTGTAAATTCCACATTGCGTCCATAGACCTGTGTCATCCATAACACATCAAAAACACCAAACAATAAAATCAACAGGCTGACCATATGATCAGCCACATAATCTTTCCATTTCATTTCAGTAAATATCCCTGTCCTCTCCTGGTCTCAATGACCTCATTTAAACCGATATCCGCTAATTTGCGACGCAGTCGATTCATGTTGACGGTTAGCGTATTATCATCGATAAAGCGCTCTGTGCTCCATAAATAGTCCATGATCTCATCCCGGCTGACGATCGTGCCACGATGCTGATAAAGAAAATAGAAGATCCCCATTTCATTTTTAGAAAGCACAAGTTCCTTTTGCTCACTTTCCAGTGAGCTGCGCTCTAAATTGATATGCACATGGCGATAGTCCATCGTATTGGGCTGTTGGCCCATGCGTTTAAAGAGGGCTTCGATATGTAAAAGCAGCAGTTGAGGATGATAAGGCTTAGTGAGATAGTCATCGGCACCGTAACTTAAACTGAGCATCTCATCCATCTCAGTATTTTTGCTGGTGACCATGATGACAGGTACATTGGAATGCGCACGCAATTGTTTTAATAAATATTGCCCATTGAGCCCCGGCATCACAATATCCATCAAAACCAGATCCGGATCCTGCTGTAAAATAGCGGAAACAGGATCCTCGAAATCAGTCAGGATCACAGCGGCATAGCCATTATTATTTAAAAGCAAAGCGAGTTCCTCTCTTAAAGGCACTTCATCTTCAATGATCAAGATTTTCTTCATCGGCTTCCCTCCATCACCTGATAATAATAAATGGCCAATTGGGTACGATCACGTAATTCCAGCTTATTCAGGAGCGTTGAAAGATAATTACGCACCGTTCCTTCGCTCAAATAGAGGGCCTGACTGATCTCACGATTATTATATCCCTTCGCCACATATTCGATGATCTCAACCTCCCGTTCTGTCAGATCGGCGCTGGCTTTCGTCTGATGTTTTTTGAAGAGTTGCGGGATCTTCGCCACAATTTCAGTGTTATAGACTTTCTGTCCCTCCTTGATTGCTTGCAGGGAGGCTTCCAGGCCTGCATAGTTTTGCTTCAGAATATAACCGCTCACTCCTAAGGTCAGCGCCTTGATGATATATTCCTCATCATGAAAGGTCGTCAGCAGCAAGATACGCGCCTGCGGATCTTGCTGCAGCAGTTCGCGACTGGCCTCCAGGCCATCTCCATCAGGCATGCGAATATCCATGAGGACGATTTCAGGCTGCGTCTTTAAATAAGCAGAAACGACCTCCCGTCCGCCGCCCAGCTCACTGACGACCTGATGCCCACTCGCTTCTAATATGGTTTTTAATGACATTCTGACGATGGCATCATCATCCACGATCATGATCTTCATGTATCTTCTCCTCCTTTGGCCAGCTGATATGGATCTTAAATCCGTTCTGGGTATCGAGATTCCAATGTCCCTTTAAAAGCTGTACTCTTTCCTGCATGTTCGCCAGTCCCATCCCACCGCTCTTGATCTTTCCAACTGGACCGTTATCGGCAATGATCAACTGGTAAAAGCCGGGCTGCTCACTCAGTGTCAACTGCACCCTGGTCGCCTTGGAATGACGGGTCACATTGTGTAAGGCCTCATTGATAATGGCGATCACATGCTTGCCCTGCCAGGTTGAAAACGGGTGATCGATCTGCTGGTGCAACGTGAGTGGACAGAACTGGAACTGATGAATACAACGCTGCAGTTCACTATCAAAATCCCAGCTGGCATCTTCGAGGTCGTGTAAGCTCTGACGCGCACTATGCATGCCTCGATCGAGTGTCTGCGAGAGCGTCTGTAAAAGCGGCTCAAGCCGCTGATCCTGATTGACGGCCTGCAAAGCCCCAACCTGCAGAAGACTGCTGGAAAGCACATGACCGATGGAATCATGCAGATCTCGCGCAATCCGGTTGCGCTCCTGTAACCTGGCAATTTCAATTTCATATTGTTTTTCCGCTTCAAGCCGTGCATTCTGTTCGGCTAAGAAACGTTCTTTTTCCACAAAATCATCTCGCTGGTGTTTTAAACGCGTGTGATCCTGTAAATAGTTCTGCTCCAGCTTACCTAACTGCCAGCCAAAGGCGAGCCAAATACATCCCCACAAAAACGTTGGATCAGCATAAAACAGCGCTGGAAGAACAGAAAAAAGACAGATCAGAGGATGAAAAGGATAGCCGCCATAGGCCCATAAACCAAAATAATACGTCAACTCCGGAAAAAGGAAAACCAGCCCCAGGCCAATGCCAAACAAGCCTTTCTGTCCCCCTTGAGAAAGCGGCAGTGCCTGCAGCAGCGAAATACATAGCGCTATTAAAAACAGATCCACTCGGCCAACCTGACTTAAGCCTAAGAGAAGCAGTCCCCATCTGATCACACGTCTCACCTCACTCTTTTATTGTACTGATTTTTAAGACAATTGAAAAGGAAAAAAAAGTGACATTTGTCATCTGTGTTGATGACAGCGATGACTAAGCAACATCTTCTGGATCCTGTATAATAAGGATATGAGGTGAAGCTTATGTTGATAAAAGTTGAAAATCTAGTTAAACGCTACGGCGATCATTTAGCACTGGACCATTTAAACCTGGAAGTCAAAGAAGGGGAGATCTTGGGTCTGCTCGGTCCAAACGGAAGTGGCAAGACGACGGCCATTCATTGCATCCTCTCCTTGCTCACTTACGATAAAGGTCAAATTGAGATCTTTGGTCAACCGATGCGTCCCAATGCCTATGACATCAAACGGCAGATCGGCATTGTGTTCCAACAGGTTGCCGTCTTCTCTGAGTTGACCGTACAAGAAAATATACACTATTTCTGTTCGCTCTACATCAAAGATAAGGCACTGTGTAAACAGTATGTGCAAGAGGCCATGCGATTTGTTGAGCTGGAAGAATATGCCAACTTTCTGCCCGCTAAATTGAGTGGTGGATTGCTCAGGCGTCTTAACATCGCCTGCGGTATCGCCCATCATCCGCGGCTCATCTTCATGGATGAACCAACGGTCGCTGTCGATCCGCAAAGCCGCAATGCCATCTTACAGGGGATCCGTCAGCTCAACGAACAGGGCGCCACGATCATTTATACCAGTCACTATATGGAAGAAGTCGAACAGTTATGCAGCCGTATCATCATACTGGATCATGGCCAGGTGGCCGCCGTCGGCAGCAAAGAAGCCCTGAAAGAAATGATTACCTTAAAGCAAAAGGTGAGCATCGATCAAATCACCCTCACCCCTTATCAGCAAGCAAACATTCAAAAACTCCCCCACGTTTATGCCCTTGATTATGCGCACGAACGACTGGAAATCAAGTATAACAGCCAGGAACACTGCCTGGTGACACTCTTAGACTATTTAGAAGCCAACCATATTACCTATGGTCGCGTCTACACCGAAATGCCCACTTTAAACGATGTCTTCTTAGAGATGACTGGAAGAGAATTGAGGGATGATCATGCATAATCTGATTTTGGAAATTCAACGTAAGACCCGTAACTGGGCACTGATCTTCTGGATCCTGGTCTTTCCTCTGATCCTGACTGTTCTTTTTCGTCTGATCATTGCCAATGCCTACACAACAGCCTCTTCCCCTGCTCAAGTAGGAACCCTTTCATTAAACAATGATCCCCAGCTGGCCGCTGTTTTAGATCAGCTGGAAACAGAAGGGATCATCACGCTGGTTGAACCGGAACAGGCAGATGCTGTTTTAGAAGTTCAGGATGATGGACAGCTGGTCGTGCATATGGATGACAACGGCATCGCCCAAACCATCATTACAGCCATCGCCAACCAGTATCAGCAAACCCGGGCCTTGACAGAACAAACCGGGATCCTGCCTGACAATAGCCAGACAGCTTATCTTGTTGAAAGGACCATGCCATCAAACAAGAGCCTGATCTATATCAATTATTTTACGACCCTGGCCATGGGCTGCCTTTCGAGTGCCTATTTTGGACTGAAAGCCATCAATGATCTGCAGGCCAATCTCAGTGAGGTCGGAAAACGACTGGCCTGCTCGCCAGAAAAAAAATCCCATCTCGTCTTCAAACAGGTCCTCAGCAATAATCTCATCTGTATGAGCTTAAATCTGATCCAGATCCTGGTCATGAAATACTTATTGCAGATTGATTTTGGGACGCACACCGGTTTTATCCTGCTGACAACCTTCCTGGGTTCCTGGTTAGGCAATGGACTGGGCATGGTCGTGGGCGGCTTCTTGAAGCTGAACTATAACGATAAAAGCAATCTGCTGACGGCCATCATCATGCTTGGCAATACAGCCGCTGGGATGATGCTCCCACAGATCAAATACCTGGTTCGGCTTTATTGTCCGCTGGCAGATGCTCTCAATCCTGCAGCCTTGATCACGGATGCCTATTATCAGCTCAGCTTCTATGGCCTGAACGGTACCTATTATCGGTTGATCATCACCATGGCAGTGATCGGACTTCTCTTCTATCTCTTGACCTTATTGATCTTAAGGAGGCAACGTTATGCAAGTCTTTAAACTCTACTGGAAACTGACCCGCTCGAAATGGAAGACCTTCTTGCTTTATCTATTGATCTATCTTTCGGTTTTTGCCCTCATGATTGGTTTCCGTAACGATTCCGCGACTCACTATGAAGCCAGTACTGTTGTCATCGGCGTCATAGACGAAGATCATTCCGAGCTATCCGGTCTGCTGACGGATTATCTTGAAAAAACGCATCAGGTCGTCTTTTATGAAGATGCCCACGAAATGCAGGACGGGCTCTTTTATCAGTATCTCAATCTCACTTTGCATATTCCGGATGGCTTTGAAGAAGCCTTTTTGGATGGACAGGGAGAATTAGATTATCAGGGTAATCAAGGTTTATCTGCTTCCCTGGCTTCACGCAACATCGCTTTTTACTTAGAAAAGATGTATGCCCTGCACCGGCAGGATCCCCAACTCAGTCTCAGTGCACAACAAGAGATCCTGCTGCCCATCTTAAGTCAGCAGGTTACCGTTGATTTTAGTCAGTCCAATCAGGATCAGTCCTCGTTTGTCTCCGCCTTAAATTACCTCAGCTATGTCATCATGGCTTTACTGACCACGATGATCTCCAGTTGTCTTATCGAAATGCGTGATCCGCAAAGCTACACCCGCATGTTAGCTTCACCGATGTCAGCCAAAAGAATTACCTTGGAACTGTTATTAGGGGCCGGTTCCTTTGCCCTGGTGATTCTTTTTGCCTTCAGTCTCATCTTAATGCACTTCTTTCCTGCTGAGATCTTCTCATCCCAGGGAGCCCTGTGGCTCTGTCATCTAGGCATCTATACACTGGCCTGCTATACGCTCTCCGTATTGCTCAGCCATCTGGTCACACGCTTCCGTCATCCTAAAGATGTCCTGACCATGTTAAGTCAGCTCATCTCGCTTGGATCTGCGTTTCTGGGAGGAGCCTTTTTATCACAATCCCTGATCAACAGTACCATGAGCCGCATTGCCTCCTTTACACCGCTCTACTGGTATGTCAAAGGCAATACGCTCATTCAGACAGGCACATTCTCTGAACTGGCTGTCTGCTGGGGGCTCCTGGCTCTTTTCACCCTGGCTTTTGCGCTATTGACGATGTATGTCAATTTTCATGATTTAGCGCGTCACCAATAACATTCGCTCTGGATTGATGATAAAATGAGCTTAGAGGTGATCATATGCTGATTCGTGAAAGACTGGAAAAAGGCAATTTTTCCAGCAGTGAAAGAACCATTGTTGATTTTATCTTAGAACAGAAGATGAAAATTCAGGACATGACAACTAAAGAGATTGCCCAGGCGACATATACCTCCCCTTCTCCCCTGATCCGCATTGCACATAAAATGCATTTTAATGGATGGAACGAACTCAAGGCGGCGTATCTCAAAGAAACCCAATACCTGGAGACGCATTTTGCTCACATCGATGCCAATCTGCCCTTTGAGAATAATGATACGATCATGTCCATTGCTTCGAAGCTGGCGACGCTCAAAAAGGAATCCATCGATGATACGCTTTCCTTAGTGACCCACGATGAGCTGCAAAAGGCTGTTGGGATCATTCGCAAGAGTGAGGGCATTCGCCTCTTTGCTGTCAGTAACAACGGATTGATCACACAGGAATTTGCCCATCGGATGGGCCGCATCGGCAAAGAAGTCAAGGTCTGTGCCCTGCAGGGGGAACTCGTTTATCAGGCTTGCCTGACACAGGCAAAAGACTGTGCCATCATCGTTTCCTACTCAGGCGAAACACCTATTTTGGGGCGTGTTGCCAGTGCCCTGAAAGCCAACCATATTCCGCTCATTGCCATCACCAATATCGGAGACAACACCGTTTCCCGCCAGGCGGATGTCGTTTTGCGGATTTGTACCAGGGAACGTCTCTATTCCAAGATTGCGACCTTTTCAACCGATATTTCCATCGAGTACATTCTGGATCTGCTTTATGCCTGTGTCTTTGCCCTGCATTACGATCGTCATCTCAAGACCAAGATCGATGTCTCCCGCATGATCGAAAGGGGGGCGCTTCTCCACGCTGGAAATGGTACGAGAAGATCTTTTTGAAGATGAAAACGCCGAATGATTCGGCGTTTTTATGTTTGGATCCAGCGGCATTTCCTCCGCGCTTAACGTAAAGTCGAAGAGCTGCAGACAAGCGCTGTGCCTGGTTGTGACCGCAATACCTCTTTGCAGTAAATAACGCAGATAAATGACTTCTGGCTGGCGTTGTTTCATCAGCGCAATGCGTTGAACCTCGCGATTCTCAACTCCACCCTGACCCTGAACCATCAAGGCAATCTTATTGGCTTGACAGTATTCGATCAACTCCTCGGTCAGGCTGGATGCGCTGACGAGATTGACACTCGGGATCTTATGCATAGAGCCAAGCAAGGCATTCAGCTATGGAATTGTATAATAAGCCACCCCGATGCTATGCGTATAACCGGCTTCCTGCCATTTTTCCATCATGAGATAAGTAGCCACCTCCTTCCCCTCCAGCAACATATGATCGATATCCATCAATCCCCTGATTGCCGGCAAACGCGTATCGATATGCAGTGTCAAAAAGAAATCATCACGCTCCAACGGTTCAACAAGCATGGTTGAGATTTGCGCCTCGCTGCCCAGGGCAAAATGAAAATGCCGGCAGCCGCCTCTCCTGGCAGTATGGATTTCCTGCAGTGGGGTTGATCTCTCGACAAAGAGACTCGTTACCGGCATCTTTTGATGGCAGCATAATTTCACACATGTGGATAAATTCATTGAAATCGCCCTCCTTTGGCACTATTATGCCATAGAAGAGCGGGTTATCAAGTGATCAGGCATGCTTTCGAATACAGTTCACATGCTTTGTCCTTACACCAGGAGGTTTAGAAAATACAGTTTACAAAAAGGTGGGATCGCTCCCACCTTACTGTTCTTCACTGAATGGTACGACATCTTTAATGGCGTCAGCTGCTGTAATGATCCTATCCTCATGATCAATATCAACCAGCGTATAACGATCATTTCCCATCCCTAATTCTTTCATGTAACTTAACTGACGTAAACCATGACGGCTTTCCATCCGTTCCACCAGCGCATGACGATCTTCTGGTTTCATCGCATAAATGAAGTCAACACTTGCCTGATCAATGGCCAGGATATCGAATGAAGCCAGGATCCCAACATTTGGTGTAACGACCGGTTCGGCATTCACTCCTTCGCAGTCACAGGATACAGACATATTTCGCATGACATTCACAAAAGTAATATGCTTGCCGAAATGATCAACAACCGCCTTTGCAGACTCTGTCATTCTCTCCATGAATTCTTCGGTTTTAATATCCCACATATCATCAGAGCCCGGTGTAGTATGGATCATCGCTTTACCGATCCGTCCATCGGCACATCCAATACCGATATTCTTATTCGATCCACCAAAACCACCCTGTGTATGCCCCTTGAAATGCGTCAGAACAAACAGGGAATCATAATTCAGAATATTCTTTCCCATGGACATCTCGGTAAACCACTTACCATTGACAACAGGTAAATTCACCACACCGTTTTCATCCATGATATCCACCGGACAGAAAGTCCAGCCATTGGTCTGCAACGTTTCACGATGTGCCTTCGTTGTATAACGTCCACCTTCATAATAAGTGTTCGTTTCAACGATGGTTGCTTCAGGAAGCTCTTTTTTAATCAGGTTCTCAACCCATGGACGCGGAATAATATTCGGTCCATGTGGCTCTCCGGTATGCAATTTAATCGCCACTTTCCCGGTCATATTTTCTTTCACACGCTCATAGATCTTCTGCAATCCCTCAGCGGAAAGATCACGTGTAAAGTACACGACGGAAGACTCACCCGTTCTTTTCTCAAAAGGAACATAAATATTGCCATGCGTACCAGGAACTTTCTTTTCTGTCATTTTGATCACTCCTTTTCTGTCTTCATTATACCACAATTGAAACAAAACACACTTGCTTTATAGGCATATTGATATATGCTTTTTCTGCATAACAAAAAAGCTCCCCTCAGGGAGCTGGATTAACGGTTAGCGGTAGTCACCAGGCTCTGTTCTTCCACATATTTCGGGAAATCGAGACTGATCTTCGTCCCTTTGCCTAGCGTACTGTCTAATTGAATGGTCGCATGGTGGATATTGGCGCCATGTTTGACGATCGATAAGCCCAGACCAGTTCCGCCGATTTCCTTCGAATGACTCTTATCAACGCGATAGAAACGTTCAAAAACTCTTTCCTGCATCTCAAAAGGAATGCCAATACCGGTATCCTTGACCAGCAGTTCGACAAAATCCCCTTTTTCCTTCAGCTTGATCTTCACTTCGCCTTTCTCTTTGTTGTATTTGATGGCATTTTCCACAACATTGTAGACCATCTCATGCAGCACTGAGTAGATTCCTAAAACACGCAGATCTGCCAGATCCGTCGTTATCTTGACCTTTTGTTTAGCAGCACTGCCACTCAACTTTTCAACCACATCTTCCGTAATCGATTTGAGTGAACATGGTTCTTTTTTCTGAGCCATACCTTCTTCATCCAGCTCAGAAAGCTGAATGATATCATTCACCAGATGCAATAAACGTCTGGATTCATCGTATATCTTGCCAGCAAAGCGTTTGACATCCTCATCCTTGGCAATACCGGCCTGAATGATCTCCGCAAAGCCGGAAATAGAAGTCAGCGGTGTTTTCAATTCGTGAGATACATTGGCTGAGAATTCACGCCGCAGGGCTTCACGCTCATGAATCTCTGAAATGTCCCAGATCATCATCACGACACCCACAATATGGCTATCCTCCATGACCGGACTGGAGATTAGTTGATAGCATTTATCCCCCAGCATCATCTCCTGCTTGATCGACTTGCCGTTCTTAGCTTCATGCAAAGCATTGGACACCTCGAAAGACTGATGAACCATGAGGATGCTTTGGAACTTCAGATGGTCATTGAAATTCAGGATCTGCTGCGCCTGATGATTATAGGACAAAAGATGTCCTTCATTGTCCAGCACCATCAAGCCTTCCTGCATGTTCTCAATAATGGTCTTAAACTCGTTTTCTCTAGCCGTCAGGATCTCCATTTTCTTTTGAATTTCTTCCTTCTGTAAAGCCAGACGGGCCACCAATGGATTTAATTCCTCATAGACACGATTGGCATCTAGATTATCGAGATCCATATGGTTTAATGGCTGAACGATCTTCTTAGATAAATAATGACCTAATAGCGCCGACAGTACGATTGCAATCAATAAGACAAATAACAGCGGCTGCAGCAGGTTATACAGGATCGCCAGCATCGAATCCTGCGTTTCAGATAGACGCAGGATACTGCCATCATCCAAAAGAATGGCATAATTGATCGTTTGGGTGGACAGTGTGGTCGAATAGCGATGTGAACTGCCGATCCCATTGTTCAATGCTTCCTGCACTTCTTCACGATTCAGATGATTCTCCATTTGACCAGCCTCGGCCTGATTGTCAAATAGAACCTCACCCGAAGCATTGATCCAGGTAATGCGATGCTCTACTTCCGGTAAGGTTTCTAGATAATTCAGTCCATCTAACTCGATGCCTTCCGCAATGAAATGGACTTCATTTTCGACAGCCCTTAAAAACTGATCATTCGAATAGTTATATAAGATTCCGGAAACTAGACTGAAGCTCAATAATAAGATACTCACCGCAACTAAGAAAATTGCCTGAAAGATCTTCTTATTCATCTTTGACCTCCAGTTTATAACCGACGCCGCGCACCGTCTCAATGTAACTACCACATTCTTTTAATTTTACTCTCAACGTACGAATATGTACATCCACCGTACGATTTTCCTTATCAAAAGCATAACCCCAGATTTTTTCCAATAAATCATCACGGCTGAATACCTGTCCCGGATGTCTGGATAATAACAGCAGCAACTCATATTCTTTCATCGTCAGGGCCACTTCCTGATCCTTGACTTTGACGATATGGGACTTCGGAATAATGGTCAGATCATCAATTTGGATCGTCTCTGTATTGTTTTTAGGTTTTGTACGACGTAAGACCGCTTTGACACGACTCACCAGTTCCATCATCCCAAAAGGCTTGGTAATGTAATCATCTGCTCCGCTGTCTAAGCCAATGACTTTATCATATTCACTTCCCTTAGCGGTCAGCATCACGACAGGAATATTCTCTGTTTCCTTACCGGCACGAATTTCCTTTAAAACTGTAATGCCATCTTTTTCAGGTAACATAATATCTAAAAGCAGTAATTGGCAGCGCTGTTTGGCTAAAGCTTTAAACATCTCTGAAGGTAAAGCAAAGCCGGTTGCTTCAAAACCGCTTTGATTTAATGTATAAACGACTAACTCTCGAATATTGTCATCATCTTCTAGTATATAGATCATTTCAATCACCTCAATCTTACTCAACCTCTATTATAAAGCAAAAACAAATAAATAGTGAGTTAAATGTATGTAAAGTGAACAAAAAGACCAGTCTTATTCAGACTGATCTCCTGTTGCGATGTAGATTGTCCATCTTGCGATATGGCAAGCATGGTCAGCAATTCTTTCCAGATATTTAATCACCATTAACTGATTAACCAGATGTTCGATATCTTCATGTTCATGATTCATGCGGGAAATGAGTTCCTGACGAATCCTGGCATACGTATCATCGATCTTGTCATCTTTTCTTTCTACATGACCAGCCAGATTCAAATCTCCATTCGCATAAGCTGTAATCGCCTGACTGACCATTTTGATGGTTGAAGCGCCCATCGCTTGAACCGCATCTTTATCAAATACTTCCTGATCGATGATCAGCTTACCTAAGTCAGCCATCTCTCTGGCATGGCTGGAAATACGATCCAGGTCACTGGCAATTTTTAAAGAAGCACTGATCAATCTCAGATCCTTTGCAACCGGCTGCTGTAAAAGCAACAGCTGCATGCATAATGAAGAGATCTCCTGTTGCTTTACTCTGGCAGCATGATAGTCTTCGATGAGTTCATCTAAAATATCCTCGCTCTGATTGAAGATGCCATGCAGGCTTTTGCCAATATTGGCAGTACACATATGGCCAAGTACCTGCACTTCCTTCTGCAAAGTTTCGAGCTGATGAGTATATGAGTCGCGCATTAACCGAACCTCCCTGTAATATATCTTTCTGTACGTTCATCCGCAGGATTTTCAAAGAGTGTCTTCGTATCATTATATTCTACCACTTCGCCTAAAAGGAAGAAAGCAGTACGATCAGAAACACGCGCAGCCTGCTGCATGTTATGGGTTACCATAACGATCGTATACTTATCTTTTAATTCGACGACCAGATCCTCGATCTTAGACGTAGAAATAGGGTCCAAGGCTGAAGTTGGTTCATCCATTAATAAGACTTCTGGTTCTACCGCTAAAGCTCTGGCAATACATAAACGCTGCTGCTGACCTCCAGAAAGGCCTAAGGCGCTCTTATTCAAACGATCTTTTAATTCATCCCAGATGGCTGCATTACGTAAAGACTGTTCCACAATCTGATCGAGCTTAGCCTTGCTCTTGATACCATGTGTACGTGGACCGTAAGCAATGTTGTCATAAATACTCATTGGGAATGGATTTGGTTTCTGGAAGACCATTCCTACTCTTTTTCGTAGATGGTTGATATCGATATCGCCATAAATATCTTCGCCATCCAGCGTGATCTTCCCTTCTATACGACATCCTTCAACCAGGTCATTCATACGGTTCAAGGATTTTAATAAAGTGGATTTCCCGCATCCGGATGGACCGATAAAGGCCGTAATCTGGTGCTCAGGAATCTCAAGGTTGACATCTTTCAAGGCATGGAAGTCACCATAGTATAACTGCATGTCTTTGACTGAAATTTTGCTTGTCATGATTTTCCTCCTGACATTTTATTTCCAATATAGTTAGATAATAAGTTGATACATAAAACTAAGACGAGTAAAACGACAGCTGTCGCATAAGCCTGATCCATGTACAGACCTTCAGAAAGCAAGGCATACATATGACATGCCAGCGTACGTCCTGAATCTAACAGTCCACCATAGATCACTGGTGCTGTACCAGTCGTGTAGATCAAAGCAGCCGTTTCACCAAAGATACGTCCGATACTTAAGATAATACCGGATAAAATACCATGCATGGCAGATGGCAGAATGATCTTAAAGATCGTTCTTAAATGACCGGCTCCTAAACCAAAGCTTGCCTCACGATAGCTGTCAGGAACCGCTCTTAACGCTTCCTCAGTCGTACGCATAATCGTTGGTAAGACCATCAGGCTCAGCGTTAAGGCACCGGCTAATAAGGAATAGCCAAAATGCAGGAAGAGAACAAACATCAGATAACCAAATAAACCAAAGACGATGGATGGAATACCTGCTAAGGTTTCAGTCGTCATACGGATCCATTTTACCACTTTATTCCCTTTTTTGGCATACTCAACCAGGTAGATGGCTGAGAAGATACCGATTGGTGTAGCAATCAATAAGCTTAACAGCATGATGATCACCGTGTTGATGATGGCTGGCATCATGGATACATTATCTGTGTTATAGGTCCAGGCAAAGAGCTCCGGACTTAGATTAGCGACACCTCTAATTAAAATATAGGCGACCAGGGCAAACAAGACACCCACTGTAATCAGGGCGGCTAAATGAATCAAAATAGCCATGATCAATGAGAAGGGATGGCCGCTGTATTTTTTAAAAAATGCACCCATTATTTTTCCCCTTTCCTATTAATTAAACTTAGAGACACGTTAATAATCAAAATAAAGACGAATAAGACAACGGCCGTTGCTATCAAAGCCTCTCGATGCAGTCCGGTCGCATAGCTCATTTCCATAACGATATTGGTTGTCATCGTACGCACACCACCAAGGATGCTTGAAGGAATGACCGGCTGGTTACCGGCAACCATCATGACTGCCATTGTTTCACCAATCGAACGACCAATACCTAAAACGACACCTGCCAGAATACCGGATTTGGCAGCAGGAATACATGTTTTAAAGATACTTCTCTCATGGGTAGCTCCTAAAGCTAACGACCCTTGATAATACTCCTCAGGAACCTGTCTCAAACTTGATTCTGTAACAGAAATAATCGTTGGTAAGATCATGATACCCAACAGGATCGAAGCGGTCAGAACACCCTGTCCATTTGTACCGAAAATATCCTGTACAATGGGTACGATCACGACTAAGCCGAAGAAACCATAAACGATGGATGGAATTCCGGCCAGCAAATCCACTGCAGTCTTCAAGACGCCCTGCAGTTTCTTAGGACAATAATATACTAAATACACCGCACATAATAAGCCTAATGGCACACCAATGACGATGGATAAACCAGTTACATAGATACTACCAATGATCATCGGGAAAATACCGAAGATCTCACTGGTTGGTCTCCATTCCGTACCTGTTAAGAAATCCAGGACACCGATCTTGGCCATAGCAGGTAATCCGTTTGCGAAAAGGAATAAACAGATACAAGCAACTGCAAAGATCGAGACACAGGCACATATGAAGAACACATATTTCATGAGTTTTTCTTTCATATTGATCTCCCTAACTTGTAAGAAAGGATGAGTTTATTGAACCTCATCCCATGATGTTAATTCTTTTGTGTAGATCTGTTTAACCTGATCACTTGTTAAGTTTTCTACATCATTTGCAGTATTAACGATAACAGCGATACCATCTAAGGCGATTGACTGACTCGTTAAACCACCAGCTAATTCTTCAGAAGTCACTTCTCTTGATACCATACCGATATTTAATAAACCTTCAGTAGCACCAGTAACACCAGAAGTTGAGTCTGTCTGCTGAACAGTGATAGAAACATTTGGATTTAAAGCTTTATAAGCTTCAGCTAATTTTTCCATAACAGGTGTAACAGATGAAGAACCACCTACAGTGATTGAACCACTTAAATTAGCAGCTGTGTAAGCACCGTTAGAACCCTCAGAAATGTAACCTTCTTCAGTTACTACAGCCTGACCTTCGTCACTTAAGATATAAGTAATGAAGTCCTGAGTGATTGGATCTGTATCACCAGTTCTTGTTACAATATTGAATGGACGGCTGATTTTGTAAGTACCGTTCATGATGTTTTCAGCAGTTGCATCGACACCGTCGATCTGTACAGCTTTAACATCATCATTTAATGAACCTAAAGAAATATAACCAATAGCATTTTCATTACCCTGCACTGTTGTGATCATAACAGCGGTAGAGTTAGTTGTCTGCGTGTCCTGACTGATGGTTTCGTTTCCATCTGCATCTTCCAGACCAAACAGTTCAACGAAAGCTCCTCTTGTTCCGGAACCTTCCTCACGTGTAACTGCAGTGATCGTTGCTGAAGAGGAACCACATCCTGTCAGCATGGCACCTGCAAACACCATAGATAAGAATACTTTTGTCAATTTTTTCATTTTTTTCTACCTCCACGTTCCTTGTGAACAGTGCCTATTATAGTGGAGGAATGTTAAATAAAAAATCATGAATATGTTAAATATACATCAAATAATTATTTTTCGCGTTAAATCCGATTTAACATTTCAAAATCCAATTTTGCGCCTGATATCGCTATCTTTTTCATCTATCCTGAAAATTAAAAAGAGGTTTTTAAAAATCCTAAACCTAAAAACAAAAAGGAGAAAATCTCTCCTTTTTGTGAATAGTGACCGTCTTTTCCTAAGCCAGCGTGAAAAATGTTTCTACCTGATCCTGAATGACTAATTGCGTCTGTTTATCTTCAAAAGTGACATGGGATGGATACAGTTTTGCCATAAAACTGATCTGATAATGCTGTCCATAGTACTGCCCGCTGATCACAGAGACACCCGTGGTCAATGCATAGCCTTTCACCTCCATCTGCTCATTAGAAACAATCGAAGTAACTTGTTCACTTGGAAATACATAAGTCAGAATCGTTCGATTCGTCGGCATGTCACGATTAAGCGTCAATTCCATACGACTATTCACCATAAAATTATCCAGATTCACCGAAGAAGTCCCCAGGGTGCGATAGGTTGCCACGTATGAAATGATCTGCCCATTGGCATAACATGGTTCAATCTCACATTGAATGCTGTCTTCTGGATAGGCCGTCGCGAGTAACTGACTGGTTGGCAGATAATCTGAATACGCGCGAATTGCATTTTGCTGTTGATAGTTGATCCATAAATCCGTCACACCTAATAGGCTTAGTATTACGGCCGCCGCCACTATCCATCTGACGACTTGTCGGATCATCATATGATTCGGCCCGCTGCTCAAAATAAGGACAAAGATCTTCAAGCCCTTCTTCTTGAATATCTTATCGAGCAGCTTCTCCTTTCTTTGTGTTTTTTCTGCTTTCGTATTTCCTCGAAAGACAACATCATTTCCGCTTGAACTGTTATTTCAAATAACAGCTTCGAGCACCTTCTTTTTGATCTTCAAAATATTCTGCGACTGCCTTGTTTTCCATCGGCTTTGGACTGCAGACAAAATGCCTGCGTCACGTTCTTCTGGTTGATGATATCCTGCCTCCTCTCTTTTCTGTTTATAGCAGCCCATAATATCTCTTCAAGTCTATTATACAGCAACTTATTAGCATTTATATATCACATCAGGTTAATTAAATATCGTTTTCAGTTCTTTATCTTTTGTTTGAAGAAAAAATAAAAAGACAGCTCGAAAGCTGTCTTCTAAGCGTTGCTTGCGGCAATCTTGACACGGCTGAATAAATCAGAGATCGTTTTACGTGTCTCTTCATCATATTTAAAAACTTCATCATTTGGGTTACCTGTACGAGGCAGATAAGCATTAATGCCTGCGAAATCACCATTCGCTAATTCATCCATGACCTGCTGATTGGCGGATGTGTAGCCTACAAAGCTGGAGTTATCCATAGCACCATCGTAACTTGACACATAATTGATAAACTCATGCGCCAGATCTGGATTGGCGGCATTCTTAGGAATAACCATTGCATCGGACCAGAGGTTCGTTCCACTTTCAGGAATGAAGTAGCCCATGTTTTCGTTCTCACTCATGATATAAGTAGCATCACCAGAATAAACCAAGCCTAAAGCCTTACGTCCCTGCGCCATGTTATCGATGATCTCATCTGTTACAATTTCAGGATCCATCGTCTCTACACACTGTAATAACCATTCATAAGCTTCATTTAATTCATTAGGATCAGAAGTATTCATAGAATACCCTAAGGCCTTTAAAGCCATCATGAAAGAGTCACGCTCAGAATCATATAAATAAATGTCACCTTTATATTTTGTATCAAGGAAAATATTGAAGCCTTCTCTTTGCAGGTCTTCTTCACTGACTTTTGTCTTATCATAAACAATACCTACAGTCCCCCAGAAATAAGGAACAGAGTAATCGTTATTTGGATCATATGGCAGCCCTTTGACCCCTTCTACTAACAAATCCATGCAGTTTAACTTGCTTTTATCCAATGGTTGAAGCAAATCTTCCTGCAACAAACGCTCGATCATGTAATCACTAGGAACCAGGATGTCATATGGTTCTCCGTTAGCGACACGGATATACATGGCTTCATTGGAATCAAAATAGTCGACAACAACGGTTGCTCCTGTCAGATCTTCGAAATCAGAGATCAGGTTTTCACCCATGTACTCACCCCAGTTATACAAATGGAGCTCTTGTCCAGCGTAAGGTTTCCCTTCGCCAGAATTACTGCTGCATCCAGTCATGGAAATCACCGTTGCAGCGGCCAGAAAACTAGCTAACAACTTTTTCATTTTTTTTCTCCCTTCTTGATTTGATGAGTGGCACAATGTTGATGACCAACAGCACCACGGTTATCAATACTACGACAAGCGTAGATATTGCATTGATCGTTGGGTTGACACGTTTAGACATCGTATACACCATGATACTTAGGTTCTTTACACCGCCACCCGTGACAAAATAAGAAATGATGAAATCATCAAAGGACATCGTAAAGGCAATCAGAGCACCTGATACGATCCCCGGCATGATCTGAGGTACCAGTACCTTGGTCAGCGCCTGCCAAGGCGTTGCCCCGAGGTCCATCGCTGCATCCGAAAGGTTCGGATCAAGCGAGCGGATCTTGGGCATAACACTCAGGATCACGTAAGGCGTACAAAAACAAATATGCGCTAAAAGCATTGTCATATAGCCACGCTTTACGCCAAAAGTAATAAATAAAAGCATCAGACCGATGGCTGTCACGATCTCAGGATTCATGATTGGGAAATCATTGAGCTGCATAACCACACTTTTCATGATCTTACCTGATTTAGACAAACCAATCGCACTAATCGTCCCTACCACCGTTGAAACAACCGTTGCGATCAACGCGATACTCACTGTCGTTGATAAGGACTCCATCATTTCACGGTTATTAAAGAGACTTTCATACCACTGCATACTAAAGCCCGTGAAATTGGTCAATGACTTGCTTTCATTGAAGGAGAAGATCACCATGAAGATGATCGGCAGGTAGAAAAACAGAACTGCCAATACCATCAGGATCTTGCCTATGATACGTTTATCTTTCTTCATGCTTTTTCTTTCCCCCTTCCGGCATTACGTTCATCGATCTTACGGATCGCATACATACAAACCATCATGATCACGGCCATGATCATTGAAATCGCACTACCAAAGTTCCATTCACCGACAGTGATGAACTGGTTCTCAATGACATTACCGATTAAGAAGTAGGATCCGCCGCCCAGCAGCTTTGGAATAAAGAAGGAGCTGACAGCTGGCAGGAAGACCAGCGTGATCCCACTGACCACGCCCGAGAGTGAGAGCGGGAAAGTCACTCGCCAGAAAGTCTGGAAACGATTGGCGCCCAGATCATGACTGGCTTCTAATAAGGACTTATCCATCTTACATAAAGCAGTATTGATCTGCAGGATCATAAACGGCAGGAAGTTGTAGACCATTCCCAGCAATACTGAGCCCTCTGTATAAAGCAGCTCCGTATCTCCCAATCCAAACAAACCTAAGAAGCTTTGCGCAATGCCGCCATCGGATAAAATACCGATCCAGGCATAAGTTCGTACCAGCATGTTGATCCACATTGGCAGCGTAATGACCAGTACCCAAAAGTTGCGCATCTTATCACTGCTGCGCGCAATGAAATAACCAATCGGATAACCTAAAAGCACACAAATGATCGTGGTCTTGATGGCAATCTCCAAAGAGCGCCACAACACCAGCAAGAAATCTTGGTCGGTAAAGAATTTAATAAAATGTTCTAGCGTGAATGAGAAGTTGATAATGCCATTGCCTGAGTTTGTAAAAGCATAAAACAGAATCAGCAGCATTGGCAAAAGGATCATCAAAATGACCCAGATAAGATATGGCCACGCTAACTGGGAAAACTTTTTCATCTTAGAATCCCATCTTGCTCATGACATGAATATCTTCAGGATAGAAGGTTAAGCCGACCTCTTTACCTTCTTCCACATAATCCGTTGTATGGATCTTGAATTCGCGTCCTTCTGTTGAGAAGGTTACCTGATAGACACCCTCGCGGATGTTTTCCGGATCAAAATCATAATCAACATAAATTTCCACAGATTCATCTTCATTATTGATCTTCCAGCCCTGTGCATTGGCCCAGGTCTTTAGATCGGTATCTAAAGCCACCGATTCTTTGATCTCATCCACCGTCTTAAAGAAGTTGAAAGCCATGACTGCTTCATTAGCGCGATCATTTTTTACAAACGGCTGGTTCACGACAAAGATCTTCTTTTGAATAGATGTCCCGTTGGAAGTAGAGAAGGTGACCGGATATTCACCCAGCTCTTCTTTTAGATCATATTCGATCTTACTAATGGAAATGTATTCATCCGTTTGCGGATTCCAGGCCTGCGCATCGGCACGCGCTACAATTTCTTTATCATCCAATGTTTTGAGATCTTCGATATCGACATAGAAATCATTGGCAGAGATTTTTTCCTTACCACTTTCACTGGTTGTCTCATTGCCTGAGATCACACGCATATTCACCGTAACGGTTGTTCCCGGTACCGTTTCGACCATGACTTCATAATGGACTCCCTTAAACAGTACAGAGAGTACCTCACCTTTCATCTTGCCATCTTTGGCATCGACAATATCGATATCCTCAGGACGAATGATCACATCAACAGGCTCATTGTCTTTAAAGCCTAAATCCACACAGTCAAAGGTAATATCATCAAACTTCACTTTATAATCTTCAAGCATGACGCCAGGAATGATGTTGCTTTCTCCAATAAAGTTGGCAACATAACGGTTTTCAGGTTCATTGTAGATTTCTACCGGTGTCCCCACCTGTTGGATCTCGCCATCCTTCATGACAACGATCTTATCAGACATGGTCAGGGCTTCTTCCTGGTCATGTGTCACGTAAATAAAGGTAATGCCGACTTCCTGCTGGATACGTTTCAGCTCGTACTGCATTTCTTTACGCAGTTTCAGATCCAGCGCACCGAGCGGTTCATCCAGTAAAAGAACCTTAGGTTCATTGACCAGCGCTCTGGCAATCGCAACACGCTGCTGCTGTCCCCCGGAAAGCAGTGTCACGTTTTTATGTTCGAAGCCTTCTAAGCCGATCAGCTTAAGCATCTTCATGACCTTCTGTTCGATGACATCCTTACTCATCTTCTTAATTTTTAAGCCAAAAGCGATATTCTGATAGACTGTCATATGCGGAAAAAGAGCATATTTCTGAAACACGGTATTTAATTCTCTTTTATGTGGCGGAACCTTTGAAATGTCCTCGCCATCAAAAATGACCTGGCCATCGCTGGCATCTAAGAATCCTCCCAAAATTCTTAAGAGGGTCGTTTTTCCACAACCACTAGGTCCTAAAAGCGTTACAAATTCATTTTCGTAAATATCCAGATTGATACCCTTTAAAACAATCTGTCCGTCAAAATCTTTGACGATGTTACGAAATTGAATTAACTTTTTTTCCTCCATTTTTTTACCCCTTTCCATCAAAACATTGGTGGCGTTGTGATCCACAGGATCTTCGCTTCACCATTCCCTTTATTTTCTAAATAATGTGCTTTATCACCGCTTAGATAAAAGGTTTCCTTCGCCTTCAGGCGATATGATTGTCCCCCGACAATCAGTTCAACATTTCCTTTGAGGACGTAACCGAACTCCTGTCCGTTATGGCTTTCCATCAACATGCTTTTCTTGCCCGGATGCAGGGTCAAAAGAATCGGTTCCATCTGGTTTTTTTGCGCGTTGGGAATCACCCACTCGATCGTGTAGTCTTCCCTTTCATCAACAAAGAAATCATCTGTCTGAAAGACGATTTTTTCTTCCTTTTCAACCCGGAAAAAGTCCGCCAGATTCGTTCCTAAAGCCTCCAGGATATCGTTCAATGTCGAAATGCTCGGGCTTGTCAGATCACGTTCAACCTGCGACAGAAAGCCTTTGGTAAGCTCCGAACGGCTGGCCAGCTCTTCGAGTGTCAGATCGTTGCGGATGCGCAGGGCTCTCAGCTTTTTTCCTATCTGCAAAAAAACACCTCCCATTCAAAATACTAAACTTAAAGTTCTAAAAATGAAACACCATTATTATACATAATTCTTCTGAAAGTGCAAGTAAAAATTCAATATTTCTTAAAAAAAGTTCACAAATAGTAAACAGGCGACATGTCCACAAAAAAAGAAGCGATTGCGTCGCTTCCTATTCTTCGAAATTGCATTTGGTTGTTGCCAAACGTGCTAATGATTCCGGTGTCATTTGATAAGATATGGCTGCATCATGCCAAAAAGCAGGAGGGTATGTCATTAGCCATCATGGTAGATCGATTTGCAGACTGTTTTTCCAGCCAAACACTTTACGTCTTCAGTAAGTCAAAAAACGTCATCCCCAACAACATTCATTGTAAATTGAAATATTGATTATAGATTTGCGTCAGTTCATCATAAATCTCATCTTGATCTTCAAAAACACGGTACGTTTTTTCCGTATTTGCTTCGCTATTGAAAAATTGAAGCTCCCAGCTCTGTCCTTGCCCTAAATGGCCCTGACTTTCCTGGCACAAATCCCATAGTTCATCAATAGCGTCTGGATCGGTGATAGATCGTGGTTGACCAGCAGCCGTCGAGCTCAGGATCAGTGTCATTTGCACGGCATCATAATCCATGCTTGGTTGACTAGAACAACCAGCGATATGAAATACCAAAAAAAGCGCTAAAAAGAAGCCCATCATTTTTCTCATGCTCATTTTATCCTCCTATATAGAACTGTCTGATCATTGCACATTCTCAGTCTCTTATACCATCCTATCACGAATGATTAACGATGATGCCATTCAAAAAACATTGAAATCGACTCCCCTTCCGTTGATGATATCCCCAAGACTGAACGCTTCCTTAAAATTTCCTGAAATATAGCCACTACTAGTAGCGAGAAATAATTATGTAACCTCTTTCTTTATTTTCATTCTAGCACAAAACACATATATAATCAAATATTAGCCATATCTTTATCCGATACACAAAATCTAAAAAACAAAATGAAGGTGATGCAAAATAGAAGCGAACGCGTCGCTTCCTATTCTTCGAAATTGCATTTGGTTGTTGCCAAACGTGCTAATGATTCTGGTGTGACCTTATAGAATGGTGTATGGCGGTTGATTCCGGCCATCTTTTGCATTTCTTCCTCAGTTAAGCTAAAGTCAAAGATCTTCGCATTCTCAGCAATATGTCCTTCTGAACGGCTGCCTGGCATTGGTGTAAAGCCCATCTGCACATGCCAGCGAAGCACGATTTGCGCCGGTGTCCGATCATGTGCCTTAGCCAGTTCTACAACAACAGGATCATTCAGCAACTCTTGGCTGCCATGTCCTAACGGGAACCAGCACTGCAGCTTGATGTCATGCGCATCACAGAATTCATGGCAGGCTTCTGCTGGATAATAAGGATGTCCTTCTACCTGCATGACCATTGGTGGGATCTTGCAATGATCCAGGATCTCCTGAATCTTATCGACCGGGAAATTCGATAATCCAATGGCTTTCAGCTTACCTTCCTGATACGCTTTTTCCAGCATACCATAGGCATAAAGATAATGATTGACTGGATGATGCAGGATCATCAAATCGATATAATCCACATCTAAACGTTTTAAGGTATCATCGATGGCCTGATCATTTTCATAAAGAGTTGGACCTAACTTAGTTTCCAGAAAATAGTCTCCCGTTTTAAACCTGAAGCCTTCAGCCCCTGTCCGACTTCAACCTCATTGCCGTAGCGATTAGCTGTATCGATCAAACGATAGCCATTATTGAGCGCAAAAGCGACATTTGAAATGATCTGCTCACCACTCTGACCAATCGTTCCATAGCCTAATTGAGGCATCATGACACCATTGCTTAATTGAATATATTCCATGTTCTGACCTCTTTCTAATCATGAATCTTACGCTGATTACACATGCGCACAAATTCTGGATCAAAATGTTTCACTGCTGTCCCCACATAGCCCTGGTCGAGGCTCGAGATCTGTTTCATTTCGTCTTCGCTTAAAGCAAAATCCCAGATGTTCACATTTTCTATGATACGTTCTTTATGCGTTGATTTAGGAATAACGACTACCCCGCGCTGAACATTCCATCTTAAGATGACCTGACCAACGCTCTTGTTGTGCTTAACCGCGATTTCCTTCAGCATTTCGTTTTCAAATGGGTTATATCTGCCCCCGCCTAAAGGTGCCCAGGCTTCTGGTACAACATCATAATATTTCATCGTTTCTAAAGCGTCTTCCTGGGTAAAATAAGGATGTAATTCTACCTGGTTGACCATTGGACGGATCTTGACGGTCTCACAGAAGTTCGTTAAGACATGAGGATAAAAGTTAGATACCCCGATTGCTTTCAATTTGCCTGCTTCATAGGCTTCTTCCATCGCCCGCCAGGCTGAAAAATAATCTTTCATGGCCTGATGCAGTAAATAAAGATCGATATATTCCAGTCCCATTTTCTTGATGGAAGCATCGATTGCTGCTCTGGCCATGTCGATATTCTCCATATCCTGAACCCACATCTTCGAAGTAATAAAGAGCTCCTCACGTGTACAAATGCCTTCGCTGATGGCTTCTCTGACTGCTTCACCCACGGCATCTTCATTGGTATATGAAGCTGCTGTATCAATCAGACGATAACCGGCCTTGATGGCATCCAGCACAGCGCGTTTGCATTCTTCCTTATCACGCACCTGAAAAACACCAAAACCTTCTAAAGGCATCTCCAGCCCGTTATGTAAACGTACGGTTTCAATTTGACTCATTTGACTTCTCCTCCTTTGTCATCGCTTTCTCTATTTTCATTTTACACGTTTACTGAAAAAAAGTACAATACGTCTCATGCAAGATAGCATGTCTTCAGCGCATAGTAAAAGCTGTGTCTAGACACAGCTTTGAAAATCGGGATAGATACCGATGATCCTATCGTCCTGAATCGCACATGCTTTAGGTGAGATGACCACTATTTGTCCGATCCCGGCGGCTAGGGCATTTTGAATCCCTGAAGGAGCATCCTCATAGACACGCACATCGGCAGGATCCAGGCCTAAATGATGGCAGGCTTGCTGGTACATACGAATTTTATCCGGATAGCTGCCATCATCATAGACAACCTTCTCATACATAAACCAGCGTGCTAAATTAAAAACTTCAAAGAAGAAATCGATATTTGCCTTGATAGATGCCGAACAAATCGTCATCGGAATCTTTGCGGCTTGCAGTTTATCGAAATAGGCTTCCGCTCCAGCTAACAGATGCAGATGTGCCGGATCGGCCAGACAGGCCTCACGATAGAGGGCCTCCTTTTTTTGGGAATATTTCTCCAGCGTTTCATGATCGACTGAACGCCCTACCAGGCGTTCAATGATCACTTGATTAGGGACACCATGAAAATGCTGTTCTAGTTCTTCCTCACTCAAGTCATAACCGGCTAGCGTTTTGGCCATTTGCTGCCAGGCAAGCAAATGCTTTTCATGATCGTTAAAAAGGGTGCCATTGAAATCAAAGACAACGCCCTTATACGGAAACGTGGCCACTATTCATCCCCTCACTTTCATCGTCTAAAGGCAGCCACTCCAGCACTTTGAGAATATAAGTATCCCAGAAATCCCAATCATGTCCGCCCGGACCTTCCATAAAAGTCACTTCGGCGCCTTGCTGTTTCAGAAAATCGCGATAAGCCACATTCACTTGATAGAGGAAATCTTCCGTTCCGCAAGCCATAAAGATCTTAGGGAAATCCTGCGGATGACTGGCCAGGCGACGGGCGAGTGCTTCGTAATCCATCTCACTGCCTTTTAATTGGTCCAGATCTCCAAATTGACTTTCATAATATGAACGCTGCGAAATAGGCGGCAGCTTGGGATCATTGACGGAATGAATGGCATCATCCAAAACAAGGGCGCTCGACAGCCCGGCAATATAGCCAAAGGTCTGATAATACTTCAGCCCATTGGTCAAGGCACCATAGCCTCCCATCGAAAGGCCGGCAATATACGTATCTTCACGCTTATCTGAAAGCGGGAAAAGACGACGCGTCACCTCAACGAGCTCTTCACCAATAAAAGTTGAAAAATTATCCATGCTGTCTGGATGATCCACATAGAATTTGTTTTCACCTGACGGCATGATTACCGCAAGATTATGCTTTTCAGCCCAACGCTGGATGCGAGTTCCGGTCACCCAATCCGTATAATTTCCAAAGATACCGTGTAATAAATATAATGTCTTAAACGGTTTGTCCGATGTTTTTTCCACTCCGATCTTGTCCACTGGAATGATGGCATTGATCGTTACTGTTCGAAGTAATGAACGAGATATAAAATTGACTTGTACTAATGCCATGATAAAACCTCCTTTCTTATATCATATCACAATCACCCACGCATAGAAAGTTTTTTAAAAGCGTTTTCAAAAATGATGGACTTTTTTTCACATAAGCATTAAAATAAATATATAGATAAAATAAGGGAGGAATTATAATGAGTCATAGAATTATTACGATTTCCAGAGAATATGGTTCTGGCGGTCGTCTAATCGCTCAGAAAGTTGCGGAAGCCTTAAGTCTAGTTTATTATGATAATGAGATCATCGATATGGCAGCGGCCGAAATGGGATATGACGTAGAAACCATTCGACGCGCTTCGGAAACCAAAAGTTCCGGTTTTCTTTACAATTTGACTTCAACGACTTTCGAATTACCATTAAATGATAAGGTCTTTGGGATGCAGTCGAAGATCATTCGTCATTTGGCCTTAAATGACCCTTGTATCATCGTCAATGGATGCGGTGACTATATTCTGGAAGATTATCCGGATGTCTTACGCGTCTTCATTCATGCCCCTCTGGCTTCGCGTGTTCGCCGCGTCGTGGAAGAATATAAGGAAGAACACGATGATCCAAAGAAAGCGGTTCAGAAACAGGACAAACGCCGTTCGAGTTACTATAACTACTACACCACCAATAAGTGGGGAAATCTGAAAAATTACGATTTAGTTATCAACAGCGATATCGGTATTGATGTATGTACCAACATGATCGTGGAAATGTATCGCAATGCAGTGAAACGCTCAAATGATTAAAAAAGCGGGTGAGAAACATCACCCGTTTTCTTTATGTAAAGCTTCTTTTTTCTGAATGCGTCGATGCACCGCCCGTTTACCCAACTCATATAAAATGGAAAAAATAGGTAATCCTAAAACCATTCCGATCAAGCCAAACATGCCCCCGCAAATCGTCACGGCAAATAAAACATAGATTGGCGGTAAACCAACAGAGTTGCCGACAACCTGTGGATAGATCAAATGAGACTCAAACTGCTGTAAGAGCGTACCGAAGATGACAAAAAAGATGGCCTGCATCGGACTGGAAAAGACCATCAAAATCGCACAGATGGCAGTTCCAATAATAGGCCCGAAGATAGGAATCACATTCGTACAACCAATCAAAACAGCATTGATCGTCGGATTAGGGAAACGAAAGATCAAACAGCCGATGTAACACAAGACACCGATGATCAAGGCTTCCAGCAATTGTCCACTGACAAAGTTAGAAAAGGTGGTATAGATCAAATCCACCATCTCCCGCAGCGTGGTATTCACTTTTTTGGAGAACAGCGCCTGACTCAATAAGCTGCACTGACGCAGCACCTTGGACTTGGCTAATAAAATGTAGATAGAAATGATCAGGCCTAAAACAATATTGGTAATTTCTGAGATGAAATTACGCACGACACCGATAGCATCCGGCAGTCTAGCCAGAATGTAATCGACCGCCTGGTTGACATAAACATTTAAGTTTTGAATCAGGGTCTCCTGAACATCACTTGAGATATTAAAATAGTCCATGATCTCACGAATCAATGATTCAGCACTCTCCATATCGGTTGGGAAGCGCATCACTAAGCTTTTGATATTATCCACAATCTGAGGAGACACAATCAAAACGATGATCGTGATGGCCAAAAGAACACATAATAATGACAGAACGAGCGAAAAAACCTTTTTCCCGGGAAATTTCTTCAAAAAAAACTGCATTGGCAGATTCAATAGAAACGCAAAGACGACTCCCAGCAAAAGCGGCTGGATCACTCTGAAGAAGACCATGAGCACCCGCATGACCATATCCAGTTTCCATACCAGAAAAACAGCCAGCGCAATCATGCCCAGAATCATCAGCAGATCTTTGATCGTCATCTCGCGAAGTTTCACATTCCAGTTCATACTATCACCTTCTTCATTATTGTACTAGATTTACAGAGCAAAAGGTACCTTTTTGATAAAAAAATACGTTTTACTTAGATATTATGTTATAATCGACGGTGAAACCAGAAGGAGGAAAAAAACATGCAAATCAAATATTTGGGAACCGCTGCTGCTGAAGCCATTCCGGCGCTCTTTTGTCATTGTGCTATCTGTGAACAGGCACGTCAAAAAAAGGGCAAAGAGATCCGGGCGCGGACAAATGTGCTGATCGACGAGCTGATGATTGATTTTTCACCGGACGCTTTCTATAATATGGTCCGCTATGATCTGGATTACGGGAAACTGGAGCATTTGTTGATAACGCATAGCCATGTCGACCATTTTGACGCTGCCGAACTGGTCATGCGCAACCCTGGTGTGTATAGCAATGGACTGGGTAACCGGGTGTTGCACCTTTACGGTAATGCCATGGTAGGCAAGGTTTTTAAAAAGATCAGTGAAATAGATAATCAAGGGCAGGCCATTGCCGGCATACAGTTTCATGAATTAACCTATGGCGTGCCTGTTCGCTGTGGCAGCTTTACAGTGACTGCTTTAAAAGCCAACCATAAACCCGATGAAGATGCCATGATCTATCTGCTTGAAAAAGAAGGCAAACATGTCCTCTATGCCCATGATACCGGTGAGCTCGATCCTTCCGTCTATGCATATCTGAAGCAGCAGCACATTACGTTGGATTTTGTGAGTCTGGATTGTACCTGCGGCAAATTAAATTGTCGGGACGGGCATATGGGATTTGAAAACATGTTGAAGGTGCGTGACCGACTCAAGCCTTATTTCAAAACTAACACCACCGTGGCTGTCAGCCACTTTTCTCATAACGGTAAGCTCAGCCATAGTGAGCTCGAAAGCATATGTCAAAAGCATGGGATCGCACCGACCTATGATGGCATCGTCTTTGCGATCTAAGCAAAACAAACCAGCAAGGCGAAATCATGCTGGTTTCTTTTCGTTGCTAAATCCGCTCATGAATGCCGTGCTTGTTTCTATACCAAAAGAGAATGCTAGTTGCCAAGAATATTTTTAGTTTTTGAAAAAACATCAAGCCAATCATTAGCCAGCACTATAATAAAGAAAACAAAGGAGTTGAGTGTTATGCATATTTTATCTTTATTTGAAATGGATGCGGTGCATCAGCAGGCGCTAGAAGCCCTGGCACCTCAGGCGCAGTGGCGCTATACAACATCTGATCGTCTAGAAGAGCCAGATCTTGACTGGGCCGATATCATCTTAGGAAATCCGCCTGTCTCCCTCTTACATGGACAGGAAAATTTAAAACTTATCTGCCTCAATTCAGCGGGAAGCGATGCTTATGTCAAACAGGGACGGCTGCACCCCAAGACTCTGCTGACGAATGCTTCCGGTGCCTATGGACAGGCGATCGCCGAATACGTCCTCAGCTATATCCTCTATTTTTATAAGAATCTGCATCTTTACACCGCCAATCAGCGCCAGCATCGCTGGCAGTATGAAGGCCGGATCGAAAGCCTGCAAGGCAAAAAAGTGCTGATTGTAGGGGCCGGGGATATTGGTTCACATGTCGCTAAACTGTTAGCGCCATTAGGAACGATCAACCTTGGGATCAGAAGAACGGCCCGTCCGCTGCCTGCTTATTTTCAGTCTTCCCATACGCTATCCGAGCTTGATGAACTTTTGCCTGACGCTGATATCGTTGTGCTGTCCTTACCGCAATCCGACAAGACACAGCATCTTTTCGATATGAAACGTTTGAAAGAAATGAAAAAAGACGCCATACTGATCAATGTCGGTCGAGGCAGTGCCATCGTCACCGAAGATCTCTATGCCGTCATGAAAGAAGGGCATCTCAAGGCCGCCGCTTTGGATGTCGTTGATCCTGAGCCGCTCCCTCAAAATGACCCCTTATGGAATCTGGATAATCTCCTGCTGACACCGCACTGCACGGGCGGCTACAGCCTCGCACAGACTTATGAAAAAGTCTATCAGATCATTTATCAGAACTTGAAAGCTTACCTGGCCGCTGAACCTTTAACGAATCTTGTCGATCCGCAAACCGGTTATCGGCAGGGCTAAGCCTTCGCTTTCTTCGATTCATCCCACATGATCTGCAAAGCCTGAACTAAATTTTTACGCACAGCCGGCGAAAGCTGGCTGATTTCTTTTAAGGCAGCCAGATAATGTTTGAACGAAAGCCGTGATAACTCACTGAATGTCTTCAGACCAAGATCATCAAAAAGCTTAAACAGCGCCTCAATGAAGGCCTCTTTTTCAGCTAACTCGAGATTTTCCAAAAAAGCATAGACTTTGATGGCAAAAGCGACGCTCTCATCCGACAGCTCATCACTGGCAAAACCAAAGGGGCTGACCTCCCAGCAATATAGAGAATGCTGGCTCATCCCTCTCGCAAAACTATGCACGACCTCATAGGGTTCCTCATGTCCTAAGACGATCCCAAAAAAGGCGTAATGGGGTACATAGCTGCGTATCCGTCCGAGCATGGTTCGATAAGCGGATTCCTTTAAAATGTCTTCCTGAAAACCAGGACCGTCATAACTATAAACCTGAACAATTTGCTTCTGATGATCAGCGGCATAAATCGCTGCGTACATCGCCAGGTTTCCCCCTTTCGAATGCCCGCAAAGACGAACGGGGCGTCCCTGACGCATGGATGCGTAGGCTTTAAGGCGCGCATAGCGATGCATGCCTAACAGCGGATTCGCTAAACAGCTTGAAAGGCTGACAGGCGGCATCGTGTTTAAGACTTCCTCTAAGTATTGTAAAGCTGAGGCCTGACTAGGCACTTCGCGATACAAAAGCATTTGAAAATCCTCATGCCAGCCAAGCAACGTATCATCCGTGCCACGGTAAGCCAGCACCAGCGACTCATCCTCCAAAACAAAAGTCACAGCGGCAAACTGTTTGATCAGTTCCGAATCCGAATCATTGCGATAGAAGCATAAGCGCAGCTTGCCATAGCGTTTAGACGGACCGGCCAGCCTTAACAGCTCGGCTCCCTGGCTATCCAGACTAGAGGTCATCACTCGCCCTCTTTCCTGATAAAGTTGAGCGACTCTTTCCAGACTGATCATTTCTGCTCCTCGATCCACCAGGCCATCCAAAGGTAAATAGGCCAAAGCCGCCAAGACGAGATAGTCCACTTCCTGATAAGGAAAATGCTGCATATCCAGATCCTGGCGCCAGTAAACATAATCATATAAGGTTGCTTCCATCCTGATCACCTCAATCACTGTTCATCTTACCTCAGTCAGGAGAGCTTGTCAAATGATGCGCGAATAAAAAAACATCCGGATCATCTGATCCGGATGAGTTATTCTTCAATCACACCCATGATCTCTAAAATACGGTTGAGATCATCCTGATTGGTATATTTAATAATGATCTTGTTGTCTTCGACCTTGGTCTTGGCGCGATATTTACGCCGAATCAGTCCTTCGACATAAGTATAATGCGGATCCTTAGGCGGTTTCGGTTTATTCTTCTTTTGAACCTGCAACTGGATTCCTTTGACCAGATTCTCCACATCACGTACGCTGAGCTGCTCCTCAATGGCACGGTTGGCCAGCTTTAAGGCCTGCTCCTCGGACAGCGTGATCAGCGGGCGCACATGCCCCATACTGAGCTTGCCAGCCAAAACGGCATTCTGAATCTTCTCAGGAAGATTTAATAAACGCAGCGTATTGGCCACATGCGTACGCGATTTGCCGATCCTTCCGGCCAGCTGTTCCTGTGTTAAGGACAGTTCATCCATCATATGTTTATAGGCTTGCGCTTCTTCGATAGCATTCAGATCCTCGCGCTGAATGTTTTCTAAAAGCGCAATTTCGAGCATCTGCGCATCCGTAAAATCGACAAAAATCGCTGGAATCGTCTTCAGACCGGCCAGCTTACTGGCTCTGACACGACGCTCACCGGCAACGATCTCATACCCCTGAACTGAGGATTTCTTTAAGATGACGGGCTGAAAGACCCCGTGCTGAGCAATCGAAGCCGCCAGTTCAGAGAGTTTCTCGTCATCAAAGACACGGCGAGGCTGATGCGGATTCGGACGAATTTCATCCAGGTTCACTTCCGTTGCGTTTTGTTTGGTCGAATTATTTTCAATATCGTCCAGAACCGTCTGCAGATCGCCGCCAAACAGTTCATTTAAACCTTTACTTAAACGTTTTTTACTCGTGCTCATTACGGTAAATCACTTCCTTCGCTAATTGGGCATAGGCCTTTGCCCCTTCTGAACGATTATCATAATCAAAAATCGATAGACCGGCGGATGGCGCCTCACTCAATTTGATATTGCGTGGAATGAAGGTCCGGTAGACCTTCTCCTTAAAATACTTCCGTACTTCCTGAGAGACTTCTACCCCCAGATTCGTTCTTTGATCCAGCATGGTCAGCAGCACACCCTCGATGGAGAGATTCGGATTAAAGACACGCTGGGTCAAACGAATCGTACTCAGTAACTGAGTGAGTCCCTCCAGGGCATAATACTCACATTGTACCGGGATAATCACCGTATCACTGGCCGTCAGGGCATTGGTATTCAAGAGGCCCAGTGACGGCGGACAATCAATAATAATATAATCATACTGGTCACGAACTGGATCGAGCTGCTCTTTCAGACGCCTTTCCCGCCCATTACGTACTTCGGCAAGTTCCAGATCAGCCCCGGCCAGATCAATAGAAGAAGGAACGACATCTAAATGATCGATACTGCTTTTGAGAATGACCGTCTCAATCGGATCCTGGTTAACGATCACATCATAGACCGTCGCCTGAAGATTCAAACGGTTCACACCGATCCCCTGTGTTGCGTTTGCCTGCGGATCAATATCAATCAACAGCACCCGGCGATCAAGATATGCCAAGGCAGCCGCCAAATTGACACTGGTCGTCGTCTTGCCAACGCCTCCTTTTTGATTTGTAACTGATATCACTTTTCCCATTCCTATCCTTCTTTCTATCCTATTCTAACCAATGTTGTTTTAAATAAAGGGCCACCCCATCTTCATCATGATGACCGATGATTCCAGTTGCCTGCTGTTTCAAAAGGTCATGCGCATTGGACAATGCATAGCCCTCATCACTGGCCGCAAATAAACTCAGATCATTCAAAGAGTCCCCAAAACTGACGACCCGCTCAAACCCGTATCGATCTTTTAAATAACATACGCCATTTTGTTTACTGGCACTTTTCGGCATGATCTCCAGCCAGTATTCCCCTGGACGATCGATCTCTTCACTGAAAACAACCTGAATCTGTTTTTCATCTTTAAAGCGCCTATATAAAGGAGAAAGCGCTGCCTGCGTCCCCATCATGGTCAGATAGAAGATCCGGCCATGATATAATTCATCAAAGGAAGCAACCTGAAAAAAGCGGGTATCCCCCTGACGGCTGGCCAGATAAGCCGCAATAGGCGCAGTCGTTGTCTGCCAGCTGACCTGTTCTTTGTGATCGACGACCCGATAAACTAGAGGAGAGATCCCACTTTCACGTATCCAGTCCAAATAACGTCGCGCTTCTTCCTGTTCAAAGAATTCCCAATGCAAGGCCACCTTATCCTCTGTGTCATAAATCAAAGCCCCATTATATAAGATCACAGGATAAGCCAAGTTGAGTGGTTCCAGCATTTTCTGACAGGAATGATAAGAACGCGCTGTTGCAATGGTGAAGGCCATGCCATCATCGATCAGTTCATTGAGTATTTGGATTGAGCGACAAGAAATAACTTTATTCTTATTCAGAAGTGTACCATCCAGATCACTGACATATAAAGTTTTTCCCATCCCTGTTCGCTCCTTTTCCTTAGCATATTTTCATTATATCAGATATTTTTAAGATGTGTAGAGGAAAGCCGCGCTTTCATTTTATTTTTTCAGGCAAAAAAGAGTCCAGCTTAGAGGCTCTGACTCCTTTTACGTGCCACCACATAGAAGTGATGTGTCTTGACAGCAAAATAGCCTTTATTTTGAATCAGCTGCGAAATGACATTCAAGACATTCGCATAGTTTTCGATATGATCGAGATTGATCTTAGAATTGGCTTTCAGATAATGCACAAAGGCCCCTAAGGTCAAAAAGCGCATCTCGCTGCGGCTTTCACGCCGATCCAGCAAGAGGTAGTTCAGCTTGCGCAAGGATTCACTGAGGATCTGCATGTTCCAGATATTTTTAGCCTGGAAAGGACTCGACATGGTCGTCAGCTCCTGCATATTCTCTGATCCCAGCTGATGAGCGATAAAGATCCCATCTTCTTTTAAAACACGTCCCACTTCCTCCGGTTTGAAATTCGTATTATAACAAACTAGTAGATCCAGACGTCCATCTTTGAATGGATAACGCTTGTCTGAAGTTAAGCCGGTTACCCGTACTTTCGTATCAGCAAAGCGCTGCTTGGCTTCTTCCAGCTTCTCATCGACCAGAAAAGCCACCTGGGAATAATGTTTCATTTTTTCCATGAAGACACCGCCATCGCGGGAAAGACAAGCCATATGATCTTCTTCCTGTACGTAACTATCGACCACTTCCAGAAAATCATAGTTGTCCTGCAGCTCGGTAATCTCCTCCGGATCAAAAGGCCGTTCGATCTCTTTTTTCAAACGTTCGACCACACCCTTGGCTTCGCCAATGCGTTTTTTGAAACGGAAGCGTCCATAGAAATGAAACACCCAGCCGGAAACAATATCAACAACCACACCAATAGCCACAAAAAGCACCAGCAATAACAGACCATTGCCACTGAAAATAGAAATACCGCCAAATAAAAGAAAGCAGAACACCATCAGCATGACCGTGCTTTTCATGTTTTTATAAGTGTAACGCTGCTCAAAATCCAAAAAATATTTCAGATCCAGCCGTTTCATGGCCATCCGGCTATCCAATTCACCAAACAATAAGCGCATCCCGACCATGATCAGGATGATCGATCCTAAAAGTCCCAATAACTCTGTACCCATCTTCTTTCAACTCCTAATTCATGACCCCTATTATAACATAATCCCATCTAATCGCCTAATGATTTTACGAAATTCATACCGTCCCATGTCGATTTAGGGTATAATAGAAATGATCAGGAGGGATTGACATGAAAAAAAGACGATTCTTCGGATGTATCCTTGTCGGCCTTTGCTTTCTATTAGGCGCCTGCCAAGCTTCTTCCGTAAAAGATCCGGATGCCGATATCAAGCAAGCAGCTGCCGCCGTCATCGAGAATCTGAACACAGGCGAATATGAAGCTATTTTTGAAAATGCCAATGATATGCTGCAGGAAGATCTCTCACCGACCGAACTGGAAGCGCTCTTTAGAGAAGCAACCAATGGTATCGGAGATTTTGAAGAGATTACCGATCATATTATTGACCAAAGTGACGATGAAATTACCGATATTGCTGTCGTCCGCTACGAAAACGGGGAACTGCGCTTCACGCTTGGCTTTGACCAGGAACTCAAACTTTGTTATATTTACATAAAATAAAAAGACGTTGTTGAACGTCTTTTTATTATCCAATCTTAACGGAACCTTGTACTTCCTTGCCGTCTTTTAAAGTCGCAACATAATAACAAGAAGCTTCCTGTGGTTTATAGTACATGTTTAATGTATCAATATTCACCATTTTAATTTCCTGGGATTTCAAATCTTCTTTAACGACTTTAACGATGTCTTCGGCAATAACTTCGGTCTGGTTATATTGTATATAAGTTTTTGCTTTCATCCTTAAAACCTCCATTCAATAAAATTATAGAGGATAAAATCACTAAAAGCAAGAAAAAATGCTGAATTTATCTTCAAGTATTCCTGTTTTTCGGATATTTTGTTTCTCTTTTTAAAACGAAAACGCTTTAGTGGTCCTGATTATGGAAACAAAAGTCGAACGTCCGCCTTTTTTAGACCTCACGTCAAGGTAACTAGGCATGATGCCTTAAAAAGAAAAGCACTGCTTTTTAAGTCAGTGCTTAAGATTCCTAGCCATTCGCTTTATTTCGCACAAAGGCCTTACGGCGTTCGTTCTCTGTCAAAAGACGCTTACGCAAACGAATATTTTCAGGTGTAACTTCGACAAGTTCATCATCATTGATGTAATCCAGACAAGCTTCCAGTCCCATCACACGCGGTTTCTTTAAGACAACCGTGGTA
The DNA here is from genome assembly GCA_900018345.1 of Clostridiales bacterium CHKCI006. Lineage (GTDB taxonomy): Bacteria > Bacillota_I > Bacilli_A > Erysipelotrichales > Coprobacillaceae > Fimiplasma > Fimiplasma intestinipullorum. Next base: position 36,781 of record FCNA01000124.1, read on the forward strand.
TCCTTGGTACTTGAACGCGTATTGGTCATCTGTTTGCCACGGGTCACATTGACTGTCAGATCATTATCGCGGCTGTGTTCACCCACGATCATGCCCTCATAAACATCGACACCAGGACCAACAAACATGACCCCACGGCTCTCGACATTGCCTAATGAATAAGCCGTTGTCTGCCCTTCATCAATGGAAATCAGGACACCTAACGCACGCTCACCGACCGTACCGCCATCAATTGGACGATATTCCATGAAAGAATGCGAGATGATGCCGTATCCTTTGGTCATCGTTAAGAAATTGGTCATGAAACCGATCATTCCACGAGATGGTACGGTGTAATGCACACGGGTCTGGCCATCCTGGCTGTTCATATCTTCCAGGATACCGCGTCTTAAGCCTAAAGACTCGATCACGCTACCGATGCATTCATCCGGTGCTTCGATCTGCACATCTTCATACGGCTCACAGGTCACCCCATCGATTTCTTTTAAGATAACATGTGGACGGGAAACCTGCAATTCATAGCCTTCACGGCGCATATTTTCAATCAGAATGGATAAGTGCAGCTCCCCGCGTCCGGAAACGATCCATTCTTCGAAATTAGGAATACGTTCAACACGTAAAGAAACGTCACGATTCGTCTCACGCATCAGACGTTCTTCGATCTTGCTGGCAGTCACGAATTTCCCGTCACGACCGGCAAATGGACTGGTGTTAGTTCCAAAGACCATCTGAATGGTGGGTTCATCGATATGGATCATTGGCAATGGATCTTCCTTACCGACATTACATACGGTCTCCCCCACACCAATATCCGCTAAACCGGCAATGGCCACAATATCACCGGCGCTGGCTTCTTCAATCTCAATTCGATGCAGTCCTAAAAAGCCAAAGAGCTTTTGGATACGGAACTGTTTGATCGAACCATCGGCTCTGCAGCAAGAAACCATTTCATTGACTTTTAAACGGCCCTGCTGGATACGACCGATACCGATACGTCCTACATAATCATTATAGTCCAGTAAGGTTGGCTGGAACTGTAATGGTGCATCCACATTGACATCCGGTGCCTGGATCTCATTAACGATCAGATCAAACAGGCAATCCATATTTGGCTGCTGGGTCGTGATGTCTGGATCCAGTGAGCTGGTTCCCTGTAAAGCAGAAACAAAGCAGGTCTGGAATTCTAACTGATCATCATCCGCCCCCAGTTCCATGAACAGTTCAAGAACTTCATCCATGACTTCCTCAATACGTACGACCGGGCGGTCTACCTTATTAATGACAACGATAGGCTTGACTTTCGCTTCTAAGGCCTTCTTCAAGACAAAGCGGGTCTGCGGCATCGTTCCCTCATAAGCATCGACCACTAATAAGACACCATCCACCATGCTCATGATACGCTCTACTTCTCCCCCGAAGTCCGCGTGGCCTGGTGTATCCATGATGTTGATGCGGTAGTTTTTATAATTAATGGCTGTATTTTTAGCCAGGATCGTAATGCCTCTTTCACGCTCTAAGTCGTTGCTGTCCATGGCACGTTCGGCAATCTGTTCATTATCGCGAAGCGTTCCGGACTGCTTCAGCAGCTGATCCACTAAGGTTGTTTTACCATGATCGACATGGGCAATAATAGCAATATTACGAATTTCCATGATTCATACCCCTTCTTTCAACGCGTCAATTATAGCATATTTTATCCATAACACTCAATTTTTTTATCATGCTTAGAAGATTTTTTAATGTAAGCGGCTTCCTAGATCGCGATAATAATTGACCATCAAAAAGACCTCTGCACCGATCCAGGCTAAGATCTCTGCCAGATAGATACCGTTTTGCCCTAACCACAGTGGCAGCAGCAAAGCCGCACCAATGCGCATGACCAGCTCAATCAAACCCGAAATCATCGGAATCAATGTATTTCCCATGCCCTGCAAGGCATTACGATATAAATGAAGCAGGAACAAGACACTTAAAAATAAGGCCATCACAAACAGATAACGATAGGCAATATCAATGACTTCTAAACGACTGGTTGCCTCTGCAGAGACAAAAAGCCCAACTAAAGGTTTTCCTAAAAAGATCATCATCAACGAAATCACAAGCGATGTCCCTACAAAAAGTTTGATAGCTGCCCGGATCCCCTCCCGGATCCGCTCAATTTTACCGGCTCCAAGGTTCTGACCCGCATAGGTCGCGACTGCATAACCATAAGAGACCGCGGCGAGCTCCAGCAAGCCATAAAGCTTATTGGTCGCAGTGAAGCCTGCCACAAAAAGAAAGCCAAAGCCATTGACCACATACTGGACAACCAGACCGCCCACTGAAATGATCGCATTCTGAAATGCAACGGGAGATCCCAGTCTTAAAAGATGTGTGACCATGTCACGATCAAACACCAGATCCTGTCGCTGCATCTTCAACACCGGCCAGCGCAAAAGATAAAGAAGACAGAAAAGCGCTGCTAAACACTGCGCGATCACGGTCGCGATCGCAGCCCCAAAGATGCCCCAACCAAACGCATAGACAAAAAGCATATCCAAGCCTATATTCGTCACTGAACCAATCACCATGGCAATCAGCGGCGTCTTACTATCTCCAAACGCACGCAGGATCGCACTGAACAAATTATAGGCCATAGTGGCAAAGATGCCAGAAAACATCACACGCAAATAAGTGATCGATCCACCAATGACATTTTCCGGAGTGTTCAATAAACCAAGCACCGGCTCGCATAATAAATGCGCCGCCAGCGTCAATACGACCACAAGTCCTATGGATAACGCACAGGACATCACGACCGACTGTCGGATCTTCGCTTCGTTTCTGGCCCCGACATGCTGGCTGACAAGAATCGAAAATCCCTGAGCAAAACCGGTAATCGCACTGAGCACCATCCAGTTCAGCCAGTCCGCTGCCCCTAGTGATGCCAAAGCTTCCACCCCCACCCCATTGCCGACGATCATCGTATCCACCATCGTATAAAGCTGCTGGCAGACATTCCCCAGCATCAAAGGCAAAGCAAACTTTAAAATTAAGCCGAGAGGTTTTCCCTCTGTCATCACAATTGTTCTTTCTGCCATCGAATCCCTCCTTCACATCCAGCCTATTATACACCAAAAAAAGATCAGGAAGCAATGGCCTCCTGAATCTCTGTTACATATTTCTGCATGCTTACGACATCATTGTCCCCATAAACATAGGTTCCACGTGTCGTCTCGAAAATAAGATAATGCTTGGCTTGGGTCCTGGCATAAAGCCAGTAATCGCCTAAGGTCTGGTTATGATACCTTCCAGCTTCCACTTTGGCATTATTGATGCCGGCTGTCTTAAAACCGACATGAAAATCATCGGTCAGTGCTACGCTTTCAATATCCTCCATATAGAAAGCGGCTTGCTTCGTAAAGCTTGCATCTAAAATGATTCCGTCCTCATCCATATAAAACGTCACCTCACCGGAGTACAAAAAGACACTGAGTACCCCTACAAAAACCAGATACATCACCATACCCACAACAAATCCAGCCCCGGGCTTGGTTCTCTTGGCTAGGCACCAGTAATTACCTAGCAACACAAATCCCACCAACGCTAAAATTAGTGGAACACCAATGGTCCAGGTTGCCTCTGTCAGAAAACAGATGCCTAAAGCACAGGCCATGCCTAAAGAAAAGATCCCCATATGACGAGATAATTTACGAAAGTCGTAGCGTGCCTTTTCCTCCGGGCTAGCCGTATTGTAACCCGCAATCAGACAACCGCCATGTCCCATAAAAAAGACAAGCGCCAAAACCAGGAATAATCCAATCAACCCGACTCCCAGCCACATCTCTCTTCACCTCTTCTTTCGCATTAAGCCTGCAGGACATAGAATCCGCCTAAGGTCATCTCTTCTGTAAAGCTGATCCGATAGGCCAGTGTGCCGTTTTCACAAGCGACGTGAATCTCACTCACACCAAACAGCGTTCCGTTTTGGGTAACCTCTGCATAATATTCATCCGTCACTTCCTGCATTTGTCCCATGTTTGCCGCAAACTCAGCACTCTGTCTAAACTGTTCAAGCGACATCGATTGCTTCATCTCTTCAGGAAAATACGTATTATAGACAGTCTCGTACTGCCCTGATTCCATTAGCTCGATGATCTCTAAAGATTTCTCCCGTATCGTATCCTGATCAAATTTACCGGAAACGCCCATCTCTGTCTGAACAAAGCTAGGCTGCGTCGTCTTCTCTTGTTCAGCCAAGGAATGCAGGAACATCCATCCCCCGGCAATGACAACGACGATCGCCAGTACCCCAACGATCCAAGGCCACATATTCGCTTTAGCACCTAAGTTCTGATTAAACTCAGCCGCCAGCTTTTTCGGACTTCCCATGCGGGAAATGATGGCATCCATCGATTCTCCGCTGGACAAAGCGTCCTCGATATCGGCATCGATATCACCGATGATCTCATTTTTCTTTTCCGCCGATACATGCAAGTGTCTTTTCAATGACTTTAAATAGGCTTCTTTTGTCATTTCCTTCATCCTCCTAACACAACCGAGACTGCCTGACTAAATTCCTGCCAGAGCATCTCAAATTCTTGAATTCCTTGGCGACCTGCCTGAGTGATTTGATAATATTTTCGCTTCATTCGCTGATCTTCCAGTTGAACCCAGTAACTTTTGATGTATCCATCATCCTCCAGACGATATAGGATCGGATAGAGTGTGCCTTCTTTCAGCTTAAACATGCCCTGACTTCTTTCATCCAGCGCCATGATCAGCTGATACCCATACATATCCTGCTCACTTAACAGATGCAGCACCAAGATCTCCAGCACTCCTTTTTTGAGTTGCCGCTCATATTTTGGGTTCATTTCACCACCTCACTTAACTATTTAGTATTACTAAGTATATTATACTAAGAGAACAGACTCCCGTCAACAAAAAGGGAACGAATCAATCATCTTCGATTCGTTCCACAACAGATACACCATCTTTATCCCTTCATGACCATACAGTTCTTCTCGTAAAAGGCAATGCCGTAGTTTATGGTCTGTGTCATTCCACGCCGCTTCAGTTCGGCATCATATTTTTTATCGGCTATCTGTTTGAGGGCATTTTGGCACGCTGTCTCCATCTCGCCATCATGGGCATATTTCAGTTCAATTACCAGACCTACCCCATCGCGCGTGAAGACCATGAGATCACCATATCCTTCACCCATCTCAACGTTTGATTTAACCATCCAATTTCCCTGGCTGCGTAAAAGCCCTAATAATAAACCGTGGTAAAAATTTTCTTTCATTCGATCTCGAACTGCCCTATCTCTTACGCTGATCGAATCCCACAGATAATCGTTCAACATCTCCTGTATCGTCTTTACATCACCCGACAAAAAAGCCTGGCAAAAACGATTGATTCTGGATGAATCCTGGCGAACCATATGGCTAAACCATCTATCAACTAGTTCAGAGAGCAGTTTAACGATCTCCTGGTTTGGAATCCACAATTGATAGGCATCGTCATCCTCCTGATGAACCGGTCTACCCGTTAAATACCCGGTGCTATAGAGAGTACTCCAGATGTTCTCAATGCTTTCATCAATGTCTCGATAAACCAGCTCCTGGCTGATGTGTTTAATGATACATTCCCCATTAAGCAATGCTTCCACTTCTTCTTTGGTTGTTTGATCAGCCTGACTAAGCAATCGCATAATGAGATCGTTCCCACTTGTATTTGCCCAGTAATTCTTTGGCGTAGCCATTGGATTTGCCAATAGTTCATCACAATAGTTGATGACATCCCAGGGACAATAGACACTAACATTGCCAAACCGATAGCCATCATACCAACTCTGGAAAGCTGCTTTGTATGAAGATAAATGATAATATGCCAATATCTCATCAACGTCATGATCCGTAAAGCCAAAGCATTCATTATAGCGAAAATCAGAAATCGTATCTACTTTAAGATTATTCAGCCCGGTAAAAATACTTTCTTTAGAAATACGTAAACACCCGGTTAACACAGCAAAGTAAAGGCAATCATTGGTTTTCAAAGCCTGACTTAACACAAGACGGATCAATGTCATCATTTGATCATAATAGCCATACTGAAAAGCTTTATCCAATGGTACATCATATTCATCAATCAGCAGGATGACCTTTTGCTTATAATGTTGATAAAGAAGTCTGGAAAGCGTCTTCATTCCGGCAACCGCGACCTCTTCTGTCATGTCATAAACTCCCTGCGTGTCCTTACCCACTTTGATCAATCGCCGATATGCCTCTTTATCAGGCCGAGAAAGATTTTTACTGTCCAATAAGAACTGAAAACGCATCGCTTCATCGCCAATGACATTTCTTAAAGCTAAAGAGGCTCCTTCATAAGACAATCCATCCACATTTTTTAAACTGATGGAAATGACCGGAAATTTCCCCATATACTGATCGCACAATTCCTTTTCCTGCATGATCTTCAATCCATCAAATCGTTCAGGGTGATGATTGATCTCAAAAAAGCATTTCAGCATACTCACATTGAGTGACTTACCAAAGCGTCTAGGTCGAGTGAACAAGTTAACCTTACCCCAATGATTTAATAATTCCTTAATCAGTAATGTTTTATCCACATAATAAAACCCTTCTGTTGAAAATTCTTCAAAGTTCTCAATCCCAATCGGTAGTTTCTTTTGCATCCTTTCTCTCTCCTTTCAGGCTCATATGAAGTATCCTGGAAATCTAAAATAAAGCTTTGATCTTACCTTCACTCTATCACAAAAAAAGCAAGGATTCAAGCCACCATTATCTAGTAGGATATGTCACATCCTCAGCATCAAGTAAATATGCTTTACCAGGCTTTATCTGCATACTCGCAATCAAGCACAAATGTCTCAATACGAAGTGTATGCCAAATCCCCGATATTTCTAGAAGCAGTTATAGTGACTGGTAGAATCATCCGTTTTTACAGTAACCTTTTTCAATGAATATATAGTGAAATAGTCATGTAAATAGCATATACTATAAGTACCAGTAGAAAGGGGTTGATGATATGGCTGGAAAAACTACCAACATCCACATCCGTATGGACGCGGATTTGAAGACACAGGCCGATGCCCTGTTTGCGGAACTCGGCATGAATTTATCCACCGCATTCAACATCTTCGTGCGCCAGTCACTTCATGAGGGTGGCATTCCCTTTAAAGTGAAGCTGGAACAACCTAATAAGGAAACGATGGCAGCTATGCTGGAAGCAGAAAGGATTGCCAAAGATTCGTCTATAAAGGGCTACAATGACCTTGAAGAGTTATTTGCTGATCTGAAAAAATGAGGAAAACAAAGTACACCGTCAAATGCACAACCAGCTTTAAAAAAGACTACAAATGGGCAATCATACGTGGCATGAAGATTGAATTGCTGGAGCAAGACATGGCACTGCATATGCTGGATCGTACCGGATCGCACAGCACCTGCTTGGCAAATAAGCCGTCTGTTGCCGTATGGGAAAACCTGTACGGCGTTTTTTCTGTGTTGCTCAGAGTTCCGCTTCTCGATCATGGAACTTATCCTGTTTCTGGCGGGTAAAGTCCTCTACCATTTTTCAGGTGAAGATAAAATTGCACTTGCCCTGTAAAACGCACATATAGAAGAATGATTGACACATTTCTCATGTCTGTTTCTTCGGAAATGAAAATACGCTAAGCGACTGCTTCACTAACCATGTCAAAAGCCATGATTAAGAATTCACTTAGCGCATTCATCTCCAGCTCATGATTCGAGAGATACCTAGCGCTAACAGCGCAACGATCAAAAGGATCCCCAGCCAATAGCTTAAGGGCATACCTAAAAGCGTATGCAAACTCAGATACGATTTCATCCGGTCCCACTGTTCATCACGGTTTTCAACGACCATGACCTGATGCAAGTAACCTTTCTCGATACGATAAAGATGATAATGGTGAAAATAAGGTGTCTTGTCCGTTACAACAAGAATGGCTTGATCCTGGCAGGCTTCTTCCAGACCATTGACCATACGTTTGATCATTTGAGGCGATTGATGTGTAAATGGATAAGACAAAATCACCAGTTCAGCCATCATGCTTAAATTCAAAGCGAAAAAGGCACGCTCTCTTTGGGCTAATGATAGCTGTTGGCAGGGGCGATTGCGGCAGCGCGTTAAACCCAAACGTCTAAGCCATTTTTTTAGTATGCCAAGATCGACCCGGTGATAGACCCCAAGGTCCATCACAGACCGGGATAAATCATACACCGTTTGACCCACGATCTTATCCGGCCAGCTCCCTTCGATCTCGATATGACGCTCATCGATGGTCTTCCCTTTTAACAGCAACAGATCTACCAAAGCCTGGGTTGTCTTTTCATCTGCACTTTGTAACAGGCAGAGCTGTCCAGGTTTGATTTCCATCTGACCATCCCGAATACGGATCTTATCATAGTAAGGGATCCAAATATGTCTGATCTTCAACATCTGACCACCTTCTCTCTACCACCAGTATATCATATATTAATATTATTTAAAATTATTTTTGTATCGAAATAGTGCTTTGTTCCGTTCTTAACGACGAAAATAAGCAGCAGGTGTGAATTGATTGACTTTTACTAAAGAAATGACAGAAGGCAGGATCAGAATACCTAAGGAAGTCGCATAGCCAATACCAAGTAATGGCAAGATCTCAAAGGATCCTAAAATACCTAGCTGAATCAATACTATACTGGTCAAAAGAACATCGATGACACTGGCAAGAAAGAAGAAGAGAGACTGAAAGAAAATATCCCAGACAACCAGCTGAAAAATGGCCTTCTTGGTCAAGCCATTCGCCCGCAGTAAGCAAAATTCTCCTTCACGGTTCACGATATAACGTGAGTAGATGATCATCAACATCAACAATACAATCAAATAAAGAGCAATCGAGGTAATGCGCATATAATTGGCAGTAGCTTCAATACTCGTCCGAATTTCATCAACCGCCACATATTCACAGTTTACATAACTATTTTGAAAATGCGACTGAATCTGTGTCCGTAGCTGATAGACAGCCGAATACTTATCCGCATAAATCAAATACATACTACTGGTGGAAGTGGCTGGATAACGCTCAGCAAAGAGTGATTTGGGTAAATAGATAACAAGCTCAAACTGTCCATAACGATTCGTGTGTACACTATCGAGATATCCGGCAATCTCCAAACGCTCCCCATCTACTTCGATACTTGAAACAGACCCCAGGCGCTCATGTAAGGCATAACTGATATAGATGCCTTCTTCATCAGCAAATTGCGCTTCATTCATGCGCATGGTGTAAGGCTGTATTTCCACAGTTTCTGTCATTCCATCCAGCGAAGTCGTCTGAATCGAAAACGGCAATATCTCCGCAACATAGTTCAAGGACTCCAGATAGTCGACATCCTCCTGGCTCAACACAGGTGCGTCCTTTTGATATCTTTGTCCTGCCAAATCATTGGTCAGGATAATTTCTGTATTTGAAAGTTGCGTCATCATGTCTTCCTGCTGTCCAACAATCTGATCAGCGACCACGGTTGAAACTAAGAAAACCGCAATCACCAGCCCACAGAGCAAAGATAAAAGTGTCTTGCTTTTCCAGTTTTTTCTAAAATATGTCCATACATAACCCGGCAAAGAAAACTGCGGATAGCGATGGCAAGCCCTTTCTTCTCTCAACTGCTCAGGTTCTTTTTGGCGTAAACAACGAATCTCATGATCTTCAATACCATAGATTCGATCGGCTGCCTCTTTCACAACCTCGGCATGCGTGGCAGCTACGATCATGATCTTTTCTTCCCTGGCTAACTGCTTTAATAGCGCAACCAGGTGCCGTGCATTCGAACTGTCCAAAGCACTGGTCGGTTCATCCAAAATCAACAACACCGGTCTTTTGACCAGGGCTGCAGCGATGGCTACACGCTGACGTTGCCCGCCACTCAATGTATCGAGTTTTTCCTTACCACTAAGACCTTTTAACTGCATGCGCTCCAGCCACTGCGAGATTTCATCATCACTTAATGACTGACTGGCCAGTCTTGCGGATAGGCGCAAATTCTCACTGACATTGAGATGTTCGATCAGCTGATGATCCTGAAAGACATAGCCGATCTGGAAGCGGCGTACTCTTGCCTTGGCCTGTTCGCTCTTCAAATGAATACGTCTGCCATTCAAACGATAGATACAGTCTACCGTCTCATCCAATAACCCCAACAAATATAAAAATGTCGTTTTCCCGCTGCCGCTAGGTCCGACTAGACACGCCAGTTCCCCTTCATAAAATACGATGGGCTCACGGCTAATCACTGGTTGCCTTAAAGGCAGTTTTACTTTCTTCAGTTCAATCAAACCCATCCCTCCTTCAATTAAAGTAACCGTTTACATTAACTTCTATACTCATTATACAATAAAGGCCACATTCTGCCTATGCATCATTTGAAAATCAACCTATTTTGTTTTTGAAAATCAGGTTGTCCGTCCCCAGGCAACCTGATCACACTCATACCTTTCGATAATAATAGAAACGCGATAAGACCGTCTGGATGATCGTCAGGATCAATACACATCCCGCTATGCCTAGACTCTCCAAAGATAGCCATCCGATCGGTGCATAGAGATTCATATCCCATGTGCAATAGAAGATGATGATCAGAATCGGTACAGCCAGTATCAAGACGATCAATGATTGGATCACGATATCCCTTCCAATCAAGCCACGCCATTCTTCTTTCTTCATGCCATTGTTCTGGAAATACTTCACATCTCGCTTATTTTTCTGATAGTAGAAGATGCCATATACATAGGATAATATCAAACCTGTCGCAATGACTGCGATCAATGCAATCAACGTCATCCTGACGATATAGTTCTGCTGTGCCGCTCTGGCCTCGGTATCCATATAGCTGCTGCCTGTCGTAATTTGACTGGACAAGGCATGAATTTCCTGCGTTACCTCTTCCAGATAGGCTGTATCATCCACATAAACGCGATACGCATTACATCCCCATGCCATGTCCATTGGCGTTTGGGCCACGCTGCTACGCATCTTTTCCATCTTTTCAATCGGCAGATAGATATTACCTCCCCCGATATCTTCGATATACCAGTTCTCGATGAATCCAGCTATTGGAATCTCCAGATCCACCCCGACATAGATCGGATTATGCATCGTGACCTGAGTATCCACATTATCAATGGCACTGGTCACTGTCGCTTCTGACAGATAAACGCCTACCGGTAAATATACTGTGGTCTTTAATGTACTTCCCTTAAACTTTTCCATATCCGCATCCGTATAGCCCAGATTATAGAATAAGCTGCGGCTCAAATAAGCCCCATTCTCTGCCGCTTCTGTACTGACTACATGCTGCTTGCTGTCAAACTGCTGGGATGGATAATACGGAATGAAATAACCTGTACTCACGCCTCCATCCATGGTAATCTCGTTCTTTGCCTCACTGCCATCCGCAAATGTGATATCTATGTGATTCTCAAAGTCCACATCATATTCTAACGGATTTTCGATAAACGATGCCCAATAATATGGATAGACAGCCTCCACATGGTCGATCCCTCTCAAGTTTTCTAGCATACCATCCTCAAAGGCCGCATTCTGTTCACTATAGCTAAATGACTCTCCTCCCATGATCGGTACTGTCTGATTGATCACACTGATCTCTCCTTGGGATAATAATCCCATGATCTCATTTTGCAAAGACAGATACTGGGTGCGATAAAAGATCAGAAACGCACTGATCGCTACCACGATTGCACTCATGATGCTGTATAATAAAAACATTGAAAATTGACGATCCACCTTCTGAGATACATACTTCCACAAATATTTCCCATTCAAACGGCTGAACTTTAGTTCCTTTTTCGCCTGCTCATGTTCCTGGCATTCCGGTTCCTTAACACTGATCAGCCGACCATCTTCAATTCGATATAGATGTCTCACCTGCTCATAGATATCTTCATCATGGGTTGTCACCAGGATGATCTTTGCATACTTCTCTGCCACTTCTTCCAACAGTCCATAGATTTCCTGCTTCAGTTCCGGATCCAAAGAGGCAGTCATCTCATCACAAAGGATCACTTCTGTCCCCTTCGCTAAGGCCTGTGCTAATGCCAGGCGTTGTTTCTCTCCTCCTGATAGCTGATCAGGGAAGCTCTTTGGTCCTATGTCCAGATGAACCATCCCCAGATAACGCTGGATATCTGAAGTACTTAGTTCGATTCCTGCCATATTGGCATACAGACGCATATTATCATAACAACTCATATCACTCACAAAATTCTCTGTCTGTGATAAATAAGCAAATTGATTTCTGATCAATGTCTTCCGTTCTTCATCCGATAGTGCCATCAGATCTACACCATTCACCCGATAAGTTTCGCACTGATGATCGATATGATCCATCAAAGCATTCAGGATACTGGACTTACCCGAACCACTTTCACCAATGATACAGGTTAATCCGATATCTGCCCATAGATCCGCTTGCTTTAGAATCTGTCGCTTGCCATACTGTATACATAATTGCCTGATCTCCAACATTCCTACCCACCTCCTCTTGAAAACAACATCCGATCATTATCTTCCTGTGCTTCCATCTCGTCCTCACCCAGGATAAAATGGTCAATATCCTGAAGTAGTAAATTTCCCAGATCTGCCATACCGACATCTCCATTACACTCTACAATATAAGTATTCGGTACCCATAAGGATTCGTCTTCCGCTAACTCAACCGTTTTATCCACACTATCATAGATTTCCTTTGACTGTTCATATGGATAATAAATGAAGCCTCCAGGGTGGTCTCTTTGCGCTATCACTCCCTCTATTTCAAATGAATACTCGATGATCTTATACTGAGTCACTTCTCTTGCATCAAATTCAATCGTTCTCTCCACTCCTGTTTCAAAATTCATCTCAGGTATTCCTGTATGAATCATATGTGTCGCTAAAGGGATCATGATCTGTGTATGCAATGTTAAGTGTTCACTATCTATATCTACCGCATTATCATTCTTGTTTTTATCCAGTCCTAAACACTCAAGCATATATTCAGTTACATAAATACCCGAATCACAATCAAACCGATGGGCTATTCTTCTACCGCTTGTCAGCGTATTTTCATCTATATAAGCAATTGAATAAAGCACTTTTACAGAATTATTTGCATCTTTTTCATATGGAATGGTGAAAGCCTGCGTATTTCCATCTAATTCCCATTGTATTTCATACTTTCTAAAAGGATCATCATATTCATCATTCGTTCCTATCTCTAAATCATAATATGGATAGATTGCCTTAATTGTATCGTTTGGTTTTATGGTAGAGATTGCCTCCAATGGGAGCGATTCGTTATCCGTTGGAAAAATGACTGCATCATAAAGCTCATCAAAATAGCCGTTGGAATTGCTGGCAAGGTAATACATGGTATTCAACTTTGTATTAGCCAGTTCAGCTAGTTTGAAAAAGCCAAATGTTCCTGCGATAACAACTATCACTAATATAATAATTTTCTTCATGGCTCGCCATCACCTCGCAAATAGCATCCGATCGTCATCGCCCTGCGCTTCCATCTCATCCTCACCCAGGATAAAATGGTCGATATCCTCTAATAGTAAATTTCCCAGATCTGACATACTGACATCTCCATTACACTCTACAATATAAGTATTCGGTACCCATAAGGATTCGTCTTCTGCTAACTCAACCGTTTTATCCACACTATCATAGATTTCCTTTGACTGCTCATATGGATAATAAATAATGCCTCCCGGGTGGTCTCTTTGCGCTATCACTCCCTCTATTTCAAATGAATAATCGATGATCTTATACTGGGTAACTTCTCTTGCGTCAAATCTTCTCTCAAAAATCTCTTCTGTCTCTGGATCAGTTGTCATATATCCCGTTTCAATAACATGTGTCGCTAAAGGAATCATGATCTGTGTATGCAATGTTAAGTGCTCACTATCTATATCTACCGCATTATCATTCTTATTTTTATCCAGGCCTAAACACTCAAGCATGTATTCAGTGACATAGATACCCGAATCGCAATCAAACCGATGAGCTATCCTTCTACCACTTGTCAGCGTATTTTCGTCTACATATGCAATCAATCTCATTGAATTTACACTATGATCTGTTTCTCTTTCATACGGAATAACAAATGATTCAATACTATCATCTAATTCCCATTGTACTTCGTATTTTCGTAACGTAAGGATGTATTCATCATTCGTTCCTATCTCTAAATCATAATAAGGATAGATTGCCTTAATTGTATCGTTAGATTTTATGGTAGATATTGTCTCCAATGGTAACGATTCATTATCCGTTGGAAAAATGACTGCATCTTTTCTTTCATCAAAATAACCATTAAAATTGCTGGCAAGGTAATACATGGTATTTAATTTTGTATTAGCCAGTTCAGCTAGCTTGAAAAAGCCAAATGTTCCTGCGATAACAACTATCACTAATATAATGATTTTCCTCATAATTTCACCTACTTGTTGTATATCAAGATGGAGTGGTATATAGATGATTGATCCTAACTTATTTGAATGACCTTATCATCTGCGTCGAATCATCAACAGGACCTGACCCCCCATCAATATAAGACATTGAAATGGTACACTCTTTTCCATCCATGGTTATCGTTACGCACTCTTTTTCTGTTAATAACTCCGCATAATACTGCTGAATGTTCTCTATTTCAGATGTATTAAAGAAATATGGGAGCAGGCTATCCAGATCAGTGGAAAAGGTGTATAAGGCAGAATCTTCACCGACTCCTAGATAACAATCTACACCATTGAGAATGATGCTATACTTTGTATCATAGGGAGAATCCTGAATATAGTCATTATCGAAAGTGCTGATCAAATGGTACACTAATAATTCTGCAGGTACTTTTTCTTCCAGATAAGCGATATCCAGTGTTTTAGACGTGAATGATGAACAACCATAAATCAATGATAGAACCAGGGAAAGAAGAATCAAATTGATTTTTTCATCCTTGCGTCCACTCTCCTTCCTATGTTCACGTTTTTTGACTACCATTGGTTTACCACTTAAGCAGACGATAAGGGGATATCCGGGTTGTAAAGAAATGTTCAAATAAGACCACACATAGATGTTTGGCCAGGATGGCGGATAATAGAAAGACGATATACTGTATAAACAATCCTGCCAAGATGGATACGAGTAGCGCGATAGCCATCTCGCCTAACGCAATACGACCTGCTCTTAACACAAGCATGCTATCCAGTTCCTGCTGACTTATTCCTTTGGAAACCAGCAGTCCGAAGTCATGGAGATGAGTATAATAAGCAACCAGCTCAATAACGATACCTAAGCCAAAGAGGATCAGGACAATGTTTTGTAATACATCTGCCTGAAGGTTGGCAAAAATGCTACTGCTTTCCTGTTCTAGGGCATATTGCGATTCGTTGATCATCCGATGACCGATTCCGACTTCGCTATGAACGTTCGCTACAAAGTCGAGATAATGTTCCATCGTATCGGCATAAACCACTAACATGGTTGAAGGAATGTCTTCAAACCAGGCTTGACTGACATAGACACTCATGCCATCTGAACTGACCGGTGAATCATATAAGGGTTCTTCAACAATTCCCTTGATCGTCATCTCCTGATTAAATGCTTCGAGGAAAAATGAATCACCCGAAACAAGCCCTTGTTGATCGGCGAAGACCTGATCGATCAGGATTTCTCCTTTAGACAGGGGATTTGCTTCATTTTGATGGGCATCATAGGACTGAATGAGATAATCCTCTTGTGGGATCTCATAGAAGTAATCCACAAAGACAACGCCAACCTGGTTTTGATAATTGTCGATTTGACTATCGGTAAAAAGATCTTGTGAATTAATCAAAATAGTTCTTAATTCGCCTAAGCTTGTCAACTGCTGGACTGTTTTGGCCCATAGGCCAAACCCAGCCATGAAAAGCAAAGCAGCCAGCAATGAGAAAACCAGCATCTTCTTTTGATGGATAAAGGATGCCTTTTTGCGATAACGCCGGAAGAAGCCAGCATGATGCGACGACAATGGAGGCAATTGTTCTTGAGTGTAGCCCTCATTTGGTTTTCTCCAACACCGATAGCGACCGTCCTGGATCTCATAAAGGACATCGGCAATTTGGATTGCCATTTTCGCATGCGATACAATGATCACACACCGTTTTTCTTCATGCGCAACCTTTCCTAAGAGAGAAAAGATGATGGCTTCGGTCTGCCTGTCCACACTGTTGGTCGGTTCATCAGCCAACAGGACACGTGGATCTTTGAGCAATGCCAGTACAAGCGCGAAGCGCTGTTTTTCTCCGCCGGACAGGTTTTCCACCATCACATCCAGACGATGCGTCAGTTTGACTTCCTGCATATAAGCCTGGATCTTTTCATGAGGAACCTCAGCATATAAAGCGAGGGTCTCTTTGACAGTCAGATGACTCAGCAGGTTTCTTTCCTGGAAAACATAGGCGAACTGTTCTCTGCGTAAGGCCGCTTTTTGCTTACGATTCCAGTGGGAAATTTCCTGATGCGCATATTGATAGCTCTGGCAGGGATGTGTCTCCAGACAGCCAATATAACTTAACACAGAACTTTTTCCGCAGCCGCTCCTGCCGCTGATCAAAGTGACCTCACCGGCTTTGGCGGTAAAATTGAAATCCGGAATGATCACCTTGTTTTGATAACGGATGCATAGATGTTTGATCTGAATCATTTTCTCGACCGCCTTTTCAAGACCCAGCGACAAGCCAGTCGACTGCAGCCATAGATTAAGAGCAGTTCTGCCATCAGTAACCCTGCGCCTTCCCATGACCAGCTGTTGAAGTCCATGGTCGGACCCTCCAGACCGATATTAAAGTTCTGATTGAACTTTTCGATGATAAGGGTAATCAAAGAAGCTGATAAAAGAAGTTCAATGATGCCCTCGATGCGTAAACGGTGATCCATCATCCCATCCAGCGAGATACCATTGAGACGTAAGACCTCGCGATTATCCTTATCCCTTAAGAACAGGAAGGCTTTCAGTAAAGCGGTAATGAGGATCAGGATCAAACCGACACCAATGCTTAACAGTCGATTTCGATTCTGTGTATTGAGTAGTTGCTGATAGGCCTGATTCACTTCCGGACTCAAACCAACCACATTGAGCTTGTCATCGAGAGCCTGGATCTGTTGAGATACAGGTTCGATCGCTAAAATGTCATCCACATAAACCATTCTGACTGGCGGATCCCACTGCTCATCAAGCAACGGATTATCTTCGTAATGCATCCAATCTTCTTCCGGGAAATGGTCACGATAATGAGTATAAATATCCAGCATTTCCTGACTGTTTTGGCGACAGGTTTCCATGATCCTTTGCATGATTTGGTAATCCAGATAAAAGTGGTGTGTATAAACCACCCCATAGGTTTCAGCCAGATCGATCCGTTTGATTCCCTTCACCGGCATGTCGATTGCATATAGCACTTCTAAAGCTGCCTGAGATTTCTGTTCGATCATCGCTGTCTCAGATGAACCTTGAGCAATAATGTTTTCTTTGGTCGCAATCGGAACGCCTACCTGCATACGAATTCGCAGGCCGTCGACATCACTAATTCCCCATTTTTCAGCAATTGTTTGGCTCAAATAGATGCCCTCTTCGATATCCGACTGCACGTCATCTAATTCCTGGCTTTGGTTGGCTTCATCGAAAGCCAGAACAGCTGGGGCACCCATCCATACCTGACTATCCTGAAAACCTTCATAAAGGTCAAAAGTCTGGGTCGACCCGTCGGCGCTCTCTAATTCAAGCCAACGAAATGCTTCTTGTGATACAAAACGCGCCTCCTGATCAAGAACAGTCGTCGAACCGGCAAACATTGCATAAGGATAGACACTGACCACATGATCCATCTGCCGGATATCAGAAATCGTTTCCTCAGAAACAGGTGTGCCCACTGAAAGATTCCCTAGTCCACTATCCTCAAATAGTGGATAAGAGATCAGTAATTCTTTGCTGGTGTTGGCTTTATAGGCACTGATCTGACTGGCGATATTGTCATTTCCTAACATCATCAGATAACAGGATAGACTGATCCCTAACGCAATCACAAGCGTGAGAACCACATCACGCACAGGATAGATCCATTTCAGAATGGAAAGATAAGCGGGTTGTTTGCGTTGATAGCGAAGAGAAGGATGCTTCTTTGCGGATACGGAACTTCGCTTTTGCGCCGTTACTTTCTGATTTTCAACATGTAAAATAACATCAGGTTGATATAGATCCGGATGATGGGTAGAAATGATGATCGTCTTATCCAGTTTGGCCATTTGGCTCACCACTTCAGCCATGATCCTTTGGTTTTCAGAGTCCAGATTGGAAGCCGGTTCATCCAAAATGAGTACCGGGGTATTCTTGGCCAGCGCACAAGCCAAAGCTAAGCGCTGTCTTTCTCCACCGGACAGGTTTTGAACTTTGCTTCTTCTCAGCTGAACATCCAGATTCACAGCGTTTAACCATTTCTCAATCTGTTTTCTTGAAATCTTTTTCTTTGGATTTTTCGGATTCATGGCATAAAATGCCTTCAGATTCTTTTCAACACTCGTATTCAACAAGACAAAATCCTGCCCGACATAAGTCATGATCTGATTTTGAATGTAAGCTATCTTCTTTGCGTTCCTGTAATTCAGTCGTTTACCATTCAAATAATAGTCCGCTTCTTTATTGATCTTTTGAAGCGTTAAATAGTTAAGAAGCGTCGTTTTTCCTGAGCCGCTTTCGCCCGTCAAAAGCGTCACCGTTCCTGTCTCAATAGCACAGGACACATCGTCAAGCACTGTGTGCTCTCCATAACGTACGGTTAAATGTTTGAGCTCCAACATATCGACACCCGCCTTTACTCTTAAATGATTCACTTTTATGTATTATCGTTTGCAATACAACATGATGATTCAATAAAACGCATGATCTAACAATAATGATACCTGCCAATTTGTCTAAAAAAACTATTTATATGTTTATTGTAGCATAAATAAAGCGCTTACGCTACTGTGAAAAAATAAAGGCATTCTTGTGACAAAATGGCATAAAAAGGATCATATATCTTTGCTTATCTCAGCAAAATTAAAATAGTATCGATATAATCAATACTATTTTAATTCCAAGAGCATTCATCCAATTGTTAATCGTTTAAGATTTTACGAGTTATATATTTCCTAAAGTATTTCTCGAGACTTATCATCCCAAACATTTTGTCCTCTTAGCCTTTGCAAGCACCATTCAATGGGTCAACCAAGATCTTTGATGTTCGGGAAGAAGATCCCACTCAAATAGATACAGGAAATGATTCAAATTTCACCAATTGACGAAGCTGGGATTCTATCAGTCTGGCATAGGATGATTGTTTTGAAAATCATAAAAAAGTGATTCTTCCACGATATTGTTGCTTTTCAGGTACTTATTTCAATTCGCCCCTGCCAATGCCTCAGGAAAGAAACAACCGCATCATCAGGATTCATTTTATTTTTAGAGCTAGTGATAAAGATCACTGAAGTGCGTTATCCTTCGGTTTGTAACGAGATTGTATTGAGCGTGATCTAATGATATCACAAAAGGCCGTGCATACAGTAGCACACTGATGGCACCGCCTTTTTTCATGGATGGTATCACTCTTTTATTTCGTTACAACTTCTCTCAATTAACCGCAAGCTTTTAAATGATAGATACGGGAAACAAAGTCACCGTTTTGAGTTGGATCTGTTGCTTTTCTTTCACCGGAAGTATGATCTGAAGTCAGCAAGCCGATATGCATGAGCTCATCTCCATAGAGATCCAATTCAAGCCCCGAAACATGATAAAGCATATCTTCATCCAGGCCGGCCAAACGAATCCGCTCGTAAGCAGCATTGACTTTGTTTAAGACACGATACCAGCCCACCAGCGCTTCGCGTTTATCTTCCGAAACGACCATCCAACACGTCACGTTAGATTCAAACGGAGAGGACAGGCGATAGAAAGTACCGAATTGAATCAAAGCACGATGATCCTTCATCCATTGAATCTGTTCTTTGATGATGGTTTTTTCTTCATCGCTTAACTTCGTGACATCTAACTCATAACCAAAAGTACCAAAGTAAGCGACATTGGCCCTGAAAGGTAGTGAAGTTATTCTTGAAAGCTGATGATTCGGTACAGCGGAGACATGGGAACCCATGGAACTGATCGGATAAACAAGGCTCGTACCGTATTGAATCTTCAAACGTTCAACAGCGTCGGTATCATCACTGGTCCAAGCCTGTGGTGCATAGTACAGCATGCCCGGATCGAAACGTGCCCCGCCACTGGCGCAGGATTCAAACAGGATCTTTGGAAAAGCCGTCGTTAAACGATCATAAAGATCATAAACACCTAAGATATACCGATGCATGACTTTGCCCTGCTCATGGGATGGGGTTGTCAGCGAATAGACCTCACTCATAGCACGGTTCATGTCCCATTTCACATAACTGATCGGTGCTTCACTGAGGATCTTGACCATCATATCTCCGATCGCCTTGACCACCTCTGGATTCGAGAAGTCCAGGATATACTGATGACGTCCGTGGGATGGATGGCGATGCGGGGTGGAGAGCATCCATTCCGGATGTGCCCGGTATAGATCGGAATCGATCGAAATCATTTCCGGTTCAAACCAAAGACCAAAGCCTAAACCAAGTTCCGTGACTTTATTCGCTAAGCCTGTAATGCCTTCAGGCAGTTTTTGTAAGTTCGGATACCAGTCCCCCAGTGAGGTCGTATCATCATTGCGATGTCCAAACCAGCCATCATCTAAAACAAATAATTCAAGACCAAGTTCCTTGGCTGTCTTTGCCATTTCCAGAATGCGTGCTTCATTGAAGTCAAAGTAAGTCCCTTCCCAGTTATTGACCAGCAATGGACGTGGACGATCACGCCAATAACCTCTGGCTAAGCGATGACGATAGAGATCGTGGAAAGTCTGGGAAAGCGCATTCAGGCCCTGATCGGCATAAACAAAGACGGCTTCCGGTGTCTGGAAAGTTTCCTGACTGGCCAATTCCCAACTAAAGTTCTGAGGATGGATCCCCATCATCACGCGGCTGGTATCGTAGGTATCCACCTCGATCTGAGCCAGGAAATTCCCGCTATAAATCAGTGAAAAACCATAGGCTTCCCCCAGGTATTCCGTGGTTTTGGGACGTTTGAGGGCGATAAAAGGATTGAAGTTATGACTGGAATGCCCGCGTAAACTGCCAATTGCCTGGATTCCGTGCTGTAAGGAACGTTCTTTGAGGTGACGTTCACGAGACCAGGCACCGGTGAGCTCCAGCATCGTATAATTTGCATCCGGTAGGTCTAAGGCGAAGCTCATCATGCGATCGATCTGTAATGGTTTTTCGCCTTCGTTAGTCAGACGCGCACTGCGCATGATGGCCGGACGCTGTTCATCCAGGCTATAAACCAATTCGAGTCTGGCCTGCATGACGGTATCTTCTAATTCGATCGTTAAGGTGGTCATTTCATCCTCATTTTCCACATACACATGGGGCAAAGGATGCATGGATGGTTTGCCTTTCTCAATCCGATGTCCCACATAGACAAATTGACTATAACGACTGCCATTAGGCTGCAGGACATCTAAGGCCGGATGACGCATATCTCCGTTGCCGTAAACCGGAAATTCCTGCTTCAGGTGATCCATGGAGAAGGACATATCATCCTCAAAAGGGCAGACTGCCATAGCACGCGGGCTCGTTTCAACTAAATAGCTGAAATCGACTCTATCGTGGACGCGCTTACCAAAATATAACTGACCTAACTGTCCGTTTTTTAAGACTTGCATCACATAGGAGAGATGCGCATTTTGCAGATGAAAAGTTTTAGTTGTTTCATGATAGATGATTGGCATAAAAGTACCTCCTGTTTTTCACTCCTATTTTAGCAAACTTCCCACCCAAAAAAAAGCATAAACCCGGAAATCATCCGAGCTTACGATAAATCGTTTTTCCTTCTTTAATGGTTTCAAGAACCTGGATCTCTTTGAGCTGATCAGGCGCGACTCGATGCGGATCATCCGAGAGGATAACCAGATCGGCCAGCTTGCCTTTTTCCAGGCTGCCCTTGCTTTTTTCTTCATGATACTGATAGGCCCCATCCATCGTCAAGGCATAAAGAGCCTGATCAACCGTGAGACACTGATCTTTGCCTAGGATACGTCCGCCTGAGGTCTGACGATTCACCGCATTATGAATTGCCAGCATGGTATCCGGCATTACTACCGGTGCATCCTGATGTAACGTGAAATGTAAATGGCGTGCTTTAGCTGCTCGGGCAGGGGAAATATGATTGGCGCGCTCAGGGCCGAGCACACTTTCATAATGATAGTCTCCCCAATAATAAATATGATCCAAAAAGAAACTGAGACCCATACGCATCCAAACCATGCGATCCAGCTGATCATCCCGTACCGTTTGGGCATGAATCATGACCGGACGCAGATCTTCCTGACTGCCACTGTCTTTCAGGGCTTTACCGTACTGTTCAATGAGCTGCTCACAGGCAGCATCCCCATTACAGTGAACATGCAAAGGCCAGTGATACGTGATGCATTGGTAAGCATAAGTATAGATTTCCTGATCGGTCGCAACCGGAAACCCACAGTAGTCTTGTGGCTTGCCTTCCGGTACCACGGCATAAGGCTGCGATAGCCAGGCTGTCTTCGCTTGCGGCGATCCATCTAAAAAGAATTTTGCTCCACCGATCCGATAGTGATCCGTATAGACAGGACGGGGTGCCTGATCCATTTGTTCTTTAAACAGGGCCTCATCGACATAACTGACCACATCGAGTTCAAAGAGCCCTTGCTTGGCTGCGTAACATAACGCTTCATACATATCCTTTTTCGTATAAGCGTCCTGAATCGTTGTCAAGCCATAAGATGCATAGATCTGCTGCGCCTTCTTGAAGGCTGCAAAGAGGCGCTCCGGATCGATCGATGACATCTTAGCTTGGGCCTTTTCATCCAATAACGCTTTTTCTTCCAGCCGTCCGGTGGGCAGATTGGTGCTCTTATCAATGGCAATGACACCTCCGGGAATCGTGGGCGGATCCGGATAATAGCCTAAAAGAGTCAAGCCTTTCGTATTGACCACACCGACATGTCCGGATGCATGCTGGCAGAGTATAGGAATATCGGTACTGATCTTGTCCAGATCCAAGCGATTCAAATCACGGCGACCATTAAAAGTAGACTCATCATATCCCATCCCTACAAGCCATTGACCCTTAGCGACCGGCAGACCCTGACGCAGCTTGGTCAATACGTCTTCGATACTATGTGCCGCCTTCAGGTCCACCGTCAAAAGGGAATAAGCCATCGCGAATAGATGCGAATGCCCATCCATGAACCCCGGCAGCAGGGCATGTCCATTCAAATCATGACAGACATCATAGTCTCCCGCATACTGCCCCGTTCCGACTGCCAGGATCCTGTCGTCTTCACTGACCAGATAATCGGCCTCTGGCATATCGGGATTCATCGTCAGGATCGTCCCATTGCAATAAAGCGTTTTCATAAAAATCACCTTCCTCTCCTTATATCTAATCTCATTTTACCCGATTTTCAAGAAAGATTGTAAAAAAGATAGTTATTTTTTGCTTTTGTAACATTGTCACCGTATGCATCGCCTAAAAATATGTTATAATATAGACAGTAAAAAGGGAGGATTGACAAGCATGAAAGAACCTATGAAAGTTTACTCAAAAGAATATCCAAAATTATACTTAAATGTCACACCTGGGCATTTTGCATCTGACCGTTTTCATATCAATTATTACATCGATATGACCTCTTTAAAAATGCGTCAGATCAATGCGAAAGAAGTCGCTAAAGCGATGTCTAAACGCTATGTGCGCAAAGTAGACATTTCCGGAAACAATCGTCTGATTGATGAAATGGCCAAACAAATGGCGGCTCAATCTGCTTCCGTATCACCTGTTGATACCATCATCTGTATGGATGGCTGTGAAGTCATTGGCGCTTATTTAGCTGAAGAATTTGCGAATGCCGGCGTGAATACAACGACTCAACACCATTCCTGCTATGTCATCACACCTGAATTTGATCGTTCAGGTCAGATGATCGTGCGTGAGAATATTGCACCTATGATCAAGGGACGTCACGTGCTGGTTATTTTAGCGACAGCTATGTCCGGACGTACTATTTCAAAGAGCATTCGCTGCATTACCTCTTATGGCGGAATCGTTGAAGGTATCTCTGTCATCTTCAGTAATAATGTGAATGAAATTGATGGTCATCGTGTTTATTCTATCTTTGATCATGATGATCTGCCAGATTTCAAATTATCCTTACCTGAAGAATGCGAAGACTGCCAGAACAACGTACCACTGGATGCTATTGTCAACAGCTACGGATACGAAAAACTATAACACAAAGGGCTGTGATCTTGCGATTGCAGCCTTCTTTGTAAAAAGAATATAAGATTGGTGTCTGAACTGACACGACATATGATATGAGGAGTGATGATCATGATCTATACCGTAACCCTTAATCCTTCCATCGATTATACCATGCATGTTGCCCATTTTGAAACCGGTAAAACCAATCGTTCCTTAAAGGAAACGTATTATCCCGGTGGGAAAGGACTGAATGTTTCCATGATCTTAACGGATCTAGGTATGGAAACCATGGCACTGGGCTTTTGTGCCGGTCCGATCGGGGGCTATATCGAAGCGCTCCTAACGGAACGTCAACTGAACCACCATCTCATCCATCTCCAAGAGGGATGTTCACGTATCAATATTAAGATCAAAGGCGAGATTGAAACAGAGATCAACGGCAACGGTCCCCACATTCAACCGCAGGATCTTGCCCAGCTGATCAACCAGCTGGATGCTTTGGGTGACGAGGATCTACTAGTGCTCGCAGGCAGTATTCCTCAAAGTGTACCCAATGATATTTATGAAACGATCATGCAGCATCTTCAGGATCGAGGAGTCAAGTTTGTTATCGATGCCACTGGCAACCTGCTTCTAAACACCTTAAAATATCAGCCATTTCTGATCAAACCGAATCAGGATGAATTATCTGAATTGTTCGGAGTCAAAATCACGACTGCCGATGAACTCACCGATTATGCCCGGCGCTTGCGAAAAATGGGCGCGCGGAATGTCCTTGTTTCCTTAGGCGCCCAAGGGGCCATCCTCATCGATGAAAAGGACGAAGTCTTTTTCTGTCCGGCAGCCAAAGGGGAATTAAAGAATTCTGTTGGCAGCGGAGATTCCATGATTGCCGGATTTTTGACCGGCTACTTAAAAACCGGTGATTATGCCTATGCCTTAAAGCTCGGTTCTGCCTGCGGCGCAGCGACGGCCTTCAGTGATGATTTAGCCAATCTTCCACTGATTCAAGAAATTGAGAAGGATCTTGTCGTACATCAATTGGCTTAAATATTTCACTTTACTAAACAAACAAAGAGGAACGTATATGCGGATTAACGTATGAATAACCCACATGACGCTCCTCTTTTTGATTTATCGTTCTAACAGTTCCTGATAGTACTGATAATCTTCATCCTTGTAGACATTAAAGATGACTTTTTCAAGCGTTGTGTCTTCCTTTAGAAAGGCATCCACCGTTTCAACGGCAATCCGACTCGCCAGCTTTTGTGGGAAATGGAAGACACCGGTCGATATACAACAAAACGCAAGCGAATGGATCTTGTGAGCACTGGCCAATTCCAGACAGGAACGATAGCAGGACGCCAGAAGCTCACGATCTTTTTTAGTGACCATTCCCTGAATCATCGGTCCGACAGTATGAATGACATAACGTGAAGGCAAATTATAGGCCGGTGTCAGCTTCGCCTGCCCAACTGTCTCTTCATGTCCTTGCGCTGCCATGATCTTGTGACAGGCTAAACGCAACTGGACACCAGCCAGGGTATGCACGAGATTATCAATACATGGATGGCAAGGAATAAAACAGCCCAATAATGCTGAATTGGCGGCATTCACGATTGCATCACTGTTTAAACGTGTGATATCCCCCTGCCACAGAAAGAGGCGTGAATCATGCGCAGTCGGTTTGAAAGAAGCCACATCGACGATGCCGCGTTCTTTGACCAAGGTCTTGAGATAAGCATCCTGTACCTCTAAAAAGCGCTCGCTTACTTGCATTGGGGACCGCACATTCAATAAAGAACGGAGAAGCTGCCTGCGTTTCTGGGGATCCTTGGGGATGGTCAGCGAGGCATAGGCTGGGGACTCTTCTAATAAAGCATGGAGCAGTAAAATTTCTCTTTCTTCCTGATTCATAGACGCTCACCTCCCAGCTGCCTCAAAACCGCACCGATCTCTGTCTGTAAGGCAATCGAACGATGGCGAATCTGCTCAGGAATCTGAATTGGGTCCAGATTGACACAGGCATAGGTTGCCTGCTTATTGGCGTGAACAAAACGCCAGAAGGCATATTTAATAATCACGGGTGTATTGTAGCCGACCCCTAGTTCCAGATAAACGACTTTTCCCTGACGATGTGCCTGCAGGAAATCTTCATATCGTTTGGCTGCGCGATGCCAGCCTGCATCTTCCACAAAAGTATGGTCTGCACGCAGGTTCATGGTCATTGGTTTACCGCAGATCGGACAACGCGGAATGAGCGCAGTGGGAATTTGCATATCCTTCTGCTCCTCAACCATCCGTTTGACCTGTGCTTCATTATCATAAGTATAAGGATGACAAGGTGTCATGCATTGCCATAGACCATAGTCACCCTGTGTATAGAAAAGGCGCTCCTTGTCAAAACCATGTTTCTGAAAGAGATGATCCACATTGGTAGTAATAATAAAATAGTCCTTATTCTCTGTCAGCTTTTTTAGATTCTGAAAGATCTCAGGATGGGGAACATCCATGTAGCGGTTGCAGTGGATAAAGCGGCTCCAATAGGCCCAGTACTCCTCTAAGCTTTCAAAAGGATAGAAGCCTCCTGTATACATATCATGAAAATGATAGCGATCCTCGAAGTCAGCGAAATAACGGCGGAAACGTTCTCCACTATACGTAAAGCCGGCAGCAGTCGATAAACCTGAACCAGCCCCAATAATGAGTGCATCGGCCTGATTGATTTTTTCTTTTAATAATGTGATCGTTGCGTTTTCCATCTTTATTCCCTTCCTTTCTCTACCGCATCATAAGGACATACCTCCAGACAGCGTCCACAATGCAGACAATGCGAAGCCTCAATGCGCATCCCCTGATCTGTTGTCAGGATACATTGCTGTGGGCATACCATCAGACATTGTCCACACTGACGACAGCGGTCATTGATCCAATAGCCCTCTTTTGCCAATGGGACCTGGCCAAGTGTGAAACGTTCCCGAAAGATAGGTCGGGCAGCCAGATCAAAATATTCCCCGGATGCATTTTCAATCACAAATACAGTCAGCGCTTCACGACTGCTTTCAGTCGGATAGATCGTATACATATACGGATTCTTCGCAAATAAGTCAGGAATCCGTTCGTTACCTAACTCCCTGGCTTCGCCCTGCAAGGAGATACAGCGCTGATCCTGTAAAGCGGACAAGGAGAGATAGGGACAATGCTTTAAACGGGTATAGAAACTTTTTCCTTTAGCCGTCAGAAAATAGATCCCCTGATCATCATAATCCATAAGATCGATGGCACAGGTCACCGGATGATGTTGCTCATCGACGGTCGCCATGATCGATGTATGCATCTCATGCACCAAGATCGACAGATAATGCATGTTTTCGTGCTCCTTTCTCTCGTATATATAAGCATTGATCTAAGACAGCCATGATCAACAGAACCAGTGCGGCAATCAGATATAAAGCCTGATAATCTGCGTATTGGCTGACATAACCCCAGATCAGGGCCCCTATCCCATAGCCAAGATCCAATCCACAGTAGTAAATCGAAGTGGCATAGGCAAACTGTGACGCATCCACCGTACGAATGATCCGGTAGTTGAAGATAGGAAACAGTAAGCCCGCCGCTAAACCATAAGGGACTGCAGTCAGCATGAGCTGCCAGCTAGTTTGCACAAACACGATGCTTAAAGTGCTGAGGCTCATCAACAGCGCCAGCCCTAAACTTAAGCGACGCATACCTATCTTTTCCTGCAGCCAGCCTGAGAAGAAACGGGAGGCAAAGGTGACCACGGCTGTGATCGTAAAGAAGAACCCGACATTTCCTAAAGCCAATTCCTTGGCATAACTCGTTAGGAAGCTATTCACGGCTCCCTGCGACAATGTGCCTAAAAAGAAGACAGCGGCAATCCAGATTCCCCAATGATTGCTTTCTGATTCAGCCAACCTTTTGGCTTTAGGCTGACCTTTCACAACTAAACTGCAAAGTAGGCTGATTCCCGTAGTCCCCAATAAAATGAAGAAGAGTGATAAAAAATGCGTATTCTGATCACCCAGTACAGCTAAGGCCAGACTTGGACCAATGGCATTCGCAATGGTATTTGCCGAAGAGGTAAAACCTACACCTTCTGCCAGGCGACTGGCTGGAACGTAAGCATTCGAAATTGCCGTAGCCGTCGTCAGGCTCAGACCAAAGCCAAAACCATGAATGATCCTGAAGAAGAGGAATATCGGAACTGTTTTCGCCACACAGTAGCCCACGCCTGCGATGAGGGTCAAACATAAACCGATGATCAAGATCGTCCGATTGCTCATTCGTTCATTCAGACGCTTGATCCCTAAACGCACGACTAACGCAGCTAATGTAAAGGCAGCGATCATGTATCCGCCCATTACACTGTCCGCTCCCAGCACTTCTGCATACATGACCATGATCGCATTCAATAAGGCATAACCCATATTGACCCCAAATACCAGCAATAAAGAAAATAGATAAGGTCCTGTCCATAGTTTCTCTTTCATTTTATCCCCGCTTTCTAATGTAACCTTTCTTATTACATTTACATTCTAACACGTTTTGAATGTAATGTCTACAGTTACATTTGAATTTTCTACTTTCTTCTTTCCCCTATCTCAACCTAGCGACTGATGAACAAAAAAAGCGATCCTTCGATCGCTTTTAAGCCAGGCTTTTTCCCATCTCGTAGGCCTGGATATATGCAGAATGATGCGTGATATCTCCTAATTGGAAGGCTCCGGTTCCATCGATCACAGCGGCTTCATCAATGGTTCTCATTACGCGAATAAAACCACGCAAACTTTCCATGACCCCATTCATTTGATCCATGCCTTTCGCACCGCTTGTCACGATATAATAGACTTGGCGACGCTTTTTGTCCTCACGCACTTCGTATTCTCGGGCAAAGAACCGATCGATCAGCAATTTCATCTGGGCACTTACACTGTAAAAATAGCATGGCGTTGCCAGTACCCACACATCAGCCGCAATCATTTTTGAAATGACCTTGTCCGCATCATCCTTACGGACACAAACATGATCATGATGACGGCAGTACTCACAGGCGAGGCATGGCTGCATATCATACTGGCTCAAGTGAATGATCTCAACTTCATGCCCGGCTTCTTTGGCGCCTTTGGCAAACTGCTCGCAAAGAAGCGCACTATTTCCTTTTCTTCTAGGGCTGGATGAAATGATACATACTTTCATGACTTTTGTCTCCTTCTCTATCTAAATCCATATTGTGTATGAGGTACATAAGGTTCTTCTAAATAGCGTATTTCCTCTTCACTTAGATGAATCGCTAAAGCTCCTATACCATCATCCAGATATTGCATCTTGCTGGCTCCAATCAGCGGACTGGTAATATAAGGCTTCTGCAAGACCCAAGCCAAAGCAATCTGACTATTGCTGACACCGCGCCGACCCGCAATTTCCTGGACACGTTGAACGATCTCACGATCATGCGCCAGTACATAAGCATCCTGCAACTTTCCGCAGCCATCTATGCGAGGTGCATCCGCAGGCTTATTGAATACACCATGTGCCAATGGCGAAAAAGGAGTCAATGCAATGCCTTCGGACTGACACATCGGAATCATCTCTTTCTCCTCTTCGCGATACACCAGGTTGATCATATCCTGCATGGAAACAAACTGTGCCCAGCCATGCGCCTTCGCAATCGCATTAGCCTTCACAAACTGCCAGGCATACATCGCACTGGCACCGATATAGCGTACCTTCCCCATCCGGACCAGATCGTTTAAAGCTGCCATGACCTCTTCGATGGGTGTCGTATAATCCCAGCGATGAATGATATACAGATCGATATAATCCGTCTGCAGCCGTTGTAAAGAATGTTCCACTTCCGTAAAGATCGCTTTGCGGGATAACCCTTTGGCATTCGCTCCTTCACGCATTGGATAATATAGCTTGGTAGCAATCACCACTTCATCACGATTTCCAAATTGCTTGATTGCCTTGCCCAGGATCTCCTCACTCTCTCCTAAAGCATAGTAATTCGCTGTATCGAAGAAATTAATCCCGAGCTCGAGCGCATGTTTGATGATGGGTAAAGCCTCGGCCTCCCCGGTCTTTGCCACAATGCCGCCTCGGTTGCCGCCAAAACCCATACACCCTAAGCCGATCCGTGAGACCTTTAAGCCCGTGCGTCCTAAATTCACATATTCCATCCTGATTTCCCCTTTCGATTTCTGCCTTCATTGTACAGAAAAGAAGGTGTCCCATCAATTTGAATTCAGCGTGTCATGCATAAGTAAAACTAATCTGAAAGGGCCCGGTTCGTCAAAGAAGTCAGCCACTTTCCCATCTGCAAAGGAAAAAGATAACAGATTTGCATCATCACCGTCTGTTTCCAGTCCATCGTCAATAGAAAGCCTTTCTTTTCTAAACGACGGGCTAGTTTCTGCCCGACCTCAGAGGCCTCCTTCTTGAACGCGTCAGGGATTGGAAAACAACTGGCTGCTTGCGTACGCGTCAAAGGCGGATGAATGATCCCAATCTGAAAAGGATGCTCCAAACGCAGGCATTTCGCCAAAGCTTCGATAGCCCCTTTACTGCTCGCGTAAGCAGACATCCCAGCTAGGCCAGTAATGCCCACCCCGGAGCTAAACAGCCAGATGCGCCCATCCTTTGACATATAGTGGGAAGTTGCCTTCACTAGAATCCAGGCACCTAAATAGTTGGTCTGCCAGATTGCGCTGACTTGTTTAGAAGTCATGCTCTCCATACAGGCATAAGCACAGACACAGGCTCCATGAATGACGATATCCAAGGCACCAAAACAAGTGACGGCTTTTTCGATTGCCTTTGTGACCTCTTCTTCATTGCGCACGTCAGCTTGAATCAGAAGTAACCGTGGATCCTGATATTGCTTGCTGATCGTTATATCTAAATCAAGAATTGTTACATGATCTCCTAGCGCAAGACGGCTTTTGGCCATCTCCAGGCCAATCCCGTGTGCGCCGCCAGTTATCAAAATATGTCGCATCCTGCTTCACCCCTTTCAAAAAGCCGGCTAAATGTCGCCGCTCTAAACATATATCTGCTTGATGATTCAACGCTTCACAGCGATGTCCTACTGCCACTTTGATATTGACAGCACGCCACATGGCAAGATCAGCCAGGCTATTTCCAATTCCAATCGATAGATCAAAAGGATGTCCCAGCGCCTCAGACAGCCAATCAATGCCTTTCCCCTTATCCATTCCATCGGGATAGCGTACGTGCCATCCTCTCTTCCAATAAACAGCCTTATAAATAGGATATCGATTCATTTGTTTAACGCCAGTGTAAACACGCGACCAGCCAAAGCCAAAAAGTGGGTGCATATGATCATCTTGCCCCTTGGTCAAAGGGTGTTGATAAAGGATTCGATCATGGTAAATGATCTGATGACCAAAGCAGGCAATCGCCCCATCATGTCGCCATCGGTCAGGAATCTCCAAAAGCGTTCTTCCTGTACAAAAAATGATCGCATGCCCCTGTTTTTTCAAATGCCGCAAAGCCTCGTGCATCTTGCGTGACAAAGGCAATCCACTGAGCTTCAATGTTCCATCGATATCCATAAAGAAAATCATTTGACACATGCTGCTCACCTCCTTAAAATAAGGATAAAGTATGTAGTCGCTACACAGTCAACCATCATAGGAGGAAATTTTATGCCTGCAACAATGCTTTCCATTTCGGCCTTTGCGAAAAAAACGGGGCTATCCCGTCAAACGCTCATTTATTACGATCGTCTTGGTGTACTGCCATGCTATCAACGTCAGGAAAATGGTTACCGCTATTATCACCCTGATCAGATCTTTCAGGCAGCACGCTTACAATTCTGGCAATCTTTAGGGTATTCACTGGAAAAGATCAAAGGTCTCTTCAACCAGGAAGACCATTGGCAGGCACCTGTACAGCTTGCCAGGGAGATCCAGTCCATCGATCAGCAAATGGCTCAATTAACCAAAATGCGCCAATATCTTGTAGACAAACTAAACCAAAACAGAGGGGATCCTATGCCGATCTCAGAAGTCCGGCGTTTACAGGACGTCCATTTTACAGCTATCCTTTCAGGCTATCTGCAGGATCATACGCCGCTTTACGACTATCCAGACGGCGCTATTCTGACAAGAAAAAACGATGAATGGTTTATTCAGCTATTTCGCTATGCTTCTCATACACCACCCACTTTGACCGAGACCTTAGATATTCCCCTCACTTATCAGGAGATCGACCAATTAGACGACATCAACAGCTTTCTTTCGCGTCTTCATAAGCAGTACTCATTTCAGCCTGAACCACCATTCTATTTGGAGGTTCATTATCTGGACCAGTCCCAAAAACCGGATTTTATTCTTCGCATCCTCACTCAAAAAGTCATTCAGTCCAAATGACTTTCTTTCGTTCACATCCTTTTCATGAGATAATAAAAAAACATCCAAGCGTTGAAGCAGACGTTTACTCGTTTTTATTTGAATCCATTCTTAAAACACAGCCCTCCAAAAGCAATCGAAAAATCAATCGTAAATAAATACGATTGATTTTTCGCGCATTACTGGGTATAATACTAGTAATGATATCAGAAAGGACGAACAGTGCATGCGTGAGACAAGACAAATAGAATTGAAAGAGAAGATTTCTAATACGTTTTTAAAAACAGTTAGCGCCTTTTCAAATTACGATGGCGGAGAAATTTATTTTGGTATTGATGACAATGGCAATATCAAAGAACTGGCAGATGCAAAACAAGCGTGTTTGGATATTGAAAACAAAATCAATGACAATATCATTCCCCAACCTGATTACACACTGGAATTGCAGAATAATGACAAAACGATAAAGTTAACTGTAAAAAGTGGAATTCAAAAGCCCTATCTATATAAATCCAAAGCATATAAAAGAAACGATACGGCTACAATAGAAGTTGATATATTAGAGCTTTCAAGGTTAATTTTAGAAGGAAAAAATATCCAATTTGAAGATTTACCTTGTAAAGATCAGGATTTGAGCTTTCATATTTTAAGCCAAAAATTAAAAGATCACATTCAACTTGAAAACTTTAATCAAGATACATTGAGAACATTGAATTTATACAACAGTAATACTGGATACAATCAGGCAGCCGGTATTCTAGCGGATAAAAATCATTTTCCAGGAATTGATATTGTCAAGTTTGGTGAAACCATCAGTGTGATCCATAAAAGGGTAACCCTCGATCATATGTCCATTTTAGATGTATATGACCAGGCATTAGACATTTTCAAAGATTATTATCAATATGAAGAAATACAAGGGACAGATAGAAAAAAAATAGAAATGATACCTGAGGCTGCATTCAGAGAAGCTGTTGCAAATAGCCTGATTCATAGAGTATGGGATATAAATGCCCAAATTAAAATAGCGATGTTCGATGATAGAATAGAAATAATATCTCCGGGAGGATTGCCTCCAGGGATAACGGAAGAGGAGTACCTATCGGGAAAAATTTCCATTTTAAGGAACAGAAATCTTGCAAATGTATTTTACAGGTTGGGATTTGTCGAAATATTCGGTACCGGAATTACACGAATAAAACAACTCTATGAGCAATCCTTAAAACAACCAGCCTTTGAAGTGTCAGAAAATACAATTAAAGTCGTACTCCCAGTTTTCGAAAAGAACTTGAATTTAACCATTGATGAACAAAAAGTATATCAAATCTTAAGCAAGAGCATGTTGAAATCAATCAGTGATATAACTCCTCACGTTGCGTTTGGCAAATCGAAAACGACACAGTTATTGAAAGAAATGAGTAAAAAAGGGATTGTGAAAATTGAAGGCAGAGGCAGAGGAACGAAGTACATTATTTCCAATTCCAATAAAAAAATCCCTTAGCCCAAATAATTTTTTGCAGTTCACATTCCTTCCATAAGATGATAAAAAACCATCCAAGCGTTGAAGCAAGGATGGTTTTGATCATTTATTTGGCTGCTTTTTTCTGATTGCGTTTGTAGACCCAACCCGCAAAAAGCGGTGTCAAGAAAGACGTAATGATGACTGATGCAGCAATCTGCGCAGCTGCCGTAGGTGCAATGGCAGCATATTTCGCATCAACTTCGGCTAAAGCTGAAGGATTGGCAACGGCACTAGCGGCTGTACTGGAGATAGCAGCACCGGCAACACCACTGCCGCCTGTGGCTTTGTCGGCAAGCATGGTCACAAAGCCTACAACCAATGAAGTGATCAAGCCTAATAAGATACCGGAGATGCCACCCTGAATTAACTGCTGGATGGACATATTCGCACCTAAGGCAAAACCGACAACGATGATGCTGGCAGTCACACCGGCTGATAAGGTCTTCTTCATGAATGGGAAGCAGTTTCCTAAAATGATTCCTAATACCAGTGGTAAGATCGAACCGATGATCGGACCGATGGAAATGCTGGCCAGACCGGCTGAGCTAAGCACGATCATAGTGACTGTTGGACCAACGCTTAAAGACGTGATGGCGACAGCCCCTTTATCTGAATCATCACCGTATTCTGAAGTAATACCGGAATACAGCGCATTATTGGCTACTGAAATACCACCAATGATTGCCAGTGAAGATAAACCTAAGAAGTTATCGTTGAAGACAAAGGCAATCGCTAATCCGATGATAATCGAAAGGGCAATCTTGGTCACGATGATGACCGCCCCTTTCTTGATTGCTTTTGGTGTACTTTTAATATCAATACTGGCGCCTAAGAAGAAGAGGAATGCACCAACCAGGGCCCCTGTTCCGCCGACGACACTCGTGAAGAAACTACC
Source organism: Clostridiales bacterium CHKCI006 (assembly GCA_900018345.1). Classification (GTDB taxonomy): domain Bacteria; phylum Bacillota_I; class Bacilli_A; order Erysipelotrichales; family Coprobacillaceae; genus Fimiplasma; species Fimiplasma intestinipullorum. The sequence goes on from FCNA01000124.1 coordinate 72,056, forward strand.
CATTTGTAAAACACTAGGGCAAACTGAATTGAGGATGACCCCGATGATCATTGGATAGACAATCGTATCACCAGGGATCCTTGGAATCTTGAACTTACCTTTTGCCATCTTGACATCCCCCATTAATCTAAGACGATACCGCCGTCGCAGTCACCGATCTCACCATTAACGAAGCTAGCTGCATCTGAAGCAAAGAATAAGATCATCTGTGCAATTTCAGAAGGTTCAGCGGCACGTCCAAGTGGAATCATGCTGATGACACGAGCGTTCTGGTCAGGGTTATCTGACAGATCCTTTGTCATCGGAGTATGTGTGAAAGATGGGCATACAGCGTTACAGCTGATTCCGTATTTACCGCCTTCTTTTGCAATGGCTTTCGTTAAACCATTGACACCGGCTTTACTAGAAGCATAAGCTGCTGTACCTAACAGACCGCCACCGATCTTACCGGCAACAGAAGAAACGTTGGTAATACGTCCGCCGCCATTTTTCATGAAATATGGGAAGATGGCAGAGCAAGCTGTAAATGTCCCTGTTAAATTGATTCTAATCGTTCTTTCCCATTCCTCATCGCTGATTTCCTGGAATGGTTTTTTGCTGATAATACCAGCAACATTGATCAATCCTGTAACATTTTCATGTTCTTCTAAGATCTTGGCGATCACTTCACGAATGTTTTTGCTATCGCCGCAATCCATTTTGTAGAAAGAAGCATTTTCACCTAATTCTGCTTTGGTCGCCATACCTGTTTCTTCATTGATGTCGCAGATAATGACCTTACCATTTCCTTCAATGATCCCTTTCGCTGTTTCTTTACCGATACCTTGTCCGGCACCAGTAACAATGACTGTTTTGTTTGTAAAATCAAACATTTTGATATCCCCCTTTTTTTAAATCCACCTTTATTATAAGCTTGCCTAGCCCGTGTGAAAATGTTATCATGGTATAAAATGAACGACAATTTTCGTGCTATGAGCACAAGGAGGAATTTATGGAAAACAAGGCTTACGACGAACTTCTCAAAGCGTCACTGGCAGGTACATCCTTTGCCCATCTGGTGGAACTGGCTGCCAGCTATCTGAATAACCCCTTAGTTGTCATCGATAACAGCTTCAATATCATTGCCTATTCCAAAAACCTGCAGTCCACCGATTTCATCTGGCTCGAAGCCGTCTCACGCGGCTATATTACCATTGAATTTGGTGCTACCCTGAATAACTGGGATGAACTCGTCGCGCCCGATCAGAACTACTTCGATGTCAGTCAGATCAGCGCTAAGACACGGCGCTTTATCCGTTTAAAATATCAAAACCGTTTAGTAGGCTATCTGAATATATTGGAGGAATATACGCCGCTTACCCAGCTAGATGATAAAGTGTATCTCTTTGTTGCGGCTTTGCTGACAAAAGAATTGCTTTTCAATTTCCAGCAATTGAACCTGGATAATTTTTGTATTCGTGAAGAGGAGATCTTAATGGAACTGCTGCAAGATCGTTTTGCCGATCGTGTCCATTTCATCTCCCGAATTCAAGGCTGCAGCCTGGATCACAATTACCTTTTTCATCTGGGCTGCATCGATTTTCAGCACTATGTCTCATATAACGCCCATCGCAGTTTGATTCAGGAGAGTCTGCAGGCCTATATTCCCGAAAGCACTTCTGTCTTCTATGATAAACAGCTTGTCATTCTGATGAAATCCGAAGAGGAATGTGATTATCAGAAGCTTAATCAGTTTTTGCATAGCAGCTCGCTGACCATGGGCATCAGCGATCCCTTTGAGGACCTCTATCAGCTCAAGACCTATCTCAAGCAGGCCCAAGCAGCTTTGCGTCTAGGCGCACTTGTCTACCAGGATTCACAAATCAGCTTCTATGAACGCTGCAAACCTTACCATATGTTTGAGCACTTTGAAACCAATGAGCTGCTGCGATTCTGTCATCATCTCGTTTTAAAACTAAAACATTATGATGAGAAAAATGATACAAGCTACGTTGAGACACTGCGCGCGTATCTGCTGTTTCAAAAAAGCATCCAGAAAACAGCCAACTATCTATATGTACATCGCAATACCATCAACTATCGCATTCAGAAGATCAAGGAGATCATGGGAGTCGATCTGGATCAATATGATTTAGATGCCCATATGCTGCAATCCTGTGAGATCATTCAATATATTCATTTTCGTAATCGCAATACAAATGAAAGAAAGGACAGTCTCCGTTAAACAACGAAGAGCGTCCTTTCTTTTAAAATGCCAAGGTCCAGGGAAAGAAGGTTTTCGCTTGATCTAGGGCTTCGATGCTTTGCATCTCTGCATCGCTTAATGTAAAGTCAAAAAGAGCCAAGTTTTCTTTTAAGCGCGCTTCATGGCGCGTCTTCGGAATGACGGAAATGCCGCGCTGAACTAAAAAACGTAAAGCTACCTGCGCCGCCCGCTTCCCATGCGCTTGCCCGATCCGAACCAGGACCGGATGGGTGGTCAGGTTGGTCTTGGCCTGTGCCAATGGTGCCCAGGCCTGCAGCATCGTCCCTTCGGCAGCCATTTCTCTTTGAAAATTGGCCCGCTGATAAAAGATATGCGTTTCCAGCTGATTGACCATTGGTTTGATCGTACATTGCTTTAAGAATGTGCGATACCAGTTCTCATCATAATTCGAAATACCAATGGCGTGGACTTTTCCTTGTGCATACGCTTCTTCCAAAGCACGGTACATCTGTGGACCTGCCTGATAAGGCTCATGCAATAACAACAGATCCACATAAGTCAACCCTAAGCGCGCTAAGGAAACATCGATGGCTGCCCGGGCTTTCTCATAGCTCGCACTCGGGCGATATATTTTCGTGGTCACAAATATTTCCGAACGTGGGATACCGCTTTGGCGGATCCCCTCACCCACGGCTTGCTCATTTCCATACATCTGCGCCGTATCTACCAGGCGATAACCTAATTGCAAAGCGGTCTTAACCATCTTGACACATTCCTGTCCATTCAGATCCCAGGTTCCCAGCCCAATCAAGGGCATCGTCATTCCATTGGATAATTGTATGCTTTCCATCTTCTTACCTCCATGATTTCGTCAATATTTTTCCAATCCATGTACACACATGGATAAAAAGGCGCATCATTGCTTGCCTGCCTGCTTTGTCATCTGGTAGATCAAATCATCCAGACAGTCGATCTGGCTTTGGAGATGATGCAGGCAGCTTAACAAATATCTTTTTTGTTGTCTGGCCAAACACAAGGCATACGTCCATTCACCTTTGTGGGCATAAGCCAGCATCTCTTTGGCCTGCTTTTCATCCCAGCCCATATCCATGACACATCTTGTCACCCATTCCTGTTCATCCATCGCATCCCCTCCCGATCTCTCTTCCATTTGATTATACATACTTGTCACGCTTCTGACTAATCGTTATAATGAATATAGTGATATGAATAAAACGCATAACAGAAAGGATGAGATCATGGAAATACGTGCTCTGCGCTATTTTTTAGAAACCGCGCGCGAAGAAAATATGAGCCAGGCAGCTATACGGCTTTATGTCTCCCAATCTGCCTTATCAAGACAGATCAAGAGTCTGGAAGAAGAACTTGGACAAAAGCTTTTCATTCGGCATAGCTTCCATATCGAATTGACCGAAGCAGGTATCCTGCTGCGCAAAAGAGCTGAAGATATCCTCAAGATGGTGGATAAGACCTGTGAAGAATTCCAATCCCTGGATGATACGATTAGTGGCGAAATTCAAATTGGCTGCTCAGAATCACAGGCAACCCATCTCGTTGCCCGTGTCCTTGTCCGTCTCCATCAGCTTTATCCCGGCATTCGTTACCATCTCAAAAGTGGAAATACGGAAGATATTACCGGTGATTTGGATAAAGGGTTGCTTGATTTTGCGATCATTGCTCAGCCTGTCAACCTTACCAAATATCAATTTCTGGCTTTGCCCTCCCATGATACCTGGGGTGTGATCCTGCCTAAGACCCATCCGCTGGCCCAAAAAGAAACGCTCAATGTTAACGACATTCAAGAGATCCCTCTGATTGTCTCACGTCAAGGGCTCACGCAGGACTACCCGAAACTCTTTGGTCAGGCCCAAGATGCATTAAATATTGTCGCCACCTTCAATCTTCCTTATAATGGCAGTCTGCTTGTCAAGGAAGGCTTAGGTTTCATGTTGTGCTTTGATGGCCTGATTGACACAAGCGAACAAAGTGAACTTTGTTTTCGACCCTTGTCTCCTAAGTTGGAAAGCGAGGGCAATCTCATCTGGAAGAAATACCAGGCTTTCAGTCCTGCTTCCCAGGCCCTGTTGGATCTGCTTAGGACCACGTATGGCACGCAGCCGGAAAAGACAGACACGCATATTCATGATTAGACTAGCGAGCTTCTATTCCTTTCATCAAATGCCTCGATAGGGATCACGAATTTTAGCTTTGTTGAATACTTATTGTCATCTTTCAGTACTGAAAAACAGCGGAATGGATCCGCTGTTTAGTCTTGTTTATGGGCACATACCAATAACATCATCGGTCTGCGCAATTCATTTTGCATCTCCGGCAGATGTCTTAAATAACTGGCAGGTTCTGCTTCTTTCACCGCTGTAAGCGTCAGCCCGGCCTGGATCACACCATTTAAGATCGAAGTCATCGTATGATGATATTTCACGACTTTTTCACCTAAGAAGATGGATTCACGCAGGCTCTCATCAAAATAGCGATCGACAGGCCAACATACGATCTTGCCGTTTTCATCATAGATCCAATCCTCTTTTCCCTCGGCAGTGAAAATCGGATGTTCAATAGAAAACGCGAGATCTCCTCCCGGTTTCAGGGCCGTTGCCATTTTTTGAAACATCGTATTTAAATCCTGAATATAATGCAGCGCCAAAGAAGACATCATCACATCAACACTCCCTGGAACAAAAGCATAATCCTCTAAAGCACAATGGATGTAGTGAATGGACGGATCGGTCAATTCTCGTGCTTTGGCCAGCATCTTCTCTGATAGATCCACACCGGTAACAGATGCAGCGCCCTGCTCAAGCGCATACTGGCAGTGCCAGCCATAACCACAGCCTAAATCTAAAAAAGAACGCCCGGCCAGCGGCGGAAAGATTGCTCGAAAATCCTCCCATTCCCCAGCTCCCTCTAAACCTTTTTGGGAACGGGTCATCTGACTGTATTTTTCAAAAAAGACGGGATCGTCATATTTATTTTCTTTCATAAAAACCTCCGTATAAAAAAAGATGATAGCAACTATCATCAAAAATGGCGCGCCCGGCAGGAATCGAACCCGCATCAATAGGACCGGAACCTATTGTGATATCCATTTCACTACGGACGCATTGCTTAATTATTATAGCATATTTCTTTTGGAATGGGAACTAGAAAAATATTTTTCCAAAAAGGCACCGATGCCCATCCTCATCGATGCCTCAACCTGCCCTATTTTAAAAAGCGAATGTGATCGACAATCTCCATTCCTAAGCTTTTCAGATAAGCGCGCCCTTCCTGCATCGCCTTCTCATTAAGCAAAGCCGCTGGATCATGCGCATCTACGCCAATGATTGCCTGACAGCCAACACGGGAAGCAATCTGCCAAAAAGGCGGATAAGGGTAGTGGCGCCCATCCACATATCCCAGCAAATTGAATTCCAAAGGTGTCTTTGTTTCTTTGGCCTTCTCACACATCTGCGTCATCATCTTTTCATAATAGGCTTCATCACCGGTAAAAGGAATCAGATCAGGATGCGCATAATAAGCATAGAGGCCGGTTTCCATGGCCTGAATGCCTTGCTTGACATAGGCCTCCAGTTTCCATTTTTCATCCGTGGCATGACCAAAATAGAAGCCTCTGTCATTTTTATAAAAATGATTGCCTAACAAAATATAGTCTATCGGTTGACTCGCCAACAACGCCTTTAACCAAGGCAGATATTCTGCATAAAATTCACACTCCAGACCCACCCGGATGGAAATCTTGTCCCGATACTTTTCTTTGAGTGTCAGAACGGAGGCAAGATATTCTTCCAGTTCATCCACACGCATGCGCATATGACAGCCTTCATCATGGATCCAACAGCTATGATCAGAAAAACCAATCTCGTCAAAGCCGGCTTTGATAGCACTTTGTACATAATCTTCATCTTTGCCCCAGGCATGATGACAGCGCATCGTATGCATATGATAATTCACTTTCACAAAAACATCCCCCTTTATTTGCCCCCATTATAACAAAATCTCTCCGCAAATCCCAGTTAAAGCTGTGTTAAAGGCTTCATTTTTCGCCATAAATCCATTATAATGATTAAACGAAGGAGGTGGTGCGCATTGACAACAATCAAAACGAATTATCGTAAAAAATATCCTAACCGGATTCCGGAAAAAGAATATCAGTTATGGAGAAAATGGCACGAGACGAGTCGTCGCCACCACTACTGGCATAAAAAGCGTGTTGAGAAGCAGCTGCGCAGTCATGGCTATGGTTATCTGGTCGGAGACCTGCCTGAAAAAGACATTGTCGGTGATGAAAACTATCAACTGATCCTGGATTATCGTCGGCATATGACTAGTCACCAGTTTGATGAAGCCAAGGTTGTACGCAACCTATTGCGTAAAGCAGGATTAGGCATCTTTGCCGGGGACTTTCCGGCGATCCTGAAACCACCTTTAAAGGAACGGGTCCTGACACCGGAAAATATCATTCAGTTTACCGATGTGATCTCAGAACCGGTACTGGGCTTTTTGGATACTGAATTCACCACCCTCAAGCACGAGATCCTTTCGATCGGCTGTGTGCTCTATCAGCAGGAGAGCGGCGAGACTTTCTCTTTCTACCGAACCGCTAAACCGGTCTATGAAAAGAAGCTTAGTCCGCGCTGTTTAGAAATCACCCATCTGACCCAGGAAGAGATCGATCAGTCCGAACCTTTTCCGGCTGTCATGCATGCCTTCAAACATTTTCTTAAGGAAAACAAAGCTAAACATCTAATGACTTGGGGCAATTCGGATATCAGCAGCCTCCAACAAAGCTATGCTTTCAATCGCCTGAGCTTACAGGAGAAGAAGTGGTTCGAAGAAAAAGTCGTTGATATTCAACCTGTCATCTCCGTCACGACCGATGAATCCCGCCTGCAGATCAGTCTTAACGACATGAAAAAGCATTACCATATTGAAGGCGATGTCCAGCATCATGCGCTCAGTGATGCGATGGACCTCAAGGAAATTGTCCTGCATTTCAAAAATAACTACTTAACCAAGGAGGTTGTGGAATGAATATTCGCCTGATTGCCACAGACATGGACGGCACGCTGTTAAACAACGATCATACCATTAATCCTGCCGCTAAGAAAAAGCTGATTCAGGCGCAGGAACGCGGCATTCACATTGTCCTGATTTCAGGAAGAGACAGCCACTCCTTAATGCCCTATGCCAAGGAGCTCGAGATGGACCGGCATCCCGGCAACTATCTTTCCTGTTTGAATGGTCTAGTCCTTTATGATCTGGATACCCAGCAGGAACAGCGCCTGGAAAACCTGAAGCTTCCTGCCATCGAAACTGTCCTGCAGTATGGTAAAAAACATCACTATAACTGTATCATTTTTAGAGAACATGATTTCTTAAATTATTTATCCAGAACCGAGCTTTTTTTGCGCAAGATCAAAAGCATACTGACAGGGCGTTCTATCCGCGAAGGTTTTGAAGGCAATATGCGTGAAACACGCTTTCTGCATGACTTTGTCTATCCGGATGACCAGCCCATCAATAAGATGGTCTTCTGCCGCCATCAACCCTTTCGTGCCACGGAAATCAAACAGATCCAAACTGATTTAGATGGCATCGTAGAAGTCATGCTGGTGGGGGCCAACTGGATCGAAATGATGCCACCGGGTGTCAATAAAGGGCGAGCGATCAAAGAAATTGCCAAACGCAAGCATCTTGGCATGGATGAGATCATGGCATTCGGGGATGCCCAAAATGATATCAGTATGATGGAGGCTGTCAAATACGGCATCTGTATGCAAAATGGCATGCCTGAAACAAAAGAAAAAGCCTACGCCATCACCGACACGAATGAAAATGACGGTATAGCGAAGGCCATTGAACAATATCTTCATTTTTAAGCGATCCTTTTCAGGATCTTTTTTATTTCTTTGAAAAAGCAAGATAGCTTAACAGCACCACTGAAAGCAAACTGATCATCGCGCCAAACAAAAAAGCGATACCTAAGTTGACCTTAGCAAAAGCTCCAAAGATGAGATTAGTCATAATGGCAACCCCATCCATCCCCATGGCATTGACACTCAAGGCCGTTGCTCGCTGACTGGTTTGAATCATCGTATTCTCACATTGTCGCAGATAGGGCTGAAAAAAGGTATGGGCCAGACGTAAAAGTAAGATGCCGAAGATAGCGACAGTCGCTTTGTCTGTAAGCGTCAAAAGCCAACAGGCGATCACATAGCTGCCACCCAGGATGATCACTGTTCCCAGCTTTTTGAGATGGCGCGTAACGATGACTGAAAGCGCGCCGGCAATGCCTAAGCCTGTGCTAACTAGATAAACCCAGCCGATCATGCTTTCACCAAGTCCGCATTCTAAATATTTAGGCTGATTGAGAAAAGTGGTGATCGTCTGATGGGTCTCAGATAATAAGGCCATCGCCAGTAGCAAAAGCAATAATTTCTTATTACCCACGACTTCTTTGATCACCTGACCAAAAGAAGATTGGGAGATCGACGATTGTTTTACAGGATGCACTTCTTTTAATCCCAGCGCACATAGACCCGCTAAACCATAGCTGATCATCGTCAAAAAAGCCGCTAAACGATAATTATCTTGGACCCAGATAGAGAAAATCAGCGTTGCCAATACAAGGCCTGCCATTCCCATGGCATCATACATCCCAAAAACACGCTGACTGTTTTCAGGGTGACTGGAAAGGTATAGGATCGTTGTATCAACACCTGACATTCCTGCAATCACAACACTCAACAGCACTCTTTCCACTAAAAAATCCGCAAAACCATCCGCCTGCCAAAAAATGATCTTTGAGACAAAATAGAGCCCACAACAAATGATCATCGTTCGTCGATAACCCAACCGATCCGCCAATACGCCCCAGGGAATTTCTAAAAGAACGCTCAAAGCCAGGCAAAGTGACTCAATCAAGGTAATATCAAAAACAGATAACCCCTGTGCCTGTCGATACAGCGTTGCAATCGGGCCATAAAAGACCATTCCCTGTAAAAAGGCAATACAATACATCAATATTAAATTTTTCTTCATGATTAGACCTCTCTTTTCCACACAAAAACAAGCGCACTAAAAAGCGTGCTATCAAAACACTTATTTACATGTAGAAATCAGATGGGTCTAGACATAGTCATTTCTCCTTTTTTGTGCGCACGTTCTTGCGCTTAATATATATTTCTTTAGAAATCATCGCTCCTGCATTGCGATGTAAAGCAACCGACTTACCTCAAGGAGATAACCCAACGGGGACCATAGCATGTCGGTAAAGCCAAGATTAGTTCTCTTGGAACGAGTGGCTTGGCTAGCTAGGCCATATATGGTAAAGCTTCTAGAGTTGAATCCAAGTCTTGTGGTTTTAGAAAGACATTCAGGTAACCACTCCTGTCTCTAAACTGTATATTCAATATAGGAAAGGTTGAATATAAGCAGGCTGTTTAGCACAGTTGACATCGTCATCCTAAAAGACCAATTGGATACCTAAGTATGGAGTGACTATATTAAGTGTTACCGTGATATACCCTAGTGCTCTGGTTTTCTTTATTTAAACTATCACGGGTAGAGAGTCTCTACAGTAGCCCAACGATTATCTGTAATGGATAATACATGGTGAAAGGAGACAGTTTCTAATTT
>FCNA01000122.1 GCA_900018345.1 Clostridiales bacterium CHKCI006
GCATATCTAACAATATCGACATGCGTCCATATTGCCTACGCGGTCTTACCGTCCGTTTCCAGACGCTATCCCCCTTCAGAAGCCAGGTTCCTTATCTTTTACTCACCCGTTCGCCACTCAGTCCCTAAGGACTGCGTTCGACTTGCATGTATTAGGCACGCCGCCAGCGTTCATCCTGAGCCAGGATCAAACTCTTCATCGTTTGTCTTGTTGACTCTTTATGTTTTTAACTCATCTTCTTCAGATAAGCTTTCTGACGTTTCGTTTTGTCTTGAAACTTTGCGTTTCTGACGTGACTTTCTTTGTCTTTCAGGTTTATGTTTCAGTTTTCAATGTTCCAGCGCTGTCTTCCTGACAGCTCGTTTAGTCTATCACAGAACCCTTGGCTCTGTCAAGAAGTTTTTGAAAAAAGTTTTCTTCACCTTTCTTCATCTTCCCTCTTTTTTCGACTGCTTTGCCATTATAGCTTCTTTTATTTCCTTTGTAAAGCTTTTTTTAAAAATATTTTCATTTCAATTCTCTGTTATAAACCATTCCTTTTGATTTTAAACGCAACATCAGCGTTGGTTTTCTTCAGGATCATTCGTTGCCTTAAAACAATTTTTTATATCATGATCCATGGATATTTAAGTCCAAATGATATTCACTAAGATCCATCCTCTGCCAGATCTTAGTGTTTTTGATGTTCATCGACCCACTTTAGAGTCTGAAGACCTGTTGATATGTGGACTCTTAGAAACAAAGCCCTATACCATTGCCTTGATTAGCGCTTTGGTATAGGGATCTATTGGATGGTTGAGGATATCCTCTGTATTTCCTGATTCTACGACCATTCCTTCATGCATGACAACCACTCGCGTGCATTAATGATGAACCAAATTGAAATCATGCGTGATCAATAAATAACTCATATGCGTAGTCCTTTGGATTTCCATAAGTAATTCCATGATTGCTTTTTGTGTGATCAGATCCAGCGCACTGGTTGCTTCATCTAAGATCAGCAATTCAGGCTGGTGTAATAAGGCCCGTGCGATGGCAGCCCGCTGGCACTGTCCACCGCTCAATTCGTGAGGATAACGTTTCAACAGGGAAGGGTCTAATTGGCATTGGGCCAGCAATGTCTCCCCTTGTACGGGTGTCTTTATTCCTTCCTGAAGGCTTTTTCGATGGTTCGTCTAGGATCAAAAGATGCGCCCGGCTGCTGGAAGATCATCTGCACGATTTGATAGAGTTCCCCGGACTTCATATTTAAAATATTTTTTCCCTGTAAAAGAATCCTTCCTGACTGAGGTCTTGCCAGTCGTGGATTGCTCGAGCAAGTGTGCTCTTTCCTGAACCCGATCCACTGACTAATCCCACTACTTCTCCGCTTGCAAGCGTAAACGTCACATTCTTCACAACAGGGTGTTCTTTTTGATAAGAAATGACCAGATCTTTAATGTCCAGCATCGGTTTCATGCCACTCACTCCATTTCCATGCTTCGATTAATTGTCTGGTAAAAGGATGACACGGGAAATATAACAACGTCTCTGTCTTACCATATTCGATGCATTTTCCATCATGCAGGATCATGAGTTCGTCTGCCAGACGCACCAAAACTTTTAACGAGTGACTGACGATGATCATGGATGTATGATTTTCTTGGACTAATGCTTTTAATCCCATGACCACCTGCTGCGACAAAAGATTATCCAGTGCACTGGTGGGCTCATCTGCCAGCAGCAGATCAGGGTGGGACATCATGGCCAGGGCAATCGCTACCCTCTGATTCATGCCACCGGAAAGTTCAGCCGGGTAACACTGATAAATCGCTTCCGCATCCTGATAGCCAAGCTTTTCCAGCCAGGCTAAGGCCAGCTATTTAGCTGCCCGTCGGTCCCGCTTGTCAAGTGTCTCAATCATCTGTTCACCTAATCGTCGAACCGGACAAAAGGAGGCAGTAGCATTCTGAAAGATCATTCCAATCGCTTTTCCCCGCAGTTTTTGCCACTGCTTTTCTGATAGTTAGCAGAGATCCTGTCCCTGATAGAGGATGTTGCCTGTGCGATAGTTTCCCTGCTCGCCCAAGATACCTAAGCAGGCTTTTAACAGCGTACTCTTCCCGCTGCCCGATTCACCGGCGATCCCTAAGATCTTCCCTTTTCCTAATGTGAAATGGATATTGTGAAGAATTTCCTGCTGATGGTATTCAACAGAAAGATTTTGAACTTCAATACAATCCGACATACACTACTCCTTTTTTAAATCGACTGTTATTTCATAGTAATCACAGGGATGGGCCACCAGACCGCTCACATTACTTTTGGCCACCATACTCATTCGCAGATGGGAGCAAAAGAGATAAGCACAATCATCTAAGATCAGCTGCTGCATCTCAATCGCGAGTTGTGCGCGTGCTTCGATATCAAAGGTGTTTTGCATCCTGACAGCTAAGACTTCTAACTGATCATTATGATAATGCCCGTCATTATTCACAGAACTATCCAGACAATAGTACTGAAAAAAGTAAAAGGGATCACCTGTAGGAGACGTCACCATCGCGCTGAAATAGACATCCCATGAAGCTGGATCCTGAACCAGACGCTGATGATCAGCGGTACAGTTTATTTCGACTTTCATGCCTATTTCGCGCAAGGTAGCTTGAGCTGACTGCGCCAGAATGGGAAGTTCCTGACGACTCGGATAAGTCAGCCAACGAATTGTCAGCTTTTCTCCGTCCTTTTCCCGAATACCATCGCCATCCTGATCGATCCAGCCGGCTTGCGCGAGCAATTCCTTAGCCTTTTCTGGATCATAGGCCTCGGCCTGAACTGCATCTTTACCAAAACGCATATATTCTGGAAAAGGTCCTATGGCCGATACCCCATTGCCTGATAATAGCTGCGTCGTAAACCGTTCCTTATCGATTCCCATAGCAATCGCCTGACGAATGACGGGATCCTGCATCCTTGCGCTTTGCATATTCATGATACCAAAGAACACACGACTGGTGGCCGTACTAGTGAAAACATAATCCTCATTCTCAAAGAGTGGATAGCTGATATAAGGCAGACCATAAGCCGCATCAATCTCACCGGCCTGCAAAGCTAAAGTCAGAGTATCCCCATCGCTAATCGTTCACACGGTAATGTTTTCCAGCTGCGGGGTCCTATTCCAGTAGTGTTCATTTTTCTTCAGGTCCACCAAACGTGTATTGGACGAACACCTACTTCTTTAGCGGCGGCTTCGCCGTCAAGGTGATGCTCTGATACGAAACAGAAACCGCATCTTAGATGAAAGTCTAAGGTGGCGGGTTTTGTTATGTCCGCACATTCGTTAATTGCGCTTTCCTTTGTTACAATACAGGCAAAGGAGGATTCGATATGCGAGATAAGAAGTATTACATAGTGCTTGATGATTTTGAACGGCGGGTGATTGTGAACTGCCTGAACGAAATGCGGAACAAGATTATTGCTGAGGGCAAGTACACCGATGCGGTGGATGAAGTTCTATTGAAAATCATTGGTGCAAAACAAAAGAAATTCAAAGTAATTTACAAGGAGGCGTGATTATGGAAAAGTACATTTATGACGAAAAGAACGGTCTTTGGTTCGAACTTCAAGGTGACTACTATATACCGTGTTTAAAACTGCCCGAAGGAGAACAACAGCCTGTCGGTTTATGGGGACAGCGACATTTGCAGTATATCAAGCAAAATCGTAAGGTCTTTTATCTCAATCTGCTGACAAGCGGTAAACTGAACGGCTACCTCTCAGATATTGACAAACAGGCTGAGGAGATGTTTTTTCGCTTGGTAAAACAGATAGCGGAGCATGAGGGTGTTACCGAGAAACTCAAAGCGGATAATCAAATGAAATGGGTTGCTCAAATGAATAACATCCGCAGCAGAGCAAAGGAAGTCATAAATAATGAATTGATTTTTTCATAAAAGATTAACGGTGCTGTAAAGATCAAAAGGATTTACAGCACCGTTTTTGCGTATTCATTTTTTGTTTAACAAATTATTCAACCTTCACCATTCTGTAACCAACGCCGATATGCGTTTGGATATATTGTGGAGAATCTGCGTCCTTTTCCAGTTTTTTGCGGAGCGTTGCCATAAAGACGCGCAGAGAGGCAATATCGTTATCCCAACAACTGCCCCAAATGCTCTGTGTAATAAAGGTATGGGTTAAAACCTTGCCTATATTTCTTGAAAGCAGACACAGAAGTTTATATTCAATAGGTGTAAGGTGCAATTCTTCATCGCCTAAATAGGCGCATCCTGCGGCATAATCTATACGAAGCTGACCGTTTGTGAAAACGGACGCTTCGGCGGCGGTCTCGTTCTGTATCATATTAAGCCGCCTTTGCGTTACCCTGAGCCTTGCCAAAAGTTCTTCCACCGAAAACGGTTTGGTCAGATAATCGTCGGCGCCTGCATCGAGTGCGTCAATTTTATCGGTATCTTCGCTTCGTGCGCTGATAACGATAATCGGCATATTCGACCAAGTGCGGATTTTTTTAATAACATCAACGCCGTCAATATCGGGAAGTCCTAAATCTAAGAGGACAATATCGGGATTGTGCGATGACGCTTCCAAAATGGCGGTGGAACCGTTAGGTGCGGTTAAGTATCTGTAATCGTGCGCTTTAAGGGTTGTTGTAATAAGATTTTTGACCGAATTATCATCTTCAACAACCAATATCAATGGTTTATTCATGAATTTCTACCTCCCCGGCAGGTAATGTAACAGTGAACACCGTGCCGTGCGGTGTGTTGTCTGAAACGGTTATTTTGCCGCCGTGTGCATTTACAATGGAACGGCACAGCGACAAGCCCAGCCCCAAGCTGCGGCGGCTGTCGGCTATTTTATTTGCACCGCTGTAAAACATATCAAATACCCGCTCTTTCATATCATCGGGTATCCCGTCGCCGTCATCGGCAATGGTTATAACAGCTTTATCTTCCTGCTTCCAAGTTTTAATCAAAATATTAGAACCTTTAGGCGTGTATTTAATGGCGTTATCCACAATATTTATAATAACCTGTACCATAAGCTTTGCGTCCATTTTGGCGAGCAGATAATCTTCTTTATGCCGAACGGTAATATGATGTTCTACGCTTTTTCGGTTCACATGATGTAGCGCTTCTGTGATGACATCGTCTACTAAATCCTCTGTAATGTTAAGATTAAGCCGTCCTTCTTCGATTCTTGCGACCGAAAGCAGATTTTCCACCAAATTGATAAGCCACATAGAGTCATCGTAAATATCGGTATAAAGCTGATTCTTTGTCGCTTCGTCAAAGGAATTGCCGTTTGATATAAGGTTGCTTGCATTGCCTGAAATGGAAGTAAGCGGCGTTCGCAAATCGTGGGAAATAGCCCGCAAGAGATTGGCACGGAGCTGTTCATTCTTAGCGAGAATTGCCGCTTCTTCTTTCTCTCTTGCATTCTTTTCGTTTTCCAGCGACAAAGCACATTCGCCGAGTATAGACAAAAGAATACTCTTTTCAAACGAATCAAGCGGCTCATTGCCTATATAAATGCCGACAACACCGTAGACTCGGCTGTTTACCCTTACTGCAAGGCATAGGCATTTTGCACTTGAAAGCGTTTCGGTAGTAGCGCCTGCGTGCTTGTTATTTTTCAGTACCCACTCTGCAACCGCCTTTTCATTTATACCGGTTATTTCCTCGTCCGTTTTGTCACCTGAAACGGTAAAAATATGCGGCTCGCTTAAAGTTTCGTTTTCTGACAAATAGAACACAATATCCTTACCGAGCAGTTTAATAAGTTGATTTGCCGTTGCAGAAACGATTTCGTTTTTACCCTTTGCCTGCTGTAAAAGCTGGTTTGTGTCAAACAGCACCTTGGTTCTGTAAGCAGCCTGCGCAGCCTGCTTTGCATGATTTTTGAGCTTTACGGCAAGAGAGCTTGTAAGCAGCGCCGCCAAAAACATAATCAAAAAGGTGACAGGATAGCCTTGATCGTAAGCCTGAAGAGTGAAGTGCGGTTCGGTGAAGAAAAAGTTGAAAACCAATACGCTGACAATAGAGGATATCAGACTGTAAATTCGATGCCTTGTCACAACCGAGGTTACAAGGACACCGAGAACATATACCGTTATAATATTGGCTTCTGCAAAGCCCAAGTATCGAAACAGCATTCCGATACAGCTTGACAAAATCAAAATAGCAACGCTTTTCAAGAGATCGGAAACCGAGAACACGATTTCATTTTTCTTCCTTGCTTTTTTGACACGGTATGCTACACTTTTCCCTTCTGTGTCCGGTATAATATGCACATCCAAATTCGGCGTACTTGCAATTAACTTATCTGTAAGCGTAGGTTTAGAGAATATGCTCCTTCGGGTTGCAGCGCTCCTGCCAATCACGATTTTCGACACGCCCGACAGCCTTGCAAACTCAGCTATTTGAAAAGGTACATCTTCCCCGTACACAGTTTCGATTTTTGCGCCGAGCTGTTCCGCAAGACGCATATTGCTCCGCAGTCGCTTTACATCTTCCTCGGACATGACCTGATAATCAGGGGTTTCCACAAACAGCGCGGTAAAAGCACCCTTAAAGGCATTCGCCATTCGGGCAGCAGTACGAATGATTTTGGGATTGGACGGCGATGATGAAAGGCAGACAAGGATATGCTCGTCCGTATGATAATCGCTGTGGCTTTTAATTCTTACAGCTTCGGTAAGCAGATTTACTCTATCAGCGCAGCGTCGCAAAGCAATTTCACGAAGCGCCGTAAGATTTTCCACGGTAAAGAAATTCTCTGTTGCACGCTCAGCCTGAGTCGGGTTATAAACTTTACCCGCTTGCAGCCGTTCAATCAATTCCTGCGGCTCAATATCAACAAGCTCAACCTGACCGGCATTATCAAATACCGAATCGGGGATACGCTCGTGTACCATAATGCCCGTTATAGATGCAACGGTGTCATTGAGACTTTCAATATGCTGAACATTTACCGTGGTATAAACATCTATTCCCGCATTAAGCAGCTCTTCAATATCCTGATAACGCTTTGTATGTCGGCACACAGGCGCATTGGTATGGGCAAGCTCATCCACAAGGATTAACTGTGGGTGCCTGGCAAGCGCAGCATCAAGGTTAAATTCCGAAAGAGTAATTCCGTTATATTCCGAAACAAGATTCGGAAGACATTCCAGCCCGTTTACAAGTGCAGAGGTCTGCGGACGGGCGTGCGGTTCAATGTAACCTGCAACAACATCAACACCGCGCCTCTTTGCCGAATGTGCGGCTTTCAGCATGGCATAGGTTTTGCCTACGCCTGCGGCATATCCGAAAAATATCTTCAAATGCCCGCGATTAAGGCTTTGTTCTTCCTTTTCAATTTGCTTCAAAATCTGTTCCGGGCTTTGCCTTGTTTCGTCCATAAAAATACCTCCTGTAAGTCTCATATTTTAAGAGAGCGAAATTAAAAGAATTTTTTCCTTTTGAAGTAAATATATTCGACGACTGCAATAATCAGCGCAACAAGTATAACAACCGGGTAACCGTACCGCCATTTAAGCTCAGGCATATAGGCAAAGTTCATTCCGTACCATCCCGTGATTAAAGTAAGAGGCAGGAAAAAGGTTGTGACGATTGTGAGAATCCCCATAATTTTATTTTGCCGTGCGTCTTGCTTTGACTGATAAAGCTCACGAAGCTGAAGCATATTTTCACGAAGCAGCTGAACATGATTTTGCAATCTCTCGGCACGATAGGCAAATTTATCCCAGTCCTGCGTATCGTCTGCAAATGAAGAGCACGTGCGGGATTGAAACAACTCTCCGATATTCGTCAGTTGTTCATAGTAAGCGTTTAATTCGGACAGCTTTTGCCTGTGTTTTGTGAGCAAAGGGAAAAAGTCTGCCGAACCGCCGGAACCGATATTTTCTTCCATTTTCTCTGTTTCTGACTCTATGTGAGAAAGATAGAGAACATCATCTTCTATCATTTGCTCCATAAACCGCAAAAGAAGCTGAGCCGGGCTGTTCAGTTCCTGAAGCATACCTATCCGTTTGTCTACCCATAATTTCAAATCGCCTACATCTTCGACAAATAAGAGCGACTGTCCCGTCAAATAAAAGCCGAAAGAAAGCTGCGGTGAACGCTGTTCGCTTTTCTGAGGCAGGCGTAAGGTCCCGATGATGCAGTTTTTGAACACTTCCGCTTTACAGTAACGAATCGATCCGAGGCAGTGGAGAAGTTCTTTATAATACGGCAGTTGTTCTTTACATTCGTGAAATTCCGCCGTACTCATAACCGTGAAAAACGGTTTTCTATCGCCGCAGTTTTGGGCGGCTTGCAGACTCCCGTCTTTTGAATCAATGAAGTATTGCATCATAGTACCTCCTTTCCGCTCTTTATTATATCACAGTATGAAAGTGTTTTCTACTTTACATATTCCGCATTGATTGCCGCTTGATTTGACAAAAGCAAATCAGAAAAGCTATTGACAAGGGCGTTGCTTGAAGCCTTTTTCCATACCACAGCGGTCTGACTTCCTGAAGGATTCAGCGGTTCTATCGTACATCCTGCTTGCTCACAGATAATACTATGTTGCTTTGTAGAAATGATAAGACAGTTGTAGGTATCGCCATTTGCAGAAGCATTGTTTTCTATAAAGCCAAAGTCAATGCGTTTTTTGTTTAGCTTATCATATATATCCTCTGTATTTCCAAACAGGAAATGGAGCTGACAATTCGGATTTGCTTTTGAAAACTTTTCAAGCAGCGGCATCAGCGAATCTATTATCATAGGATTATCAAATGCAATTAAAAGACTGTTTTCTGCGATTTCAGCGTCAATTAAGCGGCGGTTATTTGCTAAAAAGCGTCAAGTTTTTTCATTAAAAAGTAACGACTGGCGGGTAATGATACCGCAGAGTGCGCCCCTTCCGTCAACAATAGGGACATAGTTTTGATTCAAAGCAACAGCAATAACCTGTTTTTCGTCCGCATCTATGGATAGGGCAAGATAACATTCTTTGCGCATGATGTCGCCAATTCGGTAACGCTCCTGAATTTTCAAATCCGTATTTCCGACAGCCAAAATGTGACGGAGGAAATCTCCCTCCTTCACACTTCCCACATACTGTTCTTCTTCATTCAGCACGGGTATGGCAGTATATCCGTGCGCACGAAAGCGTTCCAGTCCCTGACGGACCGTATCATTCTCATGGAGGAACACGGTGGAAATTTTCGGAATCATGATTTTGATAATGTTAATAGTGTGATTACTTCTCCAAAATTCCGTCCAGCATCAAATTCACTTTAAGAACATTAACGGTTTCTTCACCGAAAATACCTAAGAACTTACCGTCAGTGCATTTTTGAATAACCTCCCGCACCTCGTCCTCGGTCATATTGTTTGCTTTTGCAATTCTTGCTACCTGATACTCAGCGGCGGCAGGTGAAATATGCGGGTCAAGTCCGCTGCCCGAGCAGGTTACAAGGTCAACGGGGATTGCTGTTTCGTCCATATCGGGATTGGCCGCTCTGAGCTTTTCCACACGCTCCCGAACCAAAGCCTCATATTCTTCGCTTGCCGGGGAAAGATTGGACGGTGCGGCATACATCAGAGTTTTTCCGTTTTCGTCCTTGTAGGTTGAAACATCAATATTCATAATGCGCCCCCACATATGCCCGTCATCCGTATACTGTTGACCGAGCAGCTCACAGCCGTACTTTTTTCCGTCAACCTCAATAATACTTCCGTTTGCTTTATCAGGAAAAATAAGCTGTGCAATGCCTGTTACAATACCTGTATAAACCACGCCGCAGAGCAATGTAAAAATAAGAAAGATCATAGCCGCTCTCGGCAGTACATTTTTCAATGTTTTCATTATAAATTCCTCCTTATGCAAGCCCGAAAAGAACTAGCAGCATATCAATCAGCTTAATGAAGATAAAAGGTGCCGCAAAACCGCCGAGACCGTAAATTAACAGATTGCGTGACAAGAGCTTGCCTGCCGGCACCTCACGGTATTTAACGCCTTTGAGTGCCAGCGGAATCAACGCAATAATAATCAGCGCGTTGTAAATTATTGCCGATAAAACAGCGCTTTGCGGGGAATGAAGTCCCATAATGTTAAGTGCTGAAAGTCCCGGATAAAGCCCCATAAACAAGGCGGGGATAATGGCGAAGTACTTTGCCACATCATTAGCTATCGAGAAGGTGGTCAGACTGCCTCTTGTCATTAAAAGCTGTTTGCCGATGCGGACAATATCAATAAGCTTTGTCGGCGACGAATCAAGATCAACCATATTGCCTGCTTCCTTTGCCGCCTGTGTGCCTGTGTTCATCGCAACCGCCACATCGGCCTGCGCAAGTGCGGGAGCGTCGTTTGTGCCGTCGCCCGTCATTGCCACAAGGTGTCCCTTGGTTTGAAAATCCCGTATCATATGAAGCTTGCCTTCGGGCGTTGCTTCGGCAAGAAAATCGTCCACTCCGGCTTCTGCCGCAATAGCGGCGGCGGTCATCGGGTTATCGCCCGTAATCATAATGGTTTTTATGCCCATTTTGCGAAGATCAGCAAATTTTTCCTTTACGCCCTGCTTGATAATGTCTTTCAGATGAATAACGCCTAAAATCTTATGATTTTTCGCTACAACAAGGGGAGTTCCACCTTGGTTCGCAATCTCTTTAACGATTCGGTCGCATTCATTAGAATAAATGCCGCCGTTTTCGGTCACATATTCCTGCATAGTGTCGGCGGCTCCCTTGCGGATTTCGTTGCCGTCGTAATCAACTCCGCTCATACGGGTTTTCGCCGTAAAGGGGATAAAGGTCATATTCTTGTCGAAAAGCTCTCTGCCGCGAATATTAAATTTTTCTTTTGCGAGAATAACTACACTTCTGCCCTCAGGCGTTTCATCGGCAAGCGAGGATAGCTGCGCCGCATCGGCAAGCTCCTGTTCACTTGCACCGTCTACCGGAATAAAGGCGCTCGCCTTTCGGTTGCCAAGTGTAATCGTGCCTGTTTTGTCAAGCATAAGTATGTCCACATCGCCTGCGGCTTCTATAGCTCTGCCGCTCATAGCAAGAACATTTGCCTGATTAAGTCGGCTCATTCCCGCAATACCGATAGCCGAAAGCAAGGCGCCGATGGTGGTAGGGGCGAGGCAGACAAGCAGAGCTACCAGGGTGGTAACAGAGGTCGGATTATCAATTCCCGCCTGCTTTGCCGAGAATATGGAATAGGTATACAGCGACACAGTGACAAGAATAAATATAATGGAAAGTGCAACAAGGAAAATCTGCAACGCGATTTCATTAGGCGTCTTTTTTCTGGATGCGCCCTCGACCATTGCAATCATTTTATCAAGGAAGCTTTCGCCTGCTTCATTCGTTATCTGCACGACAATCCAATCGGAAAGTACGGTTGTACCGCCTGTTACGGCGCTTCTGTCGCCGCCCGCCTCACGGATAACGGGTGCGGATTCGCCTGTGATAGCACTTTCGTCTACCGAGGCCGCACCCTCAATAACCTCACCGTCGCCCGGAATTTGCTCTCCTGCTTTTACAATGACAATATCGCCTTTTTTAAGCAAAACGGAAGAAACGGCGGTTATCTGCTCCTTTTTATCGGCAGATGGTATTTTATGCGCCTCTACATCTTTCTTTGAAGCTCTCAGAGCGTCCGCCTGCGCCTTTCCGCGTCCTTCTGCAATTGCTTCGGCAAAATTTGCAAAAATACAGGTAAACCACAGAATAATGGCGATTGCCAAGGTGTAGCCGCTTGAAGCGTCTTTTAATCCGAACAGGGAAACAATCCACAGCCCGGTTGTCAGGATAGCTGAAATATACACCAAAAGCATAACAGGGTTTTGCACCTGTGTTTTGGGGTGTAGTTTTATAAATGAATCTTTTATGGCTCTGCCGAGCATCTTTTTATCGGCAAAAGCACTTTTTGTTTTCGATACCATAACAGTGCCTCCTTAAATAACATTACTGAAAAATTCAGCCAGCGGTCCTAATGCCAACGCAGGGAAGAAGCTGAGCGCGCCTATAATAAGGACAATTAGTATCAGCAGGAATACAAACATACCGTTTGTGGTGGAAAGTGTACCCGCGCTTGTTGCAATCTTCTTTTTCCCTGCAAGACTTCCCGCAATCGCCAGCGTTCCGATGATAGGCAGGAAACGGGCAAACAGCATGACAAGACCGAGCGAAACATTTAAAAATACGGTATTTGCATTAAATCCGGCAAAGGCAGAGCCGTTATTACTGCCGCAGGAAGAATATGCGTATAGAATTTCGGAAAAGCCGTGCGCTCCGCCATTGTTAAGACTGTCCGCTACGCTCGGGACTACCGCCGCAATACCGCTGCCTATAAGAATGGCAATCGGCGTAGCAAGGCAAACAAGCACAGACCATTTCATCTCGTAAGGTTCAATCTTTTTGCTTAAAAACTCAGGTGTTCTGCCGACCATAAGCCCGGCTATAAATACCGTCAGAATGGCAAATGCAAGCATACCGTAAAGACCGCAGCCAACGCCGCCGAAGATAACCTCGCCGAGCTGCATCAGGAGCATTGTCACCATACCGCCGAGCGGCGTGTAGCTGTCGTGCATAGAGTTTACAGAGCCGTTGGAAGCTGCCGTTGTAAATGCCGCCCATGTTGAGGATGTTGCAATGCCGAATCGGGTTTCCTTACCCTCCATATTGCCGCCTGCTTGGTCGATCATAGAGATGTTGACGCCATCCTGTGCAAGCTGCGGTGTTGCAACCTGTTCGCTGACGGCGATCGTGCCGAGCGCCAACACAAGGCATATAAACATCGCCATAAATATTGCATCGCCCTGTTTTTTGTTCTTTACCGCCTTGCCAAAGGTGAAGCACAGCGCCGCAGGAATAAGCAAAATTGAAAGCATTTCAATTAAATTTGTAAAGGCGTTCGGATTTTCGAGCGGATGAGCGGAGTTAACACCCATATAACCGCCGCCGTTTGTGCCTGATTGCTTAATGGCGACCTGACTTGCCGCAGGGCCCATAGGTACAAACTGTTCGGTAACAATTTCGGCGTCTTCTATTTTTTTGCCGTCAACTGTTACGGTATTTGTATCAAGGTCAATCTCGGCGTTTTCAAGGATTTCGCCGTCTGCGCTTACCGCAATCGGTTCAACGAGCGATACGGTTTCAGCTCCTTTAAGGTTTTGAATAACGCCGCCGCCTACAAGACAAAGTGAGATTACAAGATTAAGCGGAATCAAAATATGAATGATGATTCTCGTTATATCAACCCAAAAGCTGCCTAAGCCATCGGCTTTTACTTTTATAAATCCCCGTATCAGGGCAAACAGCACGGCAATGCCCGTAGCTGCGGAAACAAAGTTCTGCACGGTAAGTCCGAGCGCTTGCGTAAGATAGCTTAATGTAGACTCGCCGCTGTATGCCTGCCAGTTTGTATTGGTTACAAAGCTTGCCGCTGTGTTAAAGGACAAATCCCATTTTACACCCGAAAGCCCCTGCGGATTTCCGGGAAGAACTCCCTGCAAAAGCTGAAGCAAAAACAGAAAAACAAGACCGATGCCTGAAAAAATCAGAACTGAAACGGCATATTTTTTCCAGTTCATTTGCTCGTCCTTTTTGACGCGCATAACCTTATACACAGCGTCTTCACAGGGCGTTAGAATTTTTGAAAGAAAGGTTTTCTCTCCGTTCATTACCTTCTTGATATAAGCACCGAGCGGAATCGCCAAAGCAATAAGAACGACGAGATAAAGTATGTATTGTATTACCGAACTCATTTTTGTTCATCCCCTTTCATCAGTATATAGACATAATAGATTAGCAGTGCCGCAGCACAAAGACCGATAAATCCGATTAAAATATTCATAGTCTTACCTCCTTGCCTGATATTTTAACAGCATAAAGATTAAATTGGGATTAGCAGAATTTACAGCGTATTAAAACTATATTAAGGCGCTTACAGCCACCCGAAAATCAAAGCAAAAGGAATCGTAATAATTACGGTGAAGAAAAACACGGCAACGAGAACACAAATCGGCATACCGATAAATACCGCAAAAAAGGACAGATACGGATGCTTGAATGCGAAATGCTCCGCACGTGCTTCAATGCGCTTATCAAATTCGTGTATAGCTTTAAATATGGCTGACATATTTAATCCCTCCTTACGCTAACAGAATAGCACAGGAGAAATAAAAACGGGAAAAAGACCTCATTGATTACTGTTAAGAAAAAATAAAGTCTCAATTAGTGGAACTTACCTGCCAAAATGGAAAGCGACGGCAGAAAGAATAGAATCTTCCTGCCGCCGCCGCTTTTTGCTAATTCATATTAAATTTTTTATTGCTTTTCTTATCTTATCCAATGCTTTTTCGCACTTGTTACCATGCCTCCAGCAGGAGGCACAAATGATGATGAAAGATTTTTCTGTACAAATAAGTTGTCCTATAGTAATGTTAGTCTGGAAGCACCGGCACACTACAGAACACGATGTAACGTCTGGAGATCCAGAGCCCGAACTTTTATCAGTCGCCGCTATCCTTCATGCACAAATGATTGGTGGCTTTAAAGCCCGGATATTTATGAATACACCCACTTCATTAGGGTTCTCGCAGGGATAGCAGTCAATGCCGGTCTTTCCATCTTTTCAACCTTACTCATTACAGAAAGGAGAAAAACATGGAAACAAAAAGCAGAAAACAAGTTAAAAGGCTCATGTCTGGCAGTTCTTACTCTTCCGAAGAGCTTAGCTCTCTGACAATGGATGACGGTACTACGGTCGTCTATTCAGTCAATGGAGATATCAAACGATCTATTTGTGGCAGTGTTGACGTGCACAAGAAAATCCTCATGGCTGCTATCTGCATAACCGATCCTGCTTCGCTTAAGTCCACCTTTTTTGTCAGAAAGTTCACAACGATGAATGCCGACATCCGCACGATGGCAGGCTGGTTCAAAGAACATGGTGTGCAGGATGTCTGCATGGAGTCAACCGGTAAATACTGGATCCCTGTATTCAATATTCTGGAACAGAATGATATCAAACCCATCCTGACACATCCTAAATATGTCAAGCAGGCGAAGGGACATAAAACAGATTTCCGTGATGCTATCCATATGGCAAGCCTGTTCCGCATGGATCTGGTGATTGCTTCTTTCATCCCGCCTGCTGAGATTCGTGATCTCCGTGAACTGTGTCGTTATCGCCTTAAGCTCACCTATATCCGAACATCTGAAAAGAATCGTTTTCAGAATTCTATGACTATCTCTAAAGTGCGTTTGGATAGCGTCTTCACTGATCCTTTTGGCAAATCAGCATCCGCTATCATGGAATACCTCATTTCTACAGATCCTGAACAGGTCAACGATGACGATATCCTGGCACTGATCAGCCGTCGTGGGAATGTGAAGGCCTCCAACGAAGAAATTTTGGACAGCATTCATGGTTATGAATTGATTGGTGTGCAGCGCGATAAGCTTCAAATCATCAGGATGCACATTACCCAGATAGATGAATGCATTGACATGATTGATAGTAAACTGGAGTACTACCGTCAGAAATATGCCAATATCATCAATCATCTTACAACAATGGTTGGAATCACATCAATGTCTGCACTGTATATCCTTGGTGAGATCGGCACAGATATGTCAGTATGGCGTGATGATCATTCTCTTGCGTGTTGGGCTGGACTTTCCCCTGCAAACAATGCAAGCGCAGGAAAAAAGAAATCTACCAAAGTAGGCAATGGTGGGCATTATCTTAAACCACTGCTTGTACAATGTGCGCTGGCAGCTGTAAAAAGCACAAAGAAAGACCCCTACTTTCATCATAAATATGAAACGCTGAAAAAACGTCGTGGCCATAAAAAGGCAATCATTGCCATTGCAAGGAAGATGCTTGTAGCAATCTATCATATGATCAGGGATGATACAAATTTCCATCCGATCGACAAGGAAGAGGTCACACAAAAAACGAAAAAGACACAAGGGTTGAATTTAAAAAATGTCCTCATTTTCTTAAAAGAACATGGCGCTGATGGAAATATGATCCGCATGGTTGAAGAACAGTGCTCCGAAAATACAGAAATAAAAGACGCAAAAGAAAAACAATCCAATTTAGCAATAACAGATGCGTCTCAACCAATACAGGAATCTGTAAACGGAATGTCCTGATCGACTTCCAACAGGGTCGCGCCCTAAATCATCATCATAGAAGATCCTGCGATGGCAACTGCTACAGCTTAAACTGGATTGCATCATTATTGTACCATACAGGACCTGATTTTAAAAGCTCCATTTTATGGGGTAGGGGCTTTATGCCCTTTTTTATCATTTTCTCATACATAATCTTTCATATTTCCTGAATGAAAACCATCAAGATCTAAAGTGACATATAAAAACCCTAAGCTTTTGAAATAAGGAACCACTTCTTGATAGATTTCCGGCTGCATAAAACGGGAAATTTGATCTTCCTCCAATTCTATACGCGCCAGCTGATCATGTACACGGACCCGATACTGCCTGAATCCATAGGAAGCAAGCTTTGCCTCAGCCTGTTCGACCATCCTGAGCCCTTCAGGGGTGATCGTCTGCCCGTAGGCAAAACGACTGGCCAGACAGGCAAACGAAGGCTTATTCCAGGTTGGCAGTCCCATTTCATTAGACAGCTCACGGATCTCCTGTTTCGTGAGTCCGGCTTCTTTGAGCGGACTCGCAATTCCCAGCTCGGAAATGGCACGCATACCCGGACGATAATCCTGCATATCATCGACATTGCTGCCTTCAACGACATGAGCAAAGCCCAGACCAGCCGCCGCCTCTATCAGTCTGGTAAACATCGCTTTCTTACAATGATAGCAACGATCCGAAGGGTTCTCACAGAAATGCGGAATCGTCAAGACGTCCACATCTAAAACAATCTGCCGGATCCCCTCTTTCTGACAGAATACCTTCGCCTCACATAACTCGTGGGATGGAATGGCCTGAAGATGGAGGGTGAAAGCCACCATCCTGTCCTTGAGAACCTCATGCGCCACCTTCAACAAAAAAGTCGAATCCACACCCGCTGAAAAAGCAACAGCGACCTTTTCCATCTCCTGCAGGTTCTTTTTAAGCATTTCTAATTTTTGATGTAAGTGATCCATGCTCCTACTCCTTATTCATGAAAACTTTTCTGACCTCATCTAAACTCAGATCTTTCTCTCTGGCTATTTTGGCGAGATCCTCGTATTCATATTTCAGGCGTTTCACACCATAACCCGTTGACACTTTGCGTCTGGCTGAACCCAGTTCACTTTCCACCGTTTCTTCACGACGCTCCAGCACATAGCGCTGGGTAGGAATTTCACGCACACCAATAGTTGTCGTGTGTTTAAAAAGACAGGCAAGGATCTTTTCACGATCCTGCTCCTTACACATCACCCGAATGAGCGTTCCTGGACGCGATTTCTTCATTCCGATAGACATCGTGTACACTTCATGTGCGCCCTCTGCAAACAGGCGCTCCATCGCAAAACCTATCGCTTCTGCGCTCATATCATCGACATTGCAGGACAACTCCAAAATCTGATCCATCCGATTTTCACTGCTTCCCAGCATGGCTCGCACACAGTTCGCCATTGGGAAATCCTTCGTGCCCATGCCATAACCGATGGCCATGGTCTTCATGGCCGGCATCGAACCAAAGCGTGTCGCAAAATGTTTCAGTAAAGCCGCCCCGGTTGGCGTACATAACTCGCCCTTGATCTCTCCTCCATAAATAGGCACATCCTTTAAGATCGTCGCCGTCGCAGGCGCCGGAACAGGCAGGATTCCATGTGCACAATGCACCTGTCCGCTACCGACATGGATCGGTGACACAACGACTTCATCAGGCTGAATGGCTTCCATTAATAGACTGAGGCCGTTACATCTGCCACGGCATCCATGCTGCCCACCTCATGAAAGTGAATTTCTGAAACTGGCATTCCATGTGCCTGACTTTCAGCCTCGGCAATCAGCCGATAGACAGCCAAGACATTCGCTTTGACCTGCTCACTCACCGCTAAATGCGAAACGATATGTTCGATGTCATGTAAACTGGTGTGATGATGATGACCATGTTCATGGGAATGATCATGTTCGTGGTCATGATGGTGGTGATGCTCGTGTTCATGATGATGGTGGTCGTGATGATGATGCACCATCACCTCTTCTTCCTCACCATTGATCAAAACATGCATATGTGTCCCGACGATCCCGCATTTCGTCGATGCTTCTGGCTCAAATCTTACACCGGGCAAGCCTAAATGATTCAATTTCGCAATGAAAGCTTCTTTATCTTCCAGCAGTTCTAAAAGGGCTGCAGTCAGCATATCGCCGGCTGCTCCCATTTGACAATCCAAATATAATGTTTTCATCTTAGCTCTCCTCTCGTTATTTCTGAATATGATTGATCATACTGGCCAAATAACCAGCGCCAAATCCATTATCGATATTGACGACACTGAGCCCGCTGGCACAGGAATTCAACATGGACAACAAAGCTGATAAGCCATGAAAATTCGCTCCATAGCCAACACTGGTAGGAACTGCAATGACTGGGCAATCCGCCAGCCCGCCAATTACACTTGCCAAAGCCCCTTCCATGCCAGCCACAGCCACGATGACCGTTGCCTGCATGATATCATCCTTATGGGATAATAGACGATGCAAACCGGCAACACCCACATCATAGAGACGAACGACCGCATTACTTAACGCTTCAGCAGTCAACGCTGCTTCTTCGGCAACGGGTAGATCACTTGTCCCACCGGTGGCTACCACGATCTTTCCAATGCCATTGGCTTCAGGCATTGCTCCGTAAATACCCACTCTAGCCAATTCGTGATACTGAATAGGCCAAACTTCTCCAACCAACTTAGCTGCTTCCTTCGACAAACGGGTAATCAAAATCTCATCCTGCCCATGCGCAATCATCGATTTCATGATCCCGATGATCTGCTCCGGAGTCTTGCCGGCCCCATAGATGACTTCCGGCACACCCTGACGGATCTTACGATGCAGATCCACCTTGGCATAACCCAGATCATCAAAAGGTTCTGTCTTTAGTTTCAGCAAAGCCTCATCCACACTGAGTGAGCCGCTCGCTAAAGACTCCAATATTTCTCTAGTCGATGTATTCATAAGCTCCTCCTTCCAACAAAAAAAGGCATACAACTATTCTTTCCAAAATAGCAGTATACCTTCCTGGTATCATTTTCAAATCATTAAACATAAATCCATACAAATGAATGCACTTCTGTGCCTTGCCATGACTTCCTGTCACTGTCTCTATTTTATACAAAAGTGAGGGGATTGTCAATAAGGATGAATCCGTGACATATCACTTTTTATTTTAGAAATATCGTAAATCAAGTAACCAAAGATTAGAGGGGTGAACCGTGATCCTCCCCTAAGATCCCCTTCGAATCAAAGACTCACATATGGAAGAATGTCTGATGAAGGATGCGTTTGTGTTCTTTCTTTCATTCATCCCTTCAGTAACCAGTCGTTCGCGTACCATCATCAATGCATAGCCAAGCAAATTTTGGCCCAACCATTGATGCATCATCCATCTATCAGGATCACTCATGGATAAACCAATCCCCCAGATACGATCCGTCACTGCACATTCAGCAAGGATGGCTTTTCCTGTAGCTAAAAGCCATTCTTTCAGTCTTGGATTTTGAATGAATTTAGCGTCTAAATCTTATCATTTTACATATTTCATTTTTAATCGATGAGGCATGTATCCAACTTTATTTCTTTTCTTATCCCCCTTCATCAACGTAAGCTTGTTGAAGGATTTTAACTGAGACCTGCTAGAGAACGCATCACTAAATCAACGTCTTGATTTTCTAATTCCTGAATAATATGCAGATATGTTTTTTGCGTTGTTGTCATGCTCGCATGACCTAATCGCCTAGCTACACTCGCAATCGATACACCAGCAAACAGGAGGACTGAAGCATGTGTATGGCGTAAACCGTGTATAGTAATTACAGATATATTTGTCTTCTTACAATGTCTTGCCAAAATGTCATTCACAGTAGAATTATAAACCTTATCTTTTACAAAAATGGGTTCATCTTTATCTAAATCTTTGGTTAACTCAGAAAAACGAATCACAGTCTGCCAATCAATCTGTATTTTTCTGACCGAAGATTTATTCTTTGTCGGTAAGAAACCACCCTCACCTTTATAATCCCATGTCTTACTTATTGAAAGCATTTGATGTCCAAAGTCAAAGTCATTTGGAGTTACAGCTAATGCTTCAGAAAAGCGAATGCCTGTTTTAGCAATTAGAAAAATAAACCAATCCCAATTAACCTCAGGACCTAAATCCAAATCCTTTAATAATGTATGTAATTCAAATTGATTCAAATATTTTATCTTCTTCACTCTTGGTGGTTTTCCCTTAATGATTGCCTTTCTTGTCGGATCTCTTTCAATTAGGCCATCATCCACAGCATCCAATATTGCACCTTTTAATTGATGATGGAAATCCATGGTCGTTTGTCTTTCATGAAACTGTGCATATTCATTCAATAACTGCTGATATGTAATACGATTTAAATCACCGAGCGTTACATTTGGAATCAATCGCTCTAGCCATTTCTGTGTCATCCAGTATTTATCCAAAGTGACCTTACGAATAGCACCTTCTTTATAAACTTTTACCCATGTTTTATAATATTCACAGAATAAATCAGCATTTTTAAATTCATTTAACATCGATATTTCCTCCTACATAAACAACAAGCTTACGCTGATGAAGGGTGATAAGGTTATCGAGTTTTTCAAAATACTCTGCAATTTGTGCCTGCTCATGTTCATTTCTTGAAACAAATACTTCTATCTCACTCAAAGCAGGATACTTCAAATTCCAGTTATCTGATGTTATTCCCTGCGAATTAATTTGAAAAGTATGTATCATTTCAGGCAACTTAAATTGATAGGCCAAGCACTTGGAATTGATGCCTGAATTTGGAGAAAGCACCGTATATGCGGGACTTACAATGCCTTCGTAGGGAGAATAGCCGCTTGCTCCTTGCCACATTCTCATTGAGTTGTAAGCAATGTCGCCGACACATACTTTTTTATATTTTGACTTATCGTCATTTGAATTATCATGTCTTCCAAGCTCAGAAAATTTCTTGATACCATTATTGATAGTCACCGAAAGCAATTCTCCTTCAGGCATACTTTCTACTCGTTCTGTTAAGCAATCCCCCAGCTTACGCTGTTCCCAAGTTAAAGTCATATTTGTAGGCAAAATAACTGTTCTCTTATCTAAAACGGCATCATAGTTTACAAAAAGAAATATTATTTATACATATTACCTGCTTATACAATAGTAAAATAAAAGGACAGATTACTCATCAAGAGCTCCTGTCCAACTTATTTTTTCATTTTTCCGCTTTAGCCAACTCATACCCGCCAGATAAAATAAATTTTCTTAGCAACGAATCAATTTTTATATTTAATGTAGGAATCTTGATTTTTGTGTTTTCCAATTCTTCAAAGTACTTTCTAGCTTTCTGCCTATCAATCGATTTTTTTAAATCATCTAATCGACCAAACTCATTAATATTTGCATCGGTCAATTTATGACCCATCATATTTCTGAGTTTATCCTCATCCAACCCAAACAACACTGCTAATTGATGAATTTGATCATCTTTTGCACGAGTTTGATATTCCACGATATAATCTTTTAAGGTTTTTCCTTCCTCAACCACTGCCTCACCACTTTGCACATCGTGTAAGAATATATTTGCATATTTTTGGTCTTCTTGGGATAAGGTAGCAAAAGTTTTATGTAATTCATTTAGCGCTTCTTCAAGTGATACTTGTGAAGAACCCTCCTGTTTTAATAATTTATAGTATTTTTCAAAACGAGTATTCATGTAATCGGCATCAATCATACCTGTATCAATTTCTGATAAATGGCCATCTAAGTCATATGCCGGTTCTTCGCCTCCACCCTGTGTACCATCAGATGGAACTAGTAACTCCTTATATCTTTGAAGCAAGCTATCATAATCTGTTTTATCAAACGCTAATCGAATTGAAGAGTCTTCAAAAAAATATTCATTTTGATCCCATCGAAATCCTTGAATCTTAGCAGCATCTAAATACCCAGAAAATTGATTAAACATTTTTACAAATTGACCAACTACCGCAGAATCATCTGGTAATTTAGAGAAGTCTTTAATTCCAGCGTTATCGAACAATATTCTAATTTCATTAAAACGTTTATTTAACATCCTTAAATTATCTGGTAGTTTCTGCACAAACAAACCAATTGGTTTATCTCCAGAATACATTTTTACAGCTTTCTCAATATTTTGTCTCATCGTATATGGATAGCGATAATATCGAATAGATCCAAAACGCTTTTCTGGTCCAAACAATCGATTAGTCCTTGAAAAAGCCTGAATGATATTTTCATATTCGAGTACTTTATCTAAATATAATGTATTTATCCACTTAGAATCAAAACCCGTCAACATTTGATCAACAACAATTAATAGGTCTAATTCTTCATCTGGTTTATTAACAATTCGCTTATATGCATCTTTATGTGCTAGTCGAGAAGCAACATCTTTTTTAAAAGCAGCATGAGTAGCGATAGTAAAATCGCAATGATATCTTTCATTATAGTCATTCAAAATTTCAACTAACCCGTCCTCTTTAGCAACAGCCCCCTCAGTGTTATCGATATTAGAATCAAACAGGCTTGTAACTTTTAAGTCCGGTTTTTCTTGTTTAAATAAGTGATAGTATTCTATTGCTTCTTGAATACTACTCGTTGCGAAAATAGCATGAAATTTGCCAAATAAACTCATCCGATTCCAGTTGTAGCAAATATCTTCAACTACCATCTTCTGATGTTCGAATGATCTATATTGACTTTTAGGGATATTATCTTCTATGCCTTCAAATTTCTTACCATTTTTATCAATGTATCCTGCCATTGGTATACGTGAAGAGTCCATATACTTTAAGTAAATTTCATAGCGCTTAGTATCATTTATTATATCCACAACAGATTTAGCTTTTGCCTTATCTAAGGCAACCGCCTCACGCAGATCACTAGCCTTGAAAGTTTCAATCATATCCGGATCAAAGCCAAGAATATTACCGTCTCGTATTCCATCAGCGATACTATATCGATGAAGCTCATTACCAAACACTGTTTCTGTTGTATTCATTTTCTTCTTATTTTCTTCACCGATTGGTGTGCCTGTGAAGCCAAAGAAAATAGCTCTTGGGAAAGTGTTTTTAATTGTAATCAACATCTCACCAAAGGTAGAACGATGGGCTTCATCTACAATAAATACTAATCTTTTCGCGTTGATCTGATCAATATCGAATTGATTATAAACACTATCTTCTTTGATATTACTCATCTTTTGAATAGAAGTAACAATTAGCGTTTCAGATGGATCATTACTTTTCAATTTAGAAATAAGCACCCCTGTATTTTCCGTTGCTTGCACACTCTCGTTATCATCAGCAAAAGAACGATACTCTTTTAAAGACTGTGTTCCCAATTCAATACGGTCGGTTAAGAAGACAACCTTATCTGCATCTTTAGAATTAGCGATTAATTGAGCAGACTTAAAACTGGTCATTGTTTTACCAGATCCAGTAGTATGCCAAACATAACCACCTAATTGGTTTTTGTCATCCCATTTCGTTTTAGCTACTTTATCAGAGATAGCGTTAGCTGCATAGTATTGATAGCTACGCATCACTTTTAAAACGCCATCTGAATCATCAGCTACTGTATAGAACCCAATTAACTGATGAGCCATAGGAATAGATAAAAAAGAAGAAGCGATGTCTTTCCAATCATTTATCGGTTCGTTATTGAAATCAGCCCAGTGAAAATAATATGCTTTATTGAATGTACTCTCTGGTCCAGGATTCGCAAAATATAATGTTTCTTCTGGAGTCATCGCAACAAACACTTGAATTAGTGAAAATAGGCCGGTAAAGATCCCTTCGTGTGCATATTTTTCAATTTGATTACATGCTTGACTAATTGGGACACTACTGGATTTCAATTCAATATGAATGACAGGCATTCCATTAATCAAAAGCATTAAATCCCCTCGACGATTATTTAACATTTTAGATTTACTCTTAAATACAGGTTGTTCTGCAATTTGATATCGGCTTTGTCCAGCAGCAATTTCCATTCTATCATATATTTTTAAACTTACTTCTTTACCAAAATGCTCCTTGTCTAGCGGATTATCCCTAACGATTGTAATGACTCTTCCATTAATAAATCCATTCAATCTTAAAGGTGTTCTTAATTCAGTAATCTGCTCAAGAATTTGTTGCATCTCTCCCTTTGTCAATGGATAATCATTAAGACGATCACGTTTCCTATTATTTTCAAACAAGATTTCAGCCCAGTTCCGAATCAAATCTTCTTCAGTAGGATACTTCAATACTTTTCTTTCCCACCCTTTATCAAATAGTAATGTTATTAAGTCATGCTCAAATCTTGCTTCATCACTATAAGGCATTTACCGTCTCCTCCTTTCAAAAATATAACTAAAACCACTATATAGAAATCTACCTTTACCAAAACCTATATACATAAAATTCACTTATTTCATCTATCTTTGAACAGTAAGAAAGAAAATGATATTGCTTCGTTAGCAATAATGAGCCACAGTCTTACCTGAAAAAATGCATTAATATATAATCGTGTTGCTTTTCTCATACTTTCACTGATGAAGGGTGATAAGGTTGTCGAGGCTACGTAGAAATACCCCTATTTTATATTGTTCATCATATGTCGGTAAATAAAATTCATAGTCAGCGTACTCTTGTGCGTTGACTCCGGGCTGTCCGGAACGCAGGGAGGTGACTTGAATATATTTTCCATACGATTCGCTTAGAGTATTCTGAAAAACAAATTCAGCGTAACATTCCGGCTTAATTCTTGCCCTAATGAGAAATCCTGCAAAGTATACAATCCCATCTAATGTCCTATAAATATAGGATTTTCCAACACTCGCACCTGTTCGAGCAAAAAGAATGTCTCCATCATCTAACCGATAATTTCCGGCTGTTTCGAGTTCTATATCAGGCGAAGTCAGGTTATCTGTTTTGAATTTTCTTGACGCATCATCAATATCTGTTATTCTTAGATACTTATTAATGCCATCGTACTCTTTGGCTGCGGAATTTAACCCGTACTCAAATGACTGAGCAACCTCTCCCAGCTTACGCTGTTCCCAAGTTAAAATGTTACAAAATAATTTACCCAGTTCAACAAAGACATCTAAATCTACAAATGTATTCTCTATTGCTTCTAAATATTACCTCCCATACACATCATAAACAAATCCGGTTATATTATTTCTTTAATACATGATCCTTTGTTATGTTTTCACGCTGAGAATAACTTTCTAAAACACAAACGAAAACTATGTTGTGTTTGGAATCCAGTTACAAACAACTAAATCCATTAACACTACTGACACACATTTACCCTCACGCTACTATCTCAAAATAATCGCGCTTCTGTATGAATCAACGTGATTCATTTTTCAGATATATACTCTACAGTTGATCACGAACCATCATCAAAGCATAACCCAACAAATTTTTCCCTCTCCATTTGTTGATATCTAATCTATTTGGATCTGCCATTGATAAACCAATGCCCCAGATGACATCTTTGACCGCACACTCTGCTAACACCGAACTTCTAGTTGATTTCAACTGTTTCTTTAATAGTTCATTCTGTGTAAATTTAGCAACTAACCCTTGGTAAACAATAATCTGTCGCACTCCATTCCAAATATGCTCATTATAATTCGATACCTGTCGTCCATATTGCTTGATTTTAAATGGATTACTTGTTGTAAGAATCTGTGCAGCAATATTTGAGTCATGGAAACATAAGGCTTTTTTATACATCATATACTGTTCCAAAGAAGAATAGGTTATACCATCTATTGTAAATTGGCTAAGATACCAGTTACTTAAATATCCATTCTCTTCATCTGGATTATGAAAACAAATAATGTTCATCGTCACTAAATGCCCACTTTCTTAACAGCAAGATCTAACTCTAAATCGTGCAACCCACCATAAGCCTTGAGAAGATATTCAACCGGTACTTTTTGAATCACCTTACTGCTTGGTATATTAAAATACCATTGATAGTATGCATAAAACTCGCCAATCCAATCAGGTAAAAAGCCCTTCAAAGCATGTCCATCTTTTAGTATAAAATGATCCGTATCGCAAAAATAATTCCATAATTCTTCAGCATCCTTAGTATTCACATATGCTTGACCTTCATCAATACTCTTTCTTGTTTTGCTAGTCATATAGCTTTTAATAAAATCAACTGTATCTTTTTCAGGATAATTCTGTGATACAAAATCAAATAATCTACCCTGATTCTCTACCACATCATCTAAATACGCTTCAGAATACGCTCTCATATTTTCACCTCTCAAATAATGTACTAAACACGTGGGTTACTTTATTGGCATCAGAATTAATCAGATTACGCATCTGATTTCTTGCTTCTACATCTCTTTCATTGTACTTTTCATTAAATTCAGTATAACCAACGGGACATAATCCATCCTTGATCTCATTCAATTTTGAAAATGCCAACTCAGATTTTATACAATATTGAATGCCTAATCCTCCCAAAGACAATAATTCCTCCAAAATATCTATATCGATGTTGTCACGTACAAACTCTTTAGCTATATAAAAATATGACGCATTGGCTCTCCAGCCCTTTATAACATCGTACTCACTAGTATCAAGCCCATATTCTTCAATAAATTTTGCAGATAGAATTTTATAACGTCTTGATTTATCAGCATCTCTATGCTTCATTAGCTCAGCGAGCCAATGAAGAACGTTGTGTTCTTGAAAATCTAGTATTTTTAAATTCGTAATATCTAATTCATATTGATGAACCCAACCATTTGTCTCGTCAGGCCTACATACAGCCCACTCTTTTGCTAATTCAATACTTTCAGTTAAATAAAATCCTTTACCATAATCATGTCTATCTTCTCCTAATCCGTATTGAGGTACTATCACCTCATTGGGACTTCCGTGATATAAAATTATCTTTTTCATAGTTTATCAATCCTATACAAACATCTTTTCTAATAACGATTTCTTTATATTTTGAAGAATTTCTACCTTACGCTGATGAAGGGTGATAAGGTTATCAAGGCTGGCAAAATACTGACCAATGGCTTTCTGCTCCACTAGTGTTGGAGGCATCATTAACTCCATATTGGCCATCTGCTTACCTGATACTTCTGCAAA
This sequence comes from Clostridiales bacterium CHKCI006, assembly GCA_900018345.1. Lineage (GTDB taxonomy): Bacteria > Bacillota_I > Bacilli_A > Erysipelotrichales > Coprobacillaceae > Fimiplasma > Fimiplasma intestinipullorum. The sequence continues at coordinate 27,345 of FCNA01000122.1, forward strand.
TGTTGATCCTGCTCCGACGGTTTCTCCGTACTGCTTTAATTCATCTGCTCGTGAGAAAATGAAGTACGAGTCCAGTTCTTCTTTGTGTGGAACTATGGATTGAAAACCTTGATTTGTGCAACCTTTTCGCCCTAAAATAGCAGTTTTCCCTATTCCGGCACGAGAAGTAAACAGTACTGTCCCAACAGGCAACATTTTTGCTGAACTGTGATTATAGCCTTGTTCTGTTATCTTCCTCTGGCTTGAAGTCAAATAAATTTGGTCTGCGATTTCGGCAGGAGCGTACCAATCAATATCGCCATCCCAAAACTCCGAAATGTTCGTGCTTGGCGTTCCGCCACCAACTATATCTGCCATGCTCCCTAACTTACACTGTTCCCAAGCGTCAGTAAATCCTTTAAATCGTACTTCTGGATACAGAGAATCATTTTTCGGAAACATTTTTTCAAGTAACGATTTTTTTGTATTTTTTAACAGGTCACACTTACGCTGATGAAGGGTGATAAGGTTGTCGAGGTTACGAAATACAGCAACAATCCGGTCTTGTTCTGCTCTTGTTGGAAACGAAATGGATACCTCTTGAATATCCGAATTATGGATATGAACAACTGATTTACCTTGTGCCTTTTTTGCCAGTTCTTTTTGTGGTTCGCCACTTGAAATAGCAAGGGCTAAAAACAATGGGTTAATAAAGCTGAATGGACGAAGAATATTTAAGTCTCCACCAAGCAAAACCCCTGATTTTTCAATAGCTGATGCTCTTGCGATGTCCTCGGCTGTCTCTCCCGAAGCAGGAATAATTACTTCATTGCCTTGGCTGTAAACAGAACCGTCTTTCGGAATAGCAAAGGTATCTACTTCACTAATAGCAAATTGATATTTTGTATAGAGTCTGCCATACAAAATTATTGGTGTTCCAATGTCCACCAAATCACTTTTGGAATAGCCATTTCCTTTTGAATAATCAGCGATATCCATAGCCTTACGCTGTTCCCAATCATCAGTGAATCCTTTGAATCGAATTGCTGGTTTCATACTGTTAGCCATAATTATCACCCGATAACAAGATTTTTAGCTCATTTAATCCTTTCATATCGAATTCACTTCCTTCTAAATCATCAATCATAGAACATAGACTTTTTTCAGTTTCACGAATTTCTCTTTCAATATCAAGATATGTACTAGCATATTTCTTTTGAAGTGCTTGAACTTTTTGAACTAAATTATTAATGATCTGTTTTGGCAACTGATACAAGTTATTAATCAGACTAGTAATCCATTTCTTTTCAAGCAACATTTCAACTTGCTCATCCGCCAAAGATTCTATGGTATCCTTTGTCAGTTCATGCAAAGCTGCACTATCTTTTTTTATTTCTGCTTTAAGGACTTTTTCTTCTGAAAACAAATGATCTACATCGTTTAATTTCTTTAACAAAAGTTGATCTTCTGAAGAAGTTGATTTCTTTAATTCCTTTATTTTCTTTGTAACTTCTTTAGCAACAAAAGATTCGTCTACATAATAAGATCCGTCTTTTTCATCTTCACTCATCTCACCAGCTATTGCTTCTAATTCAGATGGGATCTGAGATAACCTAGACTCCTTTTCTTTTAATAAATCGCTCTCTTTTTTAAGCAATGTCTCTTGGACTAATGTGAACGGCAAAACATGACCTGTCCATCCCTCTTGAATCTCCTCTTCTTTTCCACCTTTCTTTTTCAAAACCAGATTGGGATCAACTTTTTTAATAGACTCCGTACCTTCAGTTTGAATCATCTCCAAATCGATAGCGATTTTACTCCATTCATCGTCCAACAATTGATAAGCATCATAAGGATCAACAAGTGGTATATTTTGCAATCTTTGAAAAATCTCATTACTTATCATACTTTCTGTTTTTGAAATATCTAAGGTTTCCATTTGATCCAATAAATTTGATTTTAAATATTGAGAAAAACTATGGAAAATATCATCAAATTGAGTAGTGAAATTGAGCACATCTGAGTGCTTACGTATAAAAGACTGCACATCATCATGAAGAAGTGTTACATAAGGGGTTCCTGTATCCTGAAATAATTCCTGTTTTAACCTTGGAAAAGTGTTCCAATAAGCGTTCAGCTCATCGAGCTCTGATTTAGGAATCCCGCCAAACATCGTTGCGTAAACATCCCAAGACTCTGCCTTTTGGGATGAATCGACATAACGAGGTATATTCAGATTATAGTCATTAGCACGAATCTCTTCACGAGATACGACTTTAGAGAAACTTTCTATACTAACTCTTTTAGCTACTGTATCTGATATTTTTTTAATATCACAAGCGCGAAGTTTATTGTTCTTTCCTTCTTTCACAAACCCCTTACTAGCATCGATAATCAGCACATCTGTATTCTCACGTTTTTGTTTAAGGACCATAATAATGGTTGGGATTCCAGTTCCATAAAAGATATTTGCTGGTAACCCGATAATAGCATCAATATGATTATTCTCAATGAGATTTTTTCGAATTGTCCCTTCTTCTCCGCCACGAAAAAGAACTCCATGTGGCAAAACAATCGTCACAATACCATCGGGTTTAATATGGTATAAATTATGTAATAGAAAAGCATAATCGGCTTTGCTTTTTGGCGCCAAACCGAATCGTTTGAAACGAGGGTCTTGTTCTTTCCCTGATGGATCCCAGTTCTGAGAATACGGCGGATTAGAAACCACTGCATCTACATATAAAGGCTCATAGGTATTTTGAGGATCATTATCCTCAAAATAAGGCCAGTCATCTTCCAACGTATCGCCATTTCGAGTCACTATATTGGCAGGTATGATCCCTCTCATTATTAAATTCATACGTGTAAGGTTATAGGTATTCTCCTTTAATTCCTGTGCATAGTACTTAATATTGTTTTTATTTGACATGTATTTTGATACACTATGACCAATATTGATCAACAATGAGCCAGATCCGCTAGTCGGGTCATATATCTTAATTTCTTCATGTCCTTTTAGATGATTTGCTACAATCTCAGACATTAAGAGTGAGACTTCATGAGGTGTGTAGAATTCTCCTGCTTTCTTGCCTGCGTTAGCAGCAAAGTTGCTGATGAGGTATTCATAAATAAAGCCTAATACGTCATAATCCTGTTTACCATCCATTGGAATATCTTTAATTAACTGCAATAATCCACTAATTGCTTTTGTCCTCGCTCCTGAGCTATCTCCTAGTTTACTTAAACCAGTCTCTAATGTCTGGAATATATTCTCAAAGACTTTTTTATAGCTAGGATGGATAAGACGACTAAATGCAGAAAGAGCATCTGTAACATTGGACACATCAAAATCTTTTCCCTTCTTAAGCCAAGTAGAGTATAAATTGTCATACGCAATAAAATACCCTAGATTCTGGCGAACATATTGTGTCGTCTCATCATCTTCTTCACTTAACGCTTCAATATCTTCCTCTGCAAAGCCTTCTTCTTTTAGCAACCGCACCTCATAATCAGACAAATATTTATAAAATATGAACCCTAGAATATAGTCCTTATATTCATTCGCCTCAATTTTTGATCTCATTTTATTGGCTGATTCCCATATTTTATTAGCTAACTGCTGTTTATTCATTTTCATTCCTCCAAAACCACTCAATCCTATCCCTGATAAGTATATCATAACACAAAACACCAAATAGTAAATGAGTTTTATATTACCAAAAAGTAATATGATTTTATGTCATACTGTGTATACGATTTTTATATGTCATAATTTAGATACTCATTTATATCAAGCCCTTATTTATGGCATTATAAAAGGTCTCACGCAAAGGAGACCTTAAGCTTCGCTATTCTGTTGTTTGAGATAGATCAATAAGACTGAGATATCTGCGGGATTGATACCTGAAATACGACTGGCCTGACCAACCGTACGTGGGCGGATCTCAGATAATTTCTGTAAAGCTTCCAGAGATAAATTTTTGATATCCTCATATTGGATATTTTCAGGAATATGCTTCTCCTCCATCTTGCGCATCTTTTCAACCTGGCGCTTGGCTTTTTCGATATAGCCGGCATATTTGATCTGCGTATTGACTGACTGCTTCTGTTCTACAGTCAGAGAAACAGGTTCAAGATAAGGCTCAATATCGAAATAAGTGATTTCCGGCCTTTGCATCAGCACTTTCGCTGAAATTCCTTCATTCAAACGGGTGGAACCTTTGGCTTCGATCATCTCATTGATTGGATGTTTAGGTGTAAAGCGGATAGATTCAAGACGTACCATTTCATCCTGAATGCCTTTTACTTTATCAAGATACACCTGATAGACCTCATCACTCACCAGTCCGACATCATGTCCGTATTTGGTCAGTCTCTCGTCCGCATTATCATGTCTTAACAAGAGACGATATTCCGCTCGACTCGTCAATAAGCGGTAAGGCTCTTCCGTTCCTTTGGTCACCAGATCATCGATCATGACCCCAATATAGGCTTCGTCTCTGCCCAATACCAATGGATCCTGGCCCCTGACTTTCAAAACGGCATTGATTCCGGCTATTAAACCTTGTCCGGCAGCTTCTTCGTAACCGGAGGTTCCGTTGATCTGACCGGCGGTAAAGAGATTTGATAGCTTTTTCGTTTCTAAAGAAGGTTTGAGCTGTAAAGGATCGATCGCATCATATTCAATGGCATACGCATATTTCAGAATGCGACAATGCTCCAGACCCGGAATCGTACGTGTCATCTCCTCCTGGACATAGGCCGGCATAGAGTTGGAAAAGCCCTGAACATAGATGGTATCCATTTCTAATGATTCTGGCTCCAAAAAGATCTGATGTCTCTCTTTATCGGCAAAGCGCACGATCTTGGTCTCAATCGAAGGACAGTATCTTGGTCCCACCCCGGTAACCAAGCCTGAATACATCGCACATTCGTTTAAATGATCCTGAATGATCTGATGTGTTTGTGGATTCGTATAGGTCAGATAACAAGGAATTTGTTCCTCAATGGGCATGAAGGTCTTCGTCTGAAAGCTGAAAGCTAATGGTGCATCGGTTCCTGGCTGCAAGGTTGTTTTATCATAATCGACGCTGTCTTTAGCCACCCGAGGCGGCGTCCCCGTCTTCAAGCGCATCAGTTTAAAGCCATAATCCTCTTCCAGATGTTTGGACAAAAACTTCGATTCTTTTTGCTGATCGGGTCCGCTTGGTGTCGCCTGATCTCCCACCAGCACCATGGCACGCATATAGGTTCCCGTGGTCAGGATCACGGTTTTACCTTCAATTTTGGTTCCATCCGCTAAGATGACCCCTTTCACGCTTTGATTGCACACATCGAGATCCTCAACCATTCCTTCAAGGATCGTTAAATTTTCCTGAGAACGCAGGATCTCCTGCATGCGTCTAGGATATTTTTTCTTATCCACCTGCGCACGCAAAGACTGCACGCCCGGTCCTTTTGCTGTATTCAACATCTTCATCTGCAAATAAGTTTCATCCGTCGTTTTCCCCATCTGTCCGCCTAAAGCATCGATCTCACGGACCACGATGCCTTTAGCCGGTCCCCCAATGGATGTATTACACGGTAAAGAGCCCACATTTTCAAAATTACCAGTCACCAATAACGTCTGGCAACCCATTCGACTGGCAGCAAGACAGGCCTCGATCCCGGCATGTCCGCCACCGACAACAATCACATCATACATATCATCTATCACCCCAATTGTGCTTCATTATAATCACTTTTGCGCATTTTAGCAATCCTTTTAATCAAAGCTTCCGCCTCCGCCACCGGAACTTCCGCCGCCACCAAAGCTGGAGAAACCACCACCATGTCCACCATGGTTAGCCGTATAGTGCATCGCTGTCACTAAGTCATTAGAAAAAGTAGAAATGCCATCAAACAGATCCAGGTTTGGCATACGCATATTTGAGAAATAGAAGAAACGCACATAACTATGATAGTAGAAATCACTCTCATAGAAATCCGGATATACTTCCGGTAAACGCTTCAACACGGTATCGGCCACGCCTAAGGCCGCTGCATACACCAGGTATTGTTCCCACATCACAAGCTCCGGCAGATCTTTTTCGTCCATTAAAGTAAATTCATTGAGGAAATGCTCGAAAGCTTTCCACAACACGTATTCATTCTCTCCCTTTTGGCTTAAACGTTTACGGGTGGAGGCATAGATAAAGCCAATGATGCTCACGATGACTAAGGCAATCAGCAACCAGGCCTGAAAGAATACAATTCCCAAAATCGCTAAAGCAAAGATAGCGATCATGGCGCCCGCATATTTCATCGTGTACCTGGAAATCGTATGATCGGTCATTCCATCCATCTCCAGCAGGGCCTTGCTGCCTTCTTTGAAAGATTCCAACTGACTTCTGGCTCTTTCCGGATGACGATTCATCTTTTTCTTTAATTCACCCAGCTCCAAAGTCATATCATGACCCGCATAGCCACGCAAGAACTGATAAAATTCTTTTTCGTAGTCCTGAAGATCCAAATCAACGAGCGGAACATCTTTAAAAAGAATACGCGTTTGCTGTTTGCTCTTAAATAAACCATCTTCCTCATACGTTTCGAATTCCAGCATGCCATATAGACAGAAACGCAGTAAAGTTGAGGCAAACTTATTATCTTCTTTGACATGATCAAGACGATAATTAAACAAATCAATCAATTCACTAGGCGGCATGTGACTAGGCAGATCACGATAATATGCAGGTGCCATATCCGTTTGATAAGGACGCGTCAGCTTACGAACCTTCAACATCAGCCAGATAACAACGGCAATCCCCACTGCGCTGACGATTGCCCCAACAATCCACTGCATACGGATCCGATCTTGCCGTGCTTCCTCTTGTAACACATAATTTTCTTCTTCCGCAACGATCGCATCTAATTCATTTCCACTAGTGGTTGGCATAGTGAAAAGATCAGAAGGCAGTAATAAGCGAATAGAGAGTTCTGTGTTTTCAGGTAAATGCTGACAGCTGTAGCTGACGGATTGGTTATCATTGATCTGCACCGTTCCGTTTGCTGGGCCATGTCCCCAAACGCGGATATCTTCGGTGCTGCTTGCTGCTGGGAAGGCAATGGTTCCCTCCACACGTTCGATCTCATAATCCCAGCCGTCTCCGATCATCGCATGATTCAAATCAATCACATCATCATAAGCAATGAACGCATTCGTCAACGTATAAGAGATATTCACTATTTTCGTCTCATCGTTGGCATCCAGGTATATTTCCATATTCGACTCTGTGGAGCTCATTTCATTCGCAAAATTGCCAATTGGCCGTCTCGAATCAAAAGCCGGCAGCTCTCGATAGGCAACCCCGTCCACACTGACTGAGACATCCGACATCTCAATCCTTGCACCATCGCTGCGAACCAATGGCAGATTTTTGGAAAAACGCGTGAACTCGCCATCAAAATCGATGGTCCATGTTTCACTGACTTGCATGCTTCCATCCTCTAGTAGGGTCACATCAACACGCGCCGCTTCCAGCGAAACATCTCTGGCTTGGACCGGGCTGACCAGCCCTAAAATCAGTCCCAGGCTGACTAGACAAAATAAGATTTTTCGCATCCCAATTCCCCCGCTTTCTTTTCTTTAGTATATCATTTTTTACAAAGAAAGACAGCAAAAAAGAGCCCGCAGGCTCTTTTAAGATGCTTAATAATTTTCAGCTTTGATTTCGAAATAAGCTTTAGGATGAGAACATACAGGGCATACTTCTGGTGCTTTAGGACCAATCACGATATGACCGCAGTTAGAACATTGCCACATCATATCACCATCACGGCTGAATACTAATCCACCTTCGATGTTGGCCAGTAATTTTTTGTAACGTGCTTCATGTTCTTTTTCAATCTGACCTACAGATTCAAATAAGAAAGCGATGTGATCGAAACCTTCTTCTTTGGCTTCTTTAGCCATTCTGTCATACATATCTGTCCATTCATAGTTTTCACCGGCAGCAGCATCTTCCAGGTTTTCCATTGTACCAGGGATTTCTCCACCATGTAATAATTTGAACCAGATCTTAGCATGTTCTTTTTCGTTAGCTGCAGTTTCTTCAAAAATCTTAGCAATCTGTACATAACCATCTTTTTTTGCTTTAGAAGCATAGTAAGTGTACTTGTTTCTTGCCTGAGATTCACCCGCAAAAGCTTCCTGTAAATTCTTTTCAGTTTTTGTTCCCTTTAATTCTTTCATCTTGCTTGACCTCCACTTTTCTGCAATTTGGACATGTTCCTTTAAAAACGATCGTCTGACTTTCTACCTCATAACCTAGATCTGACAGATACTCCACAATCATATGCTCCGGTAAAGGTAGATCACCCATTCGATGACAATGACGGCAATAGAAATGACCATGCCACTGTGTTTGATCATCGAATCGATCCGGCCCTTCACCTACTCCCAGTTTTCTTAGGCGTCCTGTCTCGCACAACACATTTAAATTACGATAGACAGTGCCGCGACTGATGGTAGGATGACTTTGCTGTAATAGAGCATAAACTTCGTCAGCCGTTGGGTGTGTCGGATTCAGCTGGACAACCGCTTCATAGACCGCCTCGCGTTGGGCCGTATTCCGAAGTTTTTTCATCAGAAACACTCCTTGTTAGGATTTTATCCTAATTACATTTTAGACCACTTTCCATGTAAAGTCAATGAATATTTCAGTTTTTGTTACTATTCACCGATAAAGAAGGTAAATAACCTTAGATAAAAAAGAGTACAGAAAAGAGAACGCTTAGTTAGCAAGGATTTCGGCTAACCTGTTCAAAGCGCTCTCTTTATTCTGTAATGATGTTT
>FCNA01000120.1 GCA_900018345.1 Clostridiales bacterium CHKCI006
ACTATATAGTATATTATACCATTAAACAACAAAAAAATCGAGGAATATGTAGCATTTGTATAGCTAATTTATTCCTCGATTTTACTATCTTTTTTCTTTATTTCAATTTCTTCATGAAACAACCCTGAAGCAGAGGGGGAAATCACGTCAGGATTTTTCCCTCTGTGGGCCGAGTGTATTAACACCGGCATTGCTTGCCACTTTTGTTCGCAAACAATATCCGTATCCTTTACACGATGATTTACTTTTATTATCATAGTCGTAATAAGTATATAAACTACTTACATATAAGCACCTAAAATATGAAAGGGCTGATAAAATGATGACCTTTGAAAAGGTTTTAGAAGTATTCAACGATTACCTAAATAAAGATAGTGTTTTGGAGGTGGTGAACACTAAGCGAGGATACACCGTTATGATTTGGGATGAAAAAGATGAGCAATGGTTTGGTGTGGAACATTGCAAAGCCCCCGAGCTTTTACGGGATGCCTTACTTGATGGCTATCGTGATTTTTTAGAGCAACAACTTACTCATAACCGCAGGAGTTTAACCGAAACAGAAATCTTAGATATTCAAAACCGATGTGAACAGCTTTATGATTTGTGTGGAGAATAAAAAAATAACCTAAAAAGTGCGATAGCCTGTGTAGGTGTCGCACTTTTTTCAGTTGGCTTGGCTTACGAAAACAGCGTTAATTATTCCGCAGTTTCTCTTGCCTTTTTCAAGCCTTGAGCCGTAGCTTCCATCACGATAAGCTCCTTTTCTTCCATATCATTCAACAGTACATCAACTTGTTTGCGGCGATTGTTGTCGCCATCTTCATTGCATGGAAAAAAGAACTGGTCTACAGAGATGTCAAGCAAGGTAGTAATGAGATAAAATTTGTTAAGCCTTGGGTGCTGCCCCCTGTTCTCTATATACATAATAGAGCGTGGCGTAAGGTCTACCAGTTGGGCAAGATATTCCTGTGTCCACCCTTTTGCTTCCCGAGCTTTTTTTATCGCTATACCTAACGGCTTAAAATCAAGTTTTCTTTCATCTTGGTACATTTTAATATCATCCTATATCATTGTACATTTCGGGTGATGATATTTGAACGAAGTATGATTTTATGTTTAGTAGTGTATAATTTCGTATTAGTGGAGAGAAACTTGCTATTATTCGTCATTCCGTATATAATAATTATATACTCTTTGCGAAAGGAAGTTGATATTATGAATTACATTTCTGTGAAAGCCGCTTCTGAAAAATGGGGCATATCGGAAAGACGGATACAAAAATTATGTGAGGAAAATCGCATTGACGGAACTGAAAAATTTGGTCGTGCATGGATGATACCAAAAGATGCAGAAAAACCCGTTGATGGACGTATGAAAACAAGGAACAAACAGGAGGAGAATCATGGAATTTAATGAAAAGCTACAACAGCTTAGGACTGGAAAGAACTTAACGCAGGAACAACTTGCGGAGCAATTATATGTATCAAGAACAGCCATTTCAAAATGGGAAAGCGGGGGTTCACTTAGATAAAGATACCACATCAATCCCACGCTGACTTTTGCTCAACCGATACAGCCGGAGGGCTGGATAACAAGAAAAGGCGGTATGCGCCCCGTGGAGGGGTAGCGTACCGCCTTTTCTTGTGGGGGTTTCCAAAGGGGGCAACGCCCCCATTTGGCACACGACTTTGCGAAGCAAAGTGTAGTGTGTTATACGCTCTGTCGGCGTTGCCGTGAAAATGCCGTTGCCGCCGGGGAGGGCAAGGGCATTTGGAGCGGCAGGAAAACAGGGCTGTGCTTGCGTGGCGTAGAGCCGTAAGCACAGGTCTGGTTTCAACAGCAGACTGGGCGTATATGAAAGCCCCCGTCCCTCGTCCTACGCTCCGACTTGTGGACAAAGTGTCCCGAAGTTGTGGCTACACTCCCGGAAAAGTAACAGGACAGCGGGCAACCGTCAAGGCTGAAATGAACGGGCTTACACCCGGCCTTGACCGCCACCCGCCGTTCCGCTGAATGGGTGAACAAGGCGACCAATCCCTCAAAGTGCTTGGCCGCTCTCTTTCTGATTTTGGAGTGTTTCTTTTCTCATAATTGAAATGGGCGGGAAGCCATTTTAGGGCTTTCCCGCCTTGATTGCCCATCAGCAAAGCCAGACGGAACGGTCAACGGCGGCGCATGAAATGCGCCGTTCATCTTGACCGTTAACTGGCTTTGCTATTTCTCTGATAAATGAAATTTCGATTTTTAGAAATCGTTTAAGATAGCAATGCGGCTCCACTTGAAATTTTTTCTTTTACTGCAAAAACAGCCTCTTGGATAGAATAGGTTGTCGTTTCTATAACATTCGATTCATATATCCCCAAATTACAAAATTGCTCCCACATTGTTTCTACTAATTCAACATTTGTTTTTCTGTCTAATTTTGAACGTTCCACAGCTCGTTTCATAGTTTCTTCTTTACTGGCTCTTAAAACAATATAGTGTACTTCATAATCTTCTCGAACAAGGGCTCTCCATGGTTCTAAAAACCACGGCCCGACAATTCCATCTACAATTACATCATATCCGCCGCGGGCATAGCGCTTTGCAGCTTCTAAAAAGGCTTCAATGACAACTAAATTTTGTTCGTTGGACTCTGGTAAATGCGGCGGTATTGCTCCTTTGCTTAAATAATGAAAGGCTATGTCACAACAAACAGTTGATAAATAGCCATTTTTATAGGGGAGTATCAGAACTCCCCTACAAACTGTTATTTGCAGTTATCTATACTCATTTGGAATTTCGATATGAAGTGTCTCACACAATAACTTCACATCATGTGCATCATTTTCATCAAACTCGTATCCCAGATGGAACATTACTTGACTATATGGTTCAATACAGGAAACCTCTATTTCCTCAATTCTTCCTTTACCCGAAAAAGTTTCTACCGGAAAACAATCCCCATCATAAAGAATTTCACCTTCGTCCGTATATTCAAAACAATGCAAATCAATAATTCTGTTTTTCAAATCTTCCCATACAGTATGGTTCAATGTTGTATATTCCATCTTAATCTCATAAAAGCCATTAGCTTTCATTATTTCTATAAAGTTCTGATAATCGTTCTTTTCTACAAAAATGTCAATATCATTATGGGCTCTTGACTGATATCCAAGAAGAGCATCTACACCCCAGCCACCATCAAGAAAGACTTTAATCTCCGCATCTATTGCAAATTGAAGAATCTGTTTTACATCTGTTATATTGACCATCTTATCATCTCCACAAATTCTAATTAGGCGACCAGAGGAACTGCTGGTCTGTTTGATAAATCTCTGCATTTAGCAGTTTTCAATGTTGCCAAAACGAAAGTTAAGAAGATGTTCCTTTTCTCCATGTCGCTTTCTTTGGCGTAATTTACAAGGTTATTCCACACAAGATAGTTGTTCAGATACTTGGTAGAAACACCGTTAAAGCCACGCATAAACCTCTTTAGCTGGCTATGGTAGCTATTGATATGTTGGATATTATAAATGCCTTTCTTGGCTTTGCCAGTCTTTAACTGCACAAGGTCAATGCCATTGGCATTTGTAAATCTCACATAGGAGTTCATCTTGTCCGTAACAAGAGTGGAATTGGTCTTAATCCTACCATCATAAATATGATGTAAATCTATTGTAGAAACTCTACCAGTATTCGTAATCTTGGAGATAGACAAGCCATTCCTATTAACCGCACAAGGAACACATACCTTTTCTTGGGACAAGCCTCTGATATGTGTAGAATGACCACGCTTATGAGCCTTGCGTGGCATAGCAAATGTCTTACTCTTGCTATGATTGCCCTTGTACGAGATGGCGAAAAAAGTTTCGTCAGCCTCAATAATGCCGTCAAGGGTAACATCGTCTGCCATATTCTGAAGTGCATCCAAAATCTTGTGTCTCCAAAGGAATGCGGTGTTTCTGTGAATCCCACAAGCAACAGCAGTCTTACGAATGGATAAGCCATTCATCATACAATCAATGTACTGCTCCCACACGGACAAGTCTTTTCTTGTACCAGACACAATGGAGTTCGTAGCAATCACGAAGGACTTGCCACAATCCTTACATACATATCGCTGTGTGCCATCTTTACGATGACCATTGCGAACCACATGGATACAGCCACAAAGAGGGCATACACGACCATTTGCAAAGCGTTCCTTTGCTACGAAATCTTCAATATTCAAAGACTTTACAAAGGCAGGACTTAAAAGCATTGTTTTAAGGCTTTCCTGCTCTGCGACAGTCAACTTACCGATAATATCTAATGCGTCTTTGATAGTAGGCATATCCAATTACCTCCTTCGGTGGTACTGTTTCTTACTATTATTATACGCTATTTCTCGTCAAAAATCAACCATTTGTTGTGACAGAGCCTAATGAAAAAAGTCGTCTGTGTGCATATGCACAGATTTATCCATGTTCGATTCTTTTGCGACAATCGACGCAGTTGTTGTCTTTCCTGTTCCCGGCGAACCTGTAATCACAATAATTCTTCCTTGATTCATCTACATTCTCCCTCGCAATTCAGATTTACCGCTCTCTTTCTGATTTTGGAGCGTTTCTTCTCTCAAGATTGAAATGGGCGGGAAGCCATTTTAGGGCTTTCCCGCCTTGATTGCCCATCAGCAAAGACGGGCGGGACTGTCAACGGCGGCGCATTTATGCGCCGTTCATCTTGACCGTTGATTGGCCCCGCTAACTTTGCTACTCTGTTCTAAGTAATTCCTCAATTTGTTTTTTCATATATTCTACAAGTGCCATCGCTTCCTTTTCTACTGTCTCCCATTCATCAGACAAATTTCCCAAATAAGCTTCCTTTGCCGTTGTTAGCAGGGGGGAAAATCTCTCCGGCAATTTTAAAATTACCCATTTTGCGGCAACATCTTTTGTCGTGATTTCTTCTGTTACTAAAGTAAACCACATTCGTGATAAGGTTAATAACACATTTCTTTCATCACCCTTAAAGCTGGAAATCAAACCAGGTAAAGAAAACCGAATTGCTTTTTTAATTTCGTGAAATGGGATAGCGGGAATAAGCTCTTTGCTTTCCGCCCCCTTCAAAGTTATGCTATTTTTTCTTGCTTGCCATAATAAAATCATTATATCTGGGTCATTGCAGGCTTGCGGATATTCTCCTGCTTCCATCTCTCCCCTTAGCCATTCACCATACATATACTGACATTTTGGCGGAAATTGCAACGGAACAATATCAGATTGATTGATAATAGTTACCTCTAAAGGTCTTTTTTCAATACAGCCTACGGAGCCAGAAATTTTCAATAATTGCTTTGTTAGATCTGCTCTGATTGAATTACTCAATTCTTGTTTAGTAATTATCAGTATATCTATATCACTATCTGGACGCAGCCCATTCATTGTTGCTGAACCATATAAATATATCCCCAATATTTGACCTTGTAATATGGTTTCTGCTATTGAAATAACTTGATTTACTTGTTGTGGAAATTCATTTATATTCATTGTAACTCCTATATGTATTTATTTTTACTCCTCAACAACTGATAAAACAGCGTCTAAGGCTAATTCTAAGGCTATGGATATACTTGTTTTTCCCCATTCTCTTTCTTGGTATTTATGAGGGTCTGCAAGAGTATCGGCTGAGAAAAGCAGCATAGCCCATGTAACTTTTCTAAATTTTGCACACGCCGCCAATGCGGAACATTCCATTTCTACTACTTGACATCCCTCTTCTTTCCGATACTGAACCATTTCTACTGTTTCTCGATAAAAACCGTCTGTTGTCCATGTTTTAACTTCCCAATATGGTATATTCTTTTGGCTTAAAGCAGATTCAATCGCATTTATACCAGCCTTTGAAATCTCTACTTCTCGGGAGGGAAGAAGATAATGGTAAGATGTTCCCTCATCTCTCAATGCAGAAACAGGTATCAAAAATCTATTTTCCGGGATGTCTTCCAATACGCCGCAGGAGCCGACGGAAATAATCTTTGTTACACCCCCTGCAATTAAATATTCTAAAACTTGGACGGCAGCAGCACTTCCCACAGGAGCCGGACATAGACATATTTTCTCCTGATTATAAAGACATTCATAAATAGGATATCGTCTTGTTGCACTTTCAAATTCATCTATCTGTATTCCATCATGGGTATGTGCATAATTTTCAACCTCGTCTCCTAAAAAAGCAAACACTGCTTTTGCAGGAAAACATTTTTTCCCATTTCCCGGCTGAAAAACAGCTTTTGATGCGGTATCGTACTCTAAAACAGGGTAGTCATGCTTTACTAATGGCATATTATTATCTCGAATAACAGGCTATTATTCTATTCCTTTCATCATCTTTTTTGCCAACTGCTTGAACAGGTCGGCAGTTTCTTCATCCATCGGCGTAAGCTGTCCGATCTGTCCGGCAACCATCGCCGCTACATCGTCAATGGAAAGCGGGTTTTGCTTCTGTTCCGCCAATGCGTCCCGCATGGCTTGGAACATCGCGGCGGTCACAGCTTCTCCTATAGTGGCTCAGTTGTCAAGACAAAAATCTAAGATTTTTATAATGAACTGATACGGTGGATAAGTTACAGGGATGAGGTATAGGACGGTGGAATACTCCCATTCCCATATATGCTAAGCTACATATGGCAACAACATTGCCGGATAGTAGCATTCAGCCGGTGTCTGGTAGTCGAGTGCGGAATGACGGCGCTCAAAGTTGTAAGTATGGATATACTTCCCGATGGCACTCCTTGCCTCACGGATGTTGTTATATTGCGTCAGATAAGCTTCTTCATACTTGAAGCTGCGGAACCAGCGCTCAATCATGATGTTATCTGCCCACCTGCTTTTCCCGTCCATGCTCTGGCGGATCCCATTTTCCTTTACGAAGTCAATGTATTGCTGACTTGTGAATTGACATCCCTGGTCAGAATTCAGGATCTGCGGTTTCGCTACTTTGAAGGCCTTTTTCAGGGCGTTGATCACCATCCTTGTATCAAGAGTATCATCTACTTCCCAACCGACAATACAGCGGCTGTACCAGTCGATCACGGCTGTCAGATACAGGAACCCTCTCCGAATGGGAACATAGGTAATATCAATGGACCATGCCTGGTTTGGCC
This sequence comes from Clostridiales bacterium CHKCI006, assembly GCA_900018345.1. GTDB lineage: Bacteria > Bacillota_I > Bacilli_A > Erysipelotrichales > Coprobacillaceae > Fimiplasma > Fimiplasma intestinipullorum. The sequence goes on from FCNA01000120.1 coordinate 7,127, forward strand.
TGTCTATCACCGCATTACGCAGGAGATAGGGACATACCTTGGCCTGCTGCATCCGCTTAGAAAGATTCATTTTCGGATAAATGGGATAAATGTCCATCTCATTCATATAACGCCTTGCTTTGCGTCGGCCGACCTGATATCCACGGGCTTTCAGCTGCGCAGACATTTGCCTGGCACCCCAGGTGGGATTATCTGTATGCAGATGGTCAATGATCTCCTTACAGGCCAATTCTTCTTCAGAAACAGGCGTGCTTTTATAATAAATGCTGGTACGATTAATACCAAGAAGCCGGGCACCAACAGAAGCGGGGAGTTCTTTAGTCGTCAAAAGGTTTTGGACTAAATTTACTCTCGTAGTCAGGTCCGCAAATTTCTTCAGATTTTTTTTTGAGCCAGTCCACCTGCATGGTTAACTGACCGACTTTCTTAGCATACGCCGCTTTCTCTTTCCGTTCTTCGGCAAGTTTCTCTTTGAGGTTTTCCTCACGCTTGTCATCGAACACAAGGGAAGCATTGTTAAGGAACTCTTTTTTCCAGTTCCGCAACAGGTTTGGCTGGATGTTATTTTCCGCGGCAAGGGTATTGAGATCTTTCTCACCCTTTAACAGTTCAATCACAAGGTCTGATTTAAATTTGGCGCTAAAACTTCTTCTTTGTCTGGACATAGTAATGAATCCTCTCTTTCGTATTGATTTTAGTATATCAGATTCATTAAAAATTGTCCGAAAAAGTGTCTTAATTTATGAGACCATTATATCCCGGCTGTTCCCCGTTGTCAATGTCTTTCTTAATATCCCGCAGGATAGCAAGGAACACATTTTTGATTTTCTCAATCTCCGCCTCATGTTCCCCCATCTTCTGGGCGTTCAAAAGCTGTAAATCCTGCTTTGCTTCCGCCCGGTGTTCCGGGTGTTCTTTCATCAGGTCGGACAGGGAAGCCGTTGCTATCTCGATAAGCTGGTTTCTTGCTGTTATGCCTTTTGCCGCTGTGTCCTGAAAATAAATCCGTATCAAATCTATCAGCTTAGGAAAATTCCTGTGTTCCAACAGGCGGTTGAGGATTTGCACATCAACAGCACCCGTCACGAGCCCCCTCACGGCTCCCTCGGACAAGCCTAATTCAGAAATATCGTAGCTTTTACGGACGCTCACGGTGGATAAGCCCAGTATGTAGTCTGTCGATACCTTAAATTCCTTTGCTACACCTATGAGAATATCACTGCTGACCGTTCTTGTTTCGCCGCTGACAATGCGGCTCAACTGGGAAGCGGAAACGCCTATCTTCTCCGCAAGTTCCTTTTGTGTGATGTGGTTCCCGTTGCATAAATCGGAAATCCGCTGTCCGGGTGTTCCGGGTAAAGCCATAGATACGCACCTCCTCCGCATACTTCCATTATACAGAATGATTGCAAAAATGCAATTTCCAAAGTGTAAACTTCATCAAAATGCAATTCTCGCAATATTCCGGGAATTGCATTTTTTTCGTGTAGACTTAGGGTAGTTCATCGATGGACGGCACCTTGAAAACAGAATGACCGTCCGAAAAGGAATACCCAGGCTGGGGAAGCACCGCAAGGAGTCGGACTTCGGGACAAAATGTCCCGAAGTTGCGGGGAGCGTGCCAACGCCGGAACACGCCGCAGGAATGGGGCAGGAAATCCTTTCGGGGAAAACGGCAACGGAAAACAAGATGGAGGGAACGCATGATAGATAACCCCTATAAAGACTTGCCGCCACTGGAACGCAGGCCGGACGGTTCCCTTTACCGCATGACACCGGCGCAGAGAAAACAGGCGGCCAGCCTGATACGCCGGGAGTGTTGTTGCTGTGAGGACGGCAACTGCATTGCCCTTGACGATGGGGACACCTGCACCTGCCCGCAGACGGTTTCTTTCTCGGTCTGCTGTAAGTGGTTCCGCTGGGCGGTCTTGCCGCTGGACGGGACGCTGGAAGCGGAGATTTTCCGGGATAAGGACTTGAAACGCTGTGCGGTCTGCGGCGGCGTGTTCGTCCCCAAATCCAACCGGGCAAAATACTGCCCAGACTGCGCCGCCAGAGTTCACAGGCGGCAGAAAACAGAAAGTGAACGGAAAAGGAGGTCTGCTGTGGACAGTTAGGAGCGGAAAAAGCCTTGATTTATCAGGCTCCGCAAGCCCCAAGCCGGGGCGGGTGGTATAAACTATCACAAGCCCCGGAAAACGGGCTTCTAACCGTCCACAAAACACGCTATGACAAACACGATTTACATTCACCAGCCAGAAAAGGCGTTCAGCTTCACCCGGCTCCCGAATTTTCTCTTTGAAGCCCCCACATTCAAGCCTCTGTCCAACGAGGCAAAGGTTCTGTACGCCTTTATCCTGCGCCGGACAGAGTTATCCCGCAAGAATGGGTGGGCGGATGACTGCGGCCGGATTTACCTGTACTATCCCATCTGCGAGGTGGTTGACCTGCTCCACTGTGGGCGGCAAAAGGCGGTCAATACCTTGCGGGAATTGCAGTATGCCGGACTGGTGGAGATTCAGAAACAAGGCTGTGGAAAACCCAACCGCATTTTCCCCAAATCCTATGAAGCGGTTTCAAACACCGACTTCAAGAAATCCGGTTATGGTACGCCGGAGGGCTGAAAACCGTACCCATGAAGTACGGAAATCACTCCTGAGAAGTACGAAAACCGGACGGTATATAGAAATACAAAGATTAAAAAGATTGATTTATATTCTATCCATTCCAATCCTATCCGAGCTATTTTCTGCGGGATTTTCCCTGTGGAAAACCCCGGATAGGAAAGGAATGGGGAAAGGAGTAGAATGGCACAACACGCAATTTTGCGGTTTGAGAAGCACAAGGGCAACCCGGCAAGGCCGCTGGAAGCCCATCACGAAAGACAGAAAGAACAATACGCCAGTAACCCCGACATTGATACAAGCCGGAGTAAATACAACTTCCATATCGTCAAGCCGGAGGGACGCTATTACCACTTCATTCAGAGCCGTATCGAGCAGGCCGGGTGCCGAACACGCAAGGACAGCACACGGTTTGTCGATACGCTGATAACCGCCAGCCCGGAGTTTTTCAAGGGGAAATCCCCAAAGGAGATACAGGCGTTTTTCCAGCGGGCGGCGGACTTCCTCATTGGCCGGGTAGGACGGGAAAATATCGTGTCGGCGGTGGTACACATGGACGAGAAAACGCCCCACCTGCATTTGACCTTTGTTCCGCTGACAAAGGACAACCGCCTGTGTGCAAAGGAGATTATCGGCAACCGGGCAAACCTGACGAAGTGGCAGGACGATTTTCACGCCTACATGGTGGAGAAATATCCCGACTTGGAGCGTGGGGAGAGCGCCAGCAAGACAGGCCGGAAGCATATCCCCACCCGGCTTTTCAAACAGGCGGTTTCCCTCTCCCGGCAGGCCAGAGCCATTGAAGCCACGCTGGACGGCATTAACCCGCTGAACGCCGGAAAGAAAAAAGAGGAAGCCCTCTCTATGCTGAAAAAGTGGTTCCCGCAGATGGAGAACTTCTCCGGGCAACTGAAAAAGTACAAGGTCACAATCAATGACCTGCTGGAAGAAAACAAAAAGCTGGAAGCAAGGGCAAAGGCCAGTGAGCAAGGCAAGATGAAAGACCGCATGGAACGGGCAACGCTGGAAAGCGAATTACACAATCTCCGCAATTTCGTTGACCGTATCCCGCCGGAAGTGCTGGCGCAGGTGAAACGGCAACAACGGTACACGACAAAGGACAGGTGATAGATATAAGCAGAAATTTTCGCCGCCCCTGTGCGGCATTGTACCTTGAAAACTGAATATGGAGGACACTGGATGGCAAAAAGCGAAAGCGATATTTTTACACCCCGGACAGGGCAGGTCATACAAACAGAGAACGGCACGCAGTATTTTGTATGTGGGAACAACCGTATAAAAATCTCCGAACACTTCGCCGCAGGCGGGAAGCCCCTCGGTGATCTGATTGTAGATGTGGTGCGGCATACCGCAGAAAAAGCCGCTTCAACCTGATAGCCCATCATTGATAACACGCCCACGCTTATGATATAATTGCCATAGAGCAAAAGTATTGTAAGCGTGGGTTGTTTCTTTAAGAAGGAGGATTTTTAACGGTGAAACAACCTTACAATACTACGATTTACAACACGGCGCTTTATATGAGATTGAGCTGGGACGATGAAAACTATGGTGACAGCGTAAGCATTGAAACACAGCGGACAATCCTGCAACAGTACGCAAAGGAACAGGGGCTTCATGTAGTCGGTGAGTATGTGGACGATGGCTGGTCGGGGACAAACTTTGAACGCCCGGATTTTCAGCGCATGATGGACGATATGGAAGCTGGAAAAGTAAACTGCATTGTTACGAAAGACCTGTCCCGTTTCGGGCGGGAACATGTGATGATGGACTACTATCTGGAATTTTTGTTCCCAGAGAAACGGGTGCGCTACATCGCCGTTGCGGAGAATGAGGACACAGAGAAAGGGCTTTCTGATTTTGTCCCGTTCAAAAACCTGTTCAATGAATGGTTTGCAAAAGATACAAGCCGCAAGGTAAAGGCCGCTTTCAAAGCAAAGTTTGCCACAGGACAGCGTATCGGCGCCTATGCTCCCATCGGGTACAGGAAACACCCGGAAATCAAAAACAAGCTGATAATCGACGAGGAAACCCGATGGATAGTGGAGAAGATTTTTGACCTTGCCATTCATGGCAGAGGGGCGGCAAGTATCACAAGAATACTGATTGCGGAAAAGGTTCCCACGCCGGGATTTATCAACTTCCAGCGTGACGGGACTTTCGCAAACATCTATGCGGGTGCGCCGGAGGAAAAAAGCTACGCATGGACGATAGCGCAGGTCAAGAGCATTATGAAAGATGAAACCTATATCGGCCATACCATCCACTACCGGGAAACAAACATTTCCTTTAAGAACAAGCGGAGGATACGCAAGCCCCAAAGTGAATGGGTGCGGGTGGAAAACACGCAGGAGCCGATTATCAGCGAACATGTTTTCCGGCAGGTACAGGAGCAGATAGCAAGCCGCCGGCGGGAACGCAAAAACGGTACGACACAGATTTTTGCGGGACTGATAAAGTGTGCGGATTGCGGCTGGTCGCTGGCCTACGGAGAGAACAGGCAGAACAGCAAGCCCTATGGTTACTATCATTGTAGCAAGAACGGTCAAGGCACACGCCAATGTTCAATGCACTATATTCGCTATGATGTGCTTTACGCCTATGTTCTCTCCCGTTTGCAATACTGGTCAGGATTGGTACAGCATGATGAAGAACAGCTCTTGAAGCAGCTGTTAAATGCCACTGATAAGGGACAAGCCGCTGCAAGAAAGAAGCAGGCCGCAGAGTTGAACAAAGCGGAGAAGCGGAAAGCCGAAGTCGATACCCTGTTTGTCCGGATGTATGAGGACTGGGCGGCGGGGCGTATCACGGAATACAACTTCTCTATGCTGTCTGGGAAGTACCAAAGTGAACAGGCTGAACTGGACGAAAAGATTGAACGGCTTCAATCCACTATCGCCACTGAAAGCCAGAACGCCGTAGACGCAGAAAAATGGATTGCCTTGATGAAAGAGTGTGTCAATCCAACGGAACTGACTGCCGAACTTTTGAATACGCTGATTGAAAAAATCGTTGTCCATGAAGCGGTCAAAGGTGAGGACGGAAGCCGGGAACAGGAGGTAGAAATCTTCTACCGCTTTATCGGCAAAATTGATTGAATGACACCAATATCTTTAACTATGTGATACCGGCAAGGGTTACCCTAACATTGAGTCGCTCAAGTGTATTTCTAAATTCTTTTCTGTGACCATAGATGAACTGCTATCGGGCGAAGAACTGATTACACTTGCCGAAACTGAAAATCGTTCCAACTTGAAAAAAATTTACAGTTTCATTTATGGAATATTAGATATGATGGCGGTTACTTTTATACTTTTGCCGTTGTATGGTAACCTTGTTGACGGATATATTTATTCTGTCAATCTACTTTCATTTACAGACACTACCCCAATATATCTTGCAATCTATTGGATTGTTTTTATTGTTTTGATTGCACTTGGGATAGCGAAACTGATGTGTGTTTGTTTTGAAAAGGAATCATGGAGCAACATAATCACAAAATGCTCTCTCGTGCTGAGTACGCTTTTTATCTGCTTCTTCGCTGCGGCAAGACAACCCTATGTAACCGCCCTTATGTTTCTGCTATTTGTTGCTAAAATATTTGTCTGGATAAAGCAAACCCAAACAAAGTAAAATGCCATAAACCCTTTAAAATAGGCTCTGACACGATAAGTGTCGGAGCTTTTTTCGTGCTGACATCTATTGTGTCGGCATTGTGACGGTAGATTTCTTGGCTTCTATGCAATACTCGTGGATAATAAGATTGTGGTCAGCGAAAACAAGAACAGCAACCCACGGAAAGGAGAATCAAATATGGATTATATCATTGAAACAGAAAATCTTACGAAGCGATACGGAACAGCCACCGTTGTCGATAAGGTAAATCTTCATGTGCCAAAGGGCAAAATTTATGGTTTGCTCGGCAGAAACGGAGCAGGCAAAACCACAGCAATGAAAATGATGTTGCAGCTTGCTTTCCCAACGGAGGGAACGGTACGCTTGTTTGGCACAAACTATAAGGAAAATATCCATACCCTTTATAGCAAAGTAGGCTCTATTATCGAAACACCGGGATTTTACAGTAATTTAACAGGGTATGAGAATTTGCAAATTCTCGCTAAACTGCGAGGGGGAGTATCTAAAAGTGGAGTAGAAAAAGCTCTTGAAGTTGTGGGGCTGCATAAGGAGAAAAGAAAAGTCTTTTCCGATTATTCCCTCGGAATGAAGCAACGGCTTGGTATTGCCGCCGCCATTATGCACGAGCCGGAGCTTTTAATACTTGACGAACCGATTAACGGACTTGACCCCATTGGAATAGTTGAAATACGCTCATTTTTATCTGAACTTAGTCACAATCATGGCATTACCATTTTTATCTCAAGCCATGTTTTAAGCGAGATTGAACAGATAGCAGATATTATCGGCGTTATGCACGAGGGGCATTTAGTAGAGGAAGTGAATATATCCGAGCTTCACAAAAGGAATCGAAAATACATTCAATTTGATTTATCTGACAGTGAGATAGCCGGAAAGATTTTAGAAAACCACTACCACATGACGGATTTTACAGTGCAGGACGGTACGGTGAGAATTTATGACTTTAGCCAAAGTGTTGGAGAAATCAATCGAGAATTTGCACGAAATGGACTGCTCGTGACAAGGATAAATGATAGTGAGGAAAACTTAGAGGACTACTTTTCTAAACTGATTGGAGGTGGCGGTATTGCTTAATCTTATTTCTTGTGAATTATTAAAACTAAAGCGTTCAAAAATGGTGCTAATTAGTGTGGCAGGGGTATTATCTACCCCACTTTTGATGTTAATAGAAGCCTTGCAAACACATTTTGATAAGCCGGAGATTATCTTTACCTTGTCTGACATATACAGCGACAGTGTACTGTATATCATGCTGCTGGTAAACATTATGATATATGTGGCAATTGCAGCTTACTTGTTTAGCAGAGAGTACACAGAAAGCACCCTCAAAACCATATTGCCCATACCCATTTCAAGGACAAAACTATTAATTGGAAAATTTTGCACCCTGCTTCTTTGGATTGTTATGCTAACCCTTGTAACATGGGCAGGTATATTTATCGTTTGTGGGCTATATGACGCTGTCTTTACATTGGAGGGATATAGCTTACTAGTGGCAATAGTATGGCTCCCCAAGTTTTTGTTTGGCAGTATCCTGATGTTTTTAACAGTTTCTCCTTTTGTGTTTGTTGCTATGAAAACAAAAGGATTTGTCGCCCCGATGATTGGCTCTGCCGTGATTGTCATGGGAAGTGCCGCACTTTCAAATCAAGAATGGGGAGCGTTGTATCCGTGGACAGCCACCTATTTCTTGGTGCAGGGTAAACTTCAGAGTACCGGCTATCCTACACTGCTGTCTGTATCTATTATTATTCTTGTATCAGCAGTTGGTTTTCTTATGACCTTTCATCATTTTAAAAAGGAGGATTTGAAATAATGGTACTTGATTTTATAGAAATTTTAAAAGTTATTTTTCTTGGAATTGTTGAGGGTATTACTGAGTGGCTACCTATCAGCAGCACAGGACATATGATTCTTGTGGACGAATTTATCACACTTAATATGAGCGAAGCATTTAAAGAAATGTTTTTTGTTGTTATTCAACTTGGAGCTATACTCGCAGTGGTTGTAATGTTTTGGAACAAGATGTTTCCCTTTCAATTTAAGAACAAAGCACAGTCAATTGTTAAAAAGGATACTTTCTCGTTGTGGTTCAAGGTTGCGGTAGCTTGTGTACCGTCAGCTATTATGGGGATTCTATTTGATGATTATTTGGATGCTTACCTCCAAACCCCCATTGTGATTTCAATCATGTTAATCTTTTATGGTTTGTTATTCATTCTCATAGAAAATTGGAATAAAAAGCGTACTCCTACTACTATGGCACTTTCTGACATCAGCTATAAAACAGCAATCTTGATAGGGGCATTTCAAGTGTTATCACTTATACCCGGCACATCACGGTCGGGAGCAACGATTATAGGTGCTTTACTCATAGGAGTTTCACGAGTGGCAGCAGCAGAGTTTACTTTTTTCCTCGCAGTACCTACTATGCTTGGAGCAAGTGCTTTTAAGCTGTTAAAATTCGGGTTTGAATTTACAAGTGCAGAACTGCTCGCTCTTGTTCTCGGTATGGCTGTGGCATTTGCGGTATCTGTCTTAGTAATTAAATTCCTAATGAACTTTATCAAAAAACATGATTTTAAGGTGTTTGGTTGGTATCGAATTGTGCTTGGTATACTTGTTGTACTTATAAAATCTTAATAATGCGTTTTCTTTGTGCGCGAATAAAAATGCCAGTTGGTCCTTAAGATCAGCTGGCATTTTTGTTTCTGGGGATGGAAAACAACCCAGAGATTCTCGTTGTCGATCTCCTCCTGATTTTAGTTTGCATGGTGAATTTTGCAAATTGAATCTACAGGAGGTTAATAATGGGATTTAATTATGGATATGAGAAAAAGAAGTTTGATAGTAGATGGAAGCGTTTAGAAGTTGAGTATTGTGATGCAGGGATGAGCGAAGAACAGATTGCTGCCATGAAAGAATATGACTGGGCATGGTTTTGCAGTCAAAGGGTTTTTCAAAACCATACGCAACCAATACCTTGTGAACAATATGATGAAGTATGTGGTCAATCACAGCTGTTCCGAAAGTTTGCATCGTTATCTTATCAATGGGATGTTGATAAGATTGATCAAACGCGATATGGATGGTTGGCTTCGGTGGAAAACGAACAACTACTGTTGAGATTGAAGAAGCTGTCGAAGAAAGATTTGGAGCTATTGACATTACTTTTTGTGGATGGTTATCGTCAAATTGATGTAGCACGTCTTTGGCATTGTTCCAGAAGTGCTGTTGCACAAAGATTTAAAAAAATAAAAAAATTTTTGAATAACACTTAACAAATGAAGCGTATCAGTGCCTACCCATTGAGGGAAGAACATTCTCCCAATGTGGAGCTTGACAATTTCATAGACGGCATTTCCGGTACATAACCTATGTACGAGCGAATCAGGCACGCCGCGAAGATGGACAGCCCCAGGAGGTGATGAATAGGACTGTTCCGAGCGATCCACGTCAGCCTGATACCCGAAAGTGGCATTTCAGGGCGCGATGACTGCATAGGGGTTAAAGATACTTCCTCACGGCCTCCTAAAGACTTGGGGGGAACTCTGCGGCGCACGAGTAAAACGACGCTGTGGAGTTATGACAGCCGCGCCAGCGGAGACCGGAATGTCCCCATCGCCAGGGGTGCGTGGCAAATGTGGCGAGTAAATTTTTCAAAGTCAGATACCATGCGCTGGCAGCTTCGGTTGCCAGCGCATTCATGTGATTTTGAAAGCAACAACCACATCTTTGACAGAAAGGGGGACCACCTATGGAAAAATTGATTTCGCGGAAAGAGGCTGCCAAATTACTGGGGATTAGCATTGCCACTTTGGATGCAGCTCGAAACAGTGGGCTAATTTCCTATGTTCAGTATGTGCAAAATGGTTGCGTGTACTTTACAGATGCTGGCCTTCAGGAGTATATCGCAAAATGCACCCATCGTGCAAAGCCAGTGGAAAAAAGCGCTACATACCGCAAGCTGCGAAGTGTCCGAGCTTGAGCTGTTCCGTATCCTTGCTGGAACCTAATATGTCTGATAAAACAAAGGTACAGCGCTGGACATTATTCTTAGGAGGTGACGGAATTGGCAAAAAGAAAAAGGGCAATTCCTCAATATGGTACGGTCGTGCTTAACGGCATTGAATATTATAGAACCAGAGTCGAAGATTCGGATGGAAACAGAGTGGCGCTTTATGCAAAGACGCCCGAAAAGCTTTATGACAAGGAACTGGAGGCGTTAGAGCAGATTGACAGTACTACGTTTCGTCGAAGATCGCCTACGGTTGCTGAGTACTGTGAGAAGTGGCTGCTGATGCAGTCCGTCCATGTTCGGGCCACCACCTTGACAGATTATACCTCTAAGGTGCGGCGGCACATTATTGGAGGGCTGGGAGACAAGAGAATGGCTGATGTATCCCTGGATGACATCCAACTTGCCCTCGTACCTGTTTCCAAGAAGTCGGCTTCGGTTTATAAGTCTGTGGTGATTCTCTGCAAGTCCATTTTCCGGGCGGCCAAGGAGAGCCATGTGATTGACGAGGACCCGACCATATACCTGGATGCAAAGGGAGGAGTTCCCCAGGAAGAAAGACAGGCATTGACGGATGAACAGGTTGAGCGGCTTTTGGACACGATCCGGGATTTGCCGCCCTATGTATTTGTGATGATCGGTTTATATGCCGGTCTGCGCCGGGAAGAAATCCTGGCGCTGCAATGGGATTCTGTGTATCTGGATGCAGAGGCTCCGTACTTAACGGTACGGCGGGCATGGCACACAGAACATAACAGGCCGGTCATTCTTACCGAGCTAAAGACCAAAGCGGCACAAAGAAACATTCCTCTCCCGGTCTGTCTGGTTGAATGTCTGAAAGATGCAAAGAAAAAATCCACTTCGGATTATGTGATTGCCAATCGGGACGGTGATCCGCTATCCTATACACAGTTTAAGCGGCTGTGGCAGTATATTGTGACGCGGACTGCAAAGCCGAGAATGGCCAGAAAACTTGTGGACGGAAAGTATGTAAAATATATGCTTTACCCGAAACTTGGAGAAAAAGCCAGGAATAACGGCCATGTGGTATATAGCCTGGATTTTGAAGTGACACCGCATCAGCTGCGGCACACCTACATCACCAATCTGATTCATTCTTCGGTGGACCCCAAAACGGTACAATATTTGGCGGGCCATGAAAGCAGCAAAATCACGATGGACATTTACGCAAAGGTCAAATACAACAGGCCGGATGATCTTGTCAAAGCAATGGGCTGTGCCTTTGACTTATGGGACGCTGTGTAAGTTCCGAACAATTCAGAAAATGAAGTAAGAGCGAGACAAGGATGTCTCGCTCTTAGTTTTTCCTTGGCCGTATCTTTGATTCAATTTGAAATCTCTGATAAAAAGGAGGTGTAGATACATCACCACGCGAGAAAGGAAATTAATTATGGCAAAGAAGAAAAAAAACATACCTCAATATGGAACCGTCACACGAAAGGGTGTCCTGTATTACAGAACCCGGATTCTGGACGCAGACGGCAAGCAGGTGAGCTTGTATGGGACTACCTGCGAGGAACTGTACGATAAAGAGCAGGAGGCGAGACGCCAGGTAGCGGAGATCATCTTCCACCGGGAGCATCCTACTGTGGCCGAGTATTGTGAGAAGTGGCTGTTGATGCAATCCGCAAAAGTGTCGCCGGCTACACTGAAGGGCTACGCCTCCAATATGAAGAACTACATTATCAAGCCTTTGGGAGATATGTATATGGAGGAAGTAACAGCGGATGATATTCGTCTGGCGCTGATCCCATTGTCCAATAAGTCCGAGAGCCTGCACAATACGGTGAATATGCTCCTCAAGTGCATTTTTTACTCGGCAGAGCGGAGCCAGTTGCTGGAATACAATCCGTGTGAGGGGATTTCGGCAAAAGGAGGGAAACCGACCCAAAAGAAAGATTCGCTGACAGACCAGCAGGTGGAAGTGCTGCTGGAAACCGTCAAAGGACTTCCGCCGTATCTGTTTACCATGATCGGCTTATATGCCGGTCTGCGCCGAGAAGAAGCTCTCGCCTTGCAATGGGATTGTGTGTTCCTCGATGCACCCACTCCATATATCTCTGTGCGGCGCGCATGGCGATCAGAGCATAACAGACCGGTTATCTCTACAACGCTTAAGACGAAAGCAGCAAGAAGGGATATTCCCATTCCCAAATGCCTTGTGAATTGTCTGCGGGAAGCCAAGGCTGCCTCCAAATCGGAATATGTGATTGCCGATAGTGAGGGACAGCCCTTGTCATATTCGCAGTTCAAACGTGTCTGGCAGTACATCGTTGTTCGGTCTACCAAGGAGCGTACCTATTATAAGTATGTGAACGGACAGAGCATCAAGTACACTGTTCAGCCGAGTCTGGGAGGACATCAGAAAAACAATCCCAACATTGTGTATAGCCTGGACTTCGATGTGACACCGCACCTGCTGCGGCATACCTACATCACCAATCTTCTGTATGCAGGTGTTGACCCCAAGACGGTCCAGTACCTTGCCGGACATGAGAACAGCAAGACAACTATGGACATCTATGCAAGAGTAAAGTATAATAAACCAGAACAGCTATTCGATGTAGTAAATTCTGCATTTCATCAAGCTGTCCCCTCGTAAAAGTGGCCTGTTTTTTGGTTAAGGAATAGGACAACCGAGGGGCCGAGGCTCAAAAAAGCCCGGAATATCAAGGAAAATCATCGCTCAGACGATTGAAATACGGTTTAAAAGCTGCAAGACGTGCGCCTCAGTTCTCAAAACGATAGTATTAAATTGTGGTCTGAGAACATCAGTAAAAATCAAATTATGCAAAAAACCCTCTATTTACGAGGGTTTTTTCATTTTCTTAATTGCTTTTGAAGACCGTGAATTTCTGATAAAAAGTGCTGAGAATTGCTAAAAAGCCATCTATTGACGGAAATTATGCAGCAAATATGCAGCAAACTGGCGTAATTTCTGCGTAAAATCCGGCGTAATTCTGGCGTAAGATTATGTGATGGAGCCTTTTGTATCATCTCGATATTTATCTAGATGTTCAAATTTGAACATCTTCTTTTGCATTATGAAACGGCCTACTGTCATATTGAAACATATCATAGATTTATTTAATTTTTGTTATATCTAAAATCGCAATACTCGGCTCCATCAGCTATGGTTTGGGTGCGTTTAAGTGTCATCCCCATCATATCTGCCAGTACAAAATCCAATTGACATATATGCTTAGCTAACTCAGGACAGTTTTCATCTGCACAAAGTTTGCATACACCACACTGGAAGTAATTATATCCTAATTCAAATTCATCTGTTTTTTCTAAAACATCTACAATCCAGTCATTTTCATATCTTCTAAGATGAGACTGAGCTTCCCATATTTTTCTCTTTTTCATTTTACGAGGACTCAGATATGAATCTGCATTACCCATAGCTATATGAAAGAGTCTGTTTGCATAGAGTCCGTTTTTTAAGATTTCGTAATTCTCTTCTGGAGAAAGTGTATTTGCTCTGTTCATTGCTATAAAATATGCTCCCATGCAGTATGCATTTAAAAGTCGGGAATGTCCTATGTCTTTTGCACGGTGAATAATGGATACATATTCATTTTTAATTTTCTCTATATCTGCCTTATTTTCGATATGCATTCTTTTGATTTCATGCTTACAGGCAGTATGATAAAACCAGCCATACAATCTTACACTGAACCCATATCTCATAGTATCATCTCCTAAATATCATAATAATCTAAATGTTTAGCTTAGGCTAACCAAATTATAGCATTTCTCTATAATATAAAGTAAGCTCAAACTAACTAAATTTATTATTTATTTTTTTATTGTTTATGTAACTTTGTAGAGATATAATTAAATTACAAAATGAGATTTTGAAGGGCGATGAAAAGTGTGGAGCAATATCTAAAAGAAACATTATTATTAGATTATTCATGTCCAAATATACAAGAATTAATCATTGAAAGACAATGGAAAGATATGGATGCATATAGTCGCATGAAGCAGATATATGATTTCATTCGAGATGAAATTCTATTTGGCTATAATGTTGATGATTATATTCCCGCCTCAAAAGTTTTGACCGACGGATATGGACAATGCAATACCAAAGGCATTCTTTTTATGGCATTGTTGCGAGGTGTTGGTATTCCTTGTCGAATACATGGGTTTACGATTGACAAAAAGTTACAGAAGGGAGCCATGACGGGGATTGTATATAAAAACGCACCAATAAATATATTACACAGCTGGGTTGAAGTATATTTAGATAATGTATGGTATGAGCTTGAAGGTTTTATCCTTGATAAGAGTTATCTTATGCAGCTGCAAAAAATAAACCAGACCTGTCAAGGCAGTTTTTGTGGATACGGTGTTGCAGTTAAGGATTTACATAATCCAATCATTGATTTCGATCGAAACAATACTTACATTCAAAGCGAAGGAATCAATCATGATTTGGGAATTTATGATAGTCCTGATGATTTGCTTCAGGAGCATCATCAGGGACTATCAGCTATGAAAAAGTTTCTATATAGAAATTTAGGCAGACATTTAATGAATAATAATATCCAAAAAATAAGAAATGGTAAAAGATAAATTGAAAACAAATAGGAGAAAACCATGAAAAAGAATGTTATTGAAAATATAACAGTAACACTACGTAAAGGTGACGGTGTTCTATATCCAGTCAAAGATAGAAAAGATAAGGTTATGATTGTATTATCAGGTAGTGAAGGCGGGCTGGCGCATGCAAAGAAACTTGCAAAATATTTGCAGACTAATGGAATACCAGCATTGGCTCTTGGATATTTTAAAACAGCTAATTCTGTCAAATCATTAAGTAAAATTGAACTTGAAAACATTAAAGAGGCAATAGACTGGCTAAAACAAATGGGATATAAAAGAATAGGAATTGAAGGATATTCAAAAGGTGCTGAATATGCAGCAGCTGCTGCAATAGCATTTCATGAATTGAGCTGTGTCATTTTGAAGACACCTTCATGGTTTTATAGTGAGGGGATGAACAGAAAAACACCATCCAAAACGAGCTGCTGGTCTTATAAGGGAAGGGAACTCCCATATACACCCTATAAAACAAGAAAATTACCAATCATTAAGGAAATCATCAAAAACAGGGAATATAATATTCTTGCTATAAACATGAATAAAAAAATCAATCCTGATTCAATCATATCGATTGAAAAAATCAAAGCACCTATTTTGATGTTTTCAACAAAGATGGATACCATCTGGCCGTCAAAGGAAAGCTGTGAAAAACTGGAAGAACGCCTGATTAGTTACAATTTTTTCTATCCATATAAGCATATATGTTTTGAGCATATGAGCCACATGATGTTAGAAGACTGTGGAGATTCAATAAAGTATTTTATTAAATCAGAAAAACGATATCCAAAGGAATGTGCTAGAGAACGATCTGTGATGGGCCAGGAATGCATAAGGTGGATAGAGGAAGTATGGCAATAAAAAAATTCAAGATATAAAAAATGACCTTTATATAGTGAGGAGTATGGAGCAGGATGAACGTAATTATAGAAACAGTTATTTTGTGCAGTGTGTTTTTTCTTATATGTTTTCTGGAAACTGGAACTGATGAAAAGAATCTTTTGGGATTAAGATCCTATCCAACAGATGTACAGAATATCATAAGAAGCGATGAAAAATATAAAGATAAAACGAAAGAAACGAATATACCTAAAGTTTTTATAGCGAATTTAGTAATGTTTATGATAGTGTTGCTTGTTTTTGGGATTTTTATTAAATCAGATGATTTTAAGGTAAATTTTATAAACATCTTGATATTAGGCGAAGCGTTGAATTTATTTGATTTGGTCATTATTGACCTTTTATGGTGGAGAAATTCGAAAAGGATACGATTTAGCGAAATTCCTGATAAAAAGATGTATCAAAATCCAAAGAAGCATATAGATTCATTTTTAAGAGGAATTATTATGTATGGCATCATTGCAGTCATTGATGGATTTATATTGACTATATTATAGTGAATAAAAGAGATGAGGCACGATGTGAAAAAATCATCTTCCGTTTATGAGAGTTGTTCCAATTATTATCATACTGCAGCTCGTCGTTAAAGCTTTGTCCATTATATTATCTGAAAGGGGCAGACTGTATTCTGTTCAGTTAGCAGGATTGCAGAGCAAAGCCCGATTATATATTTGAATGAGGAGGCACATAAATATGATGAGCATAGAGGAATTTAATCAAAAATATCCAAAGCATACTGTTATTTTACCTATGGGAAAGGAATTTTCCTATCGCTATTACAGGAATCCCGATGCAAAATCCACCGTCTTGCTTCTAAGTGGAGGGATTGGCTTATCGGACTTATTCTATCTGCATTTTGATAGATTTGCGAAATATTTTTCCGTACTGACTTTTGATTATCAGATACAATTTAAGAATAATATGGAATTTGCTTTGGCTGTATCACAGCTTCTTCAAAATCTAGATGAAAAGGTATGGCTGGTAGGTCAATCATTAGGCGGAATAGTATCTCAGATCATTGCATCTTATTATCCGGAATGTGTAGAAGGAATGATACTATCTAATACCTGTTCTCTTGCAAAAGATATGGGTGAGGATGCCTATCAGTTTTTGCTAAATATGATAGAAGGGCAGAAGAAAGCTAAAAAACTCTTATCTTTCATACCTTTTGCTTTGTATAAATGGCTGATAAAATGGGCAGTATTGAAAAAGAAAACGGATGGCTTCACACAACAGGAAAAAATGCAGATGAAAAATCTGTGCAATGTCATGATGAAACTGTTAGATAAATCTTATGAATATCATATGATTGATTTTCTGGTCGATGCTCAGAATCATTTTGGCATGACGGAGAATGATTTCAGAAAATTTGATGACAGAGTTCTGCTGATCCTATCGGAAGACGATCATACATTCAATCAGGCATGTAAGGATTCACTGGTTAATATCATGACTAACCCAACGCTTATTACCAATCTGCATGGTGGACATCTGGCCTTGATGGTACAACTTGATGAATATGCTAGAAAAGTCAGCGAATACATTTTGAAAAGAGAAAAATAAACAATTAAAGATAAAAAAAATGAAACGATTCTTTTTATAGAATTGAGAACGTTTCATTTTTTTCTGCTTTAAGCATAGATGCTTTAAAACTCCATCTTTATAATTGACATCTTCATCATTCTATCTCCCAGTCTTGCGAGCAGACGATGAGATGGATGGATGCCGGGACTTTTCATGTCATAATAGCCCAGCATATATCCTTTTGAACTCACGTTGATTGTATCTGACCAGTTTAATTCTTTAAGCGGATCAGAAACACAGAAATAGCCTTTCACATCCTGTATTCCCATGTTTTTAAGAATTTTGCTCATCATGAGTCTGAGTCCTGCTTTTCCAATCGTATCAAAAATCAGACATCCGTTTGGATAATGCTGTGAGAGTCTTAAAACCAGTGCTTTGACTTCTTCTGTTTTAAAATAATGAAAGACACCTGAAGCAAACAGAATGATTCCCCTGCTTCCATCTATCTGATCCATCCATGAATCATTTCTTATATCTGCCGCGATATTCTCTTCTCTTTCATGTACTGGCATCCAAAGATTACGAATCTTAATAATGTCAGGAAAATCAATGTTGACAATATGGCATGTACCGTTATCACATGCAAGCCCGGTCTGATCCAATCCACAGCCTAAGTTTACAACGGTTGCATTAGGGTGCTTTTTGAGATAATTCTTTATTTCCTACATCATATCCAGCTGTCGCATAGCTGCTTCCAATGCACCAAACTCGTAGAAAAAGGTATCCTGCTTCTTTTCCAGCTCGCTAAAATCATAATCCAGCTTTTCACAGAATGCTTTTGCAGATGTATCGGTATATAATTCAGGAAATTTCTCAGCACACATTTTTCTTCCAAACAGAGGTACGATCAGCGTTTCCTGAACCGAATTCTTTTCAATATGTATTTTATTCATTGTTAAATACGCCTCCTTTTTTTAGTTAGCCTTGTATAACTATTATATCAGATGAGAATCCCTTTTCATAGATAAAAAGCCAAGCTTCATTAGCCTGGCTGATTGGTAAGTTTATAGACTGAGTCACTCTTATTCACCAGTTTCTGGTATAATCCCTTCTCTTTTAGAAGTTCTTCATGAGTGCCTGACTGTACAATGCTTCCCTGATCAATGACAAGTATTTGATTGGCTTTTTCAATAGTATGCAATCGGTGAGCAATTACAATCAGTGTTTTTCCCTTGCATAGTTCCATGATGGCTTCCTGAATGTAGCTTTCATTATCAGCATCAACATTAGCGGTTGCTTCATCCAGAATGATAATTGGCGAATCTTTTAGAATACAGCGGGCTATGGATATGCGCTGCTTTTCACCGCCTGATAGACTGGCTCCGCCTTCTCCAATAAGAGTATCAAAGCCATTTTCCAGTTCCATGATAAAGTCATAGCAGCGAGCTTTTTTAGCTGCTTCAATCACTTCTTCTTTTGTCGCATCAGGTTTTGCCATGGCGATATTATTGTAAATGGTATCTTGAAAAAGATACACTCTCTGGAATACCATGGAGATCTGATTCATCAAGCTTGCCAGCTGAACATCCTTGACATTTCTGCCATGAATGCAGACTTCCCCTTGCGAAACATCCCAGAATCGTGTCAGAAGGGAAGCAATGGTGCTTTTTCCAGAACCGCTTGGCCCAGCCAATGCCAGCATTTCACCTTTTTTTAGATGAAAGTTTACATGATGCAGCACTTCCTTCTTTCCATAGGCAAAGCTGACATCCTTCATTTCAATTTCATATTCAGAAGAAACAGGAAACTCCTCTTTTCCGCTATCATTCAGTTCGCTTTCACGGAAAACATCTTCGATGCGATCCAGACAGCTGCTCATTACCGTAAAACGAGAACTTTCACTGTAAAGTGCTTTTGTAGGAGCGTAAAGATCAAATACGAAGAGTATCATGCCAATCAGATAAGGAACATCTAACATGGACTGTTTATAGAGTATGAATGCCAGCAGCAGCATGATACTGGATCCAACTCCAAAGGCAATATTCAACAGTCGAGTATAAGGTGCAACAGCATATTCAAAATCTAGCGCAACCTTCATAGTGTGATCAAAATTATCTGTCAGCTGTTTTGACTGTCTTCCCATCAGATTATAGGTTTTGATGATGCCTATACCTTCTGTGAAATCCAGAACCGCATTGGTCAGCTGTTCACTTTGCTGCTGACGGATGGCAGAATGGTATAATGCTTTTTTATCAAGCAGATGTCCTACATAGACCAGACAGAGAATAATAAGCAGGGATAGCATTCCGATATAGGGGTTAAGGTAGAATAGAAAGGCTATCATGATGAACTGCGAAAAGATATAATTCATGGTATTCGCGACGACAGTCATGCAGTTTTCTTCAATAAATACCATATCCGTTGACAGGACAGAACTGATTTTTCCCAGATTGCCTTCGGTAAAGTAGCCCATCGGCATCTTTCTAAGATGATTTCCTAAACGAATGCGCATATCTGAAAAAATGTAATAGCCGGAAGCACTCTGCAGACGATCGGAAATATACTGACATAGTGTTTCCAGCAGAACGCTGATAAGCAGTGCCAAGCCATATAGCCAGCATTTTTCTACGGTCATCGTCTGATTATAAAATTCCATGAATACAAGGAATGCAATGCATAGAGGTGCTTTTGACAGCATTGATTTCAGAAAGGCAAAGATAAATGCAATCTGAATACGTGATTTATATTTGCCAGAAATTTTAATGATTCTGGATAGCAGTTTCAGCATAAGAGTTTACCTCCTTTGTTTTGATTTTCCAAGTATGAGAAGCCGTTGCAGCGTTCCATAGCTTCTGATATTCGGCATTATTCTTTAATAAATCCTCATGCTTTCCAATACCGTCAATCTTGCCTTTTTTCATAACGATAATCTGATCAGCATTGACAATGGAAGGCAGGCGGTGTGCGATGATGAGAACTGTCTTATTCTGAATAATCTGTGAAATAGCCTTGTTCATCTTGTCTTCGTTTTCGCTGTCAATGAAAGCAGTCGCTTCATCTAGAATAATGATTGGTGCATCTTTTAGGATTGCTCTGGCCAGTGAGATTCTCTGTCTTTCACCTCCGGACAATTGCTTTCCTCCATCTCCGGCAGGCGTATCAATTCCTTTTTCAAGACGTGATAGAAAGTCATTGCACTGTGCCTGCTTAGCTGCCTGAAGAACTTCTTCATCGGTAGCCTCCAGATTTCCATATCGGATATTTTCCTTTAGGGTTGTGTTGAATAGAAACTGTTCCTGTGAAACATAAGAAATCTGTTTATTTAACTGTTCGATGCTCATATCACAGATATTCTGTCCGCCTATGCTGATTTTTCCGCTTTGTACATCATAGAAATGGACAAGCAGCTTAGCTAAGGTACTTTTTCCTGAACCTGATTCTCCGACAAAGGCAACCATCTGTCCCTGTGGAATATTAAGTGACACGTCATGGATTACCTCGTCTTTGTCATAGCTAAAGCAGACATGATCATATTTGATAGAGAAATCTTCTCCCATAAAAGCCTTGCTGTTTTGTTTCAAAGGTTCACTTGCCATGAGCTTTTCCAATGATTCGATTTTATAGTTGAGCTGAGGAAAGGTGGACATGAAGTTCAGTGCTTTCAAAATGGGAACTCCCATGCCAAAGGATAAGCACAAGATAAGAATAAAGTCTGTCAGCGTACTATATCCCTGTAAAACCAGATAAGATCCAATCGGCAATGCGAACAAGGCAATGCATGGCAAAATGCTGCTGTAAAGAGCCATCCATGGCCATGATGCCTGATACCATTTTAAGGTAAAATCACGATAGGCTGTGACATCATCCTTTAATCGCTTATAAGAAGCTGCATCATGATTAAAAACCTTGACGACTTCCATTCCCTGAACATATTCAATGATGGTATTGTTCATTTTGCCGGCAGAGGCATAATAATTTGCCATTTCCTTCATGCCTACACGGTACATGATCATCATAGAAATGATGCCGAAAGGCAGCGAGCATAGGGATAAAAGAGCCAGCTTCCAGTCAATAAAGAACATGGCAATTAGAATAATAACCGGTATGGAAACATTTGCAATTCCTTCCGGAACTGCATGAGCAAGCAACAGTTCAATGCTGTCGATGTCATCAATGAACATTTTTTTGAGAACACCGTTTCCTTTTTCCTGAATAACACCTAAAGGAAGTTTTTCAAGACAGTCCTGCAGATAGGTTCGGATATTCTTCAAGGTATGATAGGCGCTTTCGTGGGATAATGCCAGTCCTTTCACATATAAGATACCGTGCATGATCATACATAAGACTATGACGGCGATATGAAGCAGGCAGTAAGACATGGAAATGTCCTGTCGATTGAGCAACGGATTGATCAGTCGGTAGATCATAAAATAAGGAATAATGCTGAAAATAACAGCAATAATCAATACTATGATGGATTGATATGTTTTCTTTTTATATTCATGAGCGTATTGAAAGACTTTTTTAAACATAGATTCCCTCCTTGTGTGTTAGTCTAAGCTAACTGATAGTTAATTTTTTTAGCTCCCGGTAGAGAGCTAATGTTTAAATCCTAAAACCTTATACCAGTCAAACAGATTGCAGACAAGCTGATTGTATCTTATGATTTCTTCCCAGCTGAAATCATGAACGAAAGGTTCATAAATGGTTTCCCAGAAAGCAGATAGAAGTACGTGCATTTCTCTGCGGGAAACCTGTACCTCCGTCAGATGTCTTCGATAGGCTTCCTCGTAGTATTCATATGTGTAATCAGACATTTTCTGTACCCAGTCATGGCTGAAGTTTGAAAATTTTGAACCTTCACTTCTGCATAGAAGAAGCTTAAAGCATTCCTTTCTCTGATATAGAAATTCAAACCACCAGAGCATATAACTTTCATCCATATCCCAGCTTCTGATTAGTGCTTCATCAGATACGGTATCGGGATCAGTCAGCTTTTTTTGATTGATGATATCATCCAAGTCATCCAGCAGAGGCTGAACGACAGCAAGAAACAGTTCCTCTTTGCCTTTATATCTTTTATATAAAGCTCCGGTTGTGACTTCAGCATTTCCGCATATGGATTTTAAAGAGGCATTCAGGAAACCTTCCTTCAGAAACTCCTGCTTGGCACTGTCTAAAATCTTAGGATCCAGTGTAGTATCTCTTTTTGACAAATGATCACTCCTTTACTGATAACTTAATTATCGATAATTACATTATCATTATATCTTATTGTATACAGTTGTCAATCATTTACTGATATTTTTAAATTTTCAATAATTTTTGAAGCCAAAAAATTTCCTGAATCCATTGACAAAAGGCGAAAGATGTTTTATATTTAAAACAGTGTTACGTAACACTGTTTTAAAAGTTTGGAGGTGAGCCATGCCAAAGAGAAAAGAAGGCGTTTATGAGAAAATCCTGGACGCCGCAAAAAAGGAGTTTCTGTCTAAGGGATTTCGTGATGCATCGCTTCGAGTGATTGCCAGAGAAGCAGATACCAGCACAAGTTCAATTTACACAAGATTTAAAGATAAGCAGGGACTTTTTGATGCTATCATTCAGCCTGTTGGAGATGAATATGTGGAGATGTTTACAAAGATTCAGGAACAGTTCTGGCAGATGGAATACTATGATGATTATGACTATATGCTGGAATACAGCGAGAACGGACAGAAAATGCTGCTGGATTATATCTATGAACACTTTGATGAATTTCAGCTGCTGTTATGTCAGGCGGATGAAACGCAGAAGGATCGTTTCATGAATACCCTGATTGATATAGAAACGAAGGGATCACTGGAATATCTGGATGTCATGCAGCCAAAG
Organism: Clostridiales bacterium CHKCI006; assembly: GCA_900018345.1. Taxonomy (GTDB): domain Bacteria; phylum Bacillota_I; class Bacilli_A; order Erysipelotrichales; family Coprobacillaceae; genus Fimiplasma; species Fimiplasma intestinipullorum. The sequence continues at coordinate 30,374 of FCNA01000120.1, forward strand.
CAGCGTGTTGATGAAGAATTTATGCATATTGTCAATACAGCTTTTTTCAACGGCTTTTTTGAAATCGTTCATCATAAGATGGACAGGGAAAAAGCTTATCAGTATATTACAAGACTGAGAGCATTTTATAACGCCGGATATGCGACTGTTTATGATGCGGAGTTCTAAGGAACTCTTTCTTTTAAAGAATTTGGTTAGCTAAAACTAACTTCTGAAAGTGAGATGATAGGAATAGATAAAATAATAGTGAGAAGGGTTCACAGGAACTCATTTATTTAAAACATTAAGTTAGCTTAGCCTAACAGAAGGGAGAAGTTATGGAAACAAAGAAAAAATCCCCACTCCTACGTCTATGGGATATGGGGGAGGAAGAACATGGAAAACTTATATTGGCAATCGTACTGGCTGTGATTGGCGTATCCTGCAGCATGGCTGCCTATTACAGTGCAGCACAGATGATCATCGGACTGCTTCATGGCAATCAGAATATCAGCTTTTATCTGACATGGTGTGCTATTGCATTCGCAGGATATGTTATCAAGGCGGTCCTGTATACGCTGGCATTGTCAAAGTCACATCAGGCAGCATTCTCGATTATGAAAAACATCCGCATTCAGTGTATGCACAAGCTTACCAGAGTACCGATGGGAAATCTGCTGGATGTATCAAGCGGGCAGATGAAGCAGCTCATTGTCGATCAGGTAGAAAGCATGGAAACTCCTTTAGCACATCTTTTGCCTGAAATGACCAGCAATGTGCTTGCACCGCTCTTTGTCTTTATTTATCTATTGATTCTTGACTGGCGTATGGCACTCATTACTTTGATTTCGCTGCCGATCGGATTATTCTTCATGTCTTTTATGATGAAGGATTATGCGAAAAAATATCAGGGTTCCGTTGAAACTGCACAGAAGATGAATACTGCCATTGTAGAATATATCAATGGCATTGAAGTCATCAAGGCATTTAATCAGGGCAAGAATTCTTATCAGAAATATGCGGATGCGGTAAAGGCCAATGCTGAATATTTTTATCAGTGGATGAAAAGCTGTCAGCTTCCTTCGTCTGCAAGCCGTATCGTAACGCCTTCAACAATGATTACGGTTCTTCCGTTTGGATTATGGTTTGTCATGAACGGAAGCCTTTCCGTTGAAAGCTTTATTGTGATTATGATTCTTGCATTTGGAATCATCGATCCTTTGATTGCGGCAATGTCTTTTACAGACAGTCTGGCTGTGGTGGGAACAATCGTAGATCTTGTGGAAGGTCTGATTTATGCTCCGGAACAGAATCATGGAAATATACCCGTTCAGTTTGAAGATACAGCTATCACAATGAAGGATGTATCCTTTGGCTATCATGAAGGTCAGGAGGTTCTGCATCATATTGATCTCAATATTATGCCAAATGAGGTCTGTGCATTTGTCGGACCAAGCGGCAGTGGAAAATCAACGATTACCAAGCTGATTGCAGGCTTCTGGGACATTGAAAAGGGAGATATTACGATTGGAAATTATTCTCTTAAGCAGATTCCGCTTTCTCAGCTGAATCAAAAGATTGCCTATGTATCACAGGACAACTATCTGTTTAATGATACGATCATGGAAAACATAAGAATGGGAAATCCTGATGCAGATGATGCTGAAGTCATGGAAGCTGCCAAGAAGGCTGGCTGTCATGAGTTTATTCAGTCGCTGGAAAATGGATACCAGACAATCTGCGGCAGCAGCGGAACACATTTATCAGGAGGGGAACGACAGAGAATTGCTATCGCAAGAGCGATGCTGAAGGATGCCCAGATTATCATATTGGACGAAGCAACGGCCTATATCGATCCGGAAAATGAAGCAATCGTGCAAAAGGCAGTATCTTCTTTGGTCAAGGATAAGACACTGATTGTCGTGGCGCATCGTCTGTCAACGATTACGGAGGCATCAAAGATCGTTGTAGTAAATAAAGGAAGAATAGAAGCCATTGGCAGACATGAAGAACTGCTTGCAAACAATGCATTATATAAGCAGATGTGGCAGGCGCATATAGGAACAAGGGAGGAAGCATTATGATCAAGGTTTTAAAGAAAATATGGGATTTTGCTGGCGTTGAGCAGAAACACATAAAAAAATCTATTATTATCGGTATTTTCTATGCTATCTTTCATATGTTCATGATTGGTGCCATTTTCTTTGCGGTAGAGGCAGTTGTCAATGAAAGTCATGATGTTCGCTATATTTTCATGACATTCTTCATGGTTCTATTAAGCATAGTAGGACGAATTGCCTGCAACTACTCAACTCAGCTTCATCAGACACATGCAGGATACTACATGTCGGCATGGAAAAGAATTGACATAGGAAATCGCTTGAAGACAATTCCAATGGGATTTTTCAATGAAAACAGCTTAGGAGAAATTACCGGGATTGCGACAACCGTTTTGCAGGAAGTGGAAACAACCGTTCCAATGGTACTGGTCATTACCCTGACTGGCATCATCAATGCACTGATTTTTATCGTGTATATCTTTTTCTTTGATTATCGTATCGGCTTCATTGTTCTGCTGGGAACGATCTGTTATTTTTTCATCACTTCCAAAATGGAAAAGAAATCCAGCATGATTGCTCCAAAACGCCAAAGATCAACAGCAAAGCTGGTAGAGGCGGTTTTAGAGAATATCAAAGGAATGTTTATTGTTCGCTCATTTAATCTTTCAGAAAATGATCATCAGAATATAGATGAAGCAATTGAAAATAATCGTGCCAGCAATCTGGCAATGGAAAGACTGTTCACACCATATACGATTGCTCAGGAAATAGTCTTAAAGCTGTTTAGTATTCTGATTATCCTTGCGGCGATACAGTTTTATTGGAATCAGACAATGTCTTTGACTTACTGTCTGATGATGATTATTGTATCATTTCTGATATTTGCACAGATTCAATCTGCAGGCAGCGGTCTGGCAATTTTAAGACTGGCAGGAAGCTCCATTGATCATGCCAATAAGGTAGATGAAACTCCGATACTTGATGAACATGGAAAAGAAATCAAGCCTGAGAATCAGGAAATTGTATTTAACGATGTCAGCTTTTCCTATGACAAGAGAGAAATTCTTCACCATGTTCAGCTGACGATTCCGCACCATTCTTCATTGGCTATTGTCGGACCTAGCGGAAGCGGAAAGACAACATTGTGTCATCTGATTTCCAGATTCTGGGATGTCAATCAGGGAAGTATTTCTATTGGCGGACATGATATCAGGGACTATACACTGGAATCTTTGATGGATCAGATCAGCATGGTCTTTCAGAATGTTTATCTGTTTAATGATACGATAGAAAACAACATTAAATTCGGCAGACCGGAAGCAACTTTGGAAGATGTGAAACTGGCTGCCCAGAAAGCATGCTGTGATGAATTTATTGAATCGTTGCCAGAAGGGTATCAGACAGTCATTGGTGAGGGCGGATCTTCGTTATCAGGCGGTGAAAAGCAAAGAATTTCTATTGCCAGAGCCATTTTAAAAGATGCGCCAATCATTATCTTTGATGAAGCGACAGCCAATGTAGATCCGGAAAACGAAGATAAGCTGCAAAGGGCGATGGAAGAACTGATGAAGGATAAGACAGTTATTATGATAGCTCACCGCTTGAAAACAGTGAAACATGCATCAAAGATTATAGTAATCAATAATGGTCAAATCGTTCAGCAGGGAACGCATCAGCAGCTGATAAAGGAAGATGGCCTGTATAAAAAATTTGTTGAACAGAAAAATGAAACCGGTTCTTGGAAGTTGTAATCATATATATAAAGTCACATGCCTATCAAAAAGGGTGTGTGATTTTTCTATTGTACATATATTATGTATGTGGTAGTATTTTGGTTAGAATCAACTAACTTTAGGGGTGTATATTGAAATGAAATTAAATGAATCATGGTATGGAAATAAGGCAAAGATCATTAAACAAGGAAAAGATTATGCGGTTATAGAATATGGCTGTAGCGGAAAGGGAATTGTGTCAACCTATCAGCTCTTTGACGGGATTTCCCTTTGTTTTCTGGATTTTGATACTGAAGATATCATGCCTTCTCAGCAATTTAATCCAAATATTATTTCAATTGTATGCTGCTATAGCGGACGCTATGAATGCGAGTTTTCCAATCATCAAGTGTTTTACCTTTCTGAAGGATCTTTTGCTGTTATGGGAACAAAATATCTGCCTTCATTCTTTTCTTTTCCATTGAAAAAGTGCTTTGCATTTAGCTTAGTCATCGACATACAGTCACTAAGCAGCAATTCTATTCAGCTTTTAGATTCATTTGATCTGAATATAAACAAAATTAGTGAGCATCTTAGACTTGACGAGAATGGATACCTATGTCATGCAGGAAAAGAACTTGGACATATATTTTCGGAAATTTATGAAGCAAAGGATATAAATGATATTTCATATTTTCGCATAAAGGCGATAGAATTCTTGTTCCGTATCAATAAGTTTTCACATGATGAGAATCAGTCATTTCAGTACTATGACAAGAAGTATATACAGAAGGCAAAAGAAATATGTAATTATATGATTGAACATCTAGACGAAAAAGTTTCGTTAAGGCAATTAACTGCTGAAAAGGATTTTAATTTATCTTTATTCCACAAGGTTTTTACTCAAATATATGGCGATACTCCGTATGCTTATATAAAAAAATACAAAATGAATATCGCCGCTAATGAGCTAAAAAATACCGACAGGAAAATAAATGATATAGCTTTAAGCTTGGGCTATAATAACGCAAGCAAATTTTCAATAGCGTTTCATTCAGTATATGATATATTGCCAAAAGATTATCGAAAACAAAATAATTAGCATTTTTGGGCTATTTTAAGGCGATATATATAGTTATGGGGTAGAAAGAAATATGGAAAGTAATTAAAATGGTGTATGTTAGCTATGACTAACTACATCATTCTATTTAGGAGGAATTATACTTATGGCAAAAAAATCGCCAAAACAACAAAAACCAAAAACTGGTTTAGCTCGCTGTTTGGAACTGGCTTCAAACAAGAAAGGATTAGTCTTTTTATCAGCAATTCTTTCATCATTAGCGTCTATCGCTTCATTTGTTCCTTATATAGCAGTTTATTTTATCATCGTTTCCATTATTCAAGTCTATCCTGATTTAGACGGATTAAATATGAGTGAAGTTATGGGATATGGCTGGCTTGCTTTAGGAGGCATAATAGCCAATATATTACTATACTTTTTGGCTATTTTCTGTTCTCATATTGCGGCTTTTGGAACACTATATGAATTGAAAATAAAATTTTCTGAACATATCACGAAAATACCTTTAGGTTATCATTTAACTATTGGTAGTGGACGATTCAGAAAGATAATGGACGATAATATAGAAAGTGTTGAAGGTTTTATTGCACACCAGTTTCCTGATTTTGTCGCTTCTGTAACCGCACCTGTTGTTATGGTTATTTTATTGTTTGCGATAGACTGGCGTTTTGGTTTGGCTTCTTTAGTAGGAATTATATTAGCTTTTATTGTACAGTTCATGGGCTATGGTAGCGGAGCCATGAAAGAAAATATGGAAAAATATCAAGTTGCACTGGAAGATATGAATAATGCTTCTGTTGAATATGTGCGTGGTATGCCTGTGGTAAAAGCATTTAATCAAACAGCTAATTCGTTTGAAAGATTGAAACATGCAATCACTGAATACACACAATGGGTATTAAAATTTTCGTTGGGGTGGCAGAACTGTATGCCTGCATTTACAACTATTATCAATAACATCTATCTTGTGTTAATTCCAGTAGGTATACTTATAGGTTCTAATACGTCGGATTTTAAAACTTTTTTGATGACTTTTGTTTTTTATTTGCTATTTGTACCTGCCGTTGCGGGAGTATTAAACAAAATCATGTATGTGTCAGAGTCATTTATGCAAATAAATGGTAATGTAGCAAGAATGGATGAGATATTTAATATTCCCGTATTACCAGAAACTAAAAATCCTAAAAAGTCAGAAAACAATGATATTGTTTTTGATAAGGTGAGCTTTTCTTATACTGGAAAGGAAAACGACTTGGCAATTCAGAATGTTTCTTTTAAGGCTAAGCAGGGAGAAATTACAGCGATTGTCGGTCCATCTGGCGGTGGAAAAAGTACAATAGCAAATTTGATTTCCAGATTTTGGGATGTCACTACTGGTAGCATTAAAATAGGTAATGTGGATATTAGAGATATAGCTATGAATGATTTAATGAAACATGTCAGTTTTGTATTTCAGGATATTTTCCTGTTTAAGCAGAGCATATATGACAATATTGGTATGGGAAATCCTAATGCAACAAAAGAGCAGATTATTCAAGCGTCAAAAGCGGCTCAATGCCATGATTTTATTATGAAGCTGCCTAACGGCTATGATACTGTGATAGGTACAAAAGGTATACATCTCTCTGGTGGAGAACGTCAAAGAATTGCTATTGCAAGGGCAATTATTAAAGACGCCCCTATCATCGTATTGGACGAAGCAACGGCGTTCAGTGACCCAGAGAACGAATACTTGATACAAAAGGCTTTTGAAAAGCTCATGCAGAATAAAACAGTTATCATTATTGCACACCGTTTATCAACAATCCGTAATGCTGACAAAATTCTTGTAATGGAAAAAGGGCATTTAGTTGAATGTGGAAATCACGATAGTTTAATACAGAGAAATGGACGTTATTTCCAAATGTGGCAACACTACACAGAAGCAATAGACTGGAAAATCAATGGAAAGGCGGTGCAGTAATATGAAAAAATTAAAAGAAGCGTTATTTTTATCTGATAAAGGATATTCTGATTTGAAAAAGGCAATCTTCGCTTGTACATTAACTAATATAACAATGTTGCTTCCATTTTGCATAACAGTAATGATTTTCAGCGAATTGTTAAATCCGTTTGTTGGGAAAGAGCTTGTATGGGAACATATTTGGTTGCTATGGGGAGCTGGTGTCATTTCGGCAATTTTAGTCTTTTTTGCGGCGAAAAATGATTATAGAAAAACATATATAGCGTCATATAAAGAGTCAAATGTTACTAGACTTCGTATTGCAGAACATCTTAGAAAGCTTCCTATGAGTTTCTTTAATACAAAGGATTTATCAGAATTAACAACCAATATGATGTCCGATTGTAGTAGTATGGAGTCCATGCTAAGCAGTACCATACCACCTCTTATTGCAAACATAATTTCTGCAACTATTACTTGTATCTTGCTTGCTTTTTTTGATTGGCGTTTAGCTATTTGTGTGTTCATAACTATGCCATTTGCATTTTTGATTATATGGCTCAGCAGAAAGTATCAGCAAAAATTATTTGAACGACAAGTTGACGCTAAATTACAGGCTTCAAGTCAGGTACAGGAATACTTAGAAGGAATGAAAATCATTAAATCCTGTAATTTAAGTGGCTCTCAATTTTCAACATTAAATAAAGCACTTCTGACTATGAAAAAAATTGCGGTCAAAGTTGAAATGGCAGTCGGAGTTTTTATGTCCAGCGCAAGCATGATTTTGCAAGCTGGTGTAGGCATAACAATCTTTGTAGGGACTTTATTGTTGCTTGACGGACAGATTGAATTGTTACCTATGTTGATGTTTTTCTTAATCGTGACAAAAATTTATGGTCCGATTCTGGCTATATTATCACAGCTAACTACATTATTAAATCTAAATGTAGTTACAGAAAGAATGAGAACACTTTTAACAACTTCTGTGATGAGTGGCAAAGAGGAAACACCAAAAAACTATGATATTGAATTGAACCATGTTTCTTTTGCTTATAATGAAGAAGAAGTTATCCATGATGTTTCATGCAAAATCCCACAAGGCTATGTTACAGCTTTGGTTGGGACTTCTGGAAGCGGGAAAAGTACGATTGCCAAATTAATTGCAAGATTTTGGGATATACAAAAAGGGACTATAACCATTGGGAATAAAGATATTAAATCAATAAATCCAGAAAATCTTATGCAGAAAATGTCATTCGTTTTTCAAGATGTTACTTTGTTCAATGATACAATATTTAACAATATTCAAATGGGAAATCCAAACGCAACTAAAGAACAGGTATTTGCGGCAGCTAAAGCGGCTTATTGTGACGAATTTGTTCGTAATATGCCTGACGGCTACAATACCTTGTTGGGCGAAAATGGAAGTACACTTTCTGGCGGAGAACGTCAAAGGATTTCTATTGCTCGTGCCTTGCTGAAAGATTCGCCAATCATTCTTTTAGATGAAGCAACAGCGTCCTTAGATCCGGAAAATGAAGTGTTCGTACAGAAAGCCATTGCAAAATTAGTTGAAAATAAAACTGTCATTATAATTGCTCACCGTTTAAGAACCGTTGCTGACGCTGACCAAATTCTAGTTTTGGATAACGGAAAACTTGTAGAGAGTGGAACACATAGTGAACTTATGAAAAAGAATGGCTTATATTACAAGCTGTATCATATCCAGCTGGAAAGTTTAGGCTGGACAGTTTAAATTAAGAATGCACATACATAAGTCAGGAACATTAATGTATGTGTATTTTTTTGTTTATTAACATGTTCAAATTTGAACATGTTTAGCTATGATAAGGAAGCTATAGTTTTCTTGATCATTATCTTTATGCTTGACATTTTCATGTACAAGGATATAATATAACTAAGTTATATAACTTAGTTATGGCGGTGATATGTTGTGGAGAAATCTGATACACAGGAACGTATTCTTGCCTGTGGAAAAGAATATTTTTTAAAATATGGATTTAAAAGTGCACCATTAAGAAAAATAGTAGCGAAGGCCGGAGTGACGACGGGAGCTTTTTATGGATATTATGCCAATAAGGAAGAACTTTTCTATGCACTGACGGATGATGCAGCGAAAGGGTTTATGGATGTTCTTCATCATGTACTTAGCGAAATGAACAGCATTGCAGAAGAAGAAAGAATTTTTAAGATGTGTGATGTCTATATCAAAAGAATACCGGAGATAGCAGAATATCTCCTTGCTCATCACGATGAGATGCTTTTGATCCTTGAATGTTCTCAGGGAACTAAGTATGAGAATTTTTTTGAATCTCTTCAGCGTTCCAATACAGAGAATATTGATGAGTCCTCCAGACATTCAAAAAATAAATTAAATTTGATTTCATTGGATACTATGGAACTGCTGATGAGCGGCTACTTTTCCATTTTAAAAAGGATTATCATAGAGGAAACAGATCATGAGAAAATGATTCGCAGCATGAGTGAAGTAGCCAGAGTCTATGAAGCAGGCATTTTAACCTTGATGCAGAAAAGCAACAACTATAGGATAATTTGACGGTATGAAACAGTACCGTCTAATTATAAAATTATCAGTTAGCCAAATCTAACTAAAGAAGAAAGGAGAATCACAAATGAATAAAAAAAGTGTATTTGATCAGTTAGCTCAGTTATCTTTCCTACCGCTTTATACAAAGGTATTGACAGCATCCTTGCAGCTGGATGTATATTCACATTTAAGTGCAGATATCAGTGCAAAGGATCTGGCTGCCAAGCTAGGGTGGAATGAAAGCAATACTGCTTATTTTTTGGAAGGACTGACTTCAATAGGATTTGTAGTGAAGAACGACGAGATGTTCAGAAACAGCGATGAGGCAGAAACCTATCTTGTCAAAGGCAAACCGGAATATTTGGGAGGCTTTATCCAATATTACATCATGAATGAAGGATCCATGCCATTTGATATTGTCAAACTTGTAACGGAAGGACCTCAGCCTATGCAGCAGCAGACTAATGATCAGTCATTGGATTTTGCAGCAATGGGCGCAATGATGCGTCAGGCTCAGGAAGGATATCGTCAGAAGGAACTGCTGGACATTATTCGTTCGTTGCCTGAAAATAAAACAATAAACAGTATTCTGGATCTAGGATGCGGAACCGGTCTTCTTGGAATGTCAGTAGTAAAGGATAGTGAAAATCGTCAAGGGACATTTGTTGATCTGATGCCTGCCTCCATTATAGAAGAATCGGCAAATCAGATGGGATTGTCCAATAGAATAGAAGTAATCAATGGAAATTTCCTTACAGATGATATTGGAAAGGGTTATGATTTAATTCTTGCAGTATCCGTGGCATTGTTTGCAAAGGAAAATATGGATGCGTTTTTGAAGAAGTGCTATGATGCTTTGAATCCGGGAGGAGTCATGCTGGTTATATCAGAAGCAATCGCAAAAGATCATACTTCACCTTGGGACATGGTCATGGGATATCTTCCGTATTATATGCAGGGAATGGATATGGGTGTTCTAAAGAATGAGGTTAGTGAATCCGCTAAACGTATCGGATTTACGAATTGTGAAAAGCGTACAGAATTATTATGCTCCGGAATACAGGATATTGATATCTTAAGAAAATAAACAATGAATTTGTAAAGAACAGGTGAGATTATAATCCGCCTGTTCTTTTTTAAAAAACTAAAAATATTATCACTGACATCTTTTAAGATACGCGATAAAATGAAATTACAGAAAGGGGTCGAAAGTCATGGCGAAGATCAGTTTGACTGCACAGGCAGCAGGAAAAAGAATAAGAGAATACAGGGAAGAAAAGAAATGGACTATCAATAAGATGGCAGCATTTACTGGCATGGATGCGAAGCATTTAAAGAAACTGGAAGATGGTCTTTCTGAGGGAACATTTCTTGCATATATACATCTGATAGAATGTATGGAGAAGAATATCAGTGATCTGTTTGATCAGAGATTTATGGATATTCTCTATTCATTAGAAACAGGTGAAGTGCTTTCATGAGAGTGAAATCAACGTTGTCTGATCATGATCATATTCATCTGAAGACATTATCCAGACTTCTTGTGAGATACAGGGAACAAAAAGGGTGGTCTGTTGCTGATCTTTGTAAAATGGCACATATAGACCGTGACAGCTATACAAAAGTGGAAAGAGGAGAACGCAATCCTACGATTGGGGTTCTGGAAAGTATCATATCAGTTTATGGTATCGATATACATACATTTTTTTCTACTGACTATCAGCAGATTTATAATGAAGAACAAGCTGAATGGAAAATAGATCAAATGCTTAATGACAATCTTTGCAGAATGATCGACAGACAGAAAGTGATTCAGCTGATTAAAAGATTCAGAAAATCTCGTAAAATCAGTCAAAGCCTGTTGGCAATGGAAATGGGTATTCAAAGAAATTATATCAACAACTTTGAATATAGTCGTTCTAAAGTTACGCCTGAATTATTGAAAGGCATATTGACAATAATGGAAATTGATATAGAAACACTTTTAGATATGCTGGAGGTTCCTGAATATTTACGTAAATTTTGATGTTCAAATTTGAACATCATTTTTTGTTTGTTCTATACTGACAGTTTCAGCCATGCACGACATAATGAATTTGGAGGTGAAGGTAATATATGGAAAATAATTTAGATAATAGCATGATTCTAACTCTATTTGGTGAGCAGGTAAAAAATTTCAGGACCAAGCAATATCTGACACAGGCGGAACTGGCTGAGAAATCACATCTGCATAGAAACTCCATTGTTCTTATTGAGAATGGAAAACAGAACCCAACATTGACATTGATGTATAAGCTGTCCTTTGCATTGAATGTAAAGATGAAAGATCTGGTGGATGATTTATGAGACAATCAAAAGACGAAATCATAGAAATGTACTTAAGAGCAGAACTATATGAAAGGCTGGATTGTTATGAGAATGAGGATTATAAAGCAAAGATCGATCGTCTAACTGAAATGATAGAGGAAATGAAAAAACTGCTTCCATCAGAACAACATGGACTGCTGCATGAGTTTGAGGATATCTATATAGATCTGCTTTCCTATTCTGATCCATACGAATTTGAAAACGGGTTCTGCTATGGAGTATCATTATTGCTAAGTGTCATGGAAAAGGAAAGAGAATTTAATAAAAACTGGAAGGAAAGGAGAAATATAGGCAATGAATAGAAAAAACACTGCTTGTAATGATTCAAACTTTGATAAGATTATGAAAATCTATATGGAGGCATTGGTTTATCTTCAAAATGATGATTATATGCTGAAAAGTCAGGAATATCTAGAAATTGATAACAAATTAGAGGAACAGAAGGATTACATTAAAGTAGAAGCTAATGATATACGATTAGAAGATAAAATAGGAAAATTATTAGACAGATATGATGATACTTGGCAAAGGATGAACTTCATCTATAGATCCTATGGTTTTTTAGACGGATTAATGATTGGAATGTTGATGAAGAATAATTCACAAGAAGATTATTATCAAAAACTTTTTGAATTAATCATAAATAGAATATAAAAGTGTATCTTTCTAAAACCAATTTCTGATACTAGATACTAGATATATGTAGACTGTTGGATAAAAAATTCTGATAGTCTTTTTTTCTAAGATGTTCAAATTTGAACATCTTGGCGCTGACAAATATATAAAAGCACGACATAATGTGTATCGAGGTGATACACATGAAAAAAACAAAGAATATAGAAAGAAAAGGACATATTATTGCGGTAACCAATCAGAAAGGCGGAACAGGCAAGACGACAGTAACCATCAATGTAGGGGTTGGATTATCTAAAATGGGATATAAGGTTCTGGTATTGGATAATGATGAACAGACAAATCTAACAACTGGCTTAATTGTAGACAATCAGTTATATAAGGAGAAGAATTTAGGAAATCTTCTTGATGATGTACTGGATGAAAAGAAGATTAGATTAAATAGATATATTATCCGTTTACGTTATGTAGATATCATAGCAGGTTGCAGAAATCTTTTTACCTATAAGGAAGAATTCAGAAACAGAGAGAATCGCAATACGATTTATAGGGATGTCTTGGAGCAAGCAAGGTATAAATATGATTTTATTATGATTGACTGCCCACCTGTGGCAGGTATCGAAAATGCACAGGCATATACAGCTGCTGACAGCATCTTAGTAGTATCAGAACCTTCCATGTACAGTATGGATGGTATCGTGGACGCTGTTAGAATTGTAGGGGAAGCAAGAATCACTGAAAATCCAAAGCTAAGAGTATTGGGCGTAGTGGTCAATAAGATGCATTTTATGAGAAGAGAAGATAAAGGATATGTGCAAGAGATACGTTCCATGTGCAATGGGAAGGTACATGTATTCGATAGCATTATTCCTGAAAGTGCAGCTATCGCAAGATGTGCTTCATTAGGAAAAAGCATTCTTCAGCATAGAAGCACATCGAAAGCATCATATGCCTTTCTTGATTTGGCACAGGAAATCGTAAAGGAGGTGTCATTAGATGCGTAGACCTAGGGAAATACAGAATATTTTTGGCAATGATGGAGCAATCAGATTTGAGAGAGAAGAATATACTTATCTTGATTCTGATTGTCTGGAAACACATCCTGATCATAAGTTTAGACTTCATACGGGTGTTCGCATGGAAAAGCTGATTGAGTCTATTGAATGTGCAGGTGTCATGCAGGCAATTCTGGTCAGCGAAAGAGATGGAAAGCGATTTTTGCTGGCAGGATATAATCGAGTATATGCAAGCAGGAAAGCAAACAAAAAGATGGTTCCTGCCATCATCAAAAGAGATTTATCAAGAATACAGGAAGTTCAGATTATTAATTTTACTAACTTCTTTTCCAAAGGAACAAATGATTATTCATATCTTGAAAGAGTTAGAGCAATGAAGGCTGAATATAATCAGCTAGTAAACAGTCGAAAAAGGTCAGATGAAAGCTATGAAAAACAGTCAACCAGGGAATATTTTGCCAGTCTTTATGAAATGACAGATTCTACAATGAATAGATTTTTAACACTTGATAAGCTATGTGATGAACTTCTGGAATGTCTTGACGATAAAAAAATCAACATTTCTGTTGCATTAAAATTCGCAGAGTTGGATTATCAAAAACAGGAAAAGATTTATCATTTTCTATTGGTAAACAAAAGAAAAATCAGTATAAAAGAGAGTCTGCTTTTAATTGAGCAATTACATAATAATGAAGAACCAAGATTAGAGGTATCACAAGATGAAAATAAAATGACAAAACTTAACTACAAGATTGATGAAACAATTTTGGAAAATATTCCGTCTGGAAAACAGCGACAGGAAGCTATAGAACAGTCATTGAAGTTCTCACAAAAAAGCCTACCAGATTGGTTTAAAAATCATGATATAGTAATTGCTGAAAAGGATATGTATAACTATGTTTTGAGTATTTTTGAAAGGGTGTATCTGAAATATCCTGAACTTTTGAAAGAGAAGTAGATTTGGTGAGTGAAATAGTTTATTTTATACTTTTTTTATTCTTGACAGGAAGGGAGATAAAGGTGTATTATAACAGTGTTATATATCGCTGTTATATGGAGGTGCGAAGATGCAGGAAACGTCAAGTCCAACATTGGAAAAGATTCAACAGGCGGCTCTTGATGAATTTTTGGATAAAGGATTTAATGGCTCTTCTTTACGCCAGATTGTTAAAAATGCTGGTGTAACAACTGGTGCTTTTTATGGATACTTTTCTAGTAAGGAAGCTTTATTTGCGTCAATTGTTGAACCGCATGCGAAAGCTTTGTTGTCAAGGTTTATGGATGCCCAGCTTTCTTTTGCAGGATTGCCTGAAAAAGAAAAAATAGAACATGTTGGAGTAGAGTCTGGATCTTGCCTTCGATGGATGGTGGATTACATTTGTGAACATAAAGAACCGGTCAAATTGTTGATATGTGGCGCTGCAGGTACGGATTATGAAAACTTTGTCCACAATATGGTTGAAGTTGAGGTGGAAAGCACGATGCAGTATGTAGAAACACTTCGAGTTTTAGGGTATGAAGGACTTGAATTGAGTCGTTCGCTCTGCCATATTATTGCCAGTGGCATGCTGGGTGGTATCTTTGAGATTGTGATCCATGATATGCCAAAAGAAGAAGCTATGCGTGATGTCGAACAGTTACGAGAATTTTATACTGCTGGATGGCTAAAACTGTTTCCAATATAACGTAGAGAATCTGCTGAAAAATGATATATAATGGCTTTCTTGCTTTGTCATGAGTGGAAAGCCTAAAAATCTTCTTTTTTTTAAAATTTAAGTTAGCTTTAACTAACTAGTTAAGGAGGGGTTGTCATGAAAGAAAAGAAGAAAAGTGATGTCGCTGTTTTGTTAGAATATGCAGGGAACCGAAAGGCTTTGACTTTCTTAGGATTAGCCTTGTCAGCTGTATCGATGCTTTTAAGTATGGTGCCTTACATTTGTATCTGGTTGGTAGCCCGTGATCTCATTGCGGTAGCACCGAATTGGACACAGGCACAAGGTATTTCTCAATATGGCTGGATAGCCTTTGGTTTCGCAGTTGGTGGCATTATCATATACTTTATAGGCTTGATGTGTACGCATCTTGCTGCATTTCGTACTGCTGCAAATATTCGCAAACAGGGTGTTGCTCATATGATGAAAGTGCCTCTTGGCTATTTTGATTCCAATGCTTCCGGATTGATTCGTGGACGATTGGACGCGGCAGCGGCTGACACTGAACAGCTTATGGCTCATAACTTAGCTGATATTGTAGGTACAATTGTACTTTTTGTATCAATGATAGTTATGATGTTTATTTTTGACTGGCGCATGGGTTTGGCGTGTTTGATGGCTGTGGTAATTTCGGTGATTGCGATGTTTTCAATGATGGGTGGAAAAAATGCACAAATTGTCGGGGAATATCAAGCGGCTCAAGATCGCATGACAAAGGTGGGAACAGAATATGTTCGTGGTATTCCAGTCGTCAAAATTTTCCAGCAGACAGTATATTCTTTTAAGGCTTTTAAAGAAGCGATAGAAGCTTATAGCAATAAGGCTGAATATTATCAGGCGGATGTCTGCCAAGTTCCTCAAACTGTCAACTTGACTTTTACAGAAGGTGCATTTATTTTTCTGGTACCCGTTGCCCTGTTTTTAGCACCTAGTGCTTTAGCAAACGGACAGTTTGCAGAGTTTGTCACTGATTTTGTTTTCTATGCTGTTTTTTCAGCTATCATTTCTACGGCTCTTGCGAAAATCATGTTTGCTTCTTCAGGAATGATGTTGGCGGGTACAGCATTGGATCGTATTCGTCAGGTCATAGAAGCACCAACTCTCAAGAAACCAGATCATCCACAAATGCCTCAAAATAATAAAGTGGAATTTAAGGATGTCAGTTTTACTTATAGTGGAGCCACAAAACCAGCACTTTCACATGTATCCTTTATAGCAGAATCAGGACAGACAATAGCGTTGGTTGGACCTTCTGGTGGAGGTAAAACAACAGCGGCGAGTCTAATTCCAAGATTTTGGGATGTCAGTTCAGGTGCCGTAGAAGTTGGCGGTGTGAATGTTACACAAATGGATTCTCATGTTCTTATGGATCAAGTCGCTTTTGTTTTTCAAAACAACCGTTTATTCAAAGCGTCTATTTTAGAAAATGTACGCGCTGCACGTCCACAGGCATCAAGAGAACAAGTCATGGAAGCGTTAATGGCAGCTCAGTGCAAAGATATTATTGATAAGTTACCCGATGGTATTGATACACAGATTGGAACTGAAGGAACTTATCTTTCTGGTGGTGAGCAACAGCGTATTGCACTAGCTAGAGCGATTTTGAAAGATGCACCTATTGTTGTATTGGATGAAGCAACAGCTTTTGCTGATCCAGAAAATGAAGCGCTCATTCAAAAAGCATTTGCTACACTTACAAAGGGACGTACTGTCATTATGATTGCCCATCGTCTTTCTACTGTTGTAGGTGCCGATAAAATTATCGTATTAGAAAAAGGAAAGCTTGTTGAACAGGGTACGCATGAAGAATTGGTAAATGCAAATGGTCTGTATGCTAGAATGTGGCAAGATTATAACAAAGCTGTTCAATGGAAAATTACAAGTGATAAGGAGGCAAAGTAAATGTTTGGAGAAAAATTTAAACGCAAGTATGCTCTCACAGATCAAGGTGTACAGAATATAAAAAAAGGAACGTTTTGGACAGTTGCTGTTAACTTGGTCGTTATGATGGGGATGAGTATTCTCTACTTGATGATGGCTGATTTTATGGATGTTCTTATTGATGGAAGTCCGTTATCTCATACCGTGCTTATTCTTACTTTACTTGTCGTATTTGTGTTCTTGTCTTTTATAACACATTTACAGCAATATAAAGCCACTTATGGACTCGTGTATAATGAAGTGAAAGCAACGCGTTTGAGTCTTGCTGAACGACTTCGCAAGCTTCCACTTGGATATTTTGGCAAGCGTGATTTAGCTGATTTAACAGAAACGATTATGGGAGATGTCAATCGTATGGAACATGTCTGGTCACATGTCTTAGGCTATCTCTATGGTGCTTATATTTCTACGACAGTTATCGCAGTTTGTTTATTTATATATGATTGGCGACTTGCTGTGGCTTGTCTATGGGGTGTTCCGGTAGCTTTTGCTTTATTGTTTGGATCAAGAACATTGACTGCTCAAGCATCTCAAAGAACAAAAAGTTATGCTATTCGTGTTTCTGATGGTATTCAGGAAACATTAGAAAATATTAGAGAAATCCGTGCCACTAATCAAGAAGAACGATATTTGGAAGAATTGTATCAAAAAATTGATGATCATGAACGTGTCATGATTCAGGGAGAACTGGGAACCGGACTTTTTGTCAATGCAGCGAGTGTTATTATGCGTCTTGGTGTCGCAACAACAATGCTTGTAGGAACTCACCTCATTTTATCTGGAAGTATTGACTTTATGCTTTTGTTCTTATTTTTGATGGTTATTACACGTATTTATGCTCCTTTCGATCAAAGTCTGGCTTTGATTGCGGAAATGTTTGTTTCACAAATATCAGCTAATCGCATGAATAAAATCTATGAAACATCTTTGGCAGGTGGTATAGAAAAATTTGAACCTCAAGGACATGATATTGTATTTGAACATGTCAGATTTGCTTATGATCAAAATGAAGTTTTACATGATATTAGCTTTACTGCCAAAGAGGGAGAAGTGACAGCACTGGTTGGTCCATCAGGTTCAGGAAAGAGTACTTGTGCAAGATTGGCAGCCAGATTATGGGATATTTCTAAAGGTACAATCAAGGTAGGAGGTGTGGATATTTCCACAGTTGATCCAGAGATATTGTTAAGTGACTATTCAATGGTATTTCAAGATGTTGTTTTATTTGATGATACTGTTATGGAAAATATTCGTCTTGGTAAGCGAGGAGCAACAGATGAAGAAGTACTGGCAGCTGCCAAAGCAGCAAACTGTGATGAATTTGTAGATGTATTACCTCAAGGATATAATACATTTATTGGTGAAAATGGAGCTAAGCTTTCTGGTGGCGAAAGACAACGTATATCCATTGCCAGAGCTTTGTTGAAAGATGCACCAATCATTTTATTGGATGAAGCCACTGCAAGTCTTGATGTGGAAAATGAAACGAAAGTTCAAGAGGCTTTATCAAGACTCCTGAAAAATAAAACAGTATTGGTTATTGCACATCGCATGCGTACTGTTCAATCAGCTGATAAGATTGTTGTACTGGAAAATGGACGTGTCAAAGAGCAGGGGACACCGGCACAATTATATGCTAAAAAAGGACTATATCATCATATGGTTGAATTACAAAATGAAAGTTCTCATTGGCAGCTTGACAATGAATAGAAAAAAGAGTAACGGTAGGTAATAACTTATCGTCATTCTTTTTTTGATGTGAAACAGTTTTTAAGCTTTATTCTAATGTTTTTTACAACCATCTCTATATTTTTGGGACACACTGCTTAGAATAAATGAAAATGTGAAAACGTTGAACCAAATATGAATATAGAGAATAAATGTAAGTATCACTTATATGAATAGATTAATGAAGAAGAT
The DNA here is from genome assembly GCA_900018345.1 of Clostridiales bacterium CHKCI006. Classification (GTDB taxonomy): domain Bacteria; phylum Bacillota_I; class Bacilli_A; order Erysipelotrichales; family Coprobacillaceae; genus Fimiplasma; species Fimiplasma intestinipullorum. Next base: position 49,306 of record FCNA01000120.1, read on the forward strand.
GTTTTGAATTAGCTAGAATTTATTTTTAATAAGAAGTTGTCTAAATTAGTAGAATGAGTAATGTAACTGATGATTATGAAATAAATAGAAAACTATCAATTAGATATGAAAAAATCAATGAAAAAAAGGATTTTCTATAGATCTATCAATACTTGTAAGGAAGTTATAAGGATATTCCCGTCTTTAAAATGAGTAAAAAGATTATTTTCCTGATATATATTGAATTATATCAAATTATAAATGTAAAGATAAAAAAATTTTTTTGCACTGCGAAAATAAGTACATTCTAGTGATAACATGATATTGATGATAAGTGAATATTAATGATGATTTTGTGCAAAGAGCTGTTGTTGACAGCTCTTTTTGCATTACAGGGAGTATAATGATTTCTTTAATGATTCATTAGAGTATCTTATTATCTGACAGTTTGAAGGCGGGTGTTACTGATTGATGAGATATACGAAAAAAGATGAAAGAAGACGTGCATTTTTAAGGGAACTGAAAAATTATAAGGGAAATAAGGAACTGATGAAATATTATCAGGAAATCATTGATAACCCACATGATTCAATTCCTCAGGTATATATAGAAAGATGCAAAAAAGATCTAATCAGAGTCAAAGGAAATATGCAGTATGTATTGGAGCTCATTCAAAGACTTCCTGAAAAAGATCAGGAAATGCTGATGGATGTATTTGTATTGGATATGAATAGAAAGGAATTGCTGTCAAAATATAATATGTCAGGAAATCTCTTATATTATCACTACAACCAGATTGCTCGAAAGCTTGCTGATATGGATTAGAGATTGGTTAAAACAGGGACTGTTCACACTGAAATCTTAAAGAGTCTTGTCAATGAATTTTTAAGCTACTCATACTGGCAGAGACAAAAAAGCGAGCTAGAAGAGGATCTGGCAATATTAGAGGAACGTATGTACGAATTGAGTGGTATTTCCTATGATGGTATTCCACAGAAAAATCGTAAACAGAATCAGGAAAGCAGACTTATTCAATTGATTACAGATAAAGAAAAAATAGAAGAACGTCTGCGTTTTATTCAAAGCAAAGAGGATTTTGTAAAAGAGATGATGGATATAATGTCTGAAAATGATCAGGAATTTATCATGAAATCTCTGATATATCGCAGTGCTTATGATACAAATGACAGCATTGGGATGAAAAGCAGCATTACAGAATCTGGTGTCAGATATAAGATAAATACTATCATCAGTAGAACTTTTGAAGAGTATTTGACAAAAGAAACTAAGAAAGGAGGCAAGGTTGAACAAACTGCAGGATGAAACCTTTGACAGCTTGTCACATGATGAATGGATTGTGATGAGCGAATTGCAGAAAACATTAAAGGAAAAGTTCAACCGAAATTACAAGCCCAGAAGACTAAGGTGTTGAACCGCAGATTCTACCGTACAGGTAATCGCACTTTAAATTAGCCGATTATTCAATAATGTTTTAGAAGAACCGCAAATTATTTTAGATTGGTTATCATCTTAAAAGGCCAACGAACCATTGG